>JBIQLB010000014.1:0-86815 GCA_044464665.1 Nocardioides sp.
TCGGTCTCGGTGACGGGTCCCACACTCGCGCCAGCCTCGACGTACGCCGCATCCGTGAAGTCCGAGAGCACACCAGCCCCCGACTCCACCACCACGCCATAGCCCAACTTGATCAACTGCGCCACCGTCGCGGGCGTCGCCGCAACCCGGGTCTCCCCCGGACGGGCCTCCTTCAACACACCGATGAGCACGTACGTTCCTCTCGATCTCAGGCGTAGGTGTAGAAGCCTCGGCCGGACTTCCGGCCCAGCAGGCCGGCGTCGACCATCCGGTTGAGCAGCGGCGGGGCGGCGTACAACGGCTCCTTGAACTCCTCGTAGAGCGACTCGGCCACGGCCTGCGTCGTGTCGAGACCGATCAGGTCGGCCAGCGCCAGCGGTCCTTGTGGGTGCGCCGCCCCGAGCACGAGTCCCTGGTCGATGTCCGCGGCCGTGGCGAAGCCCGACTCGAGCATGCGGATCGCGGACAGCACGAAGGGGATCAGCAGTGCGTTGACCACGAAGCCCGCTCGGTCCTGGCAGTCGATCGCCGACTTGGCAAGGCGCTTCTCCACGAAGCCCCGCGCGGACTCGGTCGTGCTCGACGAGGTCAGCAGGCTCGGCACGAGCTCGACCAGCTGCAGGACCGGCACCGGGTTGAAGAAGTGGATGCCGATGACGTTCTGCGGACGCGTCGTCGCCACCGCCAGCTTCATGACCGGGATCGAGGATGTGTTCGTGGCCAGGATCGCGCTGGGTGACGCGACGACGGCATCCAGTCGGGCGAAGAGCTCTGTCTTCGCCGCCTCGTCCTCGACGATGGCCTCGATGACCAGGTCCCGATCTGCGAGCAGGTCCAGGTCGGTGCCGACGCGAATGCGCTCGAGCACGCCGTCGGCGTCCTCGAGCTTGCCCCGCGCTTGAGCCCGACGCAGTGACGCCTCGATTCGGGCGAGCCCGGCGCGAGCAGCGTCGGGACTGGACTCGACGACCACGACGTCCAGGGAGGCGCGGGCACACACCTCGGCGATCCCGGCTCCCATCAGCCCGGATCCGACGATGCCGATCCTCTCCATCACCGTGCCTCCTGAAGCATGGGTCGGCGCCGTTCGAGCAGCGCCCGGGTACGACGTCCGAGAGCGGGTGTCCGGCCCAGGTCGCGGTCGAGGTCGACGTCTCGCCGGATGCCCGACCACGTGGGAAGGCTGAGCTCCGTGGCGCCTGCCTCGCGATGACGAGCCAACGAGTCCGGTCCGTACCGCGGGTTCAGGTCGTGGCCGCACCGCGCGGTGAGCAGCGTCGTACCGCGCGCCGAGCGATCGCCGACGACTGCGCGCGACACCCCGCCGGCCGCCGCCAGCGCGACCTCCACCTCCGAGCTGCGCAGGAACGGCAGATCGCCCGGGAGCACGGCAACGTCGGCACCGGGTCGCTGCTCGCGGACGAGACGCGCACCCTCGACGATCGCCTGGTTCATGTCCAGGCCCGGCCGGACGACCACACTCACCCCGGGCAGCGCGAACGACTCGATGTCGTCCTCGTGCTGGCAGACCACCACGACGCCTTCGACGAAGGCGGCGCCGACGATCGCACTGAGGGTGTCTCGCGCCATGAGGATCGCCAGCTGACGGCGATCGTCTGGTGAGCCACCCAGCCGCGACTTCGCCGCGCGCGTGTCCTTCATCGGCACGACGACCCACCATGCACCGGCCGACATCAGCGCTCGGCCTCCCGGGGAACGCCCGAGATCGAGATCCCGGCCCGCACCTTGTACCGCTTGTTGATCGAGATCAGGACCGCGGTGAGCGGCTCGAGCTGGCGGGCCAGGCGCAGCGCGCCCGCGTCGATCCCAGCCCGGCCGGTGACCGAGGCGGCGAGCGCCATCACGTCCGCCTTCGCCGCGGGATCGTCGCCGCAGACCAGCACGTCCTCGTGGTCGAGCCACTCGGCCTCACCGATCAGCGACACCGCGGAGAGATGGTGGAAGGCGCCGACCACGGTCGCGTCCGGGACCAGCTGCTGGGCCCGTTCGGCAGCGGAGACGCCGCCCATGTCCAGCCCGAACGGGCCGGTCTTGTCGAAGCCCAGCGGGTTCACGCAGCTGATCAGCACATTGCCGGCCAGGTGCTCGGCGAGCTCGGCGACCAGTGCGTCATGACCGTCGTAGGGGACGGCGAGCAGCACGATCTCGGCAACGGCCGCCGCCTTGGCGTTGGTGGCCCCGTGCACCAGACCGTGCGCGCGGCCGGCCAGCCGGTCGGTCAGGTCGGCCGCCGCCTCACCGGCCCGGGCCTCGCCGCGGGAGCCGAGGACGATCTCGTGGCCGGCCCGGGCGAACCGGTAGCCCAGGCCCTTCCCCTGGGGGCCCGTTCCGCCGATGATCGCGATGGTGCTCATGCGTGTCTCCTGTGCTCAGACAGTCACCAGCGGCAGCTGGTGACGGGTGGTGGGTGCGTGCTCGGCGGCCTGCCGGCGTTCCGCCGAGACCGTGCCGTAGGTGGTCGTGCGCTGCCGGGCCGGTCGCCCGATCGCTTCGGCGAGGGCCCGCAGCTCGCTTACCGACTTGGCCGAGCCGTTGTCGGCGCCGGCCATGCGACTGATGGTCTCCTCCATGAGTGTCCCGCCGACGTCGTTGGCGCCACCTCGCAGCAGCTGCCGGGTGCCCTCGTCGCCGAGCTTCACCCAGCTGGTCTGCACGTTGGCGATCCGGCCGTGCAGCAGCACCCGCGCCATCGCGTGGACGACCCGGTTCTCCTCCTCACCGGCGCCGGCACGGGCCTTGCCGGCCAGGTAGATGGGGGCGTTCTGGTGCACGAAGGGCAGAGCTACGAACTCGGTGAAGCCTCCGGTCCGGTCCTGGATCCGCGTCAGCGTGCGGAGATGCGCGAGCCAGTGCGGGGGCGCGTCGACGTGCCCGTACATCATCGTCGACGACGAGGGCAGTCCGATCTCGTGGGCGGTCGTGACGATCTCCACCCACGTGTCGGCCGGCAGCTTCCCCTTGGTGAGGACCCAGCGGACCTCGTCGTCGAGGATCTCGGCGGCCGTTCCGGGGATCGAGTCCACCCCGGCCTCCTTGGCCGCCACCAGGAACTCACGGAACGACATCCCGGTCCGCGCCGCGCCGTTGAGGATCTCCATCGGCGAGTAGGCGTGGAGGTGGATCTCGGGCACGCGCCGCTTGATCTCGCGGGCCAGGTCGAAGTACGCCGTCCCGGGGAGGTCCGGATGGATGCCGCCCTGCATGCAGATCTCCGTGGCTCCGGCGGCCCATGCCTCCTCGGCGCGCCGGCCCACCTCCTCCAGAGACAGGGTGAACGCATCGGCGTCGTCACGGCGCTGAGCGAACGCGCAGAATCGGCATCCGGTGTAGCAGACGTTGGTGAAGTTGATGTTCCGGTTGACGACGTAGGTCACGTCATCGCCGACCGCCTCGGCCCGCAGCCCGTCGGCGAACGCCGTGAGCGCGTCCAACGCGGCGCCCCGTGCACCGAAGAGCGCCAGTGCATGATCGTCGCGGAGTGCCGCCGGGTCACGCTCAGCGGCGACGAGAGCCGCCTTCACGTCACCGTCGAGGCGCTCGACACGGGACTCCGGCGCCCGGTCCGGGAGGGCCGACCAGTCTCCGTAGACGTCCGCGAAGTCGCTGCGCCGGTCGGTGCTGCGACCGACCGTGTCGATGCTCGTGTGCAGGTCGACACGGCCGGCGGAAGACCAGTCGAGATCGGGTTCCTGCCACGGCCTCCCGACCGGTACGGCGGCGGCGTCGGCCAGCCCGTCGTCGGCCGCGAGCGCGTCGACGTGCCGCGCGAGCCGAGGATCGAGCCACGGCTCACCGCGCCGGAGGTACTCGGGATAGATGGTGAGGCGCTCGCGCAGGTCGAAGCCGGCCGCGCGGGTGTGCGCGGCGAGCCCGTCGAGGTAGGGCCAGGGACGCTCGGGGTTGACGTGGTCGGCGGTCACCGGCGACACGCCGCCCCAGTCGTCGATGCCGGCGCCGAGGATGAGAGCGAACTCGTCATCGATCAGGTTCGGGGGCGCCTGGATCCGCACCCCCGGCCCCAGGAGCACCCGGGTGACCGCGATCGCCGCGGCGAGCTCATCGATCGCGAGATCGGCGGCACCGGCCATCGCGGTGTCAGCCTTCGCGCGGAAGTTCTGGACGATGACCTCCTGGATGCCGCGGTACTGGCGCGCTATCCGCCGGATCGCGAAGATCGCGTCGGCGCGCTCGCCGGCGGTCTCCCCGATGCCGAGCAGCAGGCCGGTGGTGAACGGGATCGAGGATCGCCCGGCATCCTCGAGCACCCGCAGGCGGAGCTGCGGATCCTTGTCGGGCGAGCCGAAGTGACATCCGCCCGGCTCCGACCACAGCCGGGTCGCGACGGTCTCCAGCATCATTCCCATCGACGGCGAGACCGGCTTGAGGCGCTGCATCTCCTCCCAGCTCAGGACGCCGGCGTTGACGTGGGGCAGGAGCCCGGTCTCCTCCAGGATCCGGATCGAGACCGCTCGGACGTAGGCCAGCGTGGAGTCGTAGCCCTGAGCGTCCAGCCACTCGGCCGCGGCCGACCATCGTGCCTCGGGCCGGTCGCCGAGGGTGATGAGCGCCTCCTTGCAGCCGGCGGCGGCGCCCGCGCGAGCGATGTCGAGGACCTCGTCCATGGAGAGGTACGGCGCGCTCACCCGCCCGGGTGTGGTGGCGAACGTGCAGTAGTGACAGCGGTCGCGGCAGAGCCTCGTCAGCGGGACGAACACCTTGCGCGAGTAGGTGACGACGCCGGGACGGCCCGCGTCAGCCAGACCACGATCGCGGACCGAGGAGGCGATACGGCACAGCTCGGCCAGGTCCTCACCTCGCGCGTGGAGGAGCGTCGTGGCCTCCTCGTGGTTGAGGGTGACGCCCTCGCGCGCGCGGTGGAGCGCCCGCCGGAGGTTCACCGAGTGCCTCCGAACCGGGCGCGCCCTCCCTTGAGCACGGTGGTCTCGCCGACAGCAGCCTCGAAGTGGGCCTGGTCTCCAGCGCGGCCGGAGCGCACCACGATCTCGTCGCCGGGAAGCACCGGTGCTGCCAGTCGGACCTCCAGCTCGGTGAGGTCGCACGGATGCGCATCCTGCTGTTCGGCCACGGTGCGCGCGGCGATGCCGAGCGTGCACAGCCCGTGCAGGATGGGCCGCTCGAAACCGTTGTCTCGGGCCACCTCCGGATCGATGTGCACCGGGTGGCGATCACCGGTGAGGCGGTAGAGCGCCGCGAGGCTCTCGTCGGTGCGATGGCTGGTGACCTGGTCCAGCGTCACCGGATCCGACGGGGGGGCCGACGGCCCGCGGTCGCCGCCCCATCCGCCCAGGCCGGGCAGGAAGATGTCGTACGTCGCGGTGAACAGCTCCGAGCCGACCTCGATCTGGACCAGCGCGGCCTTGCCCTTGTCCAGGACCGTGCTCACCCGGCCGGACATCGCGATCTCACCCGCGGGCGGCAGCGGCGCGTGCATGACCAGACGCTGAGCGGCGTGCAGGGACCGGGTCGGGTCGTAGGCCCCGAGCCTCCCGGCCGCCTCGACCGCCCACAGCCCGAGCGCGCAGGCGTAGGTGGGCAGGGTGCGCAGGCTCCGCTCGTAGACCAGGTCGAGGTCGGAGGCACGAGCGCCGACCGCGAGTGCGTAGAGCAGTGCGGCGGTGTCGTCGTACGCCGCCGTGTGGGTTCCCAGGTCGGTGCCGGCGATCTCCGGCAGGGTCGTCACGTCGGCGCTCATCGGAACGCCCCGATCCCGGTGATGGCCTGCCCCAGGGTGAGCGTGTGTATCTCGTTGGTGCCCTCGTAGGTGTAGACCGACTCCAGGTTCGTCATGTGCCGGATCACCGGGTACTCGAGTGTGATGCCGTTGGCGCCCAGGCTGTTCCGTGCCTCACGGGCCACCTCGATCGCCTGACGGACGTTGTCGAGCTTGCCGAAGCTGACCTGGGCCGGGCTGAGCCGGCCCTGGTCCTTGAGCCGCCCGAGATGCAGGGCGACCATGGCCGACCGGTTGACCGAGACCATCATCTCGACGAGCTTGCGCTGCACCAGCTGGAAGCCGGCGATCGGCGAGCCGAACTGCTCCCTGCTGAGCGAGTACTCCAGCGCGGACTCGTAGCAGGCGCGTGCCGCTCCGACGACGCCGAACAGAATGCCGAAGCGCGCCTCGTTGAGACACGACAGCGGACCGCGCAGGCCCTGCACGCCCGGAAGCACCGCGGACTCGGGGAGTCGTACGTCCTCGAGCACCAGTTCGGAGGTGACCGAGGCCCGCAGCGACGCCTTGCCGTGGATGTCGTGAGTGGTGAAGCCCGGTGTGTCGGTCGGCACGACGAAGCCACGCACGCCGTCGTCCGTGCGGGCCCAGACGATCGCCACGTCGGCGATGCCGCCGTTGGTGATCCACATCTTCGTGCCGTTGAGCACCCAGTCCGATCCGTCGCGGCGGGCGAACGTCCGCATGCTGCCGGGGTCGGAGCCCGAGTCGGGCTCGGTCAGCCCGAAGCAGCCGATCGCCTCGCCGGCGGCCATCCGGGGCAGCCATTCGCTCTTCTGCTCCTCGGACCCGAAGGCGTGGATCGGGAACATCGCCAGTGATCCCTGGACCGACACGAAGCTGCGGAAGCCGGAGTCGCCCGCCTCCAGCTCCTGGCAGGCCAGGCCGTAGCTCACGGCGTTCGTGCCGGCGCATCCGTAGCCGTCCAGGTGCATGCCGAGCAGGCCCAGACTGCCCATCTCCTTGGCGAGATCGCGCGGGAAGACCCCGCGGTCGTACCAGTCGGCGATGTCCGGGAGGACGCGGTCGTCGACGAAGCGTCGTACGGTCTGCTGGATCGATCGCTCCTCGTCGTCGATCAGCGAGTCGAGGGCGAGGAAGTCGTGCGGGTCCGGCTTGGCACTCGGGTCGAGGGGCTGACTCATGGTTGTCCTCCGTGACGGGTTCGGTGCTGCGTGGTGATCAGGCGTGCTGGGAATGGGCGTGGGCGATGGCGGCGCGGCGGGCCGGCGAGTCGAGCAGCTCGAGCCGGAGCGACTGCCACGAAGACGCGACCTGGGACGCCGGGGGGAGCGAGCCCAGCAGCGCCTTGGTGGCAGCCGCCGCGGCGAGACTCGACGGCCGGGTGTCAGCGACGAGGTCGTGCGCGCGCCCGACCGCCTCGCCGGACGCGCAAGTCTGGGTGACCAGGCCGGCCGCGGCCGCCAACTGCGCCGGGAACCGCTCGCCGAGCAGGAAGAGCCGGCGTGCCAGGTCATGTCCGTACGAGAACGCGGTCCTGGCGACGACCTCGGGGTTGTAGAGCAGTCCCAGGTGAACGGCAGGGATCTGTAGATAGCCTCCATCGCCGGCGACCCGCGCATCGCAGGCGAGAGCAAGGTCGGCGGCGGCCCCCAGGCACGGGCCTTCGATCGCGGCCACGACGAGACGCGGGCACGAGATGATCGCCTCCCGGGCCGCGGACACCACCTCGTCGTAGCCGAGGTCCTCACGAGTTCCGGTCAACTCGGCGAAGTCGGCGCCGGCGCTGAACGCCTCACCACGACCGGAGATCACCACGCCGAGGATGTCGGGATCGAGAACCGACAGCTCGTCGGCCAACGAGACGAGCATCTCTCGGGAGAGCGCGTTGCGGCGCTCGGGCGCATCGAGCACGAGGTGCAGGACCCGTTCCTCCGCGCGCACCGAGACCGCGGCGGTCATGACGCCTCGGCTCGCAGCGCCCAGCGGTCGAGCACCGGCGTGCGGTCGAAAGCGAGCGCCTGCTCGAGTTGCTCGCAGACGTCGAGCAGGAAGGACTCGGTGCCGGCGCGGGTGACCAGCTGAGCGCCGACCGGCAGCCCGTCGGCCAGACCGCAGGGCAGCGAGGCGGCGGCGACGCCCGCCACGTTGAAGGGGACGGCGAACGGGAACGCGCCCCAGAGCAGGTCGACGTCGACGCCGTCGATGCGGTCGGGGCGCCGGCCCAGCGGGAAGGCGCTCACCGCGGTCGCCGGAGTGAGCAGCACGTCGTAGCTGTCGAACACCCGGTCGACGCGCTCCCGGTACGCCGGAAGCAGCTCGCGAGCCCGGCTGACCTCGCCCGGGTCGAGTGCTCGTCCCGCTCTCAGCGACGAGCGCTCGTATCGGGTGAGCTCGTCGGCATGCAGCTCGAGCAGGTGACCGCGCTCGCGGTGCTCGTCCTCGAGCACGAGCGGGCCGAAGACCTCGTTCCAGCCATCGATCGGGAGATCGGCCGGGACCACGTCGTGGCCGAGGTGGTCGAGCGACTTGGCGACCTCCTCGATCGCCGCGGCCACCGCAGGATCGACGGGGCGGCCCTCGGGTCGGGCGCAGTAACCGACGCGCAGACCCTCCGGCACCTGCTGCCGATCGAGTCGTTGCTCCGACAGCACCGCGAACACCGCGCGTGCGTCGGCCACCGAGGAGGTCATCGGGCCGGCGCTGACGAAGTCGGTCATGCCCCGGAAGCCCTTCTCGTCCGGGACGACACCCGGAGAGGGCTTCAGGCCGAAGATGCCGGTGAAGGCAGCGGGGATCCGGATCGATCCGCCTCCGTCTGACCCGACCGCCACCGTGGCGAACCCGGCGGCGACCGCGGCCGCCGAGCCGCCGCTCGATCCACCCGGGGTGCGGCTGGGGTCCCAGGGGTTGCCGGTGTCCGGGCCGAGCAGGTTGTCGGTCGTGGCCGACTGGCAGAACTCGGCGACGTTCGTCTTGCCCAGGAACACCGCGTTCGCGGCCCGGAGCCGGCGCACCACGCCGGAGTCGGTCTTCGCCACGTGGTTGCGGTGGATCTGTGACCCGAGCGTGGTGACGACACCCTCGACGTGGAAGGCATCCTTGACCGCGACCGGCACTCCGGCCAGCGGACCGAGCGGCTCGCCGGCGGCGAACGCGCGTTCGGCGACAGCGGCCTGCTCGAGCGCGAGCTCGGCGGTCACCTCGACGAACGCGTGCAGCTGGTCGTCGTACTCCTCGATCCTCTCCAGGAAGGCACGCGTCACCTCGACCGGGCTGAGCTCCCGGCTCCGGTACGCCGCCGCGAGCTCGACCGCCGAGAGGCGGGTCGGATCCTGGTCAGGCATGGGGGTACACCCCACCGCTGACCCCGTAGACCTCGCCGGTGACGTAGCCGGCCTGGTCCGAGACGAGGAACGCGACGAGGTTGGCGATGTCGTCGGGCTGCCCGATCCGGCCGACCAGCGAACGGCTCTCGGCGTAGCCGTCGAAGAACTCGTCGGGGTAGATCTTGCGGAGGAAGTCGTTGTAGATCAGCCCAGGCGTGATCGCGTTGACCCGCACCCCGTGCCTGCCGTTCTCCGCCGCCGCGACGCGGGTCAGGGCAAGGACGCCGGCCTTGGCCGCGGAGTAGGCCGCGCCGTGCTCGGTCGAGGTCTCGTACGCCGCGATCGAGCTGATGTTCACGATCGCCCCGGACCCGCCCTCGATCATGTGCGGCAGCGCGTGGCGCATGCACAGGAACGTGCCGGTGAGGTCGACGTCGAGGCAGCGCTGCCAGGTCTCCAGCGACATCTCCGCCACCGGCTCGATCTTCGACCAGCCGGCGTTGTTGACCAGTACGTCGAGGCGACCGCGCTCGGCGACCACCCGGGAGAGGGCGGCCTCCACACCGGCGGGGTCGGTGACGTCGAGCGGCACCGAGAGGAAGTCCCGGCCGTGCTCGGCGGCCAGCGCCTCGGCCAGCTCCTTGCTGCGGCGCTCGTGCGCGTCGGTGACCACGACGTCGAAGCCGTCGGACGCCAGCCGGCGGACCACCGCCGCGCCGATCCCGGCCCCTGCCGCCGCGGTGACCACCGCGACCTTGCGTTCGGTCATCTCAGTTCTCCTGTCGGGTGCTCAGGCCTTGACGGCCGGGATGATCTCGTCGGCCAGCTGCTCCATGTGCTTCATCCGGCCACCGGAGAGCAGGGCGAAGGTGATCCGGTCGATGTCCAGCGCGCAGAGCTCCTTGAGCCGGGCGACGCACTGCTCGACGGTCCCCGCCAGGGCGACGGACTTCACGAACTCGTCGCTGACGACCTGCTTGTGCCCGGCGTGACGGGACAGGTGGTCGACCAGGTGGTACTGGGAGTTGGCGGCCGCGAACTCGGGACGGAACTTCTCCCAGGCCGGCGGCATCGTCTTCCAGACGTCGAAGGTCGCTGCCTGGCTGGTGGCCCACGCGCGGACGCTCGAGAGCGCCTTCTCCTCGTCGTCGTCCACACCCATGGTCACGATCAGGTCGATGACCAGCTCGGAGCGGTCGCGGCCGGCCTTCTCCAGGCCCTCGTAGATGTACTTCAGCTGCCACTCGATGAACTCGGGGTCGGCCGCGCCCATCAGGATCGCGCCGTCGCACTTCTCGCCGGACAAGCGCAGCATCCCCGGCTGGGAGACGGCCAGGTAGATGGGCACCTGCCGGGCCGCCGTCGCGAGCTTGATCTTGGTGCCGTAGAGCTCCTGCTCCTCACCGGTGAAGAGCTTGCGGAACTCGTCGATGCCCGCGGAGAGGTCGCCGAGCTTCGAGGGCTCGCCGCCGGCACCGTAGACCGCCGACCAGCCGGCTCCCAGGCCGAGCATGGCGTGGCCGCCGGAGAGCTCGTCGAGAGCGAGCGTCGCGTTGGCCGTCACCGTTGGGTGCCGGGTGAGCAGGTTCGTGACGGCCGAGCCGACGTGCATGTTCTCGGTGGCGAGCGCCGCCAGGTTCATCGCGGCGTACACGTCCTTCATACCGAGCTGGAAGTCGATGAACCACATCGCCTCGAAGCCTTTGCTCTCCGCGGCGGCGGCGAGCTCGGTGACGTTGGCCAGCGGTTCGCGCGGGCTGACGCCCATCGAGAGTCCCCAACGATCCATGGTCAGTTCCTTTCCTTGAGCAGGGAGCGGAGCACGTCCGTGACGCCCTGCGGGTTGTCGATGTTCATCAGATGACCGGCGTTCGGGATCTCGTGGTACGCCGCGTCGGGCAGCGCCGCGAGGATGATCCGGGCAGCCTTCTCCGGGCAGAACGTGTCGCCCGTCGCGCCGACGACGTCGACGTGCACGGGGATGTCACCGAGCCGCGACGTGAGCGGATGCTCACTGAGCCCGGCCATGGCACCGGCGGCGTTGACGTAGCCGCGGCCGTCGCCGATGGCGGCCAGCCGGGCGGCGACCACGTCGTCGAGGCGGTCGGCGGCGACGGTGAGCGCGGCCGCCGTGTCCTGTCGCAGTCCCTCTCGGAACTCGGGCGAGTCGGTCTCGGCGGCCTGCTCGATGCGGTTCTGGTA
Organism: Nocardioides sp.; assembly: GCA_044464665.1. GTDB lineage: Bacteria > Actinomycetota > Actinomycetes > Propionibacteriales > Nocardioidaceae > Marmoricola. The sequence goes on from JBIQLB010000014.1 coordinate 11,266, forward strand.
GAACGCGGCTGCCGCGCGGCCCACCACCGAGGAGGTGCCGAGCACGACAGCGCTCTGGACGAGTTCGGGGCGCTCGGCCGCCGCCCACAGGGCGACGGTGCCGCCCAGGGAGAACCCGACGACGACGGCGGGACCGGTGATCTGCTCGAGGAAGGCGATCAGATCGCCGCCAAGCTGCTCGAGCGTCCCGTCGGCCTGGCCGACGCCCGTCTCACCGTGCCCGCGCAGGTCGTAGGCGAAGGTGCGCACCTCGTCGAGCTCGCGCTGCTGGACGGCCCAGGTACGGCGATCCTCGGCGAGTCCGTGCACGAGGACCACCGGACGACCGGAGCCGGCCTCGGTGTAGGCGACGTCGATGTCGCCGATGCGGACGGTGCTCATCTCTCCTCCAGGCTGCGTCGAAGGTCGACCTTGCGGATCTTGCCGGCGGCCGTGACCGGCATGTCGTCGACGACGACCAGGGACTCCGGCAGCTTGCGCTCAGACACGCCTTGATCTCGTAGCCAGGCGTTCAGCTCCTCCAGCGACGGCGCGTGGTCACCCGGGACGACGACCGCGCAGATCCGCTCGCCAAGACGCTCGTCGGACTGCCCGATGACGGCCACCCGCTTGACGTCGGGGTGGGCCGCGATGGCGTTCTCGATCGGCACCGGGGAGATGTTCACTCCGCCGCGGATGATGATGTCCTTGAGCCGGCCGGTCAGGTGGAGGTAGCCGTCCTCGTCGATGCGGGCCAGGTCCCCGGTCCGGAAGTACCCGTCGTCGGTGAGCAGCTCGCGGTACATCGCCTCCTGACCGAGGTAGCCCACGAAGACCTGGGGGCCGCGCATCGCCAGCTCGCCGGCGCCGTCCGCGTCGGGGAGGAGGATCTGGAAGTCCAGGTCGGGGAGCGGCCTCCCGGCCGAGCCGGTGAGCTGCTCGTAGGTGCTGTCGGCCGTGCAGGTCGTGCCGGCGCCCTCGGTCATGCCCCACAGGACCGTGACGAAGGTGTCCGGAGCCTGGGCGGCGGCCTGCTCCATCAGGCTCGGCGGCACCGGCGCGCCACCACACAGGAAGGTCCGCACCGACGGCATCTTGGGCTGACCCGACGGCCACTCCACGTCGACGATGTCCTTGAGGAAGGGGGTCGCCGCCGCGGTGAAGGCGCACTGATGCCGGTCGATCAGCTCGAGGCCCTGCCGCGGATCCCAGGTCTCCTGCAGGACCAGCGTCGCGCCCGTCCACAGGGCCAGGCGGCCACCGTGCCATGCGCCGACGCTGTGCCCCAGCGGGGACGGCATGAACAGCGGGGTGTCCTCCCCCAGGCCGAAGCGCTCGGCGAACTGGCGGTTGACCGTCGCCAGCGTGTCCGCGGTGTGCATCACCGCCTTGGGCATGCCCGTGGTGCTCGAGGTGAACATCAGGTGGTCGACCTCGGCCGGAACGATCGGCCCCTGCCTCTCGCCGGGCACGGTGGTCCACACCTCGGCGCCGTCGTCGGCGATCGAGAGGACGGTCCCCTCGCGACCGGCCGCCCGGACTGCCGCCAGTGCCCACTCACCGGTCGGCCGGCGGCGCGAGGAGCGCGGCGCGATGACGGCACGCGCCGCGACGAGGTCGTAGATATAGGCCAGAGTGCTCTCGTCGGTGGACAGCGGAAGCGTGGCCGGAACGGCGCCCAGCCGGAGGACGGCGAGCAGGCTGACCTGCCAGTGGAGGGTGTTCGGCAGATAGATCAGTACGACGTCGCCCGGCCGCACACCGGCGCCGGCCAGTCGAGTGCCCAGTTCCTCGGCGCGCGTCCACAGCTGCTCGCGGGTCAGCGTCGTGCCACGGTCGTCGATCACCGCGGCCCGTCCGGGATCGCGGTCGACGTACCCGCGGAACCGGTCGGCGAGCCGCTCACCGGTCCACCAACCGCGGGAGCGGTACTGCTCGGCCAGCGCCTGGGGGGCGGTCGCGGCATCGGCTGTCGTCGTCACACATCGATCGTCGGTGGTCATGGCGTCTCCTGTCAAGAGAGTGACGTCGCTTTTTTCTAAAACGGACATCGCTTCTGTTATGATCCCGGTCACAGCACGATCGAGCGAGTAAGGAAGGACCCCGTGTCCGCACAGCCGACCACTCCCAAGGGACTCCGCACCCGCGCTCATCTCGTCGCCTCAGGACGAGCCGTCTTCGCCCGCGACGGCTACGTGAACGCTCGGATGAGCGATGTCGCCGAGGACGCCAAGATCTCGATGGGCGGTCTCTACCGGTACTTCGCGAACAAGGAGGACCTCTTCGCCCAGGTGATCGCCGACCTCCACGAGGAGCTCTTCCGGGCGAGCATCGCGAAGGAGAGCGACTTCGCGACCCAGCCCTACGAGGCGCTGGTCGAGTCCAACCGGGGCTACCTCGAGCTCTACCGCGACCAACGCGACGTGATGCGCGCCTTCATCCAGGCCGCCCACGTCGAGAACCGGTTCCGCGACTTCTGGTGGAAGATGCGCAACCGGCACGTGGAGCGCTTCGTCGCAGCGCTGGCACGCGTGCACGGCATCACCGAGGTCAACGGTGTCGACGCCGCACTGGCCGCCGAGTCCGTGGCGTGCATGGTCGAGCAGTCGGCATACGTCTGGTACGCCCAGCAGGAGCTGCACGGATCCGTCGTCGACCTCGACGAGGCGGCGAGAACCGTGGCGCACACGTGGTACGCGACCTTCTTCCTCCCCGCGGGCCACTAGCGGATCGCTCCTAGCGGCTCGACCGCAGGCGGTCGGGCATACCCGGCGGCAGCGCATCCTGCAGCAGCGCGCCCGTCGCGATCAAGTCGAGGTCGCTGTCGCGACGGCCGACGAGCTGGACTCCCACGGGGAGCCCGCCGTCGAGACCCGCCGGCACGGCCAGCGCCGGATGACCGGTGAGATTCGCGAACGCCGTGTTGAGGCAGAGCCCCAGGTCGCGATCGATCCACTCGCCGTCGACCTGCACCCGCTCGTCGTACGCCGGCGGGGCTGCGAACGGCACGCCCGGTACGACGAGCACGTCCACGTCTCGCAGGAGCTCGTCCAGTCCGGCCGCGAGTCGCTCCCCCGATGCCAGTGCCGCGTGGTACTCCCCCGTGGTGACCGCGGCCGCCTCGTCGAGCCGCTCCCGGACGTAGTCGGTGTAGAGGTCGCGCCGGTCCGACCACCGCTGATGGATCCGGTGCGCCTCGTAGCCCATCACGCTGAAGTTCCAGAACACCGCGTCCGCCCAGCCCGGGAGCGTCACCGGGCACGCCGTGGCGCCCAGCCCCTCGAACGCGCGCACCGCCGCCTCGACCGCCTCACGGACCGCGGGAGCGGTCGGCCCGGTGCCGGGCAGCACACCCACCCGGCTCGGTCGACCTCGGCCCGCCGAGCCGAGATCGACCGAGGTCATGGCACGCAGCAGGGGGTCGAGATCGGCGACGTTACGGGCCATCGGGCCCACGCAGTCCAAAGACTCCGAGAGCGGGATCACCCCGGCTGTCGAGACCAGCCCACGGGTGGGCTTCAGCGCCGCGACGCCGCACAGGTTCGCCGGGATGCGCACCGACCCGGCGGTGTCGGTGCCGACCGCGCCGAGACAGAAGCCGGCCGCGAGCGCCGCGGCCGGCCCGCCGGAGGAGCCGCCCACCATGCGCGTCGGGTCGCTGGGGTTGCGAGTGGGCTCGGTCGTGCCGCCGTACGCGAACTCGTGGGTGTTCGCCTTGCCGACCAGCACGACCCCGGCGTCCTCGAGCAGCCTCCAGACCGGGGCGCTGACATCGGCGACGTTGTCGGCCAGGACCCGGCTGCCCGCCGTCGTGGGCAAGCCGGCGACGTCGATCAGGTCCTTGACCACGACGGGGACACCGAGCAGCGGGCGCGGGTCGCCGGCCTTCCGCTGTCGATCCGCCTGCTCGGCCTGCTTCGTCGCCTCGGGCAGCGTCATGGTGACCATGGCGTGGACAGCGGCCTCGGTGGACTCGATGCGGGAGATGCACTCCTCGAGCAGCTCCGCCGCGGTGAGCCGCCCGGTGCGCAACCGGTCCATCGCCTCGACGAGGCCCGGCATACTGCTCACGCCACACCCAACCCGATGAGGCTCTGCTGGACATCGCGGCGCTCGGCGAGCTCGGCGGCGGTGCTGGCGTGCGCCACTTCGCCGTGGACCAGGACGACCGCGTGATCGGCGACTCGGAGTGCGAATCGGAGGTTCTGCTCCACCAGCAGGATCGCCGGGGCACCGGCCTCGCCGCTGAGTCGACGGATCATCTCGGCGATCTCGAGCACGATGGCCGGAGCAAGACCCTCGGTGGGCTCGTCGAGCAGCAGCAGCCGTGGGTTGGTACTCAGTGCGCGCGCGATGACCAGGATCTGCTGCTCGCCGCCGCTCAGGTTCGCTCCCGAAGCGCTCGCCCGCCGACGCAGAACCGGGAACACCTCCATCAGCCGGTCGGTCGTCCAGCCGCTCGCGTCGGCCGGCCTGCGCGCGGCCACCTCCAGGTGCTCGCGCACCGTCAGGCTGCGGAACACCTGCCGCGCCTCGGGGACCAGACCGATGCCGAGCCTGGCCCGGCGGTAGGACGGCAGGCCGGCAAGCTCCTGTCCGTCGAAGCGGATCGATCCCGACGAGACCGGCAGCAGACCCATGATCGCGCGAATGGTGCTGGACTTGCCCATGCCGTTGCGGCCGAGCAGTGCCGTCACCGACCCTGGGCGGATCTCCAGATCGACACCGTGCAGGACCGGCGCACCGCCGTAGCCACCCGTGAGACCAGCGACCTGCAGCAGCGGCTGCTCACTGATGCTCTTCACCGAGATACACCTCCTCCACGAACGGGTTCTTCGCAATCGCCTCGGGCTCGTCGTCGGCGATGAGCTGCCCCTGGTGCATCACCAGGATCCGGTGGGACCAGCTCATCACCATCGCCATGTCGTGTGCCACGAAGACGACCGCCGTCTCGGGGCCGAGCTCGTGCACGCGGTCACGGAGGTCGTCGCACTCCTGTTGGGTCAGTCCGACGTTCGGCTCGTCGAGCAGCAGCAGCCTGGGCCGCGAGGCGGTCGCGATCGCCAGCTCCAGGCGACGCTGCGCGCCGTACGACATCTCTGCCGGCAGCTCACGTCCGTCGGCACGGCCCAGGTCCCACAGGCCGAGGAGACGATCGACCTCCCCGTCCACCCGGGCGTCTCCGCGCCACCCGCGGACCGCGTTCCATCGACCGGCCGCGCGGCAGGCCAGGGTGAGATGCTCGCGGACGCTCAGCTCGGGGAAGAGACTCGAGATCTGGAACGACCGCGAGATGCCCCTGCGGTAGCGCCGGTGGGAGGAGAGGCCGGTGATGTCGGCGCCGTCGAAGCGAACCCGGCCGCCGGACGCGGGGATCTGACCACCCACGATGTTGAACAGGGTCGACTTGCCGGCCCCGTTGGGCCCGATCACACCGATCCACTCGCCGGTCTTGAGCTGGAAGGAGACGTCCTGGACGGCGTGCACGCCGCCATAGCGCCGGCTCACCGCCTCGATCTCAAGCAGCGACGCGCCCGGCATGACCGACCTCCTGCTTCTCTCGTCGGCCCGTCGGGGCGACTCCCTTGATCCGGCTCCACAGACCGGAGCGGTACTTGTTCAGCAGCGCCGTCACGATGAACAGCAGCCCGATGATCATCGGAGCCCTCTCCAGCGACCAGTCCGCGGCGTAGAACTGGAGGAAGGTCACCACGATGCCGCCCACGAACGCGCCGTAGCGCGTTCCGCTGCCGCCGATGATGACCATCAGCACCAGCAGTCCCGAGGCCGCGACGCCGATGTTGGTGGGCGAGATGAGCCCGGAGTGGAACGCGAACATCGCACCCGACAGGCCGCACAGTGTCCCGGAGACCACCAGCGCCACCACCCGGACCAACCACACGTTGTATCCGAGCGCCTCCATCCGGGTCTCGTTCTCACGGGTCCCACGGAACGCCAGCCCGAGAGGCGAGCCGATCAGCCGCTGGATCACGACCATGACGACCGCCACCACGACCACGACGAACTGCAGCGTGGTCGCCGGGTTCCACGGGAAGGCGAAGCCGAGGTCCGGGAGGATGATCCCGGTCACGGCTTCCGCCTGCGCCGTCTTGAGGTAGTCCCACTGTTGAGCCAGATTCGAGACCATCTGACCGAGCGCGAGAGTCACCAGGATGAAGTAGAGCGCGCGTGCGCGCAGTGTCACCAGGGCGAACACCAGCGACGCGAGCGCCGATGCGGTCAGCGCGGCCGCGAGGAGCAGCCAGAACGACTGCACGTCGTGGCGCACCATCAGCAGGCCAGCGGTGTAGCCGCCGACGCCGGCTAGCGCCGCGTGCCCGAGCGAGTAGAGCCCGGCCTGGCCGTAGGCGATGTCCAGGCTGGCCGCCATCAAGCCGAAGATGAGGGCACGGGTGAGCAGGCTCTCCTGCTGACTGGTGAGAGCGTACGGAAGCCACAGCCCGATCCCGACCACGACGATCGGCGACACGTACCTCGTCACGCGCCTCATGCCGCCCTCCCGCTCAGGCCGGTCGGGCGGAGGACCAGCACCGCCGCCATCAGCAGGTAGAGGATCACGCTCGACATCGCCGGGAACTGGTACCGGGAGTAGGCGTCGAGCAGGCCGATCAGGATCGAGGCCGCCAAGGTGCCGGGGATGGAGCCGATTCCGCCGACGACGACGACGATCAGCGCCAGGAGCAGGACGTCCATCGGCTGCTCGGTGCTGGCGCCCAGCACCAGGCCGCCGATGCCGCCCGCGATCCCGGCGACCGCCGAGCCCAGCACGAACACGCCGAGGACGACCCGATCGAGGTTGATCCCCAGTGCCCGCGTCATCTCCGCGTCGTCCATGCCGGCGCGGACCATCGCCCCGACCCTGGTGCGGTCCTGGACGAACCAGAGGACCAGCGCGATCGCGAAGCCGACCACGGCGATCGCCAGGCGGTTGGCAGGGATCGCGACCGATCCGAGATGGACCGCGCCGTCGAGCCAGGAGACCTGGAAGGGCGCCTTGGCCACGGGACCCCACAGCACCTGGGCCAGGTTTCCCAGCACGTAGATCAGGCCGAAGGACAGCAGGATCTGCTCGTTGGGTCTGCCGGGGATCGTCCGGAACAGCCGCTCGAGGACGACGCCGAGCACGGCGCACGTCAGGCCGGCGGCCGCCACCCCGACGACGATCGGCCAACCGTGCGACACCACGAGCATCCACGTCGTGTAGGCGCCCACCATGTACACGGCACCGTGCGCGAGGTTGAGGACGCCCATCGCGCCGAGGAGCAGGGCCAGCCCTGATGCCATCAGGAACAGGACTGCGCCCAGCGCCACGCCGTTGGCAACGACCTGCATGGGATCAGTGACCGATGCTCTCGTAGGTCTTGATCGGCTTCCACTCGTAGCGCGAGCCGATCTTGGTGCCCTCGACGACCGTGCGGTCGGAGGCCGCGACCCCGTCGTCGTCGTAGGAAGCCGTCCCGATCACGGTGTCCAGCTCCTTGCCCGACAGTGCCTTGCGCAGCGCTTCCACCGACGTGTCGGCGTCGGCGTCGTCCAGCGCGGTGATGATGTTCTTCGTGACGACGTAGGCGAACGCGGTCGTCTGGTTGGGAATGGCGCCGTCGTACTTGGCGGCGTATGCCTCGGTGAAGGACTTGTTGGCCGCGTTGTCGAGCAGGTGGTTGTACTCGTTGAGGCCGATCACGCCCTGCAGCTGAGCGCCGACGTCCTGGAAGGTCGGGTCGAAGATGCCCTGGAACATCAACAGCGGGACCTTGATGCCCAGGTTCCGGTACTCCCGGACGAAGGCCGCCGCGTCGGCCGGCACCAGCCACATGACTAGCGCGTCCACGCTCTTGTCCAGGCTCGTGGCGTACTGCAGCATGTCGGTCGTCCCGAGCGGCACCCACTGCTGCTGGGCGACCTCGCCCCCGGCCTTCTTGAACGCGTCCGCGGCGCCGTCGATGGCGTTGTGACCGTAGGCGTAGTCGGGCGCCAGCGTGGCGATCTTCTTGTAGCCGAGCTCCTCCGCGGCGTACGTGCCCAAAGGGCCTGCCGTCAGCGTGTCGGCGCCCGGCCAGATGAACGCCGAGCCCTCGCCGGCCAGCGACTTGTCGCCGCCGAGCATGGTGAACATCGGGACGCCCTGCTGAGTCAGATAGGCCGACACCGCCTGCTGGTTGGAGCCGAAGATCGGGCCGACGATGATGTCGGCGCCGTCGCTCTCGACCAGCTTCTTGACCCGCTCCAGCGTCTGGGAGGAGTCGAGGACGTCCTCGTCGACCTTGACGACCTTGACGTCGGCGCCGCCGGCCTTGCTCTTCACCTCCTCGAGCGCCATCTCCACGCCCTGGGTGGCCTCCGGGCCGTAGTCGGCCGCGAAGCCGGACATGGGAGCCACCAGGCCGATGACGACCTCGTCGCTCGCGCCCCCGCCGTCGTCATTCGCCGAGCAGGCCGAAGCAGTCATGACCGCGAGCACAGCAGCCGCGGCGAGTACAAGGCGTCGAGTCCTCATGGGGCACCCCTTCAGGTGGCTGGTTACGAGTCAACGGCAAGAGCAGCCGTTGCGACCATCGTCAGGTGTGACCTAGATCAAGTCAAGAGGGCGACATCGCTTTTTTCCTTTGCTGTGTCGCTTTTTTCTTCCCATGTACCTTTCGGCACGCCTCCAGCCCCCTCTGACGCGCGCGACCGCGCGAGCTCACACGTAGAGCGGGACTCGACCACGCCCGCCTCAGTAGTGGTAGCGGGCCTGGAGGATCACCAGGTCGTCCCCGTCAACGAGGTACACGAGTCGGTGCTCATCGGTGATCCGGCGCGACCACGAGCCCTGCGCGCCGTACCTGAGTTGCTCGGGCTTCCCGATGCCCTCGAACGGCTCGCGCAGGCAAGCGTCGACGAGCAGGTTGATCCGTTCGAGGATCCGTCGGTCAGCCGTCTGCCAGTGCTTGTAGTCCTCCCCTGCGGAAGAGTCCCAGACCAGCCGCACTCAGGCGTCCTCATCCGATCGGTCAAGGTCGTGCGTCTCGGTCTTCCCAGCGCGGGCGCGCTCATAGGCATCGAGCAGGCGTCGAGCGTTCGCCGGCGAGCGGAACAGGTAGGCCGTCTCCTGCCAGGCCGCGTACTCGTCGGCGGGCATCAGCACGGCATTGCCCTTGCGGGACACGATCTCGACAACGACTCGATCTGCGTTGATGCGCTCGATGAGCGGGAACAACGTCTTGCGCGCTTCGCTGGCGCTGATCGACATGATCGCGATCCCCTTCGTGCGTCAGTGGTACAAATTTATGGTACCATTGATGCGGATGGCGGCCCACGGAACGGAGAGCCTTCGCACCACTTCTTGCCCGATGAGGTTGATCCGTGACCGGACTCGACGACGTCCCCGTTACCGGTAGGCGTCGCGCCGGTGCCGGATCGTGATGACACGGACCGCGACCCGATCCTCATGGATCGCATAGACGACTCGAAACTCTCCACGTCGCGCCGAGTACGACCCGGCCAACTCGTCACGCAAAGGCTTGCCTACGCGGTATGGGCTCTCCGCCAGTGGCCCAAAGATGAACTCGGCGCATGCGGCCGCAACTGCTTCCGGCAGGTCGACCTCCAAAGCTCGCCGAGCGCGAGGCGAGAAGAAGATCGCGTAGGTCACGACCGCAGTCGGCCCGCCGCACCGAGATCGGCCGCCACGACCTCTCCGGGAATCCACTGGTCGTCCGTCAGCGACTCCGCCTCGCGGATGTCGGCCATCGTCGCCGCATCGCCCAGGATGTCGAGCGTCTCCATCAGGGAGTCATAGTCGTCGGCACTCATCAAGACCGCCGCACGCCTACCGTTCTTCGTGACCTCCACACGCTGGTGGGTGCGCTCGGCCTCTTCGACCAACTTCGAGAGGTTGGCACGCACGTCGGCGATCGGCAGCGTCGTCATGTACAGAATTATAGCGCAATCCCGCGCAAGCCGTCACTAGGAACCGTGACGGAACTCCACGACATCCCCATCGACCATGACGTAGTCCTTGCCCTCCATGCGGACCTTGCCGGCGGCCTTGGCGGCGGCCATGGAGCCGGCCTCGACGAGGTCATCGAAGGAGACGATCTCGGCCTTGATGAAGCCCTTCTGGAAGTCGGTGTGGATGACGCCGGCGGCCTCGGGGGCGGTGGCGCCCTTGCGGATCGTCCAGGCGCGGGCCTCCTTGGGGCCGGCGGTGAGGTAGGTCTGCAGGCCGAGGGTGTCGAAGCCGACCCGGGCGAGGATGTCGAGGCCGGGCTCCTCGACGCCCATCTCTCGGAGCATCTCGCGGGCCTCGTCCTCGTCGCCCAGCTCGACCAGCTCGGACTCGAACTTGGCGTCGAGGAAGATCGCCTCGGCGGGGGCGACCAGGTCGCGCATCCGCTGCTTGAGCTCCTCATCACCGAGCTCGTCGGCGTCGCAGTTGAAGACGTAGAGGTAGGGCTTGGCGGTGAGCAGCATCAACTCGCGGATGAGCTCGCGGTCGACAGAGGTGGCGATGATCGGCGTACCGGCCTCCAGGGCCTCCTTGGCGGCCTTGGCAGCGTCCACGTTGGCCTGCACCGACTTGTTGCCCTTAGCCTCCTTCTCCAGCCGCGGGATCGCCTTCTCGACCGTCTGCAGGTCGGCGAGGATCAGCTCGGTCTGGATGGTGGAGATGTCGCTGGCCGGGTTGACCTCGCCGTCGACGTGGGTCACGTCCTCGTCGCGGAAGACGCGCGTCACCTGGCAGATCGCCGCGGACTCGCGGATGTGGGAGAGGAACTTGTTGCCCAGCCCCTCTCCCTCCGAGGCGCCGCGCACGATGCCGGCGATGTCCACGAACTCGACCGTCGCGGGCAGGATGCGCTGAGAGCCGAAGATCTCGGCCAGCCTCTCCAGGCGAGGATCGGGTACGCCGACCACGCCGACGTTCGGCTCGATGGTCGCGAACGGGTAGTTCGCCGCGAGCACGTCGTTCTTGGTCAGGGCGTTGAAGAGGGTCGACTTGCCGGCGTTGGGCAGTCCGACGATTCCGATGGTGAGGGCCACGTGGGCGGAGTCTACGGTCGCGCGTGCCGGCCGGTCGATTCGACCGCCCCGCTGAGCAGCTCGCCGCGGTGGCGCCAGGACCAGGTGAGCACGGTGACCGAGAAGACGAGGGTCAGCACGACGATCACCGCCTCGAAGGCACCGCCGGATCCCTTGGCGAAGATGCCGTTCTCCAGGTCGTAGAGCAGATCCATGAGGAACAGGTAGAGACCCGCGCTGCCGGCGGCGATCAGCCAGAACAGCGCACTGGGCCTGTGCCGGCGCAGCGCGATCAACGCGAACAGGCAGGCCAGGCCGAGCCAGAGATCGGCCAGCGGGAAGGCGTTCTCGAACTCGTAGTACGCCTGACTGTCCTCGCTCGCGATGAGGTCCCGGTCGGTGAACCAGATCGACCAGTACGCGATGTCGAGCAGGATCGCGACGACCAGCATGACCTCGATGACACGGCGCATGCTGTGAGCGTACGTCGGCTCAGATGACCCTCCGGCCCGATCGCATCCGCCAGCGGATCTCCTTCATCGCGGCCTTGGCCGGGATCCGGCGTACCCACTTGGGGATCAGCGGGTAGAGCCGGACGATGACCCGCCACACGGCGTCGTACCGGCGCTGGTCGCGCGCGGACCACGGCAGGCCCAGGGCCTCGCGCGCCTTCGGGCTCAGGTTGCCGCGGGTGAGCAGGCTGACCAGCGGGGTGATCGGCTTGTTGAACCAGGGCTGGTCCTTGGTGGAGAGCAGCGCCCTGGCGTACCGCTGGATCTTCGGGTCGGAGGAGTACTCGTCCTCCATGCGGGCCCAGTAGGCCTCGAACTCCGCGCGGGTGGGCGGCCACATCTCCTCGCGCACCTGCAGGGCGGTGCCGTAGACCCAGCCCTCGCGGTAGAGCCGCTCGGCGTCGTCGGGGCCCAGCGGGCCGAAGATCTTCTCGTACATGTCCTTGGCGACCTCGGCCAGCGTCGCCGCCACCCACAGCTGCAGCTTCGGGTCGAAGGCGCTGTAGCCCTCGCCGCGCACCGGGACGTGGGCCTTGTTGACCATCCGCGAGATCGCCTGGCGCTCCTCGTCGGTGCCCAGGCCCATCACGTAGACGTAGCTCAGCGTGGTGCGCAGCCGGTCGACCGGGCGCTGCATCGTGGTGGAGTGCTCGGCCACGCCGCGGCCGACGCCCCAGACGGCGAGCTGGTACATCACCGCGCTGCCGGCGCCGAGCATGAGCCCCGGCTCGTAGAGCAGGTCGGCCAGGGACAGCCGGCCACGGCTCGCGTCGGGGAGCCGGAGGGCCGGCGGGTCGGTCTGCTCGATGCTCATGATGTCTCCAGGGAGGGAGGGTGTCCGAGACGACGCTGCAACAATACAACAGATTCTGTTGCATCGTGTCATGATGTCCCCGTGAGCGAGGCACCGGTGAGCACGATCCTGGACGCGGCGAGAGACCAGTTCCTGCTGACCGGCGTACGCCGGACCAGCGCGGACGACATCGCCCGGAGGGCCGGGGTCAACCGCGCGACGCTCTACCGGCGGGTCGGCACCAAGGAGGACGTCGTCCGCGCGACGTACGTCCACGAGACCCAGCGCGTGCTCGCGGTCATCGAGCGGAAGATCGGCGACGTGCCCGCGCGCGGCGAGGACGACGGCTTCGACCCCGAGGCCTACATCGAGCGCTTCTTCGCCGTCACCGTCACCCAGCTGCGCGAGAACGCCTTGCTTCGCCAGCTCCTGGAGATCGACCCCGACGAGACGCTGGCCGGGCTCACCATCCGCGCCGGCGACACGCTCACACTCGCGGCCACCCTGGTCGGCGACCGGATCCGCAAGCTGCGCGCGTACGCCGGCCACACCGAGGTCGCCGACATCGACGACCTGGCCGCCACCTTCGCCCGGCTCGCGCAGTCGCTGGTCCTCACTCCCGACGCGCCGCCCCGCCTGGACTCCCCCGCCCGGATGCGCGCCTACGCCCGCCGCGTCGTCGTCCCGCTGGTCCTGGGCCCCTGAATCCGAACGTTCTGGTCGTGTCGAGGCCCGTTCTGGAGCCAAGGCGTTCGGATTCAGGGGTGCCGGGGCGGGACCTCATCGACATCCGCCAGGTCACGCCGGATGTCCCGCCGGTCGAGTCGCGAGTCGAGGCTCTCGGATGCCTCGCCGAGGCGCCGTCTGCGAGCGGCGCCGGGGATCCGCGCCGCCCGGTCACGGGCCGCCAGGAGGCGGTCGGCGAGCGCGCGGCGATCCCCCAGATCGTGGCCGGTGATCGTCACGTACTCCAGGCCCGCGCGCCGGAGCCCGTCCTCTCGGCGGATGTCGGAGGCGTGGCGCGCGGCGCCACGGTGGTCGGCGCCGTCGTACTCACCCACCAGCCCGGCCTCGACGTCGAGCAGATCCGCGATGCCCAACAGGCGACCGGCGGAGTCCAGCACCGGCCAGTTCGCCAGTGGCGGCGGGAGTCCGGCGTCGAGAACCCAGACCAGCCGAGCCCGTGTCTCCGCCGGCGAGCGGCTGCGCTCCGAGGCCAGTCGTAGAGCCGAGCGCACCTGAGCGACGCCCCGCCGGCGCAGCCGTCCTCCGGCGTACGCCGCCAAGCGAGACACCGAGGTCAGCTCGGCCGCGGCCGCCATGTCGACGGCGACCGTCGCCTCGCGTACGTCGCCCGCGAACCGCGCCGCGTCGAACACCGCACGCTCCACGCGCGCGCACGGGATGCCGTGACGCACCACGACCTCGCCGTCGAGTCGGTGGTGATGCACCTCCACACCGGGATCAGGACGCAGGCGCCCGGCCGTCCCGACGACCACGGGCACGGGCAGAGGCGTGCGGCCGTCGCGGCCGAGGCCGTCGAAGAAGCCGCCGCCATGCAGCCGGCACGCCGCCCAGCCGGTCACCGCGGCGCCGGGCGGGAGCCGGACCGAGGTCTCGAGGATCCGCTGCTCGACGTGATCGGGCGCGGCGCTCGGCACGTACCAGCCCGGTCCGGACCGCCGCCATGCCTTTCCTCGCGCCTCGCCGCGCGTCGGACCACCGGCGACGCCGGCGCGCACGGGCCGCACCAGCCCGCGCGGCGGCGGGCAGATCGGCGACCAAGGATGGGACATCTCTCCAGCGTGCCGGGTCCGGACCAGCCGTGAAGGGCGGCATCCACAGGGATTGCCTCGCCGGATGATCTTCGCTGCGCTCATCAACGCGTTCTCGGTCACTCGGCCACGAGCAAGCTCGGGCACTCGCTAACCTCGACGCGTGCGCATCGCGACCTGGAACGTCAACTCGCTCCGCTCCCGCATCGACCGGGTGGAGGCCTTCCTGGAGCGGCACGACGTGGACGTGCTGGCGCTGCAGGAGACGAAGGCACGCGAGGACCAGCTGCCGCTGATGGGGCTGACCTCGATGGGCTACGAGATCGCCGCGCACGGGCTCAACCAGTGGAACGGCGTGGCGATCCTCTCGCGCGTCGGCATCGAGGACGTGCGCACCGGCTTCGACGCGATGCCGGAGTGGGACGGCGTGGCCGAGGCGCGCGCCATCGGGGCGACCTGTGGAGGCGTGCGGATCTGGTCGCTCTACGTCCCCAACGGCCGCAAGGTCGACGACCCGCACTACGCCTACAAGCTGGACTGGCTGGCGCGGCTGCGCGAGTGCGCGGCGGACTGGACGAGCGAGCCGGTGGCGCTGGTCGGCGACTGGAACATCGCCCCCACCGACGAGGACGTCTTCGACATCAAGGCCTTCGCCAAGGACACCCACGTCACTCCCCCGGAGCGGGCCGCCTTCCAGGCCTTCCTCGACTCCGGGTACGCCGACGTGGTGCGACCGCATGCTCCGGGACCGGGCGTCTACACCTATTGGGACTACTACCGTCAGCGCTTCGAGCGGAACCGCGGGATGCGGATCGACTTCATCCTGGGCTCCCCGCCCTTCTCCGAGCGGGTGACCGGCGCCTTCATCGACCGCGACGAGCGCGATCCCGCGCAGGGCTCGACCAGCCCCTCGGACCACGCGCCCGTGATCGTCGACATCGACTGAGCGGCTACTCCTCCAGGCTGGCGGCGAAGGAGCGGATCTCCTTGTCGGGCGCCGATCCGTAGACGAGCACGGCGTCGACGAGCTGGCCGTGCTCGACGGCGCGGGTGACGGCGTAGTCGCCGCCGGAGTCGCTCCACGACTGCCAGGTGTGGCCGGCGATCTCGACATCGGGACCCTGCTCGGCGTCCTGGTCGACGTGCTCGGAGACCAGGTCGTCGACGCTGGCCCGGGACTGGACGAGGCCGACGAACTTCCCGTCGTCGGTGAGCATGCCGAGCCGCCACTGCGGCGCCACCCCGGCGTCGTACTTCGCCGATGTCGCGCGCCAGCCCTCGGGCAGCTCCTTCGGGGCCAGCACGGCGAGCGCGCCGTCCTGGCGGGCGGAGTCGGCCCAGCCGGTCCACTCGACGGTGCGGACCTGCGTCTCGGGCTTGTCGGAGGTGACCGCGCGGAAGAGCACCCAGCCGAGCACCACGAGGACGATCACGACCATCGCGGCGACCAGCCCCGACGTGGACCGCTGGTACGACGGCTGGCGGCCCGGCCGGTTCGCTGGAGCGGGAGAGGGCTGGCTCATGGGGCCCATCCTGCCCAGGGGATGGGCGACTAGCCTCACCGGGTGCCCGCTGCGCTCGCCGATCTCGTCGCCGTGAGCGCCCTCGTCGCGCTCCTGGTGACCGCGTTCCGGCATCCCGCGCCGCGGGTCGAGGCAGGCGTCGCGGCCGCCTGCGCCGTCGCGGTCCTGGCCACCGGCCGGCTCGACGGCCCGCAGACCCGCGCCACGCTCGACCACCTGGTGCCGGTCGTGCTCTTCCTGGTCGCCGTCCTCGCGGTCGCGGAGTGCTGCCGCGCGGCCGGGCTCTTCGACGCCATCGGCCACCGCCTGGCGCACCGCCGCGGAGCGAACGGCCTGCTGGTGCTGACCTTCGCCGTCGCGGTGGTCACCACCGTGGCGCTCAGCCTGGACGCCACCGTCGTGCTGGTGACACCGGTCGCGATGGCGGCGGCGCTGCGCACGAGTCTGGACCCGAGGCCCTACCAGCTCGCCTGCGTCCGCCTGGCCAACACCGCCTCCACGCTCCTACCGGTCTCCAACCTGACCAACCTGCTGGCGATGCCGTGGCTGGGCCTCTCCTTCGGCCGGTTCGCGGCGATGATGGCGCCGGTCTGGGCGATCGCGATCGCCGTGGAGTACGCCGTCCTGCGAAAGACCCACCGCGTCGCACTCACCGCCCGCCCGGTCGTCGAGGACGGCCCGATGCCCGCTCTGCCGCGCCTCCCGCTGGTCGTGGTCGCGCTGATGCTGGCCGGCTTCGCGGTCACCTCGAGGTGGGACCTCCCGCCGGCGTGGGTCGCCGGCGTCGCGGCCGTCGTACTGGCCGTCCGCGGAGTCGCCCGACGCGAGATCCGGACGACGCGGCTCTGGCACAGCACGCACCCCGCCTTCGCGCTGTGGGCGATCGCGCTCGGGCTGGTCGTGGCGGCTCTGGGCGAGGGCGTCCTCGGCGACGTCGTACGCGCGCTGACACCGGCCGGGGACGCCTGGACCGCTCTGGCGGGAGCCGCGCTGCTCGGGGCCGTGCTCGCCAACCTGCTCAACAACCTCCCGGCGACCCTCCTGCTCATGCCCGTCCTCGCCGGGGCGGGAGCCGCGCCGGTCGTCATGGTCGCCGCCCTCGTCGGGATCAACGTCGGCAGCTCGATGACCTGGACCGGCTCGCTGGCCAACCTGCTGTGGCGGCGTACCGTCACGGCGCACGGCGGCCGGGTCGACTCGGCGGAGTTCCACCGGGCCGGCCTCCTCGCGGCGCCGGCGATCCTCGTCCTGGGCGTCGGAACGCTTCTCCTCTGGTGAGCTCCGCCTCGATAGGATGCCGCCATGCCGAAGACCCTCCCCGACCGAAATCTCGCGCTCGAGCTGGTCCGGGTGACCGAGGCCGCCGCCATATCCGCCGGCCGCTGGGTCGGGCGCGGTGACAAGAACGGCGCCGACGGCGTGGCCGTGGAGGCCATGCGCGCGCTGATCTCCACCGTGGGCATGCGCGGCACCGTGGTGATCGGCGAGGGCGAGAAGGACAACGCCCCGATGCTCTTCAACGGCGAGGAGGTCGGCAGCGGCGAGGGGCCCCTGTGCGACGTCGCCGTGGACCCGATCGACGGCACCACGCTGACCGCGAAGGGCATGGCCAACGCGATCTCGGTGCTGGCGGTGGCTCCGCGCGGCACGATGTACGACCCGTCCGCGGTCTTCTACATGGAGAAGCTGGTCACCGGGCCCGAGGCAGCCGACGTGGTCGACATCCGCTACCCGGTCTCGGAGAACATCCACCAGGTCGCCAAGGCCAAGGGCAGCACCCCCGAGGACGTCACCGTGGTGCTGCTCGACCGGCCGCGCCACGACGACCTGGTCCAGCAGATCCGGGACACCGGCGCGCGGATCAAGTTCATCAGCGACGGCGACGTGGCCGGCGCGATCATGGCCGCCCGCCCGGACACCGGCATCGACCTGCTCATGGGCATCGGCGGTACGCCGGAGGGCATCATCGCCGCCTGCGCGATGAAGTGCCTCGACGGCGTGATCCAGGGCCGGCTCTGGCCGGCCGACGACGCCGAGCGGGAGCGTGCCGAGGCCGCGGGCCACGACCTCGACCGGGTGCTGCGCACCGACGACCTGGTCTCCGGCGACGACTGCTTCTTCGTGGCGACCGGCATCACCGACGGCGAGCTGATGCGCGGCGTGCGCTACCGCGCGGGTGGCGCCTCGACGCACTCACTGGTGATGCGCAGCCGCAGCGGGACGATCCGCTCCATCCACAGCGATCACAAGCTGAGCAAGCTCCGCTCCTACGCCAACATCGACTTCGAGCACTGAGTCTCGGCCGCGGTCGCTCGCGCGGCCGCCT
Source organism: Nocardioides sp. (assembly GCA_044464665.1). Lineage (GTDB taxonomy): Bacteria > Actinomycetota > Actinomycetes > Propionibacteriales > Nocardioidaceae > Marmoricola. The sequence continues at coordinate 29,199 of JBIQLB010000014.1, forward strand.
GCTCACGCAGGGCGCTGAGCACGTGGTCGGCGCAGACCGGGTCGACCGCCATGCCGCAGTGGCTGGTGGTCACCTCGACGTGCACGGCCGCCGGGTCCAGGCAGGCCCGCCAGTCGACGATGCCGTCGCGCTTGGAGTAGATCGCGGTGAAGCCCAGGCCCTCGGCCAGCGGCCGGTGGGTCTCCTCGAAGCTCTCCTCCGCGCATGAGCCGGAGATGCAGTCGGCGCCCATCATCCCGCCGAACCCGGCGCGGGTGAGCCTGGTGAGCAGCTCGGCGTCGCGGACCAGCACGCCGTGGACGGCGGCCGGAGCCAGGATCGGGCTGCCCATCGCGACGATGCCGGCCACCAGGTCGGGCCGGCGGGCGGCCAGGCCGCGGGCGAGCATGCCGCCGAGGCTGTGCCCGACGATGGTCACCTTGCGGCCGCGCCGCTCGGCGACCGCCTCCAGCCGGCGCTCCAGCCGGTCGGCGCTCTGCCGCGTGCAGCCGACGTTGACGTGGATGCCCGAGCGGTAGGTCCGGTAGCCGTGGTGGCGCAGCATCTGGGCCATCCCGGCCAGCGTCCCGTCACCGGCCATGAAGCCGGGGATCAGCAGCACCGGCTCCACCGGCCGGACCACGCGGTGGTCGACGTACGGCCGGTCGGAGCGCTCCCGGCTGTCGGTACGCCGGCGCCGGGCGTAGCGGGCGATCTCGACGACCGCGCTCCCCTCGCGGGCCAGGGCCCGCAGGCCGGCCGGCCCGGAGAAGCCGTCAGGCTTCAGGAAGTCCCCCATCACGGTGCTCATGACCACGAAACTAGGCGAAAAAGGCCGCCGATGCCCGCAGATCCGCGCCATCGACACCGTTTCCTCGTCGAGTTCCACCCCGCCGTAGACTCCTGGCGTGCCACGCCTGCGTCGTTCCCGGACCCTCACACCCGGTCTCGAGTCGCCCGATGCCGCGACCGATGCCGCCGTCTCCTCCGAGCTCTCGGCGCCGGTGAGCGCGGATGTCGAGCTGGTCTACCAGACCTTCGGCAGCCCCGACGCCGAGCCGCTGCTGCTGGTGATGGGGCTGGGCGGGCCGATGACCTGGTGGAACCCCGACCTGTGCCGGCTCCTCGCCGACCAGGGCTTCTACGTCATCCGCTACGACAACCGGGACACCGGCCGGGCCAGCCGCGGGACGGGCCGGGTCACGAGGTCGATGCTGGTCCGGGCCTTCGCGGGGCTGCCCGTCGCGGCGCCGTACGGCATCGGCGATCTGGCCGCGGACGGCTTCGGCCTGCTGGACCACCTCGGCCTGGAGACCGCGCACGTGTGCGGGGTGTCGATGGGCGGGATGATCGCGCAGACGATGGCGATCCAGCGGCCCGAGCGGGTGCGCAGCCTGGTCTCGATCATGTCCACCACCGGCCGTCGCAACGTGGGCTGGCAGAGCCCCCGGCTGATCCCGACGCTGCTGGCGCCGCGCCATGGCGGTCGCGAGGAGTACGTCGAGCGCTCGGCGGCCTCGTGGCACCTGATCGGCTCGCCGGCCTACCCCGAGGCGCCCGAGGACACCCGGGCCCGTGCCGCCGAGACGTGGGACCGCGGGGTCAGCGCGGCCGGCGTACTGCGCCAGATGCTGGCCGTGATCACCCAGCCCGACCGCACCAAGCCGCTGGGCGGGCTGGAGCTCCCGGCCACGGTGATCCACGGCATGAGCGACCGGATGGTGCACGTCTCCGGCGGTCAGGCGACCGCCCGGGCCATCCCCGGGTCGCAGCTGCTGCTGATCCCGGGGATGGGCCACGACCTGCCGGTCCCCCTGCACGGCACCTTCGCCGACACGATCCGGCGGACGGCCGACAAGGCCTAGTCGGAGATCCGCTCCCCGGTCTCGGTGTCGAAGAGGTGGACGCTGCTGGGGTCGGTGGTGACGTGCAGGGTCTCGCCCTTCTCCGGGTGGGTGCGGCCGCCGACGCGGATCACCACGGTGCTCGGGGTGCCCTCGACGTCGCACTGGCCGTAGACGAAGGAGTCGGCGCCGAGCTCCTCGACCACGCTGACGGTGACGGGCAGGCCGCCCTCACCCGCGCCGACGATCCGCCAGCTCTCCGGGCGCACGCCCACGGTGACGCGGCCGCTCACCGAGCGGCCGCCAGGGTCGGCGGGGACGTGGTAGCCACCGACGCGCACGCCGGCGCCGTCGGCCGCGACGCCCTCGAGCAGGTTCATCTGCGGTGAGCCGATGAAGCCGGCCACGAACAGGTTGGCCGGCTTGTCGTAGAGGTTGAGCGGAGTGTCGACCTGCTGGATCTCGCCCAGCTTCATCACCGCGACCCGATCGCCCATCGTCATCGCCTCGACCTGGTCGTGGGTGACGTAGACGGTGGTGACGCCGAGGTCGCGCTGCAGCCGGGCGATATCGGTGCGGGTCTGGACCCGCATCTTGGCGTCCAGGTTGGACAGCGGCTCGTCCATGCAGAAGACCTGCGGCGACCGGACGATCGCCCGGCCCATCGCGACGCGCTGGCGCTGACCGCCGGAGAGCGCCTTGGGCTTGCGGTCGAGGAACTCCTCCAGGCCGAGCAACCGCGCGGCCTCGGCCACCCGCTGCTGACGCTCCTCCTTGGCGACCCCGGCCATCTTCAGCGCGAAGCCCATGTTCTCCGCGACCGACATGTGCGGATAGAGCGCGTAGTTCTGGAACACCATCGCGATGTCGCGGTCCTTGGGCGCCACACCGGTGACGTCACGCCCGTCGATGAGGATGCGCCCGGAGTTCACCTCCTCCAGACCGGCCAGCATCCGCAGGGTGGTGGACTTGCCGCACCCGGACGGCCCCACCAGCACCATGAACTCGCCGTCCTGGACCTCGAGGTCGATCCCCGGCACTGCCGGGGAGTCCGCTCCTGGGTACCAGCGCTGCGCCTGCTCGAATTTGATCGTTGCCACGATCGATCAACTCCTTCCTCCACCGGCAGGAACGTGCCGGACGATCCGTTGTAGAGAGAGTGGCGATCATCACACTACAAGTCGGCGCTCCTGCGCAGCCAGACGGCCGCGTCCGGGGGCAGCTCGCCGGCCACGGCCTCGGGCACGGAGGCCAGCAGCACCTCGCCGTCGGGCAGGGCCACCGGCTCGGCCGCCGAGGAGAGCCAGCACTCGACGCTCCCCCGCCGGAAGGCCAGCACGCCCTCGGGAGCGTCCAGCCAGACGAGCCGGCCGGCGTCGATCCAGTGGTCGCGGCGCAGCGCGATCGCGGCGCGGTAGAGCTCGAGGAAGGAGCCGGGAGCGCCGGTCTGCGCGGCCGCCGTACGGTCCGCCCAGTCGTCGGGCTGGGGCAGCCAGGACTCGGCGGCGCCGTCCGGGCTGAAGCCGTACGGCGGCGCGGAGCCGTCCCACGGGATCGGCACCCGGCAGCCGTCACGCCCGATCAGCGTGCGGCCGGACTGCTCGAAGACGGGATCCTGCCGGCGCTCGGCGGGGATGTCCTCGACCTCCTCCAGGCCGAGCTCGTCGCCCTGGTAGACGTACGCCGTGCCGGGCAGTGCGAAGGTCAGCAGGGCCGCCGCCCTCGCCCGCCGGCGACCCAGCACCAGGTCCGGCGGCGCGGTGGCCTCGGCGAGCCGCTGCTCGGTGCTGACGTCGTCGTCCCACACCTGCCGGCGGCCGTAGCGGGTCACCACCCGCTGCACGTCGTGGTTGGCCAGCACCCAGGTGGCCGGAGCGCCCACGGCGTCGGCGGCGGCCAGCGCGGTCTCCACGACGCCACGCATCCCGACGGCGTCGTACGGCGCCAGCAGCAGGTCGAACTGGAAGGCGGTGTGCAGCTCGTCGGAGCGCAGGTAGCGGGCCACCCGCTCGTTGTCGCCGATCCAGGTCTCCGCGACGAAGACCCGCGGCGGGTCGTAGGAGTCGGCCACCTCGCGCCAGTCGCGGTAGACGCCGTGCACCTCGTCCTGGTCCCAGGCCGGGTGCGGCTCGCCCACCCCATGGGCGTCGGGCAGCCCGGGCGCCTTCATCAGTCCGTGCGCGACGTCGATCCGGAAGCCGTCGACCTTGCGGTCGAACCAGAAGCGCAGGACGTCGAGGAACTCCGCGCGCACCTCGGGGTTGTCCCAGTTCAGGTCGGGCTGGCCGGGCGCGAAGAGGTGGAGGTACCAGTCGCCGTCGCCCACGCGCGTCCAGGCCGGTCCGCCGAACATGCTGGTCCAGTCGTTCGGCGGCTCCTCGCCGTCCGCGCCCTTGCCGGGGCAGAAGTGATAGCGCGCCCGGGCGTCGGCGTCGCCGGCGAGGGCCGCCTGGAACCACGGGTGCTGGTCGGAGGTGTGGTTGGGCACGATGTCGAGGAGCACCCGGATGCCCCGCTCGTGCGCCTCGGCGACCAGCGCCTCGGCCTCGGCGAGGGTGCCGTACGCCGGCTCGATGCCGCGGTAGTCCGCGACGTCGTACCCCGCGTCGGTCTGCGGCGAGGGGTACCAGGGATTGATCCAGAGGGCGTCGACGCCGAGCTCGGCGAGGTACGCCAGCCGGGAGCGGATCCCGTCCACGTCGCCCAGGCCGTCGCCGTCGGCGTCGGAGAAGGACCGGATGTAGCACTGGTAGACCAGCGCCGTGCGCCACCACTCGGAAGCCGCCATGGGAGGCACCCTATAGACGCGGGCCAGGGGCGAATATCCTTCGGCGGTGAGCACCGAGCCTGAATTCCGCTACTCCGACCTGCTCCCGGCGACCCACGACGACACCCCGTATCGGCTGGTCACCACCGAGGGCGTCTCGACCTTCGAGGCGGACGGGCAGCAGTTCTTGAGGATCGAGCCCGAGGCGATCAGGCGGCTCACCGCCGAGGCGATGCACGACATCTCCCACTACCTGCGGCCCGCGCACCTGGCCCAGCTGCGCAAGATCATCGACGACCCCGAGGCCAGCGGCAACGACCGGTTCGTGGCGCTGGACCTGCTCAAGAACGTCAACATCTCCGCCGGCGGCGTGCTGCCGATGTGCCAGGACACCGGCACCGCCATCGTCATGGGCAAGAAGTCCGAGCGCGTGCTCACCGGCGCAGACGACGGCGAGGCGATCAGCCGTGGCGTGTACGACGCCTACACCAAGCTCAATCTGCGCTACTCCCAGCTCGCGCCGCTGACCATGTGGGAGGAGAAGAACACCGGCACCAACCTGCCGGCGCAGATCGAGATCTACTCCAAGCCGGCCGGCGAGCAGCCGTCGTACGAGTTCCTCTTCATGGCCAAGGGCGGCGGCTCGGCGAACAAGTCCTTCCTCTACCAGGAGACCAAGGCCGTCTTGAACCCCACGCGGATGCTGGAGTTCCTCGACGAGAAGATCCGCTCGCTGGGCACGGCCGCCTGCCCGCCGTACCACCTGGCGATCGTCATCGGCGGCACCAGCGCGGAGTTCGCCCTCAAGACCGCGAAGTACGCCTCGGCGCACTACCTCGACCACCTGCCGACGTCCGGCGACATGAGCGCGCACGCCTTCCGCGACACCGAGCTGGAGGAGGAGGTCAACAAGTTGACCCAGTCCTTCGGCATCGGCGCGCAGTTCGGCGGCAAGTACTTCTGCCACGACGTGCGCGTGGTCCGGCTCCCCCGCCACGGCGCCTCCTGCCCGGTGGCGATCGCGGTCTCCTGCTCGGCCGACCGGCAGGCGCTGGGCAAGATCACGCCCGAGGGAGTCTTCCTGGAGCAGCTCGAGACCGACCCGGCGCAGTACATGCCCGACGCGGGAGTGGCCGAGGACATCAGTGGTGGCGAGGTCGTGAAGATCGACCTGAACCGGCCGATGGAGGAGATCCGCGCCGAGCTGTCGAAGTACCCGGTCAAGACCCGGCTCTCGCTGACCGGTCCGCTGGTCGTCGCCCGCGACATCGCGCACGCCAAGATCAAGGAGCGCCTCGACGCCGGCGAGCCGATGCCGGAGTACCTGCGCAACCACCCCGTCTACTACGCCGGGCCGGCCAAGACTCCCGAGGGCATGGCGTCGGGCTCCTTCGGCCCGACCACCGCGGGACGGATGGACTCCTACGTCGAGCAGTTCCAGGCGGCCGGCGGCTCGATGGTCATGCTCGCGAAGGGCAACCGCTCCAAGGTCGTCACCGAGGCCTGCCACGCCCACGGCGGCTTCTACCTCGGCTCCATCGGCGGTCCCGCCGCACGACTGGCCCAGGACTGCATCAAGAGCCAGGAGGTCATCGAGTACCCCGAGCTCGGCATGGAGGCGGTCTGGAAGATCGAGGTCGAGGACTTCCCGGCCTTCATCGTCGTCGACGACAAGGGCAACGACTTCTTCACCGACCCCGGCGGGGTGACCATTCCACTCTCCGGCATCCGGGTCCGCTCCCGGGAGCGCTGAGAGCAGGGTCAGCACCGTGGCTGAGATCGCGAAGACGGCCGACCAGGCCCTGCAGGTGCTCGCCGCCGTCATCGACGACGGCCCGGTCACGGCCCAGCAGGTCGCCCGCTCCCTCGGCCTGAACCGCACCGTCACGCACCGGCTGCTGACCACGCTGCAGGCGCGCGGGTTCGTCCGCAAGCACGGCAGCGACTACAGCGCCGGGCCGTTCTTCCTCAAGGCCGCCCAGCGCGCCTGGCCGGCGGCGTTCTCCCAGGCCCGCTCGGTGGTGCGCGAGCTGGCCGAGGTCCACGGGGAGACCGTGCTGCTCACCGTCGCCGACGGCGACCAGGCCGTCGCCATCGACCAGGTGATCGCCGACAAGCACCCGGTCCGGGTGGGCTACCCGATCGGTGAGCGGCACCCGCTCACCGTGGGCGCCAGCGGCCGGGCGATCCTGGGCTACCTCGAGCCCCGCCAGCTCGACCGCGTGCTGGACGCGATCATCGACGCCGACGAGCTCGCGCGGGTACGCCGCCAGCTCGACGAGCTGCACCGCCAGGGCTTCGCCGAGAGCCACAACGAGCTCCACCCGGGTATCTACGGCGTCGCCGTGCCGCTGCTGGACCTCAACGGCCATGCCCTGGCCAGCATCGCCCTCCTGGCGCCGATCGAGCGCGCGGACCAGGTCCGCGCGCTCGTGCCGGTGCTCCAGGAGACCGCCGAGTCGGTCTCGGCCGCCCTCACCGCGGACTGAGCCGACAACCCACCGGGCCGGCTCACCAGGGGGCGAGCGCCTCCTGGATGGCGGTGTGGACGCGCTCCTTGTCGCCGACCTCGTGCATGAGCAGCAGCGAGAGCCGGGCGAGCACCATGGCGGTCTTCTCGTCTCCGGCCTCGGTCAGCCCGGCGCTCAGCAGCGAGTAGAGCTCGTCGAGCTCGGCGCTGGTCAGGCCCTGCGCGGTGTCGGTGGTCATGCCCGTCCTCCCGTGATCGTGTCGGCCGCGCGCGTGATCGCGGCGGCGAGGGCCTCGGCGTCCAGGCCCTTCCAGCGGCCCTGGACATGGCCGTCCGGCCTCACCAGGTACGCCGCCAGGCCGGCCTCCGCGACGTCGTACGCCGCGAGCAGGCGGCCCGTGCCGTCTTCGGCCACCGTCACGCCGGCCACCGTGGCGGACGTGCCCCGCGGCGTCAGCGTCCGCACCCGGATCGGCAGCCGCTCGCCGATGGCCGTGACCGCCGTGGCGACCGGCTCGGGGACCGTGCCGTCGGGGCTGGCCAGCAGCACGGTCGCGTGCGCCCCGATCAGGTCGGTGACATGGCCGGCCCGCTCGCCGTCCTCGTCGCGGATCGTCACCGGGAACTCCGCCAGGATGTGTCCCGGCGGCGGCCCGGCCGACCACTCGCCGGCGTCGGCGACGTTGAGCGGCGAGGCGACCAGCGGGATCGAGGAGTGCTGGCGCGGGTCGAGCAGCGTGGCGATCCACGGGTGCTTCACGGAGAGCGAGAGCACCGCGTTGCGCAGGACCGCCGCGGGCTCCGACGGGGGCGCCATGAACTCCGCGCCCTTGGAGGCCAGCCGCAGGTTCTCCCGCGCGGCGAAGACCCGCTCGGCGGAGTAGCTGTCCAGCAGCGAGCGCGGCGCCTTGCCCTCGGCGACCAGCGCGAGCTTCCAGGCCAGGTTGTGGGCGTCGTCCAGGCTGGAGTTCATCCCGCGCACGCCGAAGATCGGCACCAGGTGGGCGGCGTCGCCGGCGAAGAGCACCCGGTCGTGCACGTAGCTGTCCAGGGTGAGCGCGTTGGCCTTGTAGAGGCTCATCCAGACCGGCTCCCACGGCCGGTCCACGCCCATCATCCGCAGGTGCTGCTCCACGCGCGGCAGCACCGACTCGGGCTTCATCGCCTCCTCGACGTCCTCGTCGGGCAGCAGCTGGTAGTCGAAGCGCACCATGTTGTCGGGCTTGGTGTACATCAGCAGCGTCGAGCCCGGGCTGGACGGCGGGTCGAACCAGCAGCGCCGGCCGATCGGGAAGCCCTCGGTGTCGATGCGGATGTCGATGATGACGAACTTGCCCTCGTACGCCGTGCCGCCGAGCTGGAGCCCGAGCTGGCGGCGGATCTCGCTGCGACCGCCGTCGCAGGCGACCACCCAGTCGGCCTCCAGGATGTACTTCTCGGCCGGCGTGCGGACGTCGAGCTCGACCCCGTCGCCGGTCTGGCGGATGGCCTCGACCTCGGACTGCCAACGGATCTCGATGAGGTCGGCGTGCCGCTCGGCCTCCTCGACGAAGTACTGCTCGACGTAGTTCTGCTGCAGGCTCATGCCCGGCGGGAACTTCTGGTTGTCGTCGTGCGGCATCGAGAAGCTGTAGACCTCCTGGTCCCGGTAGAAGGTCTTCCCCACCCCCCAGGTGAAGCCCGTCCTCAGCGCCGGCTCGATGATGCCGAGCTGGTCGAAGATGTCCAGGGTCCGCCGGGTGATCGCCCCGGCGCGGCTGCCGCTGCAGACGGTGTCGTCCACCTCGAGGACCACGCTCGGCACGCCGTACCGCGCCAGGCCGAGCGCCGTGGCGAGGCCGGTCGGTCCGCCGCCGGCGATCACCACCCGATGCCGCACCGGGTCGCGTCCGTCGCTCAGCGCCGGCACCACCGGGTCGTGGTGGACGTAGGGGAAGTACTCGCAGAAGGTCAGCTCCACTCCGGAAACCTCTCATCTCATGCCACAGGGTCCGGCCGCGGAGTCACTGCCGAACCGGCCGGGGAGACCTTGACCACACCCGGCGCCGGACCTACTGTAGAACCACACGTTCGCTTCACGTTCTATTATCGAACACTCCGCATCGTCACGAAAGAGGACAGAAGCCTCATGCCCTACTTCAACCGAGTCGGGGACGTCCCCGCCAAGCGGTTCTCCCAGTTCCGTCAGCAGGACGGCTCGCTGTACTGCACCGAGGTCATGGGCGAGGAGGGCTTCTCCTCCGACATGTCGCTGCTCTTCCACCGCCGGCCGCCGACGGGCATCACCGCCGTACGCGCCGTCGAGCGCGAGCCGATCACGCTGACCGCCAACCAGCCGCTCCTGCCGCGGCTGTTCAACACCTCCCAGCTCAAGGTCGGCGGCGACGCGGTCACCGGCCGCCAGCCGCTGGTGGGCAACGACGACGTGCTGGTCTCCTTCGTCATCGCCGACTCGGCCTCCCCGCTCTACCGCAACGCGGTCGGCGACGAGCTGGTCTTCGTGCACGAGGGCACCGCCACCGTCGAGACCGTCTTCGGCGCCCTGGAGGTCGGCCCCGGCGACTACGTGGTGATGCCCACCGGCACCACCCACCGCTGGCTGCCGACCAGCGAGGAGCCGCTGCGCGCCCTGGTCTTCGAGACCTACAGCCACATCCACCCGCCCAAGCGCTACCTCTCCCGCTACGGCCAGCACCACCAGGAGTCGCCGTACTTCGAGCTCGACCTGCGCCGGCCCACCGAGCCGCTGGTCGTGCCCGAGGAGAACGACGTCGACGTCCTGGTCCGCAACCGCGACGGGGTCACCTGCTACACGATGCAGAACCACCCCTTCGACGTCGTCGGCTGGTTCGGCTGCAACTACCCCTACGTGCTCAACGTCGCGGACTTCTCCCCGATCACCGGCAGCTTCCACCGGCCGCCGCCGGTGCACCAGGTCTTCGAGGCGCACAACCTGGTCTTCTGCAACTTCGTGCCGCGGATGCTCGACTACGACCCGCGGGCGGTGCCGATCCCGTCGTACCACTCGAACGTGGACAGCGACGAGTTCCTCTTCTACGCCGAGGGCAACTTCTTCAGCCGCTCCGGCTCCGGCGTCGAGCGCGGCTCGATCTCGCTGCACCCGGCCGGGCACATCCACGGCCCGCAGCCGGGCAGCGTGGAGAAGGCCATCTCCCGCATCGGCCAGCGCACCGAGGAGCTGGCGATCATGCTGGACACCTTCCGGCCGCTGCGCCTGGCCAACGCCGCCCTCGACGTGGAGGACCCGAAGTACATCACCACGTGGAGCCGCCCCGTCGAGACCGAGAAGGGCTGACAGGTTGGCCGTCGTCCGGGAGCTGCTCGCGGTTCCCATGCAGACCGGCGCGACCTCGGACATCCAGTCCGGGATCGCCCGCAAGGCCGGTGTCCTGTGGTGCACCCGCCATCGTGACGAGAGCGCCCGCTCCCGCTCGGTGATGGTCTTCGTGCATCCCTCGTCGAACTTCATGGCGCACTACGCCCTGGAGCCGCTGGCCCGGCTGGGCATCGACGCGGTCGGCATGACCACGCGCTACCTCGGCAACGAGTCGGCGCTGCAGCTGGAGAACTGCGTCGTCGACATCGGCTCGGTGCTCCACCACCTGCGCGAGGAGGGCTACGAGCAGATCGTGCTCGCCGGCAACTCCGGCGGCGGCGGCCTGGTCGCGCTCTACCAGGACCAGGCCCGCACGCCGACCATCACCTCGCCGCCGGCCGGCGGGGCGCCCGACCTGACCCGGGCCGTGCTCCCGCCCGCCGACGCGCTGGTGATGCTGATGGCCCACCCGGGCCGCAGCAGCGTGCTGACCGAGAAGATCGACCCGGCGATCCTCGACGAGGCCGACCCGTTCCGGCGGGACCCGTCGCTGGATCTCTTCGACCCGGACAACGGGCCGCCCTACTCCGAGGAGTTCCTGGAGCGCTACCGGGCCGCGCAGATCGCGCGGAACCGGCGGATCACCGCCTGGACCCAGGAGCGGCTGGCCGAGCTGCCCGTGCTCTCCGACGGACGGGTCGACGACCTGCCCTTCGTCGTGCATGGAACGATGGCCGACCCGCGCAACCTCGACCTGTCGCTGGACCCGTCGGACCGCAAGGCGACGACGCAGTGGGGGCCGCCGTACCGGGCGAACCTGACGCCGGCGACGCTGGCGCACTTCACCACGCTGCGCTCCTGGCAGAGCCAGTGGAGCTTCGACCTCTCGAACGGTCACGGCCCCACCCGGCTCCAGGCGGTCGACGTCCCCGTGCACGTGGTCTACGGGACCGCCGACCCGGGCTGCTACCCCGGCCACGCCCGGTCGCTGTACGACGCCGTGCCGCACGACCGCAAGCTGCTGACCCCTGTGGTCGGCGGCGGACACTATCTGTACGGCCAGCCCGAGCAGCTCGACTTCACCGTCAACCTGCTCGCCGACTGGACCCGCTCGCTCTAGCTTCTCCGCTTTCCGACCGCTCGATCAGATGAGGTGCCCCGATGTCCGAGCCCACCGCTGACCTGACCACCCGATCCGGCGAGTCCGCCGACGTGGTCTCGCACTGGCTGGCGCAGGAGGAGAAGATCGACCCGGCGGTGCTGCGTCGCCGGCCGCGTCTCGACGGCGACCGCGAGGCGGATGTCTGCATCGTCGGCGCGGGCTACACCGGCCTCTGGACGGCGTACTCGCTGCTGCGCAAGGACCCCGGGCTCGATATCGTCCTGCTGGACGCCGAGTTCGCCGGGTACGGCGCGTCGGGCCGCAACGGTGGCGCGGTGATCGCGCAGCTCAACGGCGCTCGGGAGTACTGGGACAAGGTCGGTGGCGCCGGGGCGGGCGTCCGGATGGAGCGGGCGATCCAGGCGACCGTCGACGAGGTGGGCAAGACGATGGCCGCCGAGGACCTCGGCGCCTTCGTCAAGGGCGGCGTGGTGATCACCGCGCGCAACCAGATCGAGGCGATGCGGCTCAAGGCCTCCGTCGAGGAGGATCGCGCCCACGGCTTCACCGAGGAGGACTGCGTCTGGCTCGACGCCGACGCGGCAGCCGAGCGGATCAAGGTCGCCAACCAGCTCGGCGCCCGCTTCAGCCCGCACTCGGCCACCATCAACCCGGGCCGCCTGGTCCGCCGCCTGGCCGACCGCGTCGAGGCGGCCGGAGCCCGGATCTACGAGGGCACGCCGGTCACCTCGATCACGCCGCGCTCGGGTCGCGAGGCGGCCGCCGCGCGCACGCCGCACGGCACCGTCCGCGCCAAGTGGGTCGTGCGGGCCACCGAGGCCTACACCGAGAGCCTGAGCAGCCACCGCCGCAAGCTGATCCCGGTGCGCACCTCGATGATCGTCACCGAGCGGCTGGACGAGGCCACCTGGGCCGAGCTGGGCTGGGAGCGCCACGAGACCCTGCTGGGACTGCACCCGTTCCTGCACCTGCAGCACACCGAGGACCGCCGGATCACGCTGGGCGGGGCGGACAACCGGCTGCCCTACCGCTACGGCTCCAAGCCGTTCCCCGACGGAGACGCGGTCCCGGTCGTCGAGGAGTTCTTCCGCCAGCAGCTGATCAAGCTCTTCCCGACCCTCGCCGACGCCAAGATCGACCGCTCGTGGGCCGGCGTCTTCGGCGTCAGCCGCGAGTGGGCCCCCTGCGTCAGCATCGACCGGGCCGGTGGCACCGCCTGGGCCGGCGGGTACGTCGGCGAGGGCGTGGCCGCCTCCAACCTGGCCGGCCGGACCCTCACCGACCTGATCCTCGGCGAGGACAGCGAGCTCACCCGCCTCCCCTGGGTCGGCGAGCCCCCGCGCGGCTGGGAGCCCGAGCCGCTGCGCGCCATCGGCGCCATGGGCATCTGGGCCATCCGTGCCGTCGGCGACAAGGCCGAGGACCGCACCAACAAGCGCTCCCGCCTGGTGGCCTTCGCCAACAAGGTCTCCGGCTTCAAGGGCCACCTGGGCTGACCTCGGGGAGGGCGGTGAGTCTGTTCCCGATCCCCGCCGGGGGTGGTGAGCCTGTTCCCTAACCCCCGCGTCGATAGGGAACAGACTCACCGCTCCGAGGGAGGAAAGGGAACACGCTCACCGCTCAAGAGGGGCGGGGCTTGCGGCCGACGGTGACGCCGCCGTCGGCGTAGATCGTCTGGCCGACGACGAAGGAGGAGCGGGAGGAGCAGAGCCAGACGACCACGTCGGCGATCTCCTCGGGCTGGGCGCCGCGACCGAGCGGGATGGCGTCGAGGGCGGAGTTGGCCCAGACGGGGTTGTCGGCCATCTCCTGCTCGATCATCGGCGTGCGGGTGAAGCCGGGGCCGACGGCGTTGATGCGGATGCCCTGCCCGGCATGCTCCATGGCGGCCGCCTTGGTCAGGCCGGCCACGCCGTGCTTCGCGGCGCCGTACGCCGAGAGCGTGGCCTGGCCGGTCCACGAGGAGACCGAGGCGGTGTTGACGATGACGCCGCTGCCCTGGGCGGACATGACCCGGAGCTCCTCGCGCAGGCAGAGGAAGACGCTGGTCAGGTTGGCGCCGATGATGAGGTTCCAGTTGTCCAGGTCGGTCTCGGTGATCCGGGTCGAGCGGCCCGAGGCGCCGGCGTTGTTGTGCGCGATGTCGAGCCCGCCGAAGCGCTCGACGGTGCGCGCCACCATGGCGGCCACGGCGCTCTCGTCGGTGACGTCGGTGGCGACGAAGTCCGCCGTCCCGCCGGCCGCCTCGATCAGGGCGACCGTCTCGGCGCCGCCGGTCTCGTTGAGGTCGGCGACCATCACCGCGGCTCCCTCGGCCGCCAGCGCGAGCGCACTGGCCCGGCCGATGCCCGAGGCCGCGCCGGTCACCAGCGCGACCCGGCCCGCGAATTCCCGCTCTGCCATGGACGAATCCCTTCTCACGGCGGGGTGAGCCCCGCGTCGCGCCACCAGTCGGCGGCCTGCTCCTGCTCGTCACGTCCTTCGGCCGCGGCCACGGCGGCGACGGCGTCGGCGCCCACCAGCCGGCGGATCGGATGCACCCCGCGGTCCTCGATCGCCGCGACGACGGCCCGGGCCACGCCGGCCGGATCGGCCGCCGCTCCCCCGCCGGCGCGCATCGCCCGGTCGACGGCGACGGCGAGATCGGCGTAGGCGTCGGTGTCCGCGGGGTCCGCGGCCGTCCGCGCGATCCGGTTGTCCCGGATCCGCGTCGCGTGGAAGCCGGGGTCGATCTGCCGCACCCGGATGCCGAAGGCGGCGACCTCCATCGCCAGCGCCTCGGAGAAGGCGCCCAGCGCGTGCTTGCTGGCGGCGTACGCCCAGCGCAGCGGCCGTCCCGGCAGCCAGCCGTCCACCGAGCCGATGTTGACGACGGTGCCCTCGCCGCGGGCGCGCATGCCCGGCAGCACCAGGCGGGTCAGCGCGACGGCCGCCATGAAGTTCGTGTCCATCACCAGCTCGAGCTCGGCGTCCGTGCTGGTCTCCACCGCGCCGAACGAGCCGACGCCGGCGTTGTTGACCAGGACGTCCACGTCCAGGCCGGCGACCAGACCGGCCGCCGCCGCACGGTCGCGGACATCGAGCCGGGCCACCGAGATCCGCCCCTCGGCGGACGAGACGGCACCGTGCAGGTCGTCCGCCCGCGAGCCCTCGCGCACGGTCGCCACCACCCGCCGCCCGGTCCGGGCGAGCTCGACGGCCGTGGCCAGGCCGATCCCGCTGCTGGCGCCGGTGACCAGCGCGACGGGCTCCATCAGGCGAGCACCGTGCTGACGAACTCGTCGAGGGCGGCGGTGTGCCGGTCGACGTCCTCGGCCGTCGTGGCCGGACACATCAGCACCATCGAGTGGAACGGCGTGAGCAGAACCCCGCGGTTGAGCAGGAAGAGGTGCAGCGTCGCGTTGAGCAGCGGGTTGCGCGCGGCCTTGGCCTCGCCGCCGTTGCGCGGCACCGACGGCGCGAAGAGGTACTCGCAGCGGGCGCCGAGCCGGGTCACGTGCCAGCCCAGGTCGTGCCGGGAGATGACGTCGCGGACGCCGAGCTCGCAGCGCTCGGCGAGGCCGATCATGTGGTCGTACGCCGCCGGGGTCATCACCTCCTCCAGCACGGTCCGCATCACGTGCAGCGTCAGGGCGTTGGCGACCAGCGTGCCGCCGAAGCCCCCGTGGCTGCTGGAGTGGTTCTCCTTGCGGGTGTAGTCGGTGAGCGTCCCGGCCATCTCCTCGGTCATGCCGTAGACCGCCGCGGGGATGCCGCCGGCGATCGCCTTGCCGAGGACGAAGACGTCCGGGTCGAGGTCGTAGGCGCGGGTGTAGCCGCCCGGCCCGGTGGAGATGGTGTGCGTCTCGTCGATGATCAGCTTGGTGCCGGCGGCGCGGGTGAGCTCGCGCAGCGCGTCGTGATAGCCCTCGACCGCGGGCACGATGCCGACATTGGTCATCGCCGGCTCGGCGAGCACGCAGGCCACGTCCCGTCCGGCCAGGGCCTTCTCCAGCGCCTCGGGGTCGTTGAACTCCACGACGGCCGAGACCCGGTCGAAGTCCACCGCGTTGCGCGAGACGCCGGGCTGCGGCTCCAGCCGGCCGTCGACGTCGACCACGTGGGTCTCGTCGACGGAGCCGTGGTACTTGCCGCCGAAGACCAGCACCTTGTCCCGCCCGGTGGCCAGCCGGCACATCCGGATCGCGAACCGGTTGGCGTCGGTGGCCGAGGTGGCGAGCTGCCACAGCGGCAGGCCGAAGCGCTCCTGCAGCAGCCGGCCCACGGCGTTGCCGTCGGCCGTCGGCAGCATCGCGGTGGCTCCGCGGCCGGCGTGGCGCATCATCGCCTCGCGCACGGCCGGGTGGGCATGGCCGAACATCGCGCCGGTGTCGCCCAGGCACAGGTCGACGTACTCGTGGCCGTCGACGTCGGTCACCTGCGCGCCGGAGGCGCTCTCCATGAAGAGCGGGTACGGCGTGGGCCAGTTGCCCATCCAGTGCAGGGGGACGCCGCCGGCCAGGGAGCGCCGGCCCTCGACGGCCAGATCGGCCGAGCGCGGCGTACGGCTCCGGTAGAGCTCCTCCTCCTCGGCGAGCACCTGCTCCAGGCGGTCGGGGTCCATCGTGGCGGTCACAGTCCGGGTCCTCCTCGGTGGACGCCCCCGAGATAGGTCGCGGCGACCGTCAGGGCGTGCAGCTGGTGCTCGTCGATGGTGAGCGGGTCCTCCTCCAGGACGACCATGTCGGCCAGCTTGCCCGGCTCGATGGCGCCCTTGAGGTGGTCGGTGTGCTCCTGGTACGCCGCCTCCACGGTCCAGGCGCGCAGCGCCTCCTCGCGAGTGACCCGCTCCCCCGGACCGCTGACCCGGCCACTGGCACGGGACTGGCGCAGCACCAGGCACTCCACGCCCTGACGCCAGTCGGGGTCGGAGACAGGGGCGTCGGAGGTGTCGGCGACATGCAGCCCGGCGTCGATGAGGCTGCGCATCGGCGAGCTGTAGCCGGCCCGCTCGTCGCCGTAGGTGTCGATCAGCGCGTCCGCGACGCTCCACTTGATCAGCGCGTTGGTGTTGGCGCAGTAGCCGTGCTCGGCCATCCGCCGGGCGGTCTGCGGGCTGAGCAGGTTGGCGTGGATCAGCGCGTGCCGCGCGTCGGCCCACGGGTCGGCCTCGTGCGCCGCGACGAAGGCGTCGACGGCGGCGTCGCAGGCCCGGTCGCCGGTCGCGTGGACCTGCACCTGGAGTCGCGCCCGGTGGAGCCGCTCGATCATGCCCGCGAGCTCGGTCAGGCGCTCCTCGTCGGTCTCGCCGTCGGTGAGCAGCGAGCCGTGGCAGCCCTCGCCGTAGGGCCGCGAGGTCCACGACGTGCGCAGCGGCGGGATGCCGTCGGCGAAGAGCTTGGCGCCGGCGATGCGCAGCGTCTCGTCGCCCAGGCCGGTCGCCATGCCGCTGAAGCCCAGCGCCCGCTCGATCTCGCCGGCGTTGTTGGGCAGCCCGAGGCCGGCCCAGTGCAGCAGCACGGCCACGCGCATGGTGAGCCGGCCGTCGTTGTGCATCCGGACGTACTGCCGCAGCAGGTCGGGCCCGACCATCGGGTCGGTCACGCTGGTGACGCCGAGGTCGAGGAGCTGCTGCATCGCCGCGGCGACCGCCTCGTCGGCCTCGGCCGGCGTCGGCTGGGGCATGGCGGTGAGCATCAGGTCGCCGGCCGACTCGATGAGATAGCCGGTCGGCTCGCCCGAGGCGTCGCGCAGGATCGTGCCGCCGTCGGGATCGGGCGTGGCGGCGGTGATGCCGGCCGCGGCGAGGGCGGCGCTGTTGGCCCAGACGGCGTGCTCGGAGAAGTGAACCAGCACGACGGGGTGCTCGGGGCTGACCACGTCGAGCTCCTGCCGGGTCGGCCAGCGGCCGTCCAGGTCGGACATCCGCGCCTCGTACCAGCCGTGGCCCTTGACCCAGCTGCCCGCGGGCCGCTCGGCGACCCGGCGGGCGACGGCGTCCACCGCCTCGCGGACCGAGGTCGCGCGGCTCAGGTCGATGGAGTACTCCGGCCGGTTGGCCGCCCACATCGCCAGGTGGATGTGGCCGTCGTGGACACCCGGGATCACGGTGCGCCCGTCGAGCTCGACGACCTCGGTCGCGGGACCGCGCAGACCGGCGACCTCCTCGGCGGAGCCGACGGCCATGATCCGGCCGTCCCGCACCGCCACCGCCTGGGCCACCGTGGAGGCCGGATCCAGGGTCCGGACCGTTCCGCCGGTCAGGATCAGGTCAGCGGTCATCGAGAGGGACTCCGTTCGGCATCGGCTGGGCATGACAGGCGACCTGGCCGCCGCCCGCGGTCGGTCGCATCTCCGGCATCTCGGTCCGGCAGACGGGCATCACCAGCGGGCACCGGCTCTGGAAGGGACAGCCGGCCTCGGCACGCGGGTCGGCCGCGGCCTGCTCCTCCTCCGCGACGGCGGTCTCGCGCTGGGCGGCGCGCAGGTCACGGCGCAGCCGGCGCCGCTCCCGCTGGGCCTCCGGGTCCGGGACCGGGATCGCGGCCAGCAGCATCCGGGTGTAGGGATGCGCGGGCGCCGTGTAGACCTGCTCGGCCGGGCCGGTCTCCATCAGGCGGCCGGAGTACATCACCCCGACCTCGTCGCTGATGTGCCGCACGACGGCGAGGTCGTGGGCGATGAAGAGGTAGGCGACGCCGAGCTCCTCCTGGAGGTCCTCCAGCAGGTTGATCACCTGGCTCTGGGTGGACACGTCCAGGGCGCTGACCGGCTCGTCGCAGACGATCAGCCGCGGCTGCGAGGCGAGCGCGCGGGCGATCGCGACCCGCTGGCACTGACCGCCGGAGAGCTCCCAGGGGAAGCGCTTGCGGTGGTAGCCGGACATGCCGACCTGGTCGAGCAGCTCGTCGACCAGCCGGGACTCCTCCGCCGAGCTGCTCAGCCCGCGGTGCATCCGGATCGGCTCGAGCAGGATGTCCTCGATGGTCCAGCTCGGGTTGAGCGCGGTGGTGGGGTTCTGGAAGACCACCTGGACGGCCCGCCGGTAGGACAGCGGGGTACGCCGGCCGAAGTCGGCGATGTCCTGGCCGTCGAAGACGATCGACCCGTCGCTGGTGTCGACCAGCCGCAGGATCGCCCGGCCGATCGTGGACTTGCCCGAGCCGGACTCGCCGACCAGGCCGAAGGTCCGCCCCGGCTCGATGCGCAGGCTCACCCCGTCGACGGCCGGGCGCGGTGCTCCGCCGCCGAGCAGCGAGCGCCGCGCGGCGTACCGCACGGAGAGGTCCTGGAGGTCCAGCAGCGTCGTGCTCACGATGTCCTCAGCTCGATCAGGTCCAGCTCGCCGGTCCGCGCGCAGCGGACGGCACGGTCGCCGCCGACCAGCGCGATGCCCTCGGTGCCGCAGATCTCGGTGGCGTGGCCGCAGCGATCCTGGAACCGGCAGGACGCCGACCACTCCCATGGCGGCGGCACCCGGCCGGGGATGGTCGCCAGCCGCTGACCGGTCGGCGCGTCGTTGACCGGGCTGGAGGCCAGCAGGGCCGCCGTGTAGGGGTGCTCGGGCCGGCGCAGCACGTCGGCGCAGGCGCCCCGCTCGACGATCTGGCCGGCGTACATGATCGCGACGGAGTCGCACATGTCCGCCACCACGCCGAGGTCGTGGGTGACCAGCACGATGCCCATGCCGAACTCGTCCTGCAGGTCGATGAGCAGGTCGAGCACCTGGGCCTGCACGGTGACGTCGAGCGCCGTGGTGGGCTCGTCGGCCAGCAGCAGCTTGGGGTTGCACGCCAGCGCCCGGGCGATGACCACGCGTTGCGCCATGCCGCCGGAGAACTGGTGCGGGTAGTCGCCCATCCGGCCGGCGGGGTCGGGGACGCCGACCAGGCCGAGCAGGTCCTGGGCGCGCGCCTTGGCCTGGGCACGGCTCATGCCGAGGTGACGGCGCAGCGGCTCCATCACCTGGCGGCCCACCGTCATCGCCGGGTCCAGTGCGGTCGCGGGGTCCTGGAAGACCATGCCGACGTCACGGCCGCGGATGTCGCTGAGCTCGCGGTCGGAGCGGCCGATGAGCTGCTGGCCGGCGACCTTCACCGAGCCGCGGACGATCCGCCCGGGCTCCGGCACCAGGCTCATGATCGCCCAGGCGGTGAGGCTCTTGCCGGAGCCGGACTCCCCGGCCAGGCCGAGGGTCTCGCCGGGCGCGACCCGGAGGTCCACGCCGTCGACGACCACCGTCTCGCCGCCGTCGGAGGCCGGGAAGGCGACGACCAGGTCCTCGACCTCCAGCACCGGCTCGGGACCGGCGACCACGGGAGCCTCCGCGGACTCGGCTCGCTCGGCGACCAGCACCGGCGGCCGCTTGCGGGCTCGCCCGCCGCTGACCGCCCCGGACTCGGGGCGCTTGATGATCGCGTCGGCGATGCCGTCACCGGCCAGGTTGACCGCGATCACCAGCAGGGTGATCGCCAGGCCCGCCGGGAAGGGCAGGAACGGCTGCCGGGCGAAGTAGGCCTGGGAGTCGTGGAGCATCCGGCCCCAGCTGGGGTCGGAGGCGCTGGCGGCCAGGCCCAGGTAGCTGAGCTCGGCCTCGATGAGGATGATCGCGCCCAACAGGACGGTGGTCTGCACGACCAGCGGGCGAAGGATGTTGGGGGTGATGTGCCGTCCGATGACCCGCCATGGTCGTACGCCGAGCACCTGCGCCGACTCGACGTACGGCTCGTGCCGGGCGGCCTTGACCATCGCCCGGCCCAGCGCGATGTAGCGGGTGGCGAAGACCAGGCCCAGGCCGATCATCGCGTGGGAGAGGCTCACGCCGGTCACGGCCACGATGCCGAAGACCACCAGGATGGCCGGCAGCGCGAAGGCGACGTCGTTGGCGCGGTTGATGAACCGCTCCCACCAGCCGCCGATGTAGCCGGCCGACATGCCCAGCGGCACGCCGACCACGATCGAGATCGAGATCGCCTGCAGCATCGCGACCATCGACAGCCGCGTGCCGGCGATCACCCGGCTGAGGTTGTCCCGGCCGACCTGGTCGGTGCCGAGCCAATGCTCCCAGCTCGGGCCGCGGAAGGCGTTGGCGAGATCCTGCGCGGAGGGGTCGTAGGGGCTGATCAGCGGGGCGAAGATCGCCACCAGGACCATGAACAGCACGAAGAGCAGCGCGACGAACGGCACCTTCTGCCGGACCAGCCGGGCCATGAAGCCCGGGCGTCGCGGGGCCTGTCTCGTCTCACTCACAGCCGCACCTTCGGGTTCGCCCAGCCGAACACGATGTCGGTCGCCAGGTTGGACAGCAGGACGAAGACGGCCACGACCATCACCGTGCCCTGCACGAGGGAGAGGTCGCGGTCGAAGATCGCCTGGACGGCCATCGAGCCGAGACCGGGGATGTTGAACGCCTGCTCGACGACGAAGGAGGCGCCCAGGATGACGACCAGCTGGAAGCCGATGACCGGGATCACCGGGGTCAGGGCGTTCTTCAGCGCGTGCCGCCAGACGACCTGTCGCCGGGTCAGGCCGCCGGCCACCGCGGCGCGGACGTAGCCGCTGCGGAGCACGTCGACCATCGCGCTGCGCATCTGCCGGGCGATGACCGCGGCGGAGGGCAGGGCGAGGGCGAGCCAGGGAAGGATCAGCCCCTTGAACCAGTCGGTGGCGCTGTAGGCGATGCCGGTGTAGCCGCCGGCGGGCAGGATGCCCCACTTCACCCCGACGTACACGCTCAGCAGGATGCCGACCCAGAAGGACGGCACGGCCAGCGCGGCCGAGCTGAGGATGGTGATGGCGCGGTCGAAGACGCCGCCGGGCTTGAGGCTGGCCCGCACGCCGATGGCGATGCCGACCACCACGGCCAGCACCAGCGCCCCCAGGGTGAGCGAGAGCGTGGCGCCGAGCCGGGAGCCGATGGTGGTGATCACCGGCTCCGCGGTCTTGGCCGAGACACCCAGGTCGCCCTGGAAGGCGTTGCCGACCCAGATGCCGTACTGCACGATCAGCGGGCGGTCCAGCCCGAGGCGGTGGTTGAGCTCAGCCACCGCCTCGGGCGTGGCGCCGCTGCCCAGGATCGAATCGGCGACGGTGCCCGGTGCGAGCTGCACCAGGAGGAAGGCAAGGACCGAGATCACCACGAGCAGCGGCACCATGGCGGCCACCCGCAGCGCGATGAACTTCGTCACCGTTCCTGCCGTCCTACCCGCATGAGCGCGGGACTTCCGTTCCGATTCGACCCTGGACGCGATCTCACGGCTCTCAGTTCACCTTCATTCCCTGGAACCGCACGTTGCCACAGGTCCACTCCCACTTGGTGACCCCGGTGACCTTCTTCGGGTCCCAGGCCTGCAGGCAGCTGACCACACCCAACGGGACCACGACCGCGTGCTCGGAGGCCAGCTTGGCCATCTCCTTGTACGCCGCCTCGTCCGCGGCCGGGTCCTCGCCCTTGACCTGCTCCATCACCTTGTCGATGTCGGGCGTCGGCACCTTGAACGGGTTGGCCGGGCCGAACACCGAGAGCCGGGTGTTGTAGAAGTCCTGCGGGTGGACCTCGTGCGCCGGCACGATCGCGGCGGCGAACTTGCCGCTCGCGGCCTCACCGGAGATGTTGCCGGTCTCGGAGGGCACCAGCTTCATGGTGACCCCGATCTTCTTCAGGAAGCCGGCGATCGCGGTGTTGTAGCCGTCGAACGGACCGTAGGACGGGATCGAGAACTCCAGGCTGCTGACCCCGGCCTCCTTCATCAGCGACTGTGCCTTGTCCAGGTCGAAGCCCAGACCGTCGTAGTCGCTGTTGAAGCCGTACTGACCCGGGATCGTCCACTGGTTGGTCTGCACGCCGAAGCCGGACATGGTCACGTCGAAGAACGACTTCTGGTCGATGGCGTAGGCCATGGCCAGCCGCACCCGCTCGTCCTTGAACTCCGGGACCATGGTGCCGTTGCGGTCCATGATCTGCAGGTAGTACGGGAACGACGGGACGTCCTGGACCTTCATGCCGGCGGCCTTGACCTGGTCGGCGAACTGGAAGTCCAGCGCCGCGTAGTCGACCTTGTGGGTCAGCAGCGCGTTCGCCCGGGCCTGCTGGTCGGGGATGAAGTGGATCTCGATGTTCTCCACGCCCTGAGCCGACTTGTTCCAGTAGTTCGGGTTCAGCTTGAAGACGTACTTCGAGTTGGGGACGGTGGCCTCGGTGTCGAGCAGCCACGGGCCGGTGCCGACCGGGTTGGTGGCCAGCTTCTTCGGGTCCTTGAGCGCCTCGGGGCTCGCCATGATGCCCTGCTGACGCGCCAGGTTGAAGATCAGCTGCGGCGTCGGCCGGGCCAGGTTGATCTTCAGCTCGGTCGGGCTGACCACGTCCATCGACTTCACGCTGAGGAACTTCGCCTGGTTCGGCGGGATGCCGTTCTTCTGCTGGTGCTCGATGTTCGCCTTGACCGCGTTGGCGTCGAACGGCGTGCCGTCGGAGAAGGACACACCCTCACGCAGGTGCAGGGTCAGGCTGTCCGGCGTGGACTCCCAGCTGGTCGCCAGGCCCGGGACGAGCTTGCCGTCGTCGTCGGTGTTGACCAGGAACTCGTAGGGGCCCTGGTAGTAGAGCAGGTTGGGGTCCGCGGGCGTCGCGAACGCGGGGTCCCAGGGGTCGGGCGGAGTGTCGGTGGCAACCTTCAGCGTGCCTGAGGGTCCGCTGGAGCCGTTGCCGTCAGCCTTCTCGTCCGAGTTCCCGCCGCAGGCGGCGAGAACCAGAGCGCTGACGACCACGGCGACCATGCCGAGCCGGATGCGTGCCATGGATGTCCCTTTCGTGTCGACGAGACCAAGAGCGATCTCATCTGTCGTATGACCTCTGACGATATGGGTGTGTGATCGGAAACACAAGAGCGACGGACGTGGTTCCTGAGGGTTTTCACCGGAGCCGGGGCAACCAGGCGCCCGCAGGACCTCAGTAGACGATCCGGACCGCCTTCTCCTCGGTGTAGGCCTCGATCGCGGCGGCCCCGAGCTCGCGCCCGATGCCGCTCTGCCGCATGCCGCCCCAGGGCAGCCGCGGGTCGATCGCGCCCCAGGCGTTGACCCAGACCGAGCCCGCGCGCAGCCGCGCGGCCAGCTCGTGGGCCGCGGCCAGGTTGCCGGTCCACACCGACGCCGCCAGGCCGTACGTCGAGTCGTTGGCGATCGCGACCGCGTCGTCGAGATCGTCGAACTCCAAGACGGTGCCCACCGGGCCGAAGATCTCCTCGCGGGCGATCGCCATCCGCGGCGTCGCCGAGGCGAACACGGTCGGCTCCATGAAGTAGCCGGTCGAGCCGATCGGCTCGCCGCCGGTGACCAGGCGGGCGCCGTCGTCGAGCCCGCGGCGCACGTAGCCCAGGACGCGCTCCCGGTGCTCCCCGGTGATCAGCGAGCCCATCGTGGTGTCCGGGGCGAACGGGTCGCCCACCTTCACGGCCCGGGCCGCCTCTCCCAGCGCGTCGACCACGTCGCCGGCGATCGAGCGGTGCACCAGCACCCGGGTGCCGGCCGCGCAGACCTGGCCCTGGTTGGCGAAGAGCCCGCGGGCGGTGCCGCGCACGGCCGCGGTGAGATCGGCGTCGGGCAGGATGATCTGCGGCGACTTGCCGCCCAGCTCCAAGGTGACCCGCTTGAACGTCCCCGCGGCCGCCTGCTGGACCAGCCGGCCCACCTCCGGGCTGCCGGTGAACGTCACCTTGTCGACGCCCGGGTGCGCGGTGATCGCGGAGCCGGCCTCGGCGTCGCCGGCGAGCACACTGACGACGCCCTCGGGCACGCCGGCCTCGGCCAGCAGGTCGGCCAGCGCCAGCACGCTCAGCGGCGCCTCCAGGGCGGGCTTGAGCACGACCGCGCAGCCGGCCGCGAGCGCGGGGGCGAGCTTCCAGGCGGTGATCATCAGCGGGGCGTTCCAGGGCACGATCGCCCCGACCACGCCGATCGGGTGCCGCACGGTGTAGGAGTGCGTCGGCCGTCCGCGCAGCAGCGGCGTGGGCACGACGCGCCCCTCCAGGCAGCCGTCGGCCAGGCCGGCGTAGTAGCGGAAGGTCTCGATCGCGCCCGGCAGGTCGACCATCACCGAGTCGGCCAGCGGCTTGCCCACGTCGAGGGTCTCGATCCGGGCCAGCCGGTCGGCGTCGCGCTCGAGCAGCTCGGCCACGCGGGCGAGGATCCGGCCGCGGTCGGCGCCGCTGGTGCGCGACCACGCTCCGCCATCCATCTCGCGCCGGGCCGCGGCGACCGCGGCGTCCACGTCGGCGGCTCCGCCGACCGCGACGGTCGCGATGACCTGCTCGGTCGCCGGGTTGATCACCTCGGCGGTGGCGCCGCTCGCGGCCGCCTGCCAGCGGCCGTCGACGAAGGCCTCGGTGCGCAGCCCGAGTCCCGCGATGTCCACGCCCGTCGTCTCCTCGCTCATCGTCCCTCCTCCGCGGCGGCCCGAGCCGCGCGCTTGACCACGACGCCCACCATGGCGCGCCGGTACTCCTCGCCCGCGCGCACGTCGGTGATGGGCGAGCTGGCGACCTGAGCGAGCTCGGCCGCTCGCTCCGTGGCCTCGGCCAGCGCGTCCCCATCGGCGATCGCGACGCCCTCCAGCGCGACCGCGGCCTCCGGCACCAGGAACGGCACCGGGCGGGCCGCGCCCACGGCCACCCGCGCGCGGCGTACGACGCCGGCGTCGATGTCGAGGGCCACGCTGGCGCTCACGATGGCGATGTCCACCGAGCGACGCAGGTCGATGCGGCGGTACGCCGAGCTCCAGCCCGCGTCCGCGGCGCCGACGTGGATGCCGACCAGGATCTCCTCGGGCGCGAGCGTGGTCCGCCGCGGACCGGCGAAGAGCTCCTCGATCGGCATCGAGCGCCGGCCCTCCGGCCCGGCGACGTCGAGGACGGCGCCGTGGACCAGCAGGGCGGTGGAGACCTCGGCCGCCGGCGAGCCCTGGCAGAGGTTGCCGCCCACCGTGGCGGCGGCCTGGATCTGCCGGCCGCCGAGCAGATCGGCGGCCTCGCGCAGCGCCCGCAGCCGATCGCCGAGCGGCGCCGCGAGCAGCTCGCGCATGGTCACGGTGGCGCCGATCCGCACGCCGTCCGGCTCCTCGCGCAGTCCGCCGAGCTCGGCGACGCCGGCCAGGTCGACGACGTCGCCGGGCTGGATGATGCCGTGACGCAGGTCGTTGAGCAGGTCCGTGCCACCGGCCAGCAGGTGGGCCCGCGGACGCTCGGCCAGCGTCCGCAGGGCGTCCTCGATCGAGGCAGGGGCGAAATACGCGCGGGTGCTCATCGCATCGCTCCTGCCGAGGGGGACTCCACCGGCTCGCCGAGGTGCAGGTAGCGCCACATCCGCTCCGGCGAGATCGGCAGGTCCTTGCAGCGCAGTCCGGTGGCGTTGTAGACGGCGTTGCCGATCGCCGCGATGACCGGGTTGAGCGCGACCTCGCCGACGCTCTTGGCGCCACGCGGGCCGTTGGGCTCGTAGGCGTCGACGAACTCGACCTCGACCTTGGGCGGCATGTCGCCCGCGCCCGGGATCCGGTAGTCCAGGAAGTTCGGGTTGCGCACGACACCCTCGCTCATGATGACCTCCTCCATGAGCGCCCACCCCAGGCCCTGGGCGATGCCGCCGAGCACCTGCCCGCGCGCGGTGTCCGGGTTCAGCACCGTGCCGGAGTCGTGGGCGGCCCAGTAGCCGACCAGCGAGACCTGTCCGGTGTCGCAGTCGACCTCGACCTCCGCGACGTGCGCGGCATAGGGGTACGCCGCCGAGGCGTTGCCGTACTTGGTGGCGTCGGGCATCACCGTCTTGGGGTGGTGCACGCCCGTCGCCAGCAGGGGCAGGCCGCAGTTGACCACGCCGTACTGGTGCAGGGCCTGGCGCAGCGTGAGCGGCTCGTTGACGCCGGTGGTGTCGGTGAGCGTGCCGCTGTCCCACGACACGGCGGACTCCGGCACTCCCCACTGCTCGGCGGCGAAGGCGACCAGCTTGCGGCGCGCGTCGCCCGCCGCCTCCAGCGTCGCCATGCCGGCCATGGTGGCCGCCCGGGAGGCGAGCGTGCCGACCGCGGCGGGGCTGAACGCGGAGTCGATGCCCTGCACCTGGATGTCGGCAGGGGTCACGCCGAGCTCGTCGGCGGCCAGCTGGGCCATGACGGTCACGTGGCCCTGGCCGACGTCCGGCTCGCCCACGTAGAGCTGGATCGAGCCGTCGGGGCCCAGGCGCAGGATCGCCGAGGAGCCGTCGTAGTCGCGCAGGATCGGCCGGTAGCCCGAGACGTGGTGCCCGAGCGCGAGGCCCATGCCGCGCAGCTTGCCGGTGCGCTCCTCCGGTCCCGGCGGCGTCGGCCGGCGCCGGCTCTCGTAGCCCGACATCTCGCCGACCCGCTCGATGCAGGCGGGCAGCTTGGAGGAGCTGATGTACCAGCCGTGCAGGGAGGTCTCGCCCTCCTGGACGATGTTGCGGCGCCGCAGCTCGACCGGGTCCATGTCCAGCCGCTCGGCGATCTCGTCGATCATCTGCTCGATGCCGAAGAGCGCCTCGGCGTTGCCGAAGCCGCGCATGGCGGTCGTCGGGGACTCGTTGGTGTAGACGAGCCGGCCGCGACCGGTCATCGCGTGGAAGTTGTAGAGGGAGTCGGGCCGGTGGACCGCCGTCGCCACCGTCGCCGGCGACCAGTAGGTCCGGGCGCCGGCGATGCCGACCACGTCGACCTCGCGGCCCAGGAAGGTGCCGTCGGCGCGCACCGCGATGCGGTTGCGGAAGACGAACGGCGGCCGGGGCCGGTGGTAGGCGGCGTCCTCGTCGCGGCCGAAGAGGATCCGCACGGGCACGCCCGCCTTGCGCGAGAGCAGCGCCGCGATCAGCGGGGTGTTCATCTCGTACTTGGCGCCGAAGCTGCCGCCGATCGGCGGGACGACCAGGCGGACCTTGTCCAGGCTCAGGCCGAGCGCGGTGGAGTAGGTCTGCCGTGCCCGGTAGGGGATGTGGGACGGCACGTGCAGCACGTGGATGCCGTCGACGTAGTGGGCGATGACCCCGATCGGCTCCAGGTAGGCGTGGTACATCCGGCTGGTCGCGTAGACGTCCTCGAGGACCAGGTCAGCGCTGTCGAAGGCGGCCCGGGTGTCGCCGCGCTCGATGGTGAACAGGGTGGAGACGTTGTCGGCGTACTCGTCCCAGATGGCCGGCGCGCCCTCGGTGAGCGCCTCGAACGGGTCGAAGACCGCCGGCAGCTCCTCGATGTCCACCTCGACCAGGCTGGCGGCGTACCGCGCGGTCGGCTCGTCGATGGCGGCGACCGCGGCCACCTCGTCGCCGATGAAGCGCACCTTGTGCCGGGCCAGGATCTCCCAGTCCGGGGTATAGGGCCCGAACTTCACCTCGGGCGCGTCCGCCGCGGTGGCGACCGCGAGGACCCCGGGCACCCGCTCGGCGCGGGTGGTGTCGATGCGCGTGATCCGCCCGTGCGCCACGGTGCTGCGCACGATCACCGCGTGGGCCATGTTCGGCAGGCGCACATCGCCGATGTACTCGGTCTGACCACGCAGCTTGGCCTCGATGTCGACCTGGGGGACGCCCCGGCCGACCCAGCCCTCGACTCCGTCCCGCGTCGTCGTGGTCATGCCGCGCCTCCCGTCGAGCCGACGCGGTCCGAGCGCACCTGCTCGTGGGCGTCCAGGACCGCGTTGACGATCGACTCGTAGCCGGTGCAGCGGCACAGGTTGCCGGTGAGCTCGCTGACCACGTCCTCGCGGGTGAGCTCGTCGCGGTCGACCAGCGGGCTCGCCGCGACCAGGATGCCGGGGATGCAGTAGCCGCACTGGCTGGCGTTGTGGCGCACGAACGCCGCCTGCAGCGGGCTCAGCTCCGTGGCCGTGCCCAGCCCCTCGACGGTGGTGACCCGCCGGCCGCCGGCGCGGACCGCCGGCAGCAGGCACGAGGCCATCGGCACGCCGTCCAGCATGACCGCGCAGGCGCCGCAGTCGCCGGTCTCGCACCCGAGCTTGGTACCGGTCATCCCCTCCGCGCGCACGGCCGAGGCCAGCGACTGGACGGGGTCGACGGTCATCGTCCGCGGGCTCCCGTTGAGATCGACCTCGATGTTGACCTCCGGGCCGCTCTCGGGGGCGGCGGACGGCTCCTGCTGGGGGATCACTGCACTCCTTGCTTGCGTGTCTAGATGCGCGAGTCGATCAGCGTGCTCGCGGCGAAGAGCTCGTCCACGGGAGTGCTCCGCTCGACGATGCCCTGCTCGGTCAGGTAGCGGGAGAAGGTCTCCAGCTGGGCGCGGTTGGCGTCGACGCCGTAGGGCCAGGGGTCGGGCCCGAAGACCTCGGCCTGGCGCTCCCAGGCGTCGAGCAGGAACGGCATCGTGTAGCGCAGTGCCGGCGCCTCCGCGATCCCCTCGATGGCCGTCGCCTTGGCCTGGCGCAGGGCCTTGTAGAGGCTCTGCGGCAGCCAGGGGTTGGCCCGCGCGACGTCGGCGCGGACCACCACGAGGTGCATGATCGGGAAGTTGCCGGTGCGCCGGAAGTAGTCGAGCTCCCGCTCGGCGTAGTCGGGGAAGAGCCGGCGTACCCGCCCCTCGCCCTGACGGAACGCCGAGGGGATCCGCGGCGCCATCAGCGCGTCGATCTCGCCGCTGAGCAGCGCGCCGGAGAGCGTGGAGTCCGGGCCGATCGGCTCGATCCGCACGCGGTCGGGCACGACCAGCTTCTGCCGCTCGACCCGGCCCGGCTGCTCCATGCCGCCGGTGCACCAGGTGATCGAGTCCAGGTCGACGTCGTGGTCGTCGGCGAGCATGCCACGGGTCCAGACCGAGGCGGTCATCTGGTACTCCGGCACGCCGACCCGGCGGCCCTCCAGGTCCTTGGGACCTTGGATGCCCGAGTCCTCGCGGACATAGATGCTGGAGTGCCGGAAGCTGCGCGAGAGGAACGCCGGGATGCCGACGAACCGCTCGTCGCCGCGGGCCCGCAGCATGCAGTAGCTGGACAGCGACATCTCCGCAGCATCGAACTCCTCGAAGCGCAGCATCCGCCAGAAGCACTCCTCCGGCTCCAGCGGCACCAGGTTGAGGTCCACGCCCTCGACCGCGACCCGGCCGTCGGCCAGCGGGCCGACCCGGTCGTAGCGACCGCAGGCCAGGGTGAGGCTCAGGCCGGCCGTCAGCCCAGCCACGGCAGTCCTCCCGGCTCGGTCACCGACACCGCGGTGTCCAGATCGACGGCGTCGACGATCTCCGCCGGCACCTGGGCGCGCACCGGGAACTTCACCGGCGGCGCCGGCTTGGTGGCGTCCATGATCACCGCGGAGGAACGGCGCGCGGTCCGGCCGCCGTCCTTGTCGTAGGCCCAGTTGGTCGGCAGCAGGCCGCCGGGGCCGTTCCAGGTCGGGATGACCAGCAGGTCCTGCGCGGCATCCATCCGAGTGCCGATGGCCCAGGCCATCTCCTCCTCGTTGTAGATGTCGATGTCGTCGTCGACGACGATCACCATGCGCAGGTTCTCCGGCTCGGTGTTCAGCGCCGTCGTGGCCGCGCGGATCGGGTCGTTGTCCTGCTCCTTGCGGATCGACAGGTAGCAGTGCATCCGGGCGTAGACCGGCACGTTGACCGCCTTGAGGCCCGGGATCACCTGGCTCACGTTGCGGTGGATGCTGGAGATGCGCGGCAGCGCGCCCATCAGCCGGTGCTCGCGGCCGGAGGCCTGGATGTCCTGGAAGATCGCGTCGCGGCGCATGGTGACCGCGTCGATCCGGATGATCGGCTTGGGTCCCCCGCCGACGTAGTGGCCGGGCCACTCGGCGAACGGGCCCTCCTCGCGCTCCTCGGCCGGGAGGATGACGCCCTCCAGGACGATCTCCGCCCGCGCCGGGACCATCAGGTCGGAGGTCTCGGCCGGCACGACCTCGAGCGACTCGCCCAGGAAGCTCCCCGCGGCGTCGTACTCGCCGCCGATGCCGGGCACCCGCGAGACCGCGCCCATGAGGAACGCCGGGTGGTGGCCGATGACGATGGCGACGGGGGTCGGCTCGCCCTTGGCCTCGTAGCGCCGGTGGATCGTCCCGCCGTGGTGGGAGCCGAAGAACCACACGCCCATGTGCCGGTCGTCGTACACGTGGTGGCGGTAGATGCCGGCGTTGATCCGGCCCGACTCCGGGTCGCGCATCACCGCGACGGCGGCGGTCAGGAACGGCCCGCCGTCCAAGGCGTTGTGCACCGGGATCGGGAGCTTGCCGAGGTCGACCTCGTCACCGCGCCAGATGATCTCCTTGACCGGAGCGTCCGCGGCCGCGACCTCGACCGGCGGGTGCGCCTCCGGGCTCTCGATCTTGTCCGAGGACTGGGTCAGCTCCTCCACCGTGCGGCCCAGCGCGAGCGCCATCCGCTCCGGCGTCGCCAGCAGGTTGGCCACGCAGCTGACCTCGGAGTCGACGACGTTGGTGAACAGCAGCGCGGGATACTCCCGCTCCCGCTCGGCCCGGGCGCCGTAGGCGTTGATCCCGAACCGCCGGTCGACGGGCACGTCGACACGACGCAGTCCTCCCGGCTGCTGCTCGACGACCTCAGCCATGAAGCTGCGCAGGTCCTTCGGCACGGTGTGTCTCCTTTCGGCCGGCCCGAGTCGGCCGGATGGGGTCAGTCCAGATAGGTGCGGACGATCGAGAACCGGAGGATCTCGTCGTCGACGAGGGCGTCGGTGACCGCGACCGGCTCCTGGTTCTCGTCGAGGTGCAGGTGCCGCAGCATCAGCATCGGCCGCCCGGTGGGTACGCCGAGGTGCTCGCTGGTGCGCTCGTCGGCCACCGCCGGGACCAGATCGGCGATGGAGTACTGGATCCGCCCGGGGACGTTGCGCTCGACGAAGGTGAAGGTCGAGTCCTCGGCGGTGACCTCCTCCACCGGGCGCAGCAGCCGGGAGACCGGGACGTAGTCGCGGCTGAGCACCGCCGGCCGGCCGTCGGCCTCGAAGATCCGGTCGACCGTGCAGGTGGTGCCGCCCGGCTCGAGGTCCAGCTTGGCGGCGATCTCGGCCTCCGGCGTCGTCTCGCCGATGGCCAGGGTGCGCAGCGTGGCGGCGTACCCGAGGTTGGCGATGAGGTCGAGGAACGGCCGGTCCTCGGCGAGGTTGGCGCTCATCGTCAGCGCGTACTTGTTGATGAACGTGCCGCGCCCGTGGAAGCGGGAGACCTTGCCCTCCTTCTGCAGCGAGAGCAGTGCGGAGCGGACCGTCGGCCGGCTCACCCCGAGCGTCGCGCTGAGCTGGTCCTCGGCAGGGAGGCGGTACTCCCCCTCGGCGGCCAGGCGCTCGACGAGGTCGTTGAGGCGGGCCTTCACCTGGTGGTAGGCGTCGACCACGATCGGCTGCTGGTCGCCGAGCATCTGGCGGCGGCGGGGCTGGGTTCCCTGTGGCGTCACGTCCCTCTCCCCTCTCAGCCGTTCACCGGGTCGGTCGCGACCTGGTCGTCCGGCACGGTGGTCCGCCGCTCCTCGAGCGGGCGCATGCCCTCCCAGCGGGCGACCGCGGCGTCGAGGCCGAACTGGTCGAGCACGCGGCCGGCGGTCTGGTCGATCAGGTCGTCGATGACCTTGGGCTCGTGGTAGAACGCCGGCACCGGCGGGAAGACGGTGGCGCCCATCTCGGCGGCCTGGGTGAGCAGCCGCAGATGGCCCACGTGCAAAGGGGTCTCGCGGAAGACCAGCACCAGGCGGCGGCCCTCCTTGAGGGTGACGTCTGCGGCCCGGGTCACCAGGTTGTCGGCGTAGCAGTTGGCCACGCCCGACAGCGTCTTGACCGAGCACGGCGCGATGATCATGCCGTCGTGCTGGAAGGAGCCGCTGGCGATCGCCGAGCCGACGTCGCCGGCCGGATGCACGTGCGTGGCCAGCGAGCGCAGCGCGTCGGGGGTCCAGTCGGTCTCGGTGGTCAGGGTCAGCAGCGCGTGCTTGCTGGTGACCAGGTGCGTCTCCACGCCGAGCGCGGAGAGCATCTGCAGGATCCGGACGCCGTAGATGGCTCCCGAGGCCCCGGTGATGGCAACGACCAAACGCATGTTCTTCCTCCAGTCCGTCACAAACGGGTGACCGAGTCGCGGACCAGGGGCTTGTGCGAGAGCGGCTCGACCAGCACCTCGCCGGTCGCCGGAACGATGCAAGTGTAGGTGCGCTGGCCGTTCACGACGGCGAGGCACTCCTTGCAGGCGTTGGCCCTTCGGCACGAGAACCGGACGCCGACGGTCGGGTCCTTGAACTCGCGCACCCACATGAGCGCGTCGAGGACGGTCATGCCCTCCGACTCCGGCACCTCGAACGAGTCGATCCGATCGACGCTGCCGTCCTGGCTCTTGCGCTGGACGTTGAGCCTCATGCGCCGGCCACCTCCTCTTTGTCCCCCGCCGTACGCCGCGGGATCTCCTCCCAGCGATGCACCAGGCCGTTGCCGTCGTCGACGATGACGCCGTTGCGGACGTACGCCGGATCCGAGGCGACGTGGTCCTCGCGCTGATGGGCTCCCCGGCTCTCCTTGCGCTCCAGGGCGCCCAGCCGGATCGCCGCGGCGTTGCGCAGCATCGTGCGCATCTCGAAGAGCTCGACCCACTCCTGGTTGTGGGCGTGGACCGGCCCGACGTGCGCCTGCTCGACGGCCTCGGCGAGCTCGGCGAGCTCGGTCTCGGCGGCCAGCAGGCCGGCCTCGTCGCGCAGCGGCCCGACCCGGCGCCACATCACGTCCTGGAGCCGGCGACGCAGCGCCGGCAGGAAGATGTCGCTGTCCGGGTTGCGGTCACGGCCCTCGTCGATGCGGCCGAGCGCGTCCTTCATCGCCACGGCGGCCGAGCCGTTCGGGTCGGGCCGGCCCAGCGCCGCCGCGTCCGCGGCGGCGCTGACGCCGGCCCGAGCACCGAAGACGAAGGCCTCGCTGATGGCGTTGCCCGAGAGCCGGTTGGCTCCGTGGGCGCCACCGACGGCCTCCCCCGCAGCGAGCAGACCGGGGATGTTGGTCCGCATCTGCGGGTCGACTCGCAGTCCGCCGATCGTGTAGTGCGCGGTCGGACCGACCTCGACGCGCCGCTGGGTCAGGTCGATGCCCTGCTCCAGCAGCTTGTCCACCACGGGCGGGAACGCCTCGCGGATGTCCTCGGCCGGGATCCCCCGGAAGTCCAGCCAGGCGCCTCCGTGGGGTGAGCCGCGTCCGGCCTCGACCTCCTTGAGGATGGCGTAGCTGACCACGTCACGGGTGGCGGTGTACTTGCCCTCGTCGGCCACCCCGGCGTACCGCTCCAGGAAGTCCTCGTCCAGGCCGTTGGTGAGCCGGCCGCCGAGCTTGTAGCGGAACGGGTCCCACATGATCGGGTCGAGCCCGATGGTGCGCGGGGCCAGGTTGCCGATCGGGAAGAACTGCACCATCTCGGCGTCGACGATCTCCGCGCCGACGCCCAGGGCGAGGGCGTAGGCGTCGCCGGTCATGTTCACCGAGGCGGAGTTGCGGCTGTACATCTCGGTGAGACCGCCGCAGGCGAGCACCACGCTGCCGGCCCAGATCGCGACCGGCGTGCCGGTGGTGATGTCGAGCGCGGCGGCGCCGCAGACCCGGCCCTGGTCGTCGCGGATCAGCTCGGTGACGTAGAGGTTCTGGGTGCGCTCGACGTCGCGGCGGCGCAGCTCGACCTTCATCCCCTTGATGACGCCGGTGCCGGTGGCCAGCACGTCGATGTAGCAGCAGCGCTGCCGGCTGTGCCCCGGCGCGACCACCTGGCGCAGCCGGTCGCCGTCGGCGGCCCACTTCACGCCCATGTCGCGGGTCTCCAGGATGCGCCGCGGCGCGCCCTCGACCAGTAGCTCGGCGAGCGGCTCGTTGACCAGCTCCTTGCCGCTCGCGATGGTGTCGGCGTAGTGCAGCTCGGCGGTGTCGTCGTCACGGTGGCCGAGCGCCGCGGCGACGGTCATCTGGGCCATGATCGTGGCGCCGCCGACGCCGACCATGCTCTTGTCGAGCAGGCAGACCTCGGCGCCCGCGGCCCGGGCCTCCAGGGCGGCGTAGATGCCGGCGGCACCTCCGCCCACGACGAGTACGTCGGTCGTGATCACGTGCGGCTCGTTGGTCACGCGCGCTCCCCGCGGCCGATCGGCCCGTCGTACCCGCGCATCCAGTCGACCAGCTCGCAGAGCCGGGCCACGATGTGGTCGTGGTAGCGCTTGCCCTTGTCCTCGGTGACGCCGACCGACGAGCTGAACTGGCCGGTCGGGGTGAAGGCGCGCTGCTCGGCGCCGGACCACATGATCTCCACGCCGTCGGGCGCGGGACCGAAGAGGTCGTTGCCGACGAAGCCCCCGAAGACCTCCTCGAAGTCGACCTCGGCGTCGGTCAGCCTGTCCATGCGGACCATGCCCGGGAAGCGGTAGTGGATGTGGGAGAGCTCCAGCTCGCCGCAGTGGTGCTCGTTGGTCTCCTTGATCTCGCCGGCCGCGGACCGCGCCAGGTGCAGCGGGTCGGCGACGGCGAACATCACGCCGGGCAGCTCGCGCTCGTGCAGGCCGCGGACGGCGGTGACCAGGCCGGGCAGGTTGGAGCCCTTGTGGCCGTTGATCAGGATGATCCGGTCGAAGCCGTGGCGGGCGAGGCTGCGGCAGACGTCGGTCACCAGCGCGGACATCGTCTCGGTGCGCAGGGTGATCGTGCCGGGAAAGGCGCCGTGGTGGGCCGAGTCGCCGAACCAGATCGGCGGGGTGACCAGGACGCCGGAGCGCTGCGCGGCGTCCTCGGCCAGGGTGATCGCCACCAGGGCGTCGACGCCGAGGACTCCCGCGGGACCGTGCTGCTCCGTCGCGCCGATGGGCACGATCGCCACGCGGCCGCCGGTCTCGAGGTACTCCTCGACCTCCGGCCAGGTGAGCTCGTGGATCCACACCGAGGGGCGCTCGTTCATAGTGCTCTCTTCCTAAGAGGTCAGAGGTCATACTAGTAACGCAGGTCACGTCCTGACAACCGGACCCGCCGGGGAACCCGCCGAGCCCGCGGTCCGTTCACCGCATGACGACCAGAGGAGGCCGCCATGCAGTGCCCGACCGACGCCACCACGCTCGTGATGAGCGAGCGCAGCGGGATCGAGATCGACTACTGCCCCACCTGCCGCGGGGTGTGGCTGGACCGGGGCGAGCTGGACAAGATCATCGAGCGCTCGTTCCGGCAGGCGCCCCCGCCCTCGCGGCCCCAGCAGCCCGCCTACGACCCGGGCTACAAGCGCAAGAAGCGGGAGAGCTGGCTCAGCGAGCTCTTCGACTGAAGGGCCGCTAGCCTGCGCGGGTGAGCGGAGACGAGGTCGCCCGGGCGGTGACGCCGCGGGGCGAGGTCGTGCTGCTCGACCGGGGCTCCGCGCTGGAGCTGCGGGTCAACGGGGTCTTCGTGATGGACACCCGCGAGACCAGCACCGAGCGGGCCCTGGCGACCCGCGCCCTCGCTGCCTGCGACTATCCGCGACGCGTCCTGGTCGGCGGGCTCGGCCTCGGCTTCACGGCCTCGGCGCTGCTCGCCGACGACCGGGTCGCGCGGGTCGACGTGGTCGAGATCGAGGAGCCGCTGGTCGGGTGGATGCGCGACGGCGCCGTCCCGCACGGGCCGGCGCTGCTGGCCGACGAGCGGCTGCGGGTGCTCGTCGCCGACGTCCGCGACGCGATCACGGCCGCCTCCGCGGCGTCGTACGACCTGGTGCTGCTGGACGTCGACAACGGCCCCGGCTACCTGGTGCACGACGCCAACGCGGCCGTCTACGCCTCACCCTTCCTGGAGGAGGTACGCCGCGTGCTCGCCCCCGGCGGCGTCGCGGTGATCTGGTCGGCCGACGAGGCACCGGAGCTGCTGGCCGCCCTGCGCGAGGTCTTCGGCCGGGCCGAGGAGACCGCTCTGCCCGTGGACCTGCAGGGCCGCGACGAGCGCTACCTGCTCTACCTCGCCGCGGTGCCCGAGTAGCGTCGAAGGCATGAGCGAGGACTTCCGCGTCGAGCACGACTCCATGGGCGAGGTCCGGGTGCCGCGAGCGGCACTGTGGCGGGCCCAGACGCAGCGGGCGATCGAGAACTTCCCGATCAGCGGCACCACCCTCGAGCCGGCGCACATCGTCGCGCTGGCGCGGGTCAAGGCGGCCGCCGCGCTGGTCAACGCGCGACTCGGGGTGATCACGCCCGAGCAGGGCAACGCCATCGCGGCGGCGGCCGAGGAGATCGTCGTCGGCGCCCACCACGACGCGTTCCCGCTCGACGTCTTCCAGACCGGCTCGGGCACCAGCTCCAACATGAACATGAACGAGGTGCTGGCCAGCCTGGCCGACCGCGCCGGCGGCTCGGAGGGTGTCACGGTGCACCCCAACGACCACGTCAACGCCAGCCAGTCCAGCAACGACACCTTCCCCACCTCTATCCACGTGGCCGCGGTGGAGGCGACCAGCAACGCGCTGATGCCCGCGCTCTCGCATCTCGCCGCCGCGCTGGAGGCCAAGGCGGAGGAGTTCGCCGATCTGGTGAAGTCCGGCCGCACGCACCTGATGGACGCGACGCCGGTGACGCTGGGCCAGGAGATGGGCGGCTACGCCGCGATCTGCCGGCTCGGCGTCGAGCGGCTGAGCGCCGTCCTGCCTCGCGTGGCCGCGCTCCCCCTCGGCGGCACCGCCGTCGGCACCGGCATCAACACCCCGCCCGGCTTCGCCGCCGCTGTCATCGCCGAGCTCGCCCAGCAGACCGGGCTGCCCTTCACCGAGGCCTCCGACCACTTCGAGGCGCAGGGCGGGCGCGACTCCCTGGTCGAGCTCAGCGGCGTGCTCAAGACGATCGCGGTCGGTCTGACCAAGATCTGCAACGACCTGCGCTGGATGTCCTCGGGTCCGACGACCGGCCTCGCCGAGATCCACCTCCCCGATCTCCAGCCGGGGTCGAGCATCATGCCGGGCAAGGTCAACCCGGTGCTGCCCGAGGCGACGCTGATGGTCTGCGCGCAGGTGATCGGCAACGACACGACCGTCACGGTGGCCGGCGCCAGCGGGAGCTTCGAGCTCAACGTGATGATGCCGGTGATGGCGCGCGCGGTCCTAGAGTCGATCCGGCTGCTCTCCACCTCGACCCGGCTCCTCGCCGACCGCTGCGTCAGCGGCATCACCGCCGATGCCGAGCGGATGCGCCGGTACGCCGAGTCCTCGCCGTCGGTCGTCACGCCGCTCAACCGCTACCTCGGCTACGAGGAGGCGGCCAAGGTCGCCAAGGAGTCGCTGAAGGAAGGCCGCACCATCCGCGAGCAGGTCCTCGCCATGGGGTACGTCGACCGCGGCGTCCTCACCCTCGACCAGCTCGACGAGGCCCTCGACGTGGACGGCATGACCCACCCCTGAGGCTCACAGGGACCGCACAACACGGTCACAGGAGGCGGCGAGGGGCGCCGGTCAGGATCGGGCACATGCCGATCGAGGAGGGCCGATGACCGAGCCGACGTACCAGGGCCGCCGACTGCCCCGCCCGGGCGACGACGTCGAGGACCAGGGACTGGCCTTCGACGTCGGCACGCTGATGGACCGGCGCCGGGCGATCCTGCTGGGGTTCGGCGCGGCCACCGCGGTAGGACTGGCGGCCTGTGGCGGCACGCCGGGCGCCTCGACCTCCTCCTCGGGCACCCTGACCGAGATCCCGGACGAGACCGCCGGCCCCTATCCGGGAGACGGGTCGAACGGGCCCGACGTACTGGAGCAGAGCGGCATCGTGCGCAGCGACATCCGCAGCAGCTTCGGCACCGGCTCGGCGACGGCCGAGGGCGTGCCGATGACGCTGACCCTGACCGTCCTCGACCTCGCCGACGGCGGGGCGCCCTTCGCCGGCGCGGCGGTCTACGTCTGGCACTGCGACCGCGACGGCGCCTACTCGATGTACGGCGCCGGGCTGGAGCAGGAGAACTACCTGCGCGGCGTCCAGATCGCCGACGACGACGGCCGGGTGACCTTCACCAGCATCTTCCCGGGCTGCTACTCAGGTCGCTGGCCGCACATCCACTTCGAGGTCTACCCCGACGAGGCGAGCATCGCCGACAGCGCCAACGCCATCGCCACCTCCCAGGTCGCCCTGCCGCGGAGCGCCTGCGCGGCCGTATACGCCACCGCCGGCTACGAGGACTCCGTCGCCCACCTCGGCCAGGTCAGCCTGGCGAGCGACAACGTCTTCGGCGACGACGGCGGCGCCCACCAGATCGGCGCCGCCACCGGCGACGCGACCTCCGGCTACGCCGTCTCCCTCACCGTCCCCGTCGACGCCACCACCCAGCCCACCGGCGGGAGCGGGCCGCCTCCCGGGCAGTGATCTCAGACGACCGGGACCCCGAGCTCCCCGGCCGCTGCCCGCAGGCGGCGGTCGAAGGTCGCGATCGAGCCGGAGACGTCGAGCGCGGCCAGCAGGACACAACAGTCCGGCATGCGCAGACCCGTGCCGGCACGCAGCTCCGCGAGCGCGGTGGGCGCATGGTCCCCGAGGCTCAACGCGATCACGCCGATCCGCTCCAGCGCGCGCTCGGCCAGCGCCAGTCGACCGGCCCTCGCCGGCCCGACGAGCACCTCGGCCAGGGTGATCTGGCTGGCGCCGATCTCCTCGGTCTCCACACCGAGCAGCACCTCACGGGCCTGCGCGTGATGGGCGTCCGCGGGATCGAAGTGGGCGATCAGGACGCTGGCGTCGAGGACGATCACTCGTCCCAGTCCCGCCGCAGCCGCTCCAGGTAGTCCGGGCCGTAGGAGTCCGCGAGCAGGCCGTGGGTCTCCTCGATCGCGATCCGGCGGGCCAGCACGGTCTCGGCCACCGACGCCCTGATCGAGCGGTAGCCCTCGTCGATCAGCCGGAG
This sequence comes from Nocardioides sp., assembly GCA_044464665.1. Lineage (GTDB taxonomy): Bacteria > Actinomycetota > Actinomycetes > Propionibacteriales > Nocardioidaceae > Marmoricola. Next base: position 68,573 of record JBIQLB010000014.1, read on the forward strand.
CAGCAGCCGGGAGCGACTCTCCTCCGGCCAGTGCCTCGCCGCCTCGTCGAGCGCGCGGGCCACCTCGTCGGTCTCGGTGACGGCGTGCCGCTGACGGCTGGTCGGCATGCGCTCAAGTGTAACACCGACTACAATGGTGCGACACCTACTGCCCCAGCAGCGTCTCCATCTCGTCGATCTCGGCGAGCTGGGCCTCCTCGACGCGCTTCGCCAGGGCGATCGTTCCGGCGTGCGCGCCGTCCGCCTGGGCCTCGCGGGCCATGGCGACGGCGCCCTCGTGGTGCTCGATCATCATCGTCAGGAAGAGCCGGTCGAAGGCCGCGCCGGTCGCGCCGGAGAGCTCCTCCATCTGGGCGGACGTCATCATCCCGTCCATGTGGTCGTCACCGTGCGCGCCCTCCTCGTGGGCGTGCTCGCCCCAGCCCTCCAGCCACTGCGACATCTGCTCGATCTCCGGGCCCTGCGCGGCCGCGATGCGGTCGGCGAGGTCGCGCACCTCCGGGCTCGCCTGCTGCCGCTCGGCCAGCTCCGCCATCTCCAGGGCCTGGTGGTGGTGCGGCACCATCGCCTGGGCGAAGGCGATGTCGGCGGCGTTGTGGTCGGCCTTCTCGGTCTCGTCGGAGCCACCACAGGCGGCGAGCACGAGCAGCAGCGGGAGGACGAGGGCACGCAGGAGGAAGGTCATGCCTCCACCCTGCCGATCGGGCGGGCGTCGTACGACGTCAGGAAGTCCCGGGTCGGTGGGACCTCAGTACCAGCCGTGACCCTGCTTGAACGACCAGGCGGCGCACGCCGAGCCGTAGCGGTTCTTGATGTAGCCCAGGCCCCAGCGGATCTGCGTCTCGGCGCTGTTCTGCCAGTCCGGGCCGGCCGAGGACATCTTCGAGCCGGGAAGCGCCTGCGGGATGCCGTACGCCGAGGAGCGCGGGTTGTCCGCGTGGACGTTCCAGTTGGACTCCTGCGTCCAGATCCGGTCGATGCAGCCGAACTCCGAGGAGGCCAGGCCGTAGAGCGGCATCAGCGCGCGGGTCAGCGTCTTGGGATCGGCGACGGTCAGGTCCTCGCTGCGGGTGACCGCGACGCCCTTGACGCTGGTCAGCTCGGTGGCCTTGAGGCTCGCCGCGCTCTCCCGCCGGTCGTCGCCGGAGCGGGAGACGGCCTCCTCACGGTCGGCGAGGGCCGCCTCGCTCAGCGAGGTCGCGCCCGCCGCGAGGCTGAGCGTGGAGCCGTCCTGGTCGGCGCCGCCATCGGCCGCCATGCCCGCGGAGACGGTCAGGCCCGTCGCCGCGACGGCGACACCGCCGACGAGGAACGCGTTGCGCGCGCCGGAGCGCACCGGCCTGGCAGGTGCGCTCCGATGCTTCGGAACGTACTTGTCTTTGGGCAAGATGCGGGACTCTCGGGATCGGCGGACAGGGCGGTGTCACGGGGCTCGTCATGCCGGGGAAGAACAACCAGGGTGAATGACCATGCGTGCAGATGCAAGTCGGCGTCCATCCTCTGGCGCGTCGTACCGCGTCGCGGGCAGTTGGGAGCCAGGACGGCCCGTACGGCGGTCGCGACGCCGAACTGCCCGCCGTGGGGCTCACATCGTCACGTGCTCCAGCATCTCGGTGACCAGCGCCGCGATCGGCGAGCGCTCGGAGCGGGTCAGCGTGACGTGGGCGAAGAGCGGGTGGCCCTTGAGGCGCTCGACCACGGCGACGACCCCGTCGTGACGGCCGACGCGGAGGTTGTCGCGCTGGGCCACGTCGTGGGTGAGCACGACCTTGGAGTTGGCGCCCATGCGGGAGAGCACGGTGAGCAGCACGTTGCGCTCCAGCGATTGCGCCTCGTCGACGATGACGAAGGCGTCGTGCAGCGAGCGGCCGCGGATGTGGGTGAGCGGGAGCACCTCCAGCATGCCGCGGTCCATCACCTCGTCGACGACGTCCTGCGTGGTGATCGCGCCGAGCGTGTCGAAGACCGCCTGTCCCCAGGGCGACATCTTCTCCGCCTCGCTGCCCGGCAGGTAGCCGAGCTCCTGGCCGCCGACGGCGAAGAGCGGGCGGAAGACCACGACCTTCTTGTGCTGCCGGCGCTCCATGACCGTCTCCAGCCCGGCGCACAGGGCCAGCGCGGACTTGCCGGTGCCGGCCCGGCCGCCGAGGGAGACGATGCCGATGTCGGGGTCGAGCAGCAGGTCGAGCGCCACCCGCTGCTCGGCGGAGCGTCCGTGGATGCCGAAGGCCTCGCGGTCGCCGCGCACGAGGTGCACCTGCTTGTCCGGGCCGACCCGGCCCAGGGCGCTGCCCCGCTCGGACATCAGCACCAGGCCGGTGTGGCAGGGCAGCTCGCGGGCCTCGTCGAGGTCGACCACGCCGTCGTCGTACAGCTCGTCCAGATCGCCGGCGGTGACCTCGAGCTCGGTCATGCCGGTCCAGCCGGCGTCGGACTCGTGGATCTGCTCGCCGCGGTACTCCTCGGCGTCGAGGCCCACGGCGGACGCCTTGATCCGCAACGGCAGGTCCTTGGAGACCAGGGTGACCCGGTGTCCCTCGTTGGCGAGGTTGCGCGCGACGGCCAGGATGCGGGTGTCGTTGTCGCCCAGGCGGAAGCCCGACGGCAGCGACTCGGGATCGGTGTGGTTGAGCTCGACGCGGATGGTGCCGCCGTCCTCGCCGATCGGCACCGGCTGATCGAGACGGCCGGCCTGGATGCGCAGCTCGTCGAGCATCCTCAGCGCGGAGCGGGCGAAGTAGCCGAGCTCGGGATGGTGACGCTTGCCCTCCAGCTCGGTGATCACCACGACCGGCACGACGACCTCGTGCTCGGCGAACCTGCGCAGCGCCCCCGGATCGGCCAGCAGCACGGAGGTGTCCAGGACGTACGTGCGGCGACCCGGCTCAACCACAGTCTCGATCACGGTGATTTCCCCCTCAGGGGACCGGGCGCGCGCTCTTCTCCTCGAGCGCTTCCCGGTCCTAGCAGTAGGACCGGGACGGGCCGTGATCTCTCACGCTTGTCGCCTCCCGGCCCGGCTCGGGATGAGCCGGTCCATCGAAAGTACGTCGGCCCGGTGGCGATCCTCGGCCGACACGCCCGAACGCGAGGTGAAGACCGCGTTACGTCCCGTAGCGCCGTTCGCGCTGGGCGAATGCCCGGATCGCGCGGAGGAAGTCGACGCGCCGGAAGTCCGGCCAGTAGGCCTCGCAGAAGTAGAACTCGCTGTGCGCGCTCTGCCACAGCAGGAAGCCGCCGAGCCGCTGCTCACCGGAGGTGCGGATCACCAGGTCCGGGTCCGGCTGTCCCTTGGTGTAGAGGTGCTCGGCGATGTGCTCGACGTCGATCAGCTCGGCCAGCTCCTCCAGGGTGCGGCCCTGGGCGGCCTGCTCGTGGAGCAGCGCTCGCACGGCGTCGGCGATCTCGCGGCGCCCGCCGTACCCGACGGCGACGTTGACCAGCAGGCCGTCGACGTCGCGCGTGGCCTCCTCGGCGGCCTTGAGGCGCTCGGCGGTCTCGGCGGGGAGCAGGTCCAGCGCGCCCACCGGGTGCAGCCGCCAGCGACGCTGCTCGGCCAGCGAGGCCACCGCGCCCTCGATGATCCGCAGCAGGCCCTGCAGCTGGTCCGGCGGCCGGTTGAGGTTGTCGGTCGAGAGCAGCCACAGCGTGACCACCTTGACGCCGACCTCCTCGCACCACTCCAGCAGCGGCTCGATGTTGGCGGCGCCGGCCTGGTAGCCGTGCGCGGTGTCGGCGCCGACCGCCTTGGCCCAGCGACGGTTGCCGTCGAGCATCACGCCCACGTGCTGGGGGATCCGGTCGGCCGGAAGACGGCGCACCATCCGCGCCTCGTACGCCGGATAGAGCACCCGTCGTACCGCGTTCTTCCAGTCCGCCACGCCCATCAGATTACCGCCGACCACCCGGCTCGTACGCTGATGCCATGGACATGCAGGCCTCCCCCGGCGACAAGGAGCCGTTGGGCCACCACCTGGGCCACCAGGTCAGCCAGCATGCCCACGACGCGGCGGCCGCGGTGCGCGAGCGGGTCGACGACATCAAGCCCAAGCTGCGCGGCTGGCTGCATGCCGCGACCTCCCCGCTGACCCTCGCGGCCGGCATCGTGCTGATCGTCCTGTCGCCGACGGTCGCCACCCGGGTCGGGTCGGCGATGTTCGCGGGCACGGCCCTGCTGCTCTTCACCGTGAGCGCGATCTACCACCGCGGCAACTGGTCACCGCGGGTGCACATGGCGCTGCGCCGCTTCGACCACGCCAACATCTTCCTGCTGATCGCCGGCTCCTACACGCCGTTCGCGCTGATCCTTCTCGACGGCTCCGTCCGGATCTGGCTGCTCGCGATCGTCTGGACCGGCGCCCTGTCCGGCGTGGTCTTCAAGCTCTTCTGGCCCGAGGCCCCCCGATGGATCTCCACCCCGATCTACATCGCGCTGGGCTGGGCGGCGATCTTCTACGCCGACGACTTCGCCGTCGGCGGCGGCGCGGTCATCACACTGGTCGCGGTCGGCGGCGGTCTCTACACCCTCGGCGGTCTCGTCTACGGCCTCAAGAAGCCCGACCCGTTCCCCACCTGGTTCGGCTTCCACGAGATCTTCCACACGCTGACGATCGCGGCGTTCATCTGCCACTACGTCGCCGCCTCCATCGCGACGTACCGGCTCAGGTGACCAGTACGACGAACAGCCCGATCGCCGCGCCCACGCCCACCAACCCGGCGCCGAGCGCGATCCGCGGTGCCCGGCCGGCCAGCCACTCGACCGCCCAGTAGAGCCCGGTCAGCGCGAGCAGCACGACCGTGACGTGGAGCAGCAGCGCCAGGCTGATCCCGATCACCCAGCCGGCGATGCGGAACCGGCCCCAGAGCACGCCGAGGACGGCGGGGATCACGACCGCGCCGGCAGCGCCGCCGAGCAGCTCCAGCCACCAGACCCGGTCGCCCATCCACGGCAGCGCCGGTGCCCAGCCCAGATCGAGGAGATCCGCCGTCGCCAGGACGCCGAGGGCGGCGACGGCGAGCACGGTGAGGCCGGCGACGAGCCGGTAGTACCAGCGCAGTGTCGTGGACCACCCGGTGCCGGAGCCGCTCAGCATCGTGGCGGTCGCCACCGCCGACCAGACCAGCCAGCGTCGGATCACCCCGGTGCCGGTGTCGGCCATGGCGTCGCGGAGGACCCGGTCGGCTTCGGCGCGGCGTACGACGTGGTGGTCGGTGGAGGTGTACGTCGGCGGCGTGCCCGGCTCGAAGACCAGGCCGTCGTGGAGCAGCGCGGCCGGGAGATGCCGGCCGGTCTTGGGCACCAGCCAGGTGAAGAGCGCCGGCACGGAGGTGAGGTCGGTGCGGAAGCTCCCGGTCTCTCGCGGCACCAGCAGCTCGCCCAGATGCCTGTCGCGGTAGGCGATCCGGCGCTCCATCTCGAACTGCTCCAGCCCGGCGTCGGTGACCCGGCGCAGCACGATCTGCGGGTCGGCGGCGGGGTTGGGCGGGATCTCCAGGCGGTCCGCGTCCGCGTCGACCCCGCCGTCGTAGAAGCGCCGTTCCTGAGTCCTGATCTGCGTCTCCACGGCGCCTCCCGTCCTACAGCTGTGCTTCCAGCCCTGCCACGTCGTGCACCGGGGCGCGGCAGACCATGCCGCGGCAGACGTACGCCGTGGGGCGGCCGTCGATCGCCGTTCGCCCTTCCAGCAAGGGGATTCGCGATCCCGCCACCTGGTCTGGCGTGACCGCCATGACGATCGCGCCGGGGAGCCTTCTAGCCCGCTCGGCCAGGTCACCGGTCATCTTCGAGTCACCCACGACGACGATCTCGCGCGGGCCGTCGAGCATGGCCTGCGCCGTCGCGAGCGACCAGCCGGCGAAGCGCGGCGCCCGCTCTATGAGCGCGTGGACCGACCCGATCGCAGCCTCGGCCACATCGCGGTGGCGGCCCGAGCCGGTGAGGGCGGCGTACCGCACCAGCGCGCCGACCGTCGCCGAGAAGCCAGATGGGCTGGCGTTATCGGAGGGGTCGCGCGGCCGGGCGATCAGCGCCTCGGCGTCGGCGGCGGTGTCGTAGAAGCCGCCGTCGTCGGCCGCGAATCGATCGATCGCCGCGTCCAGCAGGTGGCCCGCCGCCTCGAGCCAGCGGTCGTCCGCGGTGGCCTCAGCCAGGGCTAGGAACCCGTCGGCGACACAGCCGTAGTCCTCCAGCACGCCCTCGGGAGCGCCGGCGATGCCGTCGCGGGAGACGCGCTTGATCGCCTCTCCGTCGATGTGGACGTCCCTGAGCAGCTCGCCGGCGGCGACGGCCGCGGCGAGGAAGCGGTCCTCCTGGAGTACCCCGGCGGCGCGGGCCAGAGCGGCGATGGCGAGGCCGTTCCAGGCGGCGACCACCTTGTCGTCGCGCTCGGGACGGACGCGGTGTGCCCGTGCTTCGAAGAGCTTGGCCTTGATCGTCTCCCAGCGGTTCGCGTCGTCCGGCGCGGCCCTGAGCTGGAGGGTGGAGGTGCCGTGCTCGAACGTGCCCGCCTCGGTGACGCCGAGCAGCTCCGCGGCCCAGTGCCCGTCCTCGTCGCCGAGCACCTCGCGCAGCTGCTCGGGCGTCCAGACGTAGAACGTCCCCTCCTCCCCCTCGGAGTCGGCGTCCAGCGCCGAGGCGAAGCCGCCCTCGGGAGTGCCGAGCTCGCGGATCACGAATTCCGCGGTCTCGGTGGCGATCCGGCGTGCCAGGGGGTCGTTGCTCACGGCGTACCAGGAGGTGTAGGCGGCGAGCAGCAGCGCGTTGTCGTAGAGCATCTTCTCGAAGTGCGGCACCACCCAGCGCGCGTCCACGGCGTACCGCGCGAAGCCGCCGCCGAGCTGGTCGTAGATGCCGCCGCCCGCCATCGCCCGCAGCGTGACCTCCGCCATCGGCAGCGCCGGGCCCCTGCCCCCGGTCGAAGCAGCCCTGCGCAGCAGGAACTCCAACAGCATCGACGGCGGGAACTTCGGCGCACCCCCGAACCCCGCGTTCGCCCCGTCGAACTCCTTGCGCAGCCCCTCGACCGCCGCGTCCAGCAGCGCCTCGTCCACCGGCGCCCCGCCGCCCAGCGAGCCCTCCTTCGCCAGGTGCTCCTGGATCCCCGCCGCCACGTTCGCCACCTCGTCGCGCCGCGTCGCCCACGCGTCCGCCAGCGCCTGCAGCACCTGCGTGAACGCCGGCTGCCCGTGCCGCGGCCGGTCCGGGAAGTACGTCCCCGCGAAGAACGGCCGCCCCTCGTGGTCGAGCACGCAGGTCATCGGCCACCCGCCCTGCCCCGTCATCGCCACCGTCGCCTGCATGTACACCGCGTCGACGTCCGGCCTCTCCTCCCGGTCCACCTTCACGCTCACGTAGTGCTCATTGAGATACGCCGCCGTCGCCTCATCCTCGAACGACTCGTGCGCCATCACGTGGCACCAGTGGCACGCGGCGTACCCGACTGACAGCAGAATTGGTGCATCACGGCGCCTGGCCTCCTCGAACGCCTCGGGTCCCCACTCCCACCAATCCACGGGATTACCTGCATGTTGTTGGAGATAGGGGCTGGTCGCGTTGGCGAGGCGGTTGGCCATTCCTGTGACTCCTGACGAGTGGCACGTGCATCACTTTTCCTTGAGTGATGCACGAGAGTGATGCACGAAACCAGCGTACGATGGTTCCTCCAGCGTAGGAGGGTCTCGGTGGCCGCACGTTCTCAACCCAAGCTGCTCGCGCAGGGCAAGCCGCGCACGTCGGGCGGCGGATCGCGGCCGTGGCGGGTGCGGCTCTATGCGCCGTCGGCGGGCAGCAACAAGTACCAGGTGTTCTTCAAGGCGCCCGCCGGCGACGGCGAACCGTGGAAGCGGGTCCTGCGCCGGGCCGCGTCGGAGGAGGAGGCGCGCCGGATCTTTGCCCAGGCCGAGGCCGCGCTGGACACTGAGCAGGCAACGCCCGTCGGCGCTGATGTGCGTGCGTCGCGAACGATCCGGATGCTCGGCGAGGAGTACCTCAAGGAGAGCCTCGCGCGGGGCAAGCAACCGCGAACGATGGAGCAGCGCGAGTCGCGGCTCAATGCCCACATCCTCCCGACCATCGGCGACATCCCGGTCACCAAGTGGCGCGTCGACCACAGCCGCCTCGTGATGGAGAAGGGCTCGAAGACGCTCTTCTCGCAGCGCGGCCGCGAGGACCTCCGCGGCCAGCTCGCTGCGATGCGCAAGCTCGCCTGGCGGCTCGGCTGGCTCGACCGCTCGATCGACCCACTGGACGGCCTCGAGATCGGTCGAGCAACGGTCCATCACGGCGCAACAGCGCAGTACGTCGACCCCCGCCTGCGGCCAGAGACCCGTCAGGTGAAGGCGATGGCAGCGGCGGCCGACAAGTTGTGCGGTCCCGAGGGCACCGACGCGCTGATGACCCGGCTGCCCCTGTTCGGCACCAAGATCCGCGTCGCCGGCTTCGGCGGGCTGAGGCTCGGCGAGCAGAACGGCCTCCGCGCGATCGACGTCTTCTTCGAGCACGGCTACGTCCACGTCAACGGCTCCTGGATCACGCCGCGCAAGGCGTCCGGCTTCCGCGGCCCGGTGAAGAACCACACCCTCCACGAGGTGCCGCTGCCGAAGTCGCTCATGCACAACAAACTCCTCCCCCGCGTCAAGGAGCTGCTCGACCTGCCGGCGACGTCATCGCTGCAGCAGGTCGTCAACGCCCAGGAGACCGAGCGGCAACGCCGTGCCTCACTGGCGGCTCGGGAGAAGGATCGGAGCCTCGCCTGGTGGAACTACCCCGTCCCACCCGAGGACGAGCCCTGGCTCTTCGTCGACACCATCACCGGCCTGCCGGTCAAGCCCGAGATGCACAACGAACGCTGGCATCGCGTCCGCAAGTGGGTCGACGAGAACGACCCCGACAACGCCTGGCCCAAGACGATCGTTTACCGCAACCTCCGCCATCACGCGGCGACGAAGTGGTTTCACGAGGAGCTCGGCGAGCCTTGGGAGGTCGTCGCCCAGTACCTCGGCGACAAGCTCACGACGGTGCTGAACCACTACGTACGAGCCGGCGAGGACGCTCTCCGCGACTCGGTGAGCAAGCTTTCTGCGCTCTAGCGTCAGGCCAGATGGCTGCTGCGACACAGCGCACGACCTGCGCCGAAACGAACGATCAGCAGCATAGCCTGAAGGGCTGAATACACTTGGGAGCCGAGACATGACATCTATGCCCTTCACGGACGAAGACGTCGTGCGCGCGTTCAACGAGTTGACCGTCGAGGTTCCCAACCTCGGAGCTGGCCAGCAGAAGGTCGCCTACAAAGCCTCAGACGACGCAACGACGGTCGCCTTGAAGATCCTTCTGCAGGATGAAACCGACGACGAGGACGACGAGTTGGCAATCGCCGCAGAGCGATTCCGGCGAGAGTTGGCTGGGATGGCCGCGACATCGTGCCCTCACGTCGTACAGCTCTTGAACGGCCCCGAGGTTCGAGAGATCGCAGGCCGTGAGCACCTCTGGTACACGGAACCCTTCATGGCGGGCGGGATGCTCCGCTCCAAACTCGCTGGCGGGCCTATGAAACCGAGTGAAGTGCATGCCTTGGCGAGGGCGCTCCTTCTGGCGGTCGACGCAATGTGGAGTCAGGGCAAGTTCGTCCACCGGGACATCAAGCCGGGCAACATCGGTTTCCTCAGCGATGGCACGGCGGTGCTGCTCGACCTCGGCATTGCCCTGTTCACCGATCTAAGCGCGCTGACGGAATCGCAGATGAACGGACCAGGGACAGCGCGATATGCGGCGCCAGAGCAGTTCAGCATCAGGCGACTCGCAGAGATCGACTTCCGCACCGATCTATTTCAGATCGGAATCGTGTTGGTCGAAGCCCTCACAGGCAAGCACCCGTTCTTTGCACTTGGCACGGACTACTACCAGCGCTTGACGAGCTTCTCGGCGGACAGCCTGAACGAGGTGCAGATGACCGACGGGTTGCGTGAAGTCATCCCCCGTCTGCTGGCGGCCAATCCGAGCGGTCGGTATCGCAAGGTCGAGCTCGCACTCGCCGCACTCGGAGAGGACGCCTGATGTTCTTCTTGCAGCACGGTCACGGCAAGTCGACAAAGATCGAGGAGTGCTCTGCGGCTGGCAACGTCTCCGGGGTGATCCTGAGCCCGGGTCATGAGGATGTCGGCGCGCTCGCGGAGACTGTACGGAGGTCGCGAGCGCTTGGACTTCGTGTGCTCATCGATCCGCAGTCATATGTCTACGCGCTGGCCCCACAGGGTCAGCTGCGGTTCCACAGCGCACACGGCATCGACTTCACACAGCTCCGCTGGTCACTCTCTGCGTCAGAGATGTCGGATCTCGTCTCCGCCGTCGCGAACACCAACAGTGCCGCAGGCGTGGACGCGCCATGGATCTGCCCAGCACCGTTCCACCGGAGCCTCACTGACTACTGGATGCCTGCGGGTGTCCAGCTAACCCGGACGGCCGTCGAGGAATGGAGTGGTGCCCTGATTTCAACGATTGCCATCGACGAGTCGGTCCTCGGCGATTGGGACAGGGTGGCCGAGTGGCTCGACGTTCTCACGACGCTCGACGTAACCGGCTTCTACTTGCTGGTGAGCAGACGAGGGTCCTCCTACCCCCCTGCACCCTGGGAACAGCCAAACCTCGTGAACCTCCTGCGCCTGATTCATACCCTCGCGGTCGTTAATCAGTACGAAGTCATCTGGGGCTACGCCGACGTGGACGGACTCTTGGGCCTCGCCGCCGGGGCGACGGCAGTCGCGTCTGGTTGGTCGTATGGCCTCCGGCAGTTCAGTGTCGATCGTTACAACCAGCAACGCGGTGGCGGCGCTGCGGCGGTTCCTCGTCTCTACGTCCCTACGTTGCTGTCCGATCTTCGGCACAACGAAGCCGACGATGTGTTCCACCTAGCGAGCGGGCACAACCTCTTCCCTGCCGATGTACAAGCCGAGTTCACAAGCCGACGCTTCGACTCGTTAGGCAACCCCGAGGCTCAGACTCGACACCTGACCGGTCTCGCGGCAGACGTCGCCGAGTTTGCAGCGCTCACCAATCTCCGGGATCGGCTGGACCACATCGAGCAGAAGGTCCAGGTTGCAATCGCCAACCTCGCGGCGCTACGTACCGCAGGCATTGAACTCGACCCTCGATACGCCAACAGGCTGGTGAGCTACCGGGACGCGCTACCCGCATTCCGCGAGGCAGCCGGCCTGTGAGCGGACCCATCCTCAAGGCCCCGCACTAGCAACTCCAACAGCCAGAGCCTCGCCCACAGCTGCGGCTCCGTTTCTGCGGAATCGCGCTCCCAGCGGATACGAGCCGCGTCTTCGAAAAGTAGCCCGCAGCCATACACGTCCATCGCAATCTCGGAGGCGTCCGGCAGCGGACGCCTTGGCATCAGGACGGCTGACCGGTGGAAGATCCGACGAAACTTGGAGACCTGCCGGATCGCTTGTCTCCAGTCCTTCACCTTTGCCTCAACGGCAAGGCTGTCGTGCAGGACACCGGCTAGATGCTCTGCGCTTGCGCTCGACCAGCCGCGTTCTCGGAGGTCTCGCTGCACCGAGCGCAGGTGAGACCGCGTCACCCCGATCTCGTCCTCAGCGATTTCGGGGTCCAAGGCTCGTGCAGCGAGCGGCGACGGGAGCCTGAGTCCTGTCCTGCGGAACGCCTCCAGCGCACCGACGTTCACAGCAAGGAGGACGACGTCTGGTCGGCCCGCCCCGACCTCAGCTTCCTCGATCGCGAAAACGGACCGACCGACCCCAGGTCGAAGGACCGCATCGACGTTCGTCAAGAGCGCGTCCGTGAGCGCGCGCTCTTGGATCGGAACTCCGACGCGCCTCGGCCGCGCAACTGGAGCGTCGAGGACGGTCGTCATGTTAGCCATCCTAGTAAGTCCAGTTCCAGCCGTCGGCTGGGCCTCCCGCCCAGGTCGATCGAACTGCCGAAGTCCGTCTTTCTACGCAACTTCCTCGCGAGACTCCGGCATGACGTGCGCAGCGACCGAGGCAGCCAAGTCGCCGCGCAGCGCCATAGCAGCGTGGAACTGCTGCTCCAACTCGTCGCAGATTGCGCTGAGCGCCGCCACGCGATCAACGATCCGAGCCTGCTCGGCCAACGGGGGAAGCGGGACGGGCGTGGCGAGGATCTGGTCGCGCGATAACTTCCGCATAGTGTCGCTGGTCCCCTTCGACACAGTGGCGTATAACTCGCGAACCGACGTGGTTCCGTTGAACATGTTGACGTACTCGGCGGTCACTCGATGAGCGAAGCCCAGTCGAACGATCAGGTCGGACATCATCAGGCGAGGCGGAGGGCTGTCGACGACAACACTCCTACCAACGAGCGCCGCAGTGTTCGCACGAGACATTAGAAAATCGCCGTCGTGCACCTCGATAGAGGGACGAGGCTCCAACCCGGCAGCCAGCACCTTGTGCTCATCAGCACGGAAGCGCCCCCACGAAACGGCGCTTAGCTTGAGCACGCCCCAGTGTTCCTCGTTGATCCGTGGCTCTGGAGGGCAGACCGGGCTCCAGCCGGCTTCGTTCGTCAGCAAGAGATGCCCAAGGCGGCACCAGATCCAACCCTCCGGGGCAGGGAACTCCTGATCATCAACGTCGATAACCGCCACAGACTTAGGCTTGCGGATCTCCTTGGCTGCGACGCGACGGTCGCGCTCGGCGGCGATCTGGTCGAGCAGCTCGGCAGCTGGCTGATCGGCGGGGTCTTGGCGAGTCAGGCGTCCTCGGACAGCGAGATCGAGGATCGTCTGGCGTACGCGGTTGAGCGCGGCGAGGTCGCCGTCACCGGCAGCAAGGTGGAGGTCGATCCTCGCGGTGAAGGCGTCGATGGCCGCGTGGGGGTCGTCGGTCGTTTCGGCGTCGGTGACGCGATGCAGGGTGGCCGCGGTGAGCGCCGAACGCGCCTCCGTGCGGCCGGCTCGCTGATCCTCTAAGTCGTCGCACATCGACATGAGCTCCCTGACTCGCTCCACGATGCGTCTCTGCTCTTGAATCGGAGGAATCGGCAATGGAAGGCGCTCCAACTTGTCTTTCGTGAAGTGCTGCAGCCCTACACCACCGTGGGCGTCATCGATGAGCACGTCGAGGCGACTGTTGATCGCAAGGCAGATGAAGTCCCGGTAATCATCGAAGAGACCGCACTTGAAAATGTGTTGGTTGAGAACCCCTGGCGGTCCGGCCCAAACGAACGCGCCGAACGATGTCCCAGGCGTTCCGGACCAGCTGATGAGTAGGTCACCCGGTTCCACGAGATGGACTTCATCGACATCGCCAGCAAAGTGGTTGAACGGAGCATCTGGGTTGTTCAGGTTCTGGATTCGGATGATCGGGCGCCCCGAGGCAACCCACTCCGACGGCTTGAAGGCACGCCCGTTCACCGTGTGAATCAGGTCAACTGTCCGGCACCAGTCCCAACCACTCGGGATGTCGTAGGGCAGGTCGGACGTCTCCAGGGCGGGGTAGCTCTTGGGCCTCCGGATCTGCCCGACTTCGATCCGTCGCGCCCTTTCAGATCTGGCGCGTGTCAGAAGCTCTGACGCCGGCTCATCATCAGCGTTCTGCTCGGAGAGATGCCCGCGCATTGCGAGATCGAGAATCAGCCTCCGCAGCTTCTCGATGCCTCCGGGCGCGTCTGCGATGTGGCCGAAGGCGTCGAGGAACGTCTGGCGGTTCACTTCAATCCGTCTTCGATCGCGGCGAGGAGCGCGTCGCGGAGGCTCGTCCGCGTCACATCCATCTCGCCGAGGAGGGCTTCATACTCCTTGAGCAGTTCGTCGGGGTCGCGATGCTGAGCGTCGACCTTGTTGGGGTTCGGAACATCAAGATTCCAGTTGTTCGCCCGGATGTCGTCGGCCGAGACCTTCCACGCGACCTCGGAGTCGGCGCGGTCGCCCCACCACAACTTCTCGGCCTGGAACTCTTCGATGCGGATCGGCTTGGTCTTGGAGTAGTTCTTGTAGCCGACCGGGTACTGGTGCTCGTAGTACCAGATGTCGGTGGTCGGCTTGCCCTTGCTGAAGAACAGCAGGTTGGTCGCAATGCTCGTGTAGGGGTTGAAGACACCCTTCGGGAGTCGAACCACCGTGTGGAGATTGCAGTCGGTGAGCAGCTTCTCCTTGACGCGCGCCTTCACACCGTCGCCGAACAGCGTGCCGTCGGGCAGGACGACCGCGGCACGACCGCCGTCCCTGAGTAGGTGCTGGATGAGCACGAGGAACAAGTCGGCCGTCTCCCGGGTGCGGAACGCCCGCGGAAAGTTGTTCTCGATGCCTGGTTCCTCGGTCCCGCCGAACGGCGGGTTCGTGAGGATCACATCGACGCGATCCACGCTCCCGTAGTCACGAAGCGGACGGGCGAGCGTGTTGTCGTGTGCGATGTTTGTGGGCACGTCAATGCCGTGGAGCAGCATGTTGGTCGTGCAGAGCAGGTGCGGGAGTTGCTTCTTCTCGACCCCACGAATCGAGGCCTGAAGTCGCGCCTCGTCATCCGGCGTCCTGACGTGGCTCGCACGAACGTGCTCGATCGCTCCAGTAAGGAAGCCGCCAGTGCCGCACGCTGGGTCGAGCACGGTCTCACCGAGCTTCGGGTCGACCATGTCGATCATGAACTGCGTGACCGCACGGGGTGTGTAGTACTCACCGCTGTTGCCGGCACTTTGGAGGTCCTTGAGGATCTGCTCGTAGATGTCGCCGAACAGGTGTCGATCCTCTGACCGGTTGAAGTCGATCTCGTTGATCTTGTTGACGACCTGGCGAATCAGGGTGCCGTTCTTCATGTAGTTGAAGGCGTCCTGGAACACGTTGCCGACGACGCTCGCCCGGCCGCTCGTGGAGGTCTCGGCGAACTGCTTCAGCGTCGGGAAGAGTTCGTTGTTGACGAAGGCGAGCAGGGCGTCGCCGGTGATGCCTTCCTTCGGTGCCGCCCAGGTGCGCCAACGCAGTTCCGAGGGGATCGGCGACTGATAGTCGTCATCGAGCAGCTCGGCCTCGGCCTCGCGGTCGTCGAAGATCTTTAAGAAGAACATCCAGGCGAGTTGCCCTATCCGTTGGGCGTCGCCGTCGATGCCGGCGTCCTGGCGCATGATGTCTTGGATCGTCTTAACGGTGGCGCTGATGGTGCTCAAGAAGGTTCCTTACTGCGCTGGCGCGTAGAGGTGCTGCTCCAGCTCGTCAACAGCGGAGTCGAACCCATTCTTGCCGCCGAACTCGTTGACGATCTCGATTGGGGTGCCGATTCGGAAGAACGGCTCGACCCTCAGGACCTTGGCATCGTGGTCCGGCTCGAATCCTTGGTCGGCGTACTTGTCGAGTAGTGCCTGGAGGGTCGCCTGGGCCTTGGACGAGTACTTGGCCCAATACCCCGTGGCGCGGACGTTGTCCGCCCGTTGGCGACGAGTGAGCGGCGGCTGGTCAAACGCGACGTGGCACACGAGATCGAACGGACTGAAATCCTTGCCGACTTCCTCGGCGAGCGCTTCGAAGAAGACGCCCTGATCGCGCAACTCGTCGATGATCGCCTGCTTGCTGTCGGCCTGGCTCCAGCGGGTCAGGAAGGCTTCGAGAGTCGGGTACGCGTCCACTATGCGCTTTCGCGTGTAGTCGGTGAGGCTCTCAGTGATGAGCTTGCCGTCTGGACCCATGTACTGGACACGCTCGGCAACAAGCTCAACGGGCACATCGCCGACGACGTACTTCCGGCGCCCTTCAGGCGGGTCTGACTGGACGATCTGTGGATCAAGTGGAGGCGTCTCTCCTGCGTCGGGATCGCCCTCATGCCCTGGGCCGTCCGGCGGATCGACCGGGTCCTCCGGACCGGGCGAGTAGATGACCACAGGCGCGCCATCGAAGTCAGGGTCCGCGAACAGTTCCGTCACCCGGCGGAAGTCCATGATCGTGAAGTAGAACTTGCCGTGCTCCTCGTTGATGCGAGTACCCCGCCCAATGATCTGCTTGAACTTGGTCATCGAACTGATCGACTGGTCGAGGACGATGAGCTTGCAGGTCTGGGCGTCGACGCCGGTCGACATCAGTTCGCTGGTGGTGGCAATCACCGGGTAGCGCGACTCGGGATCGATGAAGTTGTCCAGCTCGGCCTTGCCTTCCGCATCGTCCCCGGTGATGCGCATGACGTACCTACGGTTCTCTGCGACAAGGTCACTGTTCTCGTTGGCGAGGGCAGACCGCATCCGCTCGGCGTGATCGATGTCCTGGCAGAAGACGATGGTCTTGGCGTATCGGTCGCCAAACTCCGCGAGGTACTGGGTGACCTTCCTGGCGACGAGCTTGGTTCGTTCCTCCAGCACCATCTCGCGGTCGAAGTCCCGCTGGCTGTAGATCCTGTCTTCGATCAACTGGCCGTGCTTGTCGGTCTTGCCCGCCTCAGGACGCCAGCCGGCGAGGTCCCGGTCGAGGTCGATGCGCACGACCTTGTACGGCGCAAGGTAACCGTCCTCGATGCCCTGTTTGAGCGAGTAGGTGAACACCGGCTCCCCGAAGTAAGTGATGTTCGAGGTGTCCGTAGTCTCCTTCGGCGTGGCCGTCAGGCCGACCTGGACGGCGCCCGTGAAGTAGTCGAGCACCTCCCGCCACTGGGCGTTCTCGCGGGCGCTGCCACGGTGGCACTCGTCGACGACGATGAGGTCGAAGAAGTCGGGCGAGAACTGCTTGTAGATGTTCCGCTCGTCCTCCGTGCCTGTAATGGCCTGGTAGATGGCGAGGAAGATCTCGAACGACGGGTCTGCGGTCCGGTTGGTGATCTTGGTCATCGCGGTGCCGAAAGGCTTGAAGTCGTTGACTCGGGTCTGGTCGACCAGGATGTTGCGGTCAGCCAGGAACAGGACGCGCTTGGCGCGACCTGACTTCCAGAGCCGCCAGATGATCTGGAAGGCCGTGAGAGTCTTACCCGTACCCGTTGCCATGACGAGGAGCGCACGCTTCTGGCCGTGTGCAACGGCCTCGACAGTGCGATTGACGGCCTGGAGTTGGTAGTAGCGGAGCTCCTTGCCCTGGAAGTAGTAGTCCTGCTCGACAACCTGGGTCTCGTCGGAGCCGGCTTCGATCCCCTTCCAGACGCGCCACTTGCGGTGCAGCTCCTCCGGCGAAGGAAACTCGTCCAGGCTCAGCTCTCGCTCGATCGGTCCTGACGTCACGGTTCGGTCGTGGAACAGGAACGCGTCACCGTTGGAGCTGAAGACGAACGGCACGTCGAGGCGGTCGGCGTACCCGTGGGCCTGCTGCATGCCTGCGCCGACGCCGTGGTTGTTGTCCTTGGCCTCGACGACCGCCAGGGGCAGGCCTGGCTTGAGGAACAGCACATAGTCGGCGAACTTGGCGGCCTCTCGGGCATGGAGCTTCCCTCGGACCACGACCTTGCCCGGTGCGAGCGTGTAGTTCTCACGAACCTGGTTCTTGTCGAGGTCCCAACCTGCGCGGACGATCGCAGGCGTGATGTACCGAGTACGGATCTCGGTCTCCTTCAACGCCTTCTTGTCGATGCCGCTCACGGACGTCAGCCTATGGGCGACCAGCACTCCGTTCGGGAAGAACGACCGACTCGGGTCGCTGTCCGCTGGCAGGATGCTGGTGACCACGCACACGCTTCCTGGAGCAGCCATGGCCAAGACCGTCTTCCGCAGCACCTCGTTCACGCTCCGTCACCTCGTCGACAACATCGATCGCGGCGATGTCGCGCTGCCCGAGCTGCAGAGGCCGTTCGTGTGGTCGAACTCGAAGGTCCGCGATCTCTTCGACTCGATGTACCGCGGCTTCCCAGTCGGCTACCTGCTCTTTTGGGAGACCGGCGCCGAGGTCGGTGCACGGCAGATCGGCGTCGATGACAAGGACGCCCGCGTCGCCCGCTGGCTGATCGTTGACGGTCAGCAGCGCCTCACGTCCCTGTACTCCGTGCTTACTGGCGAAGCGGTCGTGCGAGAGGACTATTCGGAGTCGCGGGTAAAGCTCGCCTTTCGGCCACGGGACGGCCACTTTTCGGTGTGGGACATCGCCATCGGCAACGACCCCGAGTTCCTCGACGACGTCACGGCTCTCTGGACTGACTTCCGCGGTACCGTCTCAGCGTTCTTCGCGGCCCATGCGAAGGCCCGCGGCGAACTGAACCCGGCAACACGGAATGACTGGGAGGACGCAATCGACCGTGTCCGCGACCTCCATGTCCCGCGTCAAGGAGTTGGCAGGTTTTCGGTGGTTTGAAATGTCGGGACGG
>JBIQLB010000015.1:0-86431 GCA_044464665.1 Nocardioides sp.
TCGTCCTACGGGCGATCACCATCTGGCTTCGCGAATAAGGAGACATGCCCTAGCCCGTCCCGAGCCCGGCCTAGCCGCGACCCGGCCGCTTCGGCAGAGTGGGCGCATGCCCGACTACGTCCAGCCCGAGGTCGACGTCCCCGCGCTCACCGCGCTCCTCGACGGCAGGTACGCCGAGATCAGGCGCCTCGCCCGCCGGCAGCTGGCCGAGCATGCCCAGGTGCTGACCGACGCCCAGGAGATGGGCCGGTCCGAGTTCCGGGAGCGGGTGCTGGCGCTGGTCCGCGAGCTCGCCGCCACCGGGTCGACCGGGCTCGGCTTCCCTCCGGCGTACGGCGGGGCGGGTGACATCGGCGCCTCCGTGGCGGCCTTCGAGACGATGGCGTTCGGGGACCTGTCGGTGCTGGTCAAGGTCGGCGTGCAGTTCGGGCTCTTCGGCGGCGCGATCCTGCAGCTCGGCACCGAGCATCATCACCAGGCCTATCTGCGCGACGTGGTCGGCGCCGAGCTGCTCGGCTGCTTCGCGATGACGGAGACCGGGCACGGCTCCAACGTCCAGGCGCTCGGCACCGTGGCGACGTACGACGTGGAGGCCGGGGAGTTCGTCGTGCACACGCCCGACGCGCAGTCCCGCAAGGACTACATCGGCAACGCGGCGGCCCATGCCCGGATGGCCGTGGTCTTCGCCCAGCTGGAGATCGGCGGCGAGGGGAGGGGCGTGCATGCCTTCCTGGTGCCGATCCGCGACGGGCGCGGCCGGGTGCTGCCGGGCGTGGAGATCGAGGACGACGGGCGCAAGATCGGCCTCAACGGCGTGGACAACGGCCGGATCCGCTTCGATCACGTGCGCGTCCCGCGGGAGAGCCTGCTCGACCGCTATGCCCAGGTGAGCGAGACCGGCGTCTACTCCTCGCCGATCGAGAACCCCGACCGGCGCTTCTTCACCATGCTCGGCACCCTGGTGCAGGGCCGGGTCTGCGTCGGCGGCGCCGGCATCAACGCCAGCAAGGTGGCGCTGGACGTGGCGATCCGGTACTCGCTGCGACGCCGCCAGTTCGGCAATCCCGGCTCGGGCGCCGAGGACCTGCTGCTCGACTACGGCCTGCACCAGCGGCGACTCCTGCCCCTGCTGGCCCGGACCTACGCGCTGCACTTCGCCCAGGAGGTGCTGGCGACCGAGCTGCACGAGGTCTTCTCGGTCAGCGACGAGCCGCCCGACGAGACGGCGGGCGAGGCGGCCGAGCGTCGGCGTCGCGCGCTGGAGTCGCGCGCCGCGGGCACCAAGGCGCTGGGCACCTGGCACGCCAGCCGGACCATCCAGGAGTGCCGGGAGGCCTGCGGCGGCGCGGGCTACCTCTCGGCCAACCGGCTGGACGCGCTGCGCGCCGACACCGACGTCTTCACCACGTTCGAGGGCGACAACCACATCCTGCTGCAGCTGGTCGCCAAGGGCCTGCTCACCGACTACGCCACCTCCTTCGGCGAGCTCGACCAGCTCGGCATGGTCCGCTTCGTGGCCGGCCTGGCCATGGAGACGGTGATCGAGCGGACCGCCGTACACACGCTGCTGGAGCGGATCCGCGACGTGCTGCCCGGCGGCAACGACGACGAGTGGGACCAGGACGCCGGGCTGCTCGACCCGGAGTACCAGCTCGCCATGCTGCGCTGGCGCGAGGAGCACATGCTGGCCGGCGTCGCCCGCCGGCTCAAGCGCGGCATGGAGGAGGACCTCGACGCCGCCGAGGTGTTCAGCCGGTGCCAGGACCACGTCATCGGCGCGGCGCGGGCCCACGTCGAGCGGCTGGTCCTGGAGGCGTTCACCGACCGGCTCGCGGCCCTGCCCGAGGGCGACACCAAGGTCGCCCTCGGCCTGCTCTGCGACCTGCACGCGCTCAGCGTCATCGAGGCCGACCGTGGCTGGTGGATGGAGCACGGCCGGCTCAGCGCCCAGCGGGCCAAGGCGATCACGCGTGAGATCGGCGATCTGTGCCGCAAGGTGCGGCCGCTCGCGCTCGACCTGGTCGAGGCCTTCGGAGTGCCGCCGGAGGTGCGGGCCGCCGAGATGCTGCAGGATCAGGGCTCGTGAGCAAGCTGACACTTCCCGGCCTCGGCGGCTGGAACGAGGACCCGGCCTGGGCCTCGGTCTACGACTGGTCGGTCGAGCACCCGCGGCCTGGCGGCCTGATGTGGAGGCTCGGCCTGGGCAGCGACCTGCGCCGCCTCTACGAGGCCGCCGACGAGATCGCTCGGCTGCCGGCGGGCGCCGCGGTCCTGGACATCCCCTGCGGCGGCGGCGTCGCCCTGCGCGGCCTGCGGCCTGGCCAGGACGTGCGGTACGTCGCCGCGGACATCTCCCCGACGATGCTGCGCCGGACCATGGACGCCGCGCGGGAGCGTGGTGTGGCCGACCAGGTGACGCCGCGCGAGGCCGACGTCGGCGCGCTGCCCTTCGCCGACGGGGAGTTCGACCTGGTGCTCTCGTTCACCGGCCTGCACTGCTTCCCCGACCCGCACCGGGCCGTCCAGGAGATGGGCCGGGTGACCCGGTCCGGCGGCGTGGTCACCGGCAGCGCGGTGCTCAACGACGGCGGCCTGCGCGCCGTACCGGTCCTGGCGGTCGGCCGTGTCGCCGGGCTCATCGGCCCGTCCGCCACCCGGGCCGAGGTGGTCGCCTGGCTGGAGGAGGCGGGCTGCGGCGAGGTGAGCCTGGAGATGTCCGGCGCGATCGGCTACTTCCGGGCGGTCAAGGAGTAGAGCCCGGGGTGGGGCTCAGTGCCCGCCGCTCTTCTTGAAGCGCTCGAAGGAGGCGACGACCTCGGCCTCGGCCTCGTCGCGGCCGACCCAGTTGGCGCCCTCGACGGACTTGCCGGGCTCGAGGTCCTTGTAGACCTCGAAGAAGTGCTGGATCTCCAGCAGGTCGAACTTCGGCACGTGGTTGATGTCGCGGATGTGCTCCATCCGCGGGTCCAGCGTCGGGACGCAGAGCACCTTGTCGTCGCCGCCGGCCTCATCGGTCATCCGGAACATCCCGATCGCGCGGCACTTGATCAGGCAGCCGGGGAAGGTCGGCGCCTGCAGCAGCACCAGGGCGTCCAGCGGGTCGCCGTCCAGGCCGAGGGTGTTCTCGATGTAGCCGTAGTCCTCGGGGTACGCCGTGGACGTGAAGAGCATCCGGTCGAGGCGGATCCGGCCGGTCTCGTGGTCGACCTCGTACTTGTTGCGCGATCCCTTGGGGATCTCCACGAGAACGTCGAACTCCACGATCCACTCCTTCGGTGCCGTGCCCGCACCATGCCGGCGGGCTCCGCGGCGCTGTTCTCAGCGCGACCCGGCTAGTCTCGCGCAGAACGGCGGCGGAGCGTGAATCGGGAAGAGGCGGGATGGGTCGGGGCGAGCGTGGCGACGGCGAGGGACGTGACCGACGCCACCAGCGCGCCGGCTGGGCCAGGTGGTCCTGGCTGGTCCCCGAGATCGTCGCGCTGGTGCTCGTCGCGGTCGCCATGGCCGAGCTGCAGTGGGGCCTCGGGCACCGCTGGCTGGGGCTGCCGGTCGCCGATCCGGTGACCGCGCCGGCCCGGGTGCTGCCGCCCGAGGGCCTGGACATCGCGGCGCAGCCCGCGGCCCCCGAGGTCGCCGGCTCCTCGCCGGGCGGGAGCCTGGACCGTGCCGCCGTGCGTCGCGCCCTGGCCCCGTACGCCGGGAGCAAGGCGCTCGGGCCGCATGCCGATCTCGTCGTGGCCGAGCTCGCCACCGGCCAGGTGGTCTATCGACGGGGGACCGGCGCGGTCATCCCGGCCTCCACGATGAAGCTGCTGACCAGCACGGCCGCCCTGGAGACGCTCGGCCCGATGACCCGCTTCCGCACCACGGTCCGCCAGGCCGGCGACCAGGTGGTGCTGGTCGGCGGCGGCGACCCGTACCTGATGCCCTCGCGGGCCAAGGCGAAGGGGCTCTATCCCCGGCGTGCCGACCTGGGCACCCTCGCGCGGCGCACGGCCCAGGCGCTGGCGGGGCAGGGGCTGACCGCGGTGCGGCTCGCCTACGACGACTCGCTCTTCAGCGGCCCCGCGGTCAACCCTGCGTGGCCGGCCAGCTACATCGCCGAGTTCGTGGCGCCGCCGATCACCGCGCTGTGGAGCAACCAGGGCGCCGAGCCGGGAGGCCGGTACGTCGCCGATCCGTCGGCCGCCGCTGCCCGGGTCTTCCGCAAGGCGCTGGCCCGCAACGGCGTCGCCGTCACCGGCGGGATCGAGCACGTCACGGCCGATGCCTCCGCGCCGGAGGTCGCCGCGGTCGAGGGCGCGCCGCTCGGCGAGGTGGTCGAGCACCTGCTGGCCGTCAGCGACAACAACGCGGCCGAGGTGGTCGCCCACCACGTCGGCATCGCGCGGGGCGAGGGCGGCTCCTTCGCCGGCGCGGCCGCCGCCGTGAGCGCGGTGCTCGCCGGCCTGGACGTCGACCTGACCGGCTCCTCGATCCGCGACGGCAGCGGGCTGTCGCGGGAGAACCGGCTGACCCCGGCCGCCCTGATCGGCGTGCTGGGCGTGGCCGCCGACCGGCCCCGGCTGCGCCAGGCGATCACCGGGATGCCCGTCGCCGGCTTCACCGGCTCGCTGCAGTGGCGCTTCGAGGACGGCCCGGCCGAGGCCAAGGGGCGGGTGCGGGCCAAGACCGGGACGCTGACCGGGGTGCACGGGCTGGCCGGCGTCGCCGTGGACGCGCAGGGCAACCGGATGGCGTTCGTGCTGATCGCCGACCAGGTGGCGATGGACCAGCAGCTGGCCGCGCGCAAGCAGATCGACCTGATGGCGGCCGCGCTGGGTGCCTGCTCCTGTGGGGCCACCCCATAGGGTCTGTTCTCATGAAGGTCTGGGCATGAGCGAAGGTGGCAAGCCGGGCATGATCGACTGGGATCTCGCGGTCCGGGTCGGCTCCCGGCTCGCCGGTGAGGGACCGGCCGTCACGCACGCCGAGGCGACGGAGGCGGTGGCCGAGCTGCGCGCCGGAGCGGCCACCTCGAGCCCGCTGGTGCGCGAGTTCACCGGCCTGGTCGCCGAGGATCGGACCGCTCCGGTGCTGGTGGTCGACCGGACCGGCTGGATCCAGGCCAATGCCGACGGCTTCGCGGTCATCGTGGCGCCGATCGTCGACAAGCTGGGCGGCAAGCGCCCGCGCTCCGGCGGTGTCACCGACGCGATCGGCTCGCGGATCACCGGCGCCGAGATCGGGCTGATGCTCGGCTTCCTCGGCGGCAAGGTGCTGGGTCAGTTCGACCCGTTCCACGACGCCGCGGGCGCGACCGGCCGGCTGCTGCTGGTGGCCCCCAACATCGTCCACGTCGAGCGCGAGCTGGACGCCGACCCGCACGACTTCCGGCTCTGGGTCTGCCTGCACGAGGAGACGCACCGGGTGCAGTTCACCGCGGTGCCGTGGATGCGCGACCACCTGCGCTCGCTGATGGACGAGATCACCGGGACGATCGAGACCGACCCCGGCCGGATCGCCACCGAGGGCCTCGCCAAGGCGAAGGACCTGCTCTCCGGCAAGGCCGAGGGCAGCCTCATCGACCTGGTCTCCACGCCGGAGCAGAAGGAGATCGTCGACCGGATCACCGGCGTGATGAGCCTGCTGGAGGGCCATGCCGACGTGGTGATGGACGGCGTCGGCCCCGAGGTGATCCCGAGCGTTGCGCAGATCCGCCGCAAGTTCACCCAGCGGCGCGCGGGCGTGGGCACGCTCGACAAGCTGCTGCGCCGGCTGCTCGGCCTGGACCAGAAGATGGCGCAGTACCGCGACGGCGCGGTCTTCGTCCGCCATGTCGTGGACAAGGTCGGCATGGAGGGCTTCAACGCGGTCTTCGCGGAGCCGGCCCACCTGCCCGGCAAGGCGGAGATCCTCGACCCGGACGCCTGGCTGCGCCGCGTCCACGCCTGAGCCATGGCCGGACCCGATCCCGCGGTGGCGGCGGTCCGGCTCGCCGTACGCCGCGCGCTGACGATCCACGACGACCGGGGCGGCGCCTCTGGCCCCGGTGATACCGCGATGGTGGCGTGCTCGGGCGGCGCCGACTCGCTCGCGCTGTTGGCCGCCACGGTCTTCGAGGCGCGCCGCGCCGGTCAGCGGGTGATCGGGGCGGTCGTCGACCACGGTCTGCAGGAGGGCTCGGCCGAGCACACCGCCCGGGTCGTCGCGCGGATGGCGGCGCTCGGCGCCGACGAGACGGCGTCGGTCGCCGTGACCGTCGACCCGGGACCGGCCGGCATCGAGGCCGGGGCCCGTGAGGCCAGGTACGCCGCGCTCGGCGAGCTGGCCGCCCGCCTCGGCGCCTCCTCGGTGCTGCTCGGCCACACCCTCGACGACCAGGCGGAGAGCGTCCTGCTGGGCCTGGCCCGCGGCTCCGGGGGATCCTCGCTGCAGGGCATGCGCCTCGAGTTCCGGATCGCCGCGGGCGGCTCGCGGTTCCTCCGCCCCCTCGTGGGCATCCGGCGCGCGCAGACGGAGGCCGCCTGTGCCGCGGAGGGGATCGAGTGGTGGGAGGACCCGCACAACGCCGATCCCCGGTTCACCAGGGCCAGGGTCCGGCACACCGTGCTGCCGGTCCTGGAGCGCGAGCTCGGGCCGGGCGTCGCGGAGGCGCTCGCCCGCACCGGCCATCAGCTCCGCGACGACATGGAGGCGCTGGACGACCTCGCCCTGCGCGCCTACCGCGGCGCGACGGGCCCGGACGGCCTGGACCTCGACCGGCTCGCCGACGAGGGGCCGGCCGTCGTCACCCGATGCCTGCGCTGGGCGGCGATCGAGGCGGGCGCGATCCCCTCCGAGCTCGCCTACGAGCACGTGCGGGCCCTCGCCCGGCTGGCCCCGGGCAAGGAGATCCAGCTGCCCGGCCACGTCACCGCGTACGTCGCGGGCGGGCTGCTGCGGTTCCGGCGTACCGTCCCCGGCCGGTCGTGATTCCGCCGCGACACTAGAGTGTCGGCCATGCGTGTCTCGGATTCGTCCCGGGTGCTCTTCGTCCATGTTCCGAAGACGGGGGGCTCCTCGATCGACTCCATCTTCGACGACGAGGTGGCCGACGCGCGCCGGGTCGAGGGCCGGGGGCGGCACGGCACCTACGCCAAGCTGCTGTCCGCCGAGCCGGACCTGGCCGACTACTGGTCCTTCGGCTTCGTCCGCAACCCGTGGGCGCGCATGGTGTCGTGGTGGACGATGATCCACTCGGTCTTCACCCGGGCCGACGCCGGCGACGAGCGGGCGATCGCCAAGATCGAGCGGCACCCGACGGCCTGGCTGCCCGAGGGGGAGTACAAGGACAGCTTCGACCGGTTCGTGCTGGAGGGCACCGAGAAGCTGGACAAGATCGGTCGTCCCCAACTGGTCACGCTGAGCGCGCGCGACGGCCGCCAGGTGGACTTCGTCGGCCGCACCGAGGACTTCGCGGCCGGCGTGGCCGTCGTACGCGAACGGCTCGGCCTGCCGCCGATGGAGGAGATCCCGCGGCGCAACAAGACCTCGCACGGCCACTACAGCGAGTACTTCAACGCCGAGACCAGGCGCAAGGTGGCCGAGGTGTTCGCCGCCGACATCGAGGTCTTCGGCTACGCCTACGAGGACCGCACCTGACCTGAGACGCCGGCCGAGGTGAGCCTGTCGACCGCCTCGGTCAGCACGTCGGTCCGCTTGCAGAAGGCCCACCGCACCAGGTGCCGGCCCTCGTCGAGGTCGTCGTAGAAGACCTGCGCCGGGATCGCCACCACGCCCGCGGTCTCCGGGAGCGCCCGGCAGAACGCCTGCCCGTCCTCGTAGCCGAGGGCGGAGACGTCGGTGAGCACGAAGTAGGTCCCCTCGGTCGGGTAGACCCGCAGGCCGGCCTCGGCCAGCCCGGCCGAGAGCAGGTCGCGCTTCGCCCGCAGCTCCCCGGCCAGCCGGCGATGGAAGTCCTCGTGCTCGTCGAGCGCCAGCGCGATCGCCGGCTGCAGCGGCGCCCCGGAGGCGTAGCTGAGCCAGTTCTTGGCGCCCTCGACGGCCGCGACCAGGTAGGCCGGCCCGCTGGCCCAGCCGATCTTCCAGCCGGTCACCGAGAACATCTTGCCGGCGCTGGAGATGGTGAGCGTCCGCTCGGCCATGCCGGGCAGGGTCGCCAGCGGGACGTGCTCGACGCCGAAGGTGAGGTGCTCGTAGACCTCGTCGGTGACCACGACCAGGTCGTGCTCGATCGCCACGGCCGCGATCGCCTCCAGCTCCTCGCGGCGCAGCACCGTGCCGGTGGGGTTGTGCGGCGAGTTCACCAGCAGCAGCCGGGTCCGCGGCGTGACCGCGGCGCGCAGCTCGTCGACGTCGAGGCGGAAGCCGGGAGCGCGCAGCGTCACCGGCCGTCGTACGCCGCCGGCGAAGCCGATCATCGCCCGGTAGGAGTCGTAGAACGGCTCCAGCACGACGACCTCGTCACCCGGGTCGACCAGGCCGAGCATCGCCCCGGCGATCGCCTCGGTGGCGCCGGTCGTCACCACCACCTGGTCGGGCCCGAGGTCCAGGTCGTAGTGCCGGCGCTGGTGGGCGACGATCGCGGCGACCAGCTCCGGCGCCCCGTGCCCCGGCGGGTACTGGTTGCGCCCCGAGCGCAGCGCCGACGCGGCCGCCTCCAGCACCGCCGCCGGCCCGTCCTCGTCGGGGAAGCCCTGGCCGAGGTTGATCGCCCCGGTCCGGGCCGCGAGCGCGGACATCTCGGCGAAGATCGTGCTGCCGATGCCGTCGAGCCGGCGTGCGTGACGAGCCACCTCATCAGCGTAGGGGGCGTTGGGCCGGTAGGTCACAATGTGCCCGTGACCCTGCCCGACGCCTCCGAGACGGACGACGCCTCCCCGGATCGGGCGGCGCCGCGCGAGCGCCGGCGGCGGATCTCGCTCTGGGTCGGGGTCGGCCTGATCCTCGCCGGCGTCGGCATGCTCGGGTACGTCGGCTGGCAGCTGTGGGGCACCAACTGGATCTCCAAGCGCCACCAGCGCGAGCTGGTCAGCGAGCTGCAGAAGAGCTGGGAGAGCGGCCAGGCGAAGTCGCCGCGGCTGGTCCCCGAGGGCGAGGCGTCGGCGCTGATCAGGATCCCCAAGTTCGGCAAGGCGTACGTCGTGCCGGTGCTCGAGGGCGTCTCCACCGACGTGCTGGCCCGCGGCTTCGGGCACTTCCCCGGCGCCGTCGACCCGGGGCAGGTGGGCAACTACGCCCTGGCCGCCCACCGGGTCACCCACGGCGAGCCGTTGCGCCGGATGCCCGAGCTGCGGCCCGGCGACGAGGTGATCGTCGAGACCGTCGACGCCACCTACACCTACGTCCTGGACACCGATCCCAACGACCTGGTCATCCCGTTCACCGGCGTCTGGGTGCTGGACGCGCTGCCGAAGAACCCGCACGAGGGCGGCCCACAGCCCGACCAGCGGCCCGGCCAGCGGCTGATCACGCTGACCACCTGCTCCGAGCTCTTCCACACCGACAACCGGATGATCGCCTTCGGCCACCTGGAGTCGGTCCAGCCGAAGGACAGGGTCAGGTCCGCGGACTCCAAGCCGAAGTCCACCTGAGATCCGGTCCCGCGCGGGCGATAGCCTCCGCCCATGGCTGACCGCGACGTGCTCCTCGACCAGATCAACGCCAAGGCCGTCGTCCGGGGACGGGTGACGCTCTCCTCGGGCAAGGAGGCCGACTACTACGTCGACATGCGCCGGGTCACCCTCGACGCCGAGGCGGCGCCGGTGATCGGCCGGACGATGCTCGCGCTCACCGAGGAGTGGGACTTCGACGCGGTCGGCGGCCTGACCCTGGGCGCCGACCCGGTGGCGACCGCGATGCTGCACCAGGCGGCCGCGGCGGGTCGTCGGCTGGACGCCTTCGTGGTCCGCAAGGGACAGAAGGCCCACGGCCTGCAGAAGCGGATCGAGGGGCCGCCGGTCGAGGGCCGCCGGGTGCTCGCCGTCGAGGACACCTCGACCACCGGAGGGTCGGCGCTGGAGGCCGTCGCGGCGCTGCGCGAGGCGGGCGCCGAGGTCGTCGGCGTGGCCGTGATCGTGGATCGGGACACGGGCGCGCGCGAGGCCATCGAGGCCGCCGGCCTGCCCTACCGGTACGCCGTGGGGATCGCCGACCTCGACATCTGAGCCGGGCTCAGTCCGCGGTGGTGTCCAGCCCGAGGATGTCGCGGTCGGGGATGCCGTCGCCGTCGTTGTCCTCGGCCGCGGGACCCGACGTACGCCGGTGCCGCCACCACTCGAAGGCGATCGGCACGGCGGAGAACGCCAGGATCACGATGATCGCCAGGTCGATGTTCTCGCCAAGCCAGGGCACCGTGTTGCCGAGGAAGTAGCCCAGCAGCACGATGCTGAAGACCCACAGCACCGCGCCGATCGCGCTCCAGGTGAGGAAGCGGCGGCGGTCCATCTCGGTGATGCCGGCGACCACGGTGATGTAGGTCCGCACGAACGGCACGAAGCGGCCGATCACCAGCGCCTTGTTGCCGTGCTTGTCGAAGAAGGCATGGGTCTGGTCGATGTGCTTCTTCTTGATGATCCGGCCGTCGCGATGGCGCAGCGGCTGCCCGATGGCCCGGCCTATCTCGTAGCCGCTGACGTTGCCGAGGAAGGCCGCGACGGTGAAGAGGCCGAGGACGATGACCAGGTCGACGCTGTGATGGGCGTCCACGACCCCGATCCGGTCGGTGGCCACGAAGATGCCCATCGCGAACAGCAGCGTGTCGCCGGGCAGGATCGGGAAGAAGAGCCCGCACTCGACGAAGACGATCGCCAGGCTGAGCCAGAGCATCGTCTGGCCGAAGCGCTCCAGCAGCCAGTCGGGGTCCATCCAGTCCAGGCCCAGCAGCTGCGGGGTGAGGAGGTGGGGCACCAGGTCGAGCACGGGGAGACACTATCCGGCGCCGGGAAACACGGAGCGCTCGCGCGGGGACCTCTACCCTGGCGGCGTGTCAGAGGACGAGCGGGCGCCGTACGACCCGATGCCCTACGGCCGGCCGGAGGTCGGCGTCGGCCCGTGGGAGGGCCCGTGGCCCGACGACGAGCGGTACGACGCCCGCCTGCTCGCCGAGGGGGACCGGCGCAACGTCGTCGACCGCTACCGGTACTGGACCGTCGAGGCGATCGTGGCCGACCTCGACACCCGCCGGCACGACTTCCACGTCGCCATCGAGAACTGGCAGCACGACTTCAACATCGGCACCATCGTGCGGACCGCCAACGCCTTCCTCGCCGCCGAGGTGCACATCGTCGGCAACCGGCGCTGGAACCGCCGCGGCGCGATGGTGACCGACCGCTACCAGCACGTGCGGCACCACCCCACCCCCGCCGACCTGGCCGCCTACCTCCACGAGCGCGACGTCCGGCTGCTCGGCATCGACAACCTGCCCGGCTCCGCGCACCTGGAGACGATGCGGATGCCGCGCCGGGTCGGCTTCCTCTTCGGCCAGGAGGGCCCCGGCCTCTCCGAGGCGGCCCGCGAGGCCTGCGACGGCACCTTCTCCATCGCCCAGTTCGGCTCGACCCGCTCCATCAACGCCTCCGCCGCCGCTGCCATCGCGATGCACTCCTGGGTCCGCGAGCACGCCGACCTGGGCAGCGAGACCGCCTGGCGGGGTTGAGGCCGGCCGGATGGCGCAGGTATCCGGCCTCCCATCGGAACGGGATGACGTGACGCCATGGTCAGGCGTACAGTGGCCGTGAACCGGGTAGCCCCCCTTTTGCTGGGGATAGGCGCCCGGTTCGCTCACGCCAGTTCGATCTCGGTGACGCGACCTCTGCTCATCAGCCAGAGGTGGTCGATCCGATGGTCGGGGTTGTCACGGTTGTACGAGCGCAGCCGGTGCAAGACGTGCTCCGGGACGTCGCGGTCGGCGGCGTCGAGCAGGAACGCCCGTTTGCGTGACTCGGCTCCGTGCGCCTTCGACTTCCCCACCGACTTCTTGATGCGCATCGGGAAGGTCGCCTCGTGCACCATGGTGCGCTCCTCGAGCGACTTGATCTCGATCCTGATCGACTGGACTGTGCCGACCGGCGTCCAGAGGTAGTCGGACGTGGGTCTCCACGCGGTCGTGTCGCGGCGGATATGCACCAGCCGATCACCGCGTGCCAAGAGCCGTTCGACGGTCTTGATCTCCGGCGGCCTGATCTGGTTCGTGTCCGGTCCGTAGTCGATCCCGAGCGCGTCGCGTCGTGCGTCCCAGGAGCGGGGCGACCCCGGCGTTGTCGGCATGCCGCGACCATGTGGTCGCGCGCGGGCCCGGGCCAGCGGACGGAGTGAACCTGTGGACAGGCTCGGAGTGCCGATGCCTGTGGACGATTCGTGGTCAGTCGAAGACCAGGGGGAAGACGAGCACGACGACCCACGCCCATGCGGCGTACACGGTCAGGTAGCGGGTCTGCCAGCGCTCCAGCCGGGCGTACGGCCGGCGGCGGTAGAGGAACCCGGCGAGCAGGACCGCGGAGACGGCGAGGTTGACCAGCAGCACGACGTTCTCGCCGAGCGCGGCGGCCTTGTTGGCGCTGAAGCCGAACTCGCCGATCCGCAGGCCGATGCCCACGAGGACGACGGCGTCGATGACCAGGGCCGCGACGACCAGGAGCCACTGGAGCCGGTCGAACCAGCCCGGCGGCGTGCCGCGCTCGCGCGCCGAGATGCCGTAGAGGAGCAGCCCGAGCACGACCACGAGGAGCAGGTCGAAGACGATCAGCACCTCCCGGTCCGCGCGCAGCCCGCCGGCCCAGAGCAGGCCGCCGATGAAGGCGATCAGCGCGATGGTGAAGAGCGGGGTGAAGATCCGGGTGAGGACGGGCGCGATGTTCTCGATCACGCTCTGCTTGGCCTCGACCAGCCAGGCCGCCACCACGACGGCGCCGGCCGCTCCGCAGGGCAGCAGCCACTCGGCGACGAAGACCTCGACGTCGACGTCGATCGCCGCGAAGACGCCGAGGAGCAGGGCGGTCAGGACGCCGCCGCCGAGAGCGATGAGCACGTAGTAGACGAACCACTCGCCGGTGAACCGGATGAAGTCCATCCGGCGCCCGTCGGAGCGCCAGTCGCCGCCGGCGTACGCGATGCCGACGACCAGCCACAGCGCGATCGGCAGGTGGATGACGGTCAGCATCGTGGTCATGTCCTCGTCGCCGCCGAAGGCGTTCGCGCCGATGCCGCCGAGCGCCATGAGGCCGGCCACGGCGGCGACGGTCATCGCTCCCGCCGACCGGATCCACAGGAAGTAGCCGGCGAGCGGCACCAGCGCGAAGAGGACCATGTTGCGGACGTAGAAGCTCTCGTCGCCGTCCATCGACAGTCCGAAGAGCGCGGGAGCCTTGACCAGGACCGCCGCGAGCGCGGTGCACACCAGCATCGCCACGGCCGGTCCGGCGAGCCGGCGGTCGGTCCGGCCGGCGTCGTCGGTGAGCACCAGCTGCTTCCAGAGCCGGTCGGAGTGCTCCCGGGCGAACTCGCGGGTCAGGTCGTCGAGGCTGCCCATCCGGCGTACGGCGACCAGGAAGGCCTCCTCGTCGTCCAGGCCGGTCGCGCGCAGGTCGTCGATGCGGCCGCGCAGGTGGTCCTCGAGCTCGTCGAGATCGTCGGGACGCAGCTCGCGGTGGGAGCGCATGTAGGCCCGCCACTCGCCGACCTGCCGGTCGATGGTCTCCGCGGGTGTCATCGGCCCTCCAGAGCCACGTTGGCGGGCAGTACGTCGTCCCAGAGGCTGCCCAGGGTGTCGAGGACGGCGCTCCACTGCCGCTGGTGCTCGGCCAGCTCGGCATGGCCCTGCTCGGTGATCCGGTAGTACTTGCGTCGCCGCTCGCCCGCCTGCTGCTGCCAGGACGATTCGACGTGCCCGAGGCGCTCGAGCCGGTGCAGGAGGGGGTAGAGGAAGCCGTCGGTCCACTCGAGCCGTCCGCCGGAGAGGTCCCCGACCCGCTTCACGATCGCGTAGCCGTAGCTCTCGCCCTCCGCCAGGATGCCCAGCACCAGCGGCGCCGCCGAGGCCGCCACCAGGTCCTTGCTGATCCGCATGCCCGTCTCCTCTCCCTCGAACTGCGATGCATAGTAGTTCTAGGTATAGGGCGACGCAAGCGGGCCCGGTCGTTCCGCCCAGCGGGACTCAGAACATCCCGAGGGGACCGGCCTGGTTGGTCAGCGTGCTGATCGTGACGAGGGTGGCGAAGACGACCGCGAGGAGCGCGATCACCCTGGCGGCCTGGGCCAGGTGTAGGTCCCAGCCGACGGTCGCGTCGAGCGCGACCACCGCCGTGTGCGCCAGCCAGAGGACGGCCACCGCCAGGGCCAGCGACACCAGGCTGACCAGGAAGGCGCCGGTCTTGCCGTCGGGGAGGATCGGGTAGAGGGCCGCCCCGAGGAGGTAGCCGGGTCCCACCGCGCCCGTCAGGTAGGTGAAGCCGATGGCGAACGCGACCAGTGAACGGGCCTGCGGTGAGAGTGCCGACATGGCGGCACGCTACCAACGGCGGGCCCGGTCGGCCGGGACGATGGGCCCTGCGGTGGGGGCGGGACGACGGACTAGGGTTGGCCGCAGGTCCGTCACGTCTGAAGGGGAAGCCAGATGCCCATCGCCACGCCCGAGAAGTACGCCGAGATGCTCGCCGCCGCGAAGGCGAAGTCGTTCGCGTTCCCGGCCATCAACGTGACCTCCTCCCAGACGCTCAACGCCGCGCTCCAGGGCTTCGCCGACGCCGGCAGCGACGGCATCGTGCAGATCTCCACCGGCGGCGCGGAGTACCTCTCCGGCCCCGGCGTGAAGAACATGGTCACCGGCTCCGTCGCCTTCGCCGCGTACGCCGCCGAGGTCGCCAAGAGCTACCCGGTCAACATCGCGCTGCACACCGACCACTGCCCCAAGGACAAGCTGGACGGCTTCGTCCGCCCGCTCATCGACATCTCCGCCGAGCGCGTGGCCCGGGGCGAGGCGCCGCTCTTCCAGTCGCACATGTGGGACGGCTCCGCGGTGCCGCTGGCCGAGAACCTGCAGATCGCCGAGGAGCTGCTCGCCAAGTGCGCCGCGGCCCGGATCATCCTCGAGATCGAGGTCGGCGTGGTCGGCGGCGAGGAGGACGGCATCGTCGGCGCGATCGACGAGAAGCTCTACACCACCCCCGAGGACGCCCTGGCCACCGTCGAGGCGCTCGGCATCGGCGAGAAGGGCCGCTACCTGACGGCGCTGACCTTCGGCAACGTCCACGGCGTCTACAAGCCGGGCAACGTCAAGCTCCGCCCGGAGATCCTCAAGGCCGCGCAGGAGGCCGTCGTCGCCAAGCTCGGCCTCGACGCCGGCGCCCGCCCCTTCGACCTGGTCTTCCACGGCGGCTCCGGCTCGACCGCCGAGGAGATCGGCGCCGCCGTCGACTACGGCGTGGTGAAGATGAACGTCGACACCGACACCCAGTACGCCTTCACCCGCCCGGTCGCCGCGCACATGTTCACCCACTACGACGGCGTCCTCAAGATTGACGGCGAGGTCGGCAACAAGAAGCTCTACGACCCCCGCTCGTGGGGCAAGGCCGGCGAGGCCGGCATGGCCGCCCGCGTCGTCGAGGCCTGCGAGAACCTGCGCAGCACCGGTCACTCCATCGGCTGAGCCGCCACCGCCTGGGTCTCCACCGGGCTCGGGCCCTGGATCATCGTCCGAGGCGGACGATCTCCACGGCCAGCTCGACCAGATTGCGCGCTCGGCGGACCAAGGAACGCCTTGGCCCGGTTGAGCTGCTCGGCACTCGCCATCAGGTCGCCTCTTGCCTGATGCGCGGCTTGCTCCCGACCAGTGCGACACCCTCGTGGAGGATGTCGGTCACTACCGGCTCTCCAGTGCGGGCGAGCCGATCGAACTCGGCGGGCGTCAGGACCAGAGCGTCGCAGCTGTTGCCGATGCGCGTGCGTACGTGGTCCTCGAGTGCTACTCGTCCATCCCAGTCGGCCGTCGCGATGACGGCGAGGTCGATGTCGCTGTCGGGGCGCGGCTCGCCGCGTGCGATCGACCCGAAGAGCAGCACCGTCTTGACCCGTGAGTCGGTGGCCTCTTCGATCACCGTCGTGAGGACGGTGATCGGATCGACCAGTGCACGAAGGGGCGGGACGGACGCATGATCCTCGTTGATCGCGTGCACTCCAGCCCGACCGATGGTCCGGCTCTCCACCACTCCGACCTGTGCCAAGGCCTTCAGCGCCTCCTGGACGGACCAGAGACTGTGCTGGTCGCTGACCAGGGCATGGAGTTGCCGGCCGGTCAAGGATGTGCCGGTGCGCAACAGGGCGGCTAACACCGCCCCACGGGCTCCCGGAAGGAGTCCGCCGAAGGGCTCACCGAAGTGCATATGACCAGAGTGCCGGTCATATGACTGGAAAACCAGTCTTATGACCGGCTCGGACCACGGTCGATCACACGCGCGCACCGGCGGTCGACGCGTGGGCGTCGGGCACGGCGAGATGGCGGGGCGTCACGAACAGCAGGCACGTGACCATGCCCAGCAGCAGGATCCCGACCGGGAGCAGCACCGCGTCCGACATCGCCGCGCTGAACGGCTCGTGGATGGCCGCCGGCAGGGCCTGCCCGGCCAGCTCCGGCGAGCCGCCGGTCGACATACCGGGCAGGTGCGCGGCCAGGCGCGCGTCCATCAGCACCGCGATCGCCGCGGAGCCCAGCACCGCACCGACCTGACGGGTGGCGTTGTAGACCCCTGAGCCGGCTCCGGCCAGCTGCGGCGGGAGGTTGCGCGTGGCCGTCGCCGCCAGCGGACCCCAGGTGAAGGAGGTCCCGACCCCGAAGAGGCCCATCGGCACCAGGATCTCCCAGGTGGGGGAGTCCGGCCGGGTGGCCGTGGAGAGCCAGTACAGGCCGATCGCGGCGACGGCGAACCCGACGCCGGCGAGCAGGCGGGGATGGAGCCGGTCGGTGAGCCGCCCGGCGATGGGCGCCATCACGATCGACATGATCGCCATCGGCACGGTCAGCAGCGCGGCCCCGGTCGGCGAGAGCCCGCGCACCAGCTGGGCGTAGAGCATCAGCGGGAAGCCCATGGCGGTCGCGGTGAACGACATCGTCGAGATCGCCACGTTGGACACCGAGAAGTTCCGGTCGCGGAAGAGCCCGAGCGGCACCAGCGGCTCGTTGCGGTTGCGGGCCTGCCACCACACGAAGATCGCGAGCACCACGAGGCCGGCCACGATCAGCCGCCAGACGGTGATCGGCCCGGCGATCGTGCCCCAGTCGTACTGATGCCCCTCCTGGATGCCGAACACCAGCAGGAACATGCCCGCCCCGCTCAGCGCCACGCCCAGCCAGTCGAAGCGGTGACGGTGGGTCTCCAGGTTGGGCACCAGCCGCGAGGCCAGCACGAAGGCGACCACGCCGACCGGGACGTTGACGATGAAGATCCACTCCCAGCCGGCCGCGTCGATCAGCACGCCGCCGAGGAGCGGGCCGACCAGGGTGGCCACGCCGGCGGTCGCGCCCCACAGCGCCATCGCCTGGCCGCGGTGGTTGGCCGGGAAGATGCGGGTGATCACCGCCATCGTCTGCGGGGTCATCATCGAGGCGCCGAAGCCCTGGAAGATCCGGGCCACGATCAGCATCTCGACGGTGGAGGTCAGGCCGCACCACAGCGACGCGAGCGTGAAGACCGCCAGGCCGGTCTGGTAGAGCCGCTTGGGGCCGAAGCGGTCACCCAGCCGCCCGGTGATCAGCACCGGCACGGCGTACGCCAGCAGATAGGCGCTGGTCACCCAGACCACGGCGTTCACCTCGGCGTCGAGGTCCTCCATGATCGAGGGGGTCGCCACCGTCACGATCGTGGTGTCGACGAGGATCATGAAGAAGCCCAGGCAGAGCGCGAAGAGCGCCGGCCACGGGCGAGTCTCGGAGTCGGGAGCGACCCCGGAGGTCGAGGAGGTCTGGGTCACGGGTCCACTCAACACCCCGCCATGGACAATTGCCTCCATGACCCCCCACGACCTTCTCGCCGGACCGCCGCCGACCCTGCTGCCCGAGGATCCGGCCGCCGCCGACCGCGCGGCCGGCATGGAGCCGCGCGAGCTCGTGATCGCGCACCCGGAGTCGCCGCTGGCCTGGTCGCTGCTCGGCGCCTCGCTGGCGGCGGACGACGGCGACCCGGTGACGGTCTACGCCTACGCCCGCGTCGGCTACCACCGCAGCCTGGACCTGCTGCGCCGCAACGGCTGGAAGGGCCACGGCCCGGTGCCGTGGAGCCACGTCCCCAACCGTGGCTTCCTCACCGTCCTCGCCCTCCTCTCCAAGGCCGCCGGCGTCATCGGCGAGACCGCCGAGCAGGAGCGCTGCGCCGAGTTCCTCCGCGACTCCAGCCCCGAGGCGTACGACGCCCTGATGTGACCCGGCCGGGCGACCTAGGCCGGCACGATCAGCGAGTACGCCGCCGGCACGACCCGCCAGGCACGCCGGGAGACCGGACCCTCGAGCTCGCCGTCGGCGCTGACCCAGAAATCCTCGCCGCTCACGGTGACCGTCCGAGCCCGCAGGGTGCGCACGTCGTCGCGCTCGGGGTGGCGGGCGCGGAGCACGTCCACGGCGTACCAGACCCTGGCCCACGGACCGATCGCGTAGGAGACCATCACGTCCACGCGGCCGTCGGCGGGGTCGGCGCCGGGCGTGATCTCGGCGCCGCCGCCGACGCTGGCGCCGTTGCCGACCGCCACCATCAGCACCGGCCGGCCGGGCTCGACCACCGCGCCGTCGGCCTCGACGCGGAGCCGGAGCACGTCCGGCTTCAACGCCGTGCGCAGCGCCCCGATCGGGTAGCCCAGCAGCCCGAGGCCGAACGGCCCGAGCCGCTCCTTCCAGGTCGCGCCGTGCCGACCCGCCTGCGCGCCGGTGCCGACGTGGACATTGTTGACCACGACCCGGTCCCGGTCGTCGACGACCAGATCCATCTGCCGTCGTACGCCGGACAGCAGCGCCTCCGCGGCCGCCTCGGCCTCCAGTGGCAGCCCGAGCGTGCGGGCGAAGTCGTTGCCCGTGCCGAGGGGCAGCAGGCCGAGCGAGGAGCCGGACAGCTCGCCGCGACGGTGCAGCGCGGCCACGACCGTGTGCAGGCTGCCGTCGCCGCCCGCGACGACGACGACCCGCGACGGGCCGGCGGAGTCGAGCGCCCGCTCCAGCGACTCCTCGTCCCCGGTCTCCGCGACGGTGACCTCGGTGGCGGCGCGGAGCACGTCCAGCGCCGGGTCCAGCGCGTCGGCGTTGCCGGCTCCGTCGTGGGTGATCACCAGGAGAGGGTCCACGCCCGACACGGTAGCCCTGGCGCACGCCGTACGATGGTCGGCGGTCTCTCGGCCGAAGTACGACCGACGACAGGGAAGGCACGCCATGCCGGCGATCGTGGTCCTCGGCGCCCAGTGGGGCGACGAAGGCAAGGGGAAGGCGACCGATCTGCTCACCAGCGAGCAGGCGATCGACTTCGTGGTGCGCACCAGTGGCGGGCACAACGCCGGCCACACCATCGTGGTCGGCGGGGAGAAGTTCGCCACCCACCTGCTGCCCAGCGGCATCCTCACGCCGGAGACGACCTCGGTCATCGCCAACGGCGTGGTGGTCTCGCCCGAGGCGCTCTTCCGCGAGCTGGACGCGCTGCTGGAGCGCGACGTCGAGCTGGGCCGGCTCCTGGTCAGCGCCAACGCGCACGTGATCGCCTCCTACCACTCGACGATCGACAAGGTCACCGAGCGGTTCCTGGGCAAGAACAAGATCGGTACGACGGGCCGCGGCATCGGCCCGGCGTACGCCGACAAGATCAACCGCGTCGGCATCCGGATCGCCGACCTCTTCGACGAGGGCATCCTGCGCGAGAAGGTCGAGGCCGCCCTCGACGTGCGCAACCACCTGCTCACCAAGGTCTACAACCGGCGCGCGATCACCGTCGACGAGGTCGTCGAGGAGCTGCTCTCGTACGCCGACCGGCTGCGCCCGATGGTCGCGGACACCTCGCTGCTGCTCAACCAGGCGCTCGACGAGGGCCGCACGGTGCTCTTCGAGGGCGCCCAGGCCACCATGCTCGACGTCGACCACGGCACCTACCCGTTCGTCACCAGCAGCAACCCGATCGCCGGGGGCGTGTGCGTGGGCGCGGGCATCGGCCCCAAGCGGATCGACCGGATCATCGGCGTGATCAAGGCCTACACGACCCGCGTCGGCTCCGGTCCGTTCCCGACCGAGCTCTTCGACGAGGACGGCGAGAGGCTCCAGCGCATCGGCGGCGAGATCGGCGTCTCGACGGGGCGTACCCGTCGCTGCGGCTGGTACGACGCCGTCATCGCGCGCTACGCCACGCGGGTCAACGGTCTCACCGATCTCTTCCTCACCAAGCTCGACGTGCTGGACAGCTGGGAGCGCATCCCCGTCTGCGTGGCCTACGAGATCGACGGCAAGCGCCACGACGAGCTGCCGATGACGCAGACCGAGTTCCACCACGCGACGCCGATCTACGAGTACCTCGACGGCTGGCAGACCGACATCTCCGGCTGCCGCTCCTTCGCCGACCTCCCCGCCAATGCCCAGGCCTACGTCAAGGCGCTCGAGGAGATGTCCGGCACCCGCTTCTGGGCCGTCGGCGTCGGCCCGGGCCGCGAGCAGACCGTCGTGGTGGAGTAGTCGTTCGTAGGAGCAGGGACGTAACGGCCCGTCTCGCCGGGCCCGCACGCTCGGCGGGTGCGACGCGGACAGCGATAGGTCCGTGCTGATACGCGACCACTACCCTTGTCGCCCGTGAAGACCCTCGTCATCGGCACCGGCGGGCGCGAGCACGCACTCGCGCTGGCGCTCTCCCGCGATCCCTCGGTCACCGAGGTGCACGGGGCGCCGGGCAACCCGGGGATGGCCGCGGTGGCGACGCTGCACGAGGTCGACCCGCTCGACGGCGCGGCCGTCGCGGCGCTGGCCACGAGCCTCGGCGCCGACCTGGTCGTGGTCGGGCCCGAGGCGCCGCTGGTCGCCGGGGTCGCGGACGCGGTGCGCGAGGCGGGCATCTCCTGCTTCGGGCCGTCCGCCGAGGCCGCCCTGCTGGAGGGGTCCAAGGCCTTCGCCAAGGAGATCATGGCCGCCGCCGAGGTGCCGACCGCGCTGGCGCACGTGTGCACGACGCCGGAGGAGGCGGCCGCGGCGCTGGACGCCTTCGGCGCGCCGTACGTCGTGAAGGACGACGGCCTGGCCGCCGGCAAGGGCGTCGTGGTGACCGACGACCGCGAGGCGGCGCTGGCCCACGCGGTGGCCTGCGAGCGGGTCGTCATCGAGGAGTACCTCGACGGCCCCGAGGTCTCGCTCTTCGCGATCACCGACGGCTCGACGGTCTATCCGCTGCAGCCGGCCCAGGACTTCAAGCGGATCTTCGACGGCGACGAGGGTCCCAACACCGGCGGCATGGGCGCCTACACGCCGCTGCCGTGGGCGCCGGACGGCCTGGTCGCGGAGGTGCTGGAGCGGGTGCTGCAGCCGACCGTGGACGAGATGGCCCGACGGGGCACGACCTTCGCCGGGCTGCTGTACGCCGGGCTCGCGCTCACCTCGCGGGGCGTGCGGGTCGTGGAGTTCAACGCGCGCTTCGGCGACCCGGAGACCCAGCCGCTGCTGGCGCTGCTGGACTCCCCGCTGGGCGTCCTGCTCAAGGCTGCCGCCGACGGCGTGCTGCACGAGGCCGAGCCGCCGCGCTGGAAGCCCGGCGCGGCCGTCGGCGTGGTGATGGCCAGCGCCGGCTATCCCGAGACGTCCTCGTCGGGGGACGTCATCACCGGCATCGACGAGGCCGAGGCGCTCGGCTGCCAGGTGATCCACGCCGGCACGGCCCTGACGGACGGCTCGCTGGTCACCGCCGGCGGTCGGGTGCTCGCCGTCGTCGGCCTCGGTGAGGACGTCGCCGCCGCCCGCGCCGCGGCGTACGCCGGGGTGGACGTCATCGACTTCCCCGGCGAGCAGCACCGCACCGACATCGCCGCCCTCTGAGGTCCTGTGGATTCCCCGAACGGGGAGACCGCGTTCCGTGCCAGGCTTCCGCCTTCACCATCCCGGTGTGAAGATGGAAGGAGTCTGGATGTGTCCGTTGTACCGAGAGGAGCCGCGATGTCTGTCGCCGACCCCGAGTCCGAGCTGCAGCGGCTCCGGATGTCGTGGGAGGAGTACCTCGAGCTCCCGGAGAAGCCCAAGGCCGAGTGGGTCGACGGGGAGGTCGTGGTGACGCCGCCGGTCTCGCAGGACCACGGCATCGCGGTTCTCGTGCTTGCCGGTGTGCTTCGGCAGGCGCTGCCTGACCTCGTGTTCATGACCGAGGTGGGGGTCGAGCTCCCTCGCAACAGGCTGAGAGCGCCGGACCTGATGGTCGTCGAGCGGCGGCCCGACGACACCTGGGTGACCGAGCCACCGGTCCTGGTGGTCGAGGTGCTCTCCCGTGCCACTCGCGCGGAGGACACCATCCGCAAGTCCGAGGAGTACCTCGAAGGCGGCGCCGGGCAGTACTGGATGCTCGACCCGGAGCGCCGGACCCTCGACGTCCTCGCCAACGCCGGCGACGCCTGGGAGCCGCTGTTGCACCTCGACGACGAGCATCCGACGGGCGAGGTCGCGGTCGGCGAGCACGGCACGGTCCCGGTCGATCTCGGCGCGCTGCTGCGCTGAGGAGAAGGCCCCGGCCGCATGGGAGGATTCGGCGGTGACCGTTCGCAGCGTTCCCAATGTCCTGGCCACCCGGTACGCCGGCGCCGACCTCGCCGAGATCTGGTCCCCGGAACACAAGATCGTCCTGGAGCGTCAGCTCTGGATCGCCGTGCTCAAAGCCCAGCGCGATCTGGGGATCGACGTGCCCGACGGGGTGGTCGAGGCCTACGAGAAGGTCATCGACCAGGTCGACCTGGCGTCCATCGCCGAGCGCGAGCGGATCACCCGGCACGACGTCAAGGCGCGCATCGAGGAGTTCTGTGCCCTGGCCGGGCATGAGCACATCCACAAGGGCATGACCTCGCGCGACCTCACCGAGAACGTCGAGCAGCTGCAGATCCTCAGCAGCCTCCGTCTCGTCCGGCAGCGCGTCGTCGCCACGCTGGCCCGGCTGGCCCGGCTGGCGAGCGAGCACGAGGCGCGGGTCATGGCCGGCCGCTCGCACAACGTCGCGGCGCAGGCGACCACGCTGGGCAAGCGGTTCGCCACCGTCGCCGACGAGATGCTGGTCGCGCTCGACCGCCTCGACGACCTGATCGGCCGCTACCCGCTGCGCGGCATCAAGGGCCCGATGGGCACCGCCCAGGACATGCTCGACCTGCTCGACGGCGACGCCGCCAGGCTGGCCGGGCTGGAGGAGCGGGTCGCCGCGCACCTCGGCTTCGAGCGGGTGCTGACCAGCGTCGGCCAGGTCTACCCGCGCTCGCTGGACTTCGACGTGGTCTCCGCGCTCGTCCAGGTCGTGGCCGGCCCGTCCAACCTCGCCACCACGATCCGCCTGATGGCCGGCATCGAGCTGGTCACCGAGGGCTTCAAGGAGGGCCAGGTCGGCTCCTCGGCGATGCCGCACAAGATGAACACCCGCTCCTGCGAGCGGGTCAACGGCCTCGCCGTCGTCCTGCGCGGCCAGCTCTCCATGGTCGGCGAGCTCGCCGGCGACCAGTGGAACGAGGGCGACGTCTCCTGCTCCGTCGTACGCCGGGTGGCACTGCCCGACGCCTTCTTCGCCACCGACGGGCTCTTCCAGACCTTCCTCACCGTGCTCGACGAGTTCGGCGCCTTCCCGGCGGTGATCCAGCGCGAGCTGGATCGCTACCTGCCGTTCCTGACCACGACCAAGGTGCTGATGACCGCGGTCCGCAACGGAGTCGGCCGCGAGGAGGCGCACGAGGCGATCAAGGAGCATGCGGTCGCGGTCGCTCTGGAGATGCGCCAGGGGCTGGACCGCAACGACCTCTACGACCGGCTCGCCGCCGACTCCCGCCTCGGCCTCACCCGCGACCAGATCGACGCGCTGGTCAAGGATCCGATCGAGTTCACCGGCGCGGCGGTCGATCAGGTCCGGGCCGTCGTACGCCGGGTCGAGGAGGTCGTGGCGACCGATCCGGCCGCGGCGTCGTACGCCCCCGGGGCGATCCTCTAGACCTCCCGGCCGCCGGGGTCTCGACCCGGAGGCCCGGCTACGTGACAATGCGGGGCATGGTCACCGCGATCGAGACGATCGACGACGCGATCGCGCGCATGGACGCCAACCTCGATCGCGCGATCGACCAGCGCGATCCGCGCGGCTACTTCACCGCCGTCTACCGGGGCGTCACCCAGCGGGTCCGCGACGGCGTGACGGCCGGGGAGTTCGAGGACAACGAGCGGATGGAGCGCTTCGACGTGCGCTTCGCCCGCTACTGGCTCGACGCGTACGCCGGCTGGGATCGCGAGGAGCCGATCTCGGAGTCCTGGCGCTGCTCCTTCGAGACCGCGCAGCGGGGCGCCACGGTGATGCAGCACCTGGTGCTCGGCATCAACGCGCACATCAACCTCGACCTGGCGGTCGCCGCCGCGGAGGTCTGCCCGGGCGACCAGATCGAGGAGCTCAAGCAGGACTTCGAGCGGATCAACGAGGTGCTCGCCGGGCTCGTCGACGAGATGCAGGACGCGATCGCGGAGGCCTCGCCCGTGTCCGGGCTCCTGGACGTCGTGGCGATGGGCATCGACGAGGTGGTGGTCAACTTCTCGCTGCGGACCGCGCGCGACCGGGCCTGGGGGTACGCCGAGCGACTGGCGGCCGCCGGGTCGCCGCAGGACATGGTCCGCGAGCGCGACGCCGCCGTCGCGGCGCTGGGCCGGCGCATCGCCGATCCGCCGGTCCTGGTCGACAACCTCATCGCGCTGACCGGCTGGCACGAGCGCCAGGACATCGGGGCGGTGGTGCAGGCGCTCGCCGAGGCCGCCCAGCGGCGTACGACGAGTTGAGGAGCCCCGTCACGATCGGCACGTGGCCGGACATGGACGGGGTGTGACCAGCGCCAGACCCACGTACTACGGGCCGGACCGTGAGCGATGCTTCCGCGATCTCTATCGCGCGCACTTCGATCCGGTCCTCGCCTATGCCCGGCGGCGGACCGACCAGCCGGCGGACGCCGGCGACGTGGTCGCGGAGACGTTCCTGGTGGCCTGGCGGCGGCTGGGGGAGATGCCCGGGGGCGCGGAGGACCGGCTGTGGCTCTTCGGGGTCGCCCGGCGGGTGCTGTCCAACCACCACCGCTCCGATCGCCGCCGGCATCATCTCGGCGAGCGGCTGCGCGAGCGGCTGAGCCGCCCCGAGAGCGGTGACCCCGCCGGGCCGGTCGCGGACCGCGTGGTCGTCATGGACGCGATGAGGAGGCTGGGCGACCTCGACCGCGAGGTGCTCATGCTCAGCGTGTGGGAGGGCCTGGAGCCGCGCGAGATCGCGACCGTGCTGGACCTCTCGCCGCAGGTGGTCCGCACCCGGCTCTCCCGGGCCCGTGCCCGGCTGCGCGCTCTGCTCGACGAGGCCGGTGACGACGAGCCGGCTGCCGGACATGTGGGCAGTGAATCGATCCGCGAACAGCGAGCCGTCCTGAGCCCGCTCCCGATCTCCCAGGAGTCCTGATGACCGATCTCGACCGCCGGCTGCATGAGGCGGACCCGTACCAGCGCGCCGACCTCGACGGCGCCGACCTCGCCCTGATGGAGGAGATCGTCGGGCAGTCCCCGGTGGACCCGGCCGTCCGGCTCCGCGCCCGTCGCATCCGCCGTGGCCGGGTGAGCCTGAGGTCCCGGCTGGCGATCTCGGTGGCCACGGCCGCCGCGGTGACCGCCGCGATCGCCGTACCGGTCGTGATCGCGGGCCAGGGTGGCGAGAGCCCGCAGGCCGGGAGCGTGGGAGGTGGCGGCGCCGACGGCGTCACCGAGGTCCGCTACGCCGCTGCCGCGGTCAAGGTGGCGAAGGCGAACCCGCGGGTGCTGGTGACCGCGCCGGGCTGGAAGGTCCGCAGCCTGGGCGGCTTCAGCGCCACGTCCGGGGAGATGACCTTCCAGCTGGGACCGGACAAGAAGCGCAAGGTCGCGTTCCTCAACAGCTACTCGATCACGAACGACGCGCCGAGCCTCTCGGTCG
This sequence comes from Nocardioides sp., assembly GCA_044464665.1. Classification (GTDB taxonomy): domain Bacteria; phylum Actinomycetota; class Actinomycetes; order Propionibacteriales; family Nocardioidaceae; genus Marmoricola. The sequence continues at coordinate 26,136 of JBIQLB010000015.1, forward strand.
ACTGGTACCCGCGGTCGGCGTACGACGGCTATCTCCAGGACCGCTCCGACGAGCCCGACTCACGCTGGGTCACCGTCGACGGCAAGCGCGCGCGGCTGGTCAACTACAGCGCCGACGACCACGCGGTGCTGCTCGCGCCGCAGGGCGGGGTGTTCCTGGAGCTGAGGGGGCACAACCTCGGCAGCGAGGCGGAGTTCCTGGCGTTCCTGGCCGATCGCGTCGAGCAGGTCGACGTGCCCACCTGGCTGGCGGCGCTGCCGCGCGAGATGGTCGTGGCCGGCGGCGCGCAGCAGGCGACCACGCGGATCCTGGGCGACATCCCGGTGCCGCCGGGCTTCGACCGGGAGGACGCGCTGGGCAAGGCTCAGGCGCTCGACAGCTACCAGCTCGGCGCCACGGTGGCCGGCGCGGTCGCCTGCGGCTGGATCCAGGAGTGGGAGCGGGCCCGTGCGGCGGGCGACGACACGGCCGCCCGGCACGCCGCCGACCAGCTCTCCACCAGCCACGACTGGACGGTGCTGCACGAGATGGACGCCGAGGGTGACTACCCCGAGGTCGTCTGGGAGTACGCCGACCGGGTGGCCGCCGGCCAGGAGCCGGAGGGCTACCGCGGCGGACTCGGCTGCCGCTGAGTCAGACGGGCACGACCGCCTGATCCGGGCCATCGGAGGCCCGGGACAGCGGTTGTGTCCGTTCGGCTACGCCGGCTTGACGTCGAGGACGACCTCGAACTCCAGCAGATTGGCGCCCTCGGAGACCGGCTTGCCGTGCTCGCCGGCGTGGGCCGCACGGGCGTCGCCGTCGCGCCAGGCCTCGTAGGAGGCGTCGTCGGCCCAGTGGGTCACCACGAAGTAGCGCTCCTCGCCGGCCACCGGGCGCAGCAGCTGGAAGCCGAGGAAGCCGGGGGCGCCCTCGACGACGCCGGCGCGAGCGGCGAAGCGGCGCTCCAGCTCGGGGCCAGCCTGGGGCGGGACGTTGAGGGCATTGATCTTCACGACGGGCATGCTCCGAGCGTATCGAGCGGCGCCGGGGTCGTTGACACCGATAACACGTTCTAGTTCATTGGGCGCATGACGAACCAGGAAGTCTCCCCGGACCTGCGACTGCAGCGCAGCAGCCGTGACGCCGACGCGATGGCGGCCGTGCTGACCGGATGGCTGGCCGGCGAGCTGCCCGGCAGCGACCCGGAGGTCCGGCTCAGCGGCGGCAGCGACGCCAACGGCATGTCCAGCGAGACGATCCTGGCCGACGTCGCCTGGACCGAGGACGGGGTACGCCGCGAGGGCGCGTTCGTCATCCGGATCGCCCCGGCCGCCGACGACGTCCCCGTCTTCCGGGAGTACCGCCTCGACCACCAGTACGAGGTGCTCCGGCTCGTCGGCGAGCTCGCCGAGGTCCCGGTGCCGTCTCCGCGCTGGCTCGAGCCCACCGGCGACGTGCTCGGTGCGCCGTTCTTCTTCATGGAGCGCGTCGACGGCGAGGTGCCGCCGGACGTGCTGCCCTACACCTTCGGCGACAACTGGTTCTTCGACGCCGTCCCCGCCGACCAGCGGCGGCTGCAGGACACCACGATCGCGGCGATCGCCGGCCTGCACCAGATCCCCGGCGCGGCCGAGACCTTCGGCTTCCTCGCCCCGGACGGGAGCCTGCGCCGCCACCTCGACAAGACCCGCGCCTGGTACGAGTGGGCGGCCGCCGAGCTCGGCCGCAGTGCGCTGATCGACCGGGCCCTGGCCTGGCTGGACGCGCACCGCCCCGAGGACGGCGAGCCGGTGCTCACCTGGGGCGACGCCCGGATCGGCAACGTGCTCTACCGCGACTTCGAGCCGGTCGCCGTCCTGGACTGGGAGATGGCCGACCTGGGACCCCGCGAGCTGGACCTCGCCTGGCTGGTCTTCGCCCACCGGGTCTTCGAGTCGATCGCCACCACCTTCGAGCTGCCGGGCCTGCCTCACGTGCTGCGCGAGGAGGACGTGCGCGCGACGTACCGTGACGCGACGGGCGTGGAGATCGGCGACCTCACCTGGTTCCAGGTGTACGCCGCGGTGCTCTGGGGCTGCGTCTTCATGCGCACCGGCACCCGCCAGGCGCACTTCGGCGAGATCGAGCGACCGGAGAGCGCCGACTCGCTCTTCCACCACGCGCCGCTCTTCACCGCGCTGCTGGACGAGGTGGGAGCATGACGCACGGCCTGATCGGGCCGATGGACGAATTCCCGATCCATCAGGCGCCGCTCCCCGCGGCCCGGCCGGTGAGCAGCGACCGCAACTTCTACGACCGCTGCTACTTCAACGCGATGGACGGCCAGGGCGAGCGCGACGGCCTGATGGCGATCACCGGGCTCGGCTACTACCCCAACCTCGGGGTCAAGGACGCCTATCTGCTGCTGCGCCGCGGCACCACCCAGACGGCGCTGCACTTCTCCGACGCCATCGACGACCACCGGCTCGACCAGCGCGTCGGGCCCTACCGGATCGAGGTGGCCGAGCCGCTGCAGCGCCTGCGGATCGTGGTGGAGGAGACCGAGGGGATCGCGGCCGACCTCACCTGGGAGGGCTCCTTCCCGGCGGTCCAGGAGCTGCCGCACCTGATGCTGAACGGCGTCCGGCCGACCCTGGACGCGCAGCGCTTCGCCCAGCTCGGCTCGTGGAGCGGGCACATCCTCCTCGACGGCGGGGAGATCGCGGTCACCCCGGAGCGCTGGATGGGCAGCCGCGACCGCTCCTGGGGGATCCGGCCCGTGGGCGAGGCCGAGCCTGCCGGGCGGCCGCAGGATCCCCCGATGGAGGGCTTCTGGTGGCTCTACGCGCCGCTGCGCTTCGAGGAGTACGCCGTGGTGGTGATCCTCCAGGAGGACGCGGACGGCTTCCGCACCCTCAACGACGCCACCCGCGTCTGGCGCGACGGCCGGGTCGAGCAGCTCGGCTGGCCGCGCGTCGAGATCGACTATCTCCCCGGCACCCGGACCCCGACCGGGGCCGTGCTGCGCTGCACCGACGGCTCGGGAGCTCCGCTGGTCATCGAGGTCGAGCCGCGCACGCATGCCGTCCTCCACGTGGGCGGCGGCTACGGCGGCGATCCGGACTGGAGCCACGGGCAGTGGCGCGGCGAGGGGCACGTCGAGCGGGTCGACTACGACCTGGCCGCGGCCGAGGTGGCCGGACGGATCCCGTTCGGCGTCACCGACCACGCGGCGGCCGCGCGCTGTGGTGACGACGCCGGCTTCGGCCTCTTCGAGCACGCCAGCATGGGCCGGCACGCCCCGACGGGATTCGTCGACTGGAGCAACGACCGCCGCTGATTCCGTTGCGCGGAGTTTGACACATTCGCGAAATTAGAGGCAAATCGCGAAAAATGTCCGAAAAGTCGCATCATGTCCGCGTCATGCCTCCGTCTCCTCCTCGACCCCGCCAGGACGGCTGGGGTGCCACCGACACAGTTGATCGGAATGAGGAGGAGCTATGGACAAGCTCATCGGTCCCGACAGGCGAGATCTGGCGGGCGACCGCCTCAGCAGCGGCCGGGCGCTGCCGATCAGGTGGTCACGTGCCGCATCCGGGACCCCCGACGGATGCCAACTGGAAAGGAATCCAATGTCGACATCCAAGCGTGTGCTGGTCGCCCTGACCACGCTCGCGGTCGCGGCCACTCTTGCGTTCGTTCCCGGCCTGGGGGCATCGGCGAGCGCCGCGGACTCCGTGCGGGCCACCGGCTCGGTGAGCGCTGCCACGACGCAGTGCACCAGCGCCCGGTCGGCGCTCTCCTCGGCCCAGCAGGGCCACGCCAAGGCCAAGAAGAAGGTCGCCAAGAAGAAGAAGGCCGTCAAGAAGGCCAAGAAGGCGCACAACAAGGCCAAGGTCAAGAAGACCAAGAAGCAGCTCAAGAAGGCTAAGAAGGCCCTGAAGCGCGCCAACGCGACCGTCTCGTCACGGGCCATGACCGTCTCGCAGGCCTGCCGCGCCGCGGAGGCGGCCGGTCTGCCGGCCCAGGTCGGCCAGGAGCTGGGCATCCTGCAGACGCTGCTCGGCGGCGACCTGCTCTCGATGCTCAACCTCAAGCAGTTCATGTCCTTCCTGGACGCGCTCTTCCCGGGCCTGTCCAACCAGCTGGACAGCCTGGACGTGCTGGGCATGCTCAACGGCTTCAACTCCGGCCAGGTGCCCGGTCTCGACCAGCTCTCCTCGCTGCTCGGCGGGTCCTTCGACCCGAACCAGCTGCTGCAGCTGCTCGGTGGCACCGCTGACAGCAACCTGATCAAGGACTTCGCCGACAACCTGCTCGGCCAGCTCTCCGGTCTGGCCGGTGGTCTGCCGACGCCCGCGGGTGGCTTCGCCTTCGGCGGCGTGCTGCAGACCCTGGTCGACGCGGTCTCCGGAAACCTGGACGGCCAGCAGCTCGGCGGCATCGTCGCGCTGATCAAGAAGGGCCTGAACATGACCGGCACGCTCGACGTGACCAAGCTGACCAACCTGCTGGACGGGATGATCCCGGGTCTCTCGGGCATGCTGCCGGCGGGCATGCTGACCTCGATGCTGCCCGCGGCCAACGGCGCCGTCCCGGGTGTCGACCAGCTCAGCGGTCTGCTGGGCGGACTCTTCGACACCGCGGAGCTGGGCAAGCTGGTCTCCGGCACCGCCAGCCCCGACCTGCTCAACCAGATCCTCACCGCGTCCGTGGGACAGCTCGGCACCGGTGCTGGTGGCGCTCCGGTGTCGCCGATCAACCTGGCGAGCAACCTGCTCAACACGGTGTCCTCGGTGGTGCAGGGCGTGTTCAACTCGGTGTTCAACAGCGCGGCCGGCGGCGGCCTGGGCACGGTGTGCACCTGGCTCCCGATCCCGGTGATCTGCTAGTGACGCCGACGGGTAGCCGAATCGTCTGAGAGGGGGCGGCAGCCCGCCGGGACCACCGTGGTCCCGGCGGGCTGCTGTCATGCCCGGCCACCCTGGCCGGCGCCTCGCCCGGCGCGGCTCAGTAGGCTCCACTTCGTGAGCGGCGACCCCAACATCCCTCCGGCGCGGCCGATCGCGGGGGCGGTCCACCTGCACTCGGGCAAGGTGCGCGACCTCTACCGGATGACCGAGGGGCCGTACGCCGGCTGCCTGCTGATGGTCGCCAGCGACCGGATCTCGGCCTACGACTACGTGCTGGACACCACCATCCCGGACAAGGGCGAGATCCTCACCCGGATGTCCCTGTGGTGGTTCGACCGGCTCGCCGACCTGGTGCCCGGCCACGTCGTCTCCACCGACGTCCCCGAGGAGGTGCGCGGTCGCGCGGTGCTCTGCGAGGAGCTGGCGATGTTCCCGGTCGAGTGCGTGGCCCGCGGCTACCTCACCGGCTCGGGCCTCCTGGACTACGCCGCCACCGGCGAGGTCTGCGGCATCCCGCTTCCCCCCGGCCTCCTCGACGGCAGCCGGCTGCCGGAGCCGATCTTCACCCCCGCGACCAAGGCGGCGGTGGGCGACCACGACGAGAACGTCTCCTACGACGCCGTGGCCGACGTCGTCGGCGCCGAGACCGCGGCCGAGCTGCGCCGGCTGACCCTGGAGGTCTACGCCCGCGCCGAGGACGTCGCCCGTGAGCGGGGCATCATCCTGGCCGACACCAAGCTCGAGTTCGGCACGTCCCCCGACGGGCGGATCGTGCTCGCCGACGAGGTGCTCACCCCGGACTCCAGCCGCTTCTGGCCGGCCGACCAGTGGCAGCCGGGCCAGGCGCAGCCGTCGTACGACAAGCAGATCGTGCGCAACTGGCTGACCTCCCCCGAGAGCGGCTGGGACCGCGCCTCCGGCGCCCGCCCGCCCGCCCTGCCCCCCGAGGTCGTCGAGCGCACCCGCCGCCGGTACGTCGAGGCCTACGAGCTGCTCACCGGCGAGACCTTCTAGGAGCCCCCTCGTCACCCAGGTGACCGGCGAGTAGGTTGAGGGCCAGTCGAGCCAGGAGGGAAACCCGCCGTGTACAACCTGTCGATCTTCCTCGAGGACAGCGCCCGCAAGTACCCCGACCGCGCCGCCCTGGTGCTGGGCGAGACCCGGCTGACCTACGCGCAGGTCGACGGGATGGCCAACCAGGTCGCCAACCTCCTGGTCGAGCTCGGTGTGGAGCCCGGTGACCGGGTCGCGCTGACCGCGCCGAACATCCCGTACTTCCCGATCGTCTACTACGGCATCCTCAAGGCCGGCGGCGTGGTCGTGCCGATGAACGTGCTCAACAAGAGCCGGGAGGTCGCCTACTACCTCGACGACTCCGGCGCGAAGGTCTACTTCTGCTTCGAGGGCACGCCCGAGCTGCCGATGGCCGCGGAGGGCGCCGCCGGGGTCGAGCAGGCCGCGGTCCGCCCGGAGCTCATCGTGATCACCGCCGACCTGGCCGCGCCGTCGCCGGTCGAGGGCGCGCGCACCTTCGCCCAGGCGCTGGCCGGCAAGTCGCCGGTCTTCGAGTCGCGCCTGGGCAGCGAGGCCGACACCGCGGTGATCCTCTACACCAGCGGAACCACGGGGCAGCCCAAGGGCGCCGAGCTCAGCCACAGCAACCTGGTGCTCAACGCCCTCACCTGCAACCGGCTCTTCGGCTCCCAGCCCGGCAGCGACACCCACCTGGTGACCCTGCCGCTCTTCCACTCCTTCGGCTCGACGGTGCAGATGAACGCCGGCTTCTCGATGGGCGCGACCCTGGTGCTGCTGCCGCGCTTCGACGCCGAGCAGGCGATCGCGCTGCTGGACCGCGAGGAGGTGACCTTCTTCGCCGGTGTGCCGACGATGTGGTGGGGCCTGCTCGGCACGATCAGCGGCGGGGTGGACGTGGATGTCGCCAAGATCGCCGCCAATCTCCGGGTGGGCGTCTCCGGTGGCGCCAGCCTGCCGGTGGAGATCATCAAGGACGTCCAGGCCAAGCTCGGCATCACCATCCTGGAGGGCTACGGCCTCTCGGAGACCTCGCCGGTGGCGACCTTCAGCGATCCCGGCCGGGAGCCGCGCCCGGGCTCGATCGGCGTGCCGATCTGGGGCGTGGAGTGCAAGCTCATCGACTCGGAGTGGAACGAGGTCAACGCCGACGGCAGCGACCCCGAGGCGGTCGGCGAGATCGCGATCCGCGGGCACAACATCATGAAGGGCTACCTCAACCGCCCGGAGGCGACCGCCGAGGTGATCCGCGACGGCTGGTTCCGCTCCGGCGACCTGGCCCGCCGCGACGCCGACGGCTTCTACTACATCGTCGACCGGTCCAAGGACATGATCATCCGCGGCGGCTACAACGTGTACCCGCGCGAGGTCGAGGAGGTGCTGATGACCCACCCCGACGTCTCGCTCGCGGCCGTGGTCGGCGTACCCCACGAGACCCACGGCGAGGAGATCAAGGCGTTCGTCATCCGCAACGCCGGCGCGACCGTCACCGAGGACGAGCTGGTGGCCTGGGCCAAGGAGCAGATGGCCGCCTACAAGTACCCGCGCCTGGTCGCCTTCGTGGACAGCCTGCCGATGACGGCGACCGGCAAGATCCTCAAGCGCGAACTGGTGGACTAGATGCCCGGGCGCCGGCTTGGCGCCGTGACCTAGGATTCCGCGGGTGTCGCGGCATACCGCGGCGCCCGGTCCGAAGAGGTCTCGTGGGCGTCACAAGGCTGTCCGCCCCGATCAGATCGGGCGGGCACTCCGGCGCGCCCTGGTGGCGGCGGTCGTGCCGGCCTTCTTCCTCGGTCTCGCCGGCCTGGTCGTCTGGCTGATGGCGCGAGGCTGGCTGCGTGACGTGCTCCTGGATCCCGACATGCTGCTGATGCTGGTCGTCGGCATGGGCGTGCTGTGGGTGGTCTGGATGCTCGCCATCTTCCGGACCTACGACGTGCACAGATCGCGGACGGCGTCGACGGCGATGCGGGCCGTCGGCGTCGCCTGCGTCTTCGTGCTCTGTGGAGCGATCACCGCGCCGATGGCCGTGGGCGCCCGGTACGCGCTGGTGACCCGCGACGTCATCGGCACCGTCTTCGAGGACGAGCCGAGCGCCACGATCCCCACGGTGACCGAGGAAGACCCGTGGGACGGGCAGAAGCGGGTCAACGTGCTGCTGCTCGGCGGCGACGGCGACGTGCACCGGCCGGGGGTCCGCACCGACTCGGTGATCCTGGCCAGCATCGCGGTGAAGACCGGAGACACCCTCTTGTTCAGCCTGCCGCGCAATCTGCGCGACGTGCCCTTCCAGGCAGGCTCCAAGCTCGACGAGCTCTATCCGAACGGCTTCACCGGCTCCAGTGGTGAGGCGGAGTACTTCCTCAACGCGATCTACCGCAACATCCCGGCCCTGCACCCGGGCATCCTGGGCAAGAGCGCCAACGAGGGCGCCGACGCCGTCAAGCTCGCGGTGGCCGGCGCGACCGGGCTGAGGGTGGACTACTACGTGCTGGTCAACCTGGCCGGCTTCCGTCAGCTGGTCGACGCGATCGGCGGCATCACCGTCAACATCAACGAGCCGGTGCCGATCGGTGGCAACACCGACGCGGGGATCCGCCCCGACGACTACCTGGACCCGGGCCCGAACCAGCGGCTCAACGGCTTCCAGGCGCTCTGGTTCACCCGCGGCCGGTACGGCTCGACCGACTACAAGCGGATGGAGCGCCAGCGCTGCGCCATCGACGCGATCGTCCAGGAGGCGAGCCCGACGAAGGTGCTGAAGCGCTACACCAGGCTCGCCGCGGCCAGCAAGGACATCGTGCGCACCGACATCCCGCAGAAGCTCCTGCCGGCCTTCGTCGACCTGGCCGCTCGGGTCAAGGGCGGCTCGGTGAGCTCGGTGAGCTTCGAGCTCAGCAAGGAGTTCAACCCCAACGACCCCGACTTCGACTACCTGCGGGCGGCCGTCCGCAGGGCGCTCGGATCCGGGACGCCCGCCGCCGTCCAGGTGGGCACTCAGGCCGACGGCTCGGTCTCGGCGGGCGGTGGGACCGTCGCGGGCACCGCCGTGCCGCCCGCGAAGGTGCCCGAGAAAGTGCCCAGCCAGGCGAGCCGGACCGCTGACGACTGCGCCTACCGGCCCGCGACCTAGCACGCTCGGCCGACCGACGGCGACTCCCGCTCAGCGCGTGACCGGCGAGGTGAAGACGCTCATGAAGCTGATCTTGATGATGTCACTGCCGACGTCGAGCGAGACCGGGCCCGCGCCGGGCTCGAACGAGGGGCCGACCTCCCAGCCGAAGTCGGTGATGCCCCCGTCCTTGTCGTAGGTGACGTAGAGCGCGGAGACGAAGCCGGCGCCGAGCCCGCTCGCCTTGACCCCGGCGACCGCGGTGAGGCCGGAGCCGTCCTTGTTGAGGCTGGCCGAGGCGAAGCCGCCGAGGAACTTGTAGGCCGAGGCCGAGACCTCGACGTCGACGGTGCTGCAGGTGGACTTGATGCTGAAGCCGGCGCCCGCCTCGATGGCCAGGTTCACGTGCGAGGCGAGCTTGTCGGGGTCGCAGACCCCCGGGTCGATGCCGCTCAGCTGCGTCGGGGCCGGAGCCGGGTCGTCGCCGCTGCTCCAGCACGGGTTGCCGTCGTTGTCGTCGTACGGCATCTCCATGGTCTTGGCCCAGATGCCGGAGGCGTATCCGGAGACCTCGTTGATGAAGTGCTCGGTGATGAGGTCCCCGGCGAGCTGGTAGGCCACCGGATCGTCGAGCTGCGCCCGCATGCCGGCGAAGACCTTCTCGGCCAGTCCCTGATAGGCGTAGAAGTCCTCGCGCCACGCGGCCAGATCGGCGTGCCAGAGGTCGAAGGCGGCCTGGTTGCTCGCGCAGTCCGCGTTGGTGTGCTGGCCGCCGCAGAACGCCGCGTCGACCCCCGCGGGGCAGACGTTGTCGATGCTCACCCCGCCGGGGTACCAGGCGTCGGCCACCTTCTGGCTCAGTGGGATCAGCCGCGCGTCGGCCGCCTCGTAGAGGCTGTCGAGGATGTCGTAGATCTGCTGCCGGGAGACCGGCGCCATCGACTCGGCGTTGAGCTGGGCGCGCAACGTGGACTCCTCGCTCCACAGCCCCTGGCGCTGGGCCTGGAGTCGGTTGTACTCGGCATGCCAGAAGCCGCCCGCCCAGTCCCCCTGGGCGAGCAGGTCGGCCGGGCTGCTGGGCAGGGCCGGTAGCTCGATGGTGGGCGAGGTGGCCAGGGAGAGATCCCAGAGCTTGGGCGCGCTGGTGCGGTAGTTGGTCTGCGTGCCGGTCGAGGTGGTGACCGCGTCGTCCTCGCCGGGGTCACCGGTGCGCAAGGACTTCCCGTAGTGCTTGCTCGCGCCGGCGGAGTCGCCGGCGCAGAAGTCGATGGCGGCCAGCTCGGCGTTGATCTGGGGCGCGTGTGGCGCCAGCGCGAGCGCTTGGGTGACGAGAGTCTTGGCGCCCGCCCAGTCCCCGGTCATGGCGTGGGCATGACCGAGGTTGGTGAGCCGGATCGCCTCGTCCGGGATGCCGGTGCCGCCGGTGGTGTCCAGGGTGGCGGCCTTGGTCTCCAGCGCGATCGCCCACTCGGGGTGGCCCACGGCGTTGGCGGCCGCGGCGGCGCCGTTGAGGAAGGACGCCTGGGTGGGATGGGCGCGGTATCCCTGGACGAACGCGGCCAGCGCGGCGGCAGGCACATGGACGCCGACGGCGATCATCGCGACGTCGTCCTCGCGGTCGGGCCGGGTGGGGTCGGCCAGCCCGAGGTCGTGCCACTCCTGCGTCGAGGTGCCCGAGGCGGTGAAGGCGTCGATGGCGGCCAGGGCGTCGTCGAAGCCGGGCGTGGCGACGGCGGTCACCTGGGCCGTGCAGTCGCGGATGTAGGTCATCGGGTCACGGCGGGTGTGCGTCTGTCCGGCCGTCTTCAGCTCGCCGCCGATGAGGGAGAAGGTCCCGGGCTGGTCGCTCGGGTCGGTGCCGTCGCCCCCTCCTCCGGTGCCTCCTCCGCCGCCTCCACCGGAGCCGCCCTGGCCGCCCGAGCCGCTCCCGGTCGCGCCGGTCGGCGGCGGGACCACCGTGACGGTGCGGATCACCGTGCGCCTCGGCTGGCCGTGGAAGCGCGCCGCGCGGGCGCGGACCCGGTAGCGGCCCGGCGCGGCGAAGGCGTAGCGGAGATCGGCGACGCCGAAGCGGTCGGTCCTTGCGGTGCCGATGCGCTTCCAGACCAGCTTGTGCTTGCGGTTGTAGTGCGGCCGGGCGTAGGTGACCCGGCGGTTCTTGCGATTGGGCCACACGCGCGTCCGCAGGGTGCCGCGTCGTCCCGCGGTGAAGACCCCGGGCATCGGCGTCAGGGTGATGACCGGGTGGGCCCGCGCGGTGGGCGTCTCGCTCGTGAGGTCGGGGCGGGCGGCCGCGGGCGGTGCGATCGGTGCGGCCGCGAGAGCTCCCGCGGCCAGCATCGTCGCCAGCCACGACCGCGCGATCATCGGTGCACCCGGACGGCCTGGTGAGCGGTCGCGGCGCCCAGGCTCAGCGTGGCCGTCGCCCGGTAGCGGTGGGACCTCTTCAGCCTCTTCCAGGTGCCGCGGGGGACCCGGACGGTGATCACCTGGAGGCGGTTCGCCGGGACCCGTACGGTGGCGTGAGCGAGCCGCCGGCGGTGCCCGTGGACCTTCACGGTCGCACCGAGGCTGCCGCTCCCAGCCCGGTCGCAGCCGATCGTGAACCGGGCGCGGCGATGCCGCAGTGCCGTGGCCAGACGGATCGTGCACCTGCCGGCGGATCCGGCGACGGCCTGCTTGTCCCAGGTCCAGGTGTAGTCGCCGGTGTTGCCGATCCTGTCGAGAGTGTGGACCCGGAGGACGTGCCGGCCCGGGGTGCCCGGGAGGACGGCGCCGGTCGGCGTGCAGGCCAGGGGCGCGTCGTCCACGGTGCAGGTGACCCCGGCGAGCGGGTCGTCGATCGTGTAGCTCAGCGCCGGGGTGGTGGTCACGGTTCGGCCCGAGGGAAGCGCGAAGGTCACCCGCGGCGCGGTGGTGTCGGCCAGGGTCCAGGCGTAGGTCACCGGGAGGGTGTCGACCGTCTCGCCGTATCCGGCCGCCGGGGTGAACCGGAGCGCCAGGTGCAGGGTGTGCTCGCCGTTGGCCGCCCCGACCCGGGAGTAGGGGTTGCCGCACGTCGCGGGAGGCTCGTCGTCGACCCAGCACCGGTAGAGGCCGCTGGTCTTGTTCGTGGAGAACTGGAAGCTCATCATCGTGTTCACGTCGGTGACGATGCCGCTGGGCGAGGCCGCGATGCCCAGGCTGACCGGGACCTCCTGCTCCCAGCTCCGGCAGGCGGGCACGCTGGCCAGGCCGGAGCCGTCGTACTGGCGTACGCAGAAGGTGTGGACCCCGTCGGGGATCGAGCTCCAGGTCGCCGGGAAGGAACAGTCCTGCCAGCCGCCGGAGTCGTGCCGGCACTGCGCGGAGACGATCTCCCCGGCCTCGTTGCCGGAGACGAAGTCGAAGTCCGCCGACCGCGACTGGCTCCAGACGACCGTGTGGTCGGCAGGGCCGCTCGTGATGGAGGTGACCGGCGCCCGGGTGTCGCGGAACTGGGCGATCGCCGTCACCGACTCGTAGATGTCGCGGCACGGAGGCTTGAGCTGGTCGTCGCACTCGGTCTCGGCGACGGCCAGCGTGCAGGTCGTGCTCGTGCCCGAGCAGTCGCCCGACCAGTGGTCGAAGGCCCAGCCGCCGGCGTCGACCACCGACGCGGTGAGCGTCACCGTGCAGAGGGTGCTGCTGGTGCCGGGGCCGGTGTTGGTCGTGGTGCAGTGCTGCAGGCCGGCGGGGTCGAACGCGGCGCAGTCGTACTCGTTCGGGTGCCCGGCGGTGCTGATCCCGCCGTTGGTCCGGGGCGACTGGCAGACGGTGGTGTCGCCGGCGGTCACCGTGCCGTAGCCGACGACCCCGGTCTGCAGCGACGCCGCGGTCGGGATCGCCGCGCTCGCGGGTCCGGACAGCGTCAGCGGCACGCCAAGGCCGAGGGCGAGAGTGGCGGCGAGCAGGGCCCGGGTCAGTGATTTCCACGCCATGATCGCGAACCTAGGCTCGCCGTCGTGCGGGGCACATCCGTCTGTGGGCCGATCGTGGTCCGCCTGGAGGGGGACACCGGGCTGCCGGGCGTGGGAGTCAGCCGTCGCCGGGGTGGATCACTCCGAGCTCGTACGCCGCGACGACGGCCTGGGCGCGGTCGCGCACCGACAGCTTGGTGAGGATCCGGCTGACGTGGGTCTTCACGGTGGCCTCGCCGATGCACAGGAGCGTGGCGATCTCCCGGTTGGACCTGCCGCGACCGAGCTCGCGGAAGACCGCGAGCTCGCGCTGGGTGAGCAGGTCGAGCGCGCCACTCGGAGCCGGGCGCGACGTCTGGAGGTAGTGCTCGATCAGGCGCCTGGTGATGACCGGCCCGAGCAGCTCCTCGCCCCGGGCGACCGTGCGGATCGCCGCGGCGATGTCGTCCGCGGACTTGTTCTTCAGCATGAACCCGCTCGCACCGGCCTGGAGCGCCTGGTAGATGTACTCGTCGAGATCGAAGGTGGTCAGCACCAGGACCCGGGTCGCGATCGTGGGATCGGTCGCGATCGCCCGAGTGGCGGCGATGCCGTCCATGACCGGCATCCGGATGTCCATCAAGACGACGTCCGGCCGCTCGCGGCGGACCAGTGCCAGCGCCTCGCGCCCGTCGGCCGCCGCGCCGAGCAGGTCGATGCCGTCGTACCCCTCCAAGATCATCGTCAGGCCGCTGCGGACCAGTGGCTGATCGTCGGCGATGACGACCCGGACGGCCGGCTGGGCGGACGCCATCAGGGCTCCTGCCCGACGGGGAGCGAGGCCTGGACGACGTAGCCGCCGGACGCGGCCGGTCCGCTGGAGAACGTCCCGCGATGGAGGGCCACCCGCTCGCGCATGCCGACGAGGCCGTGCCCCTGAGTGCCCGGCCGGTGTCGTGTCGAGCCGCGGTCGGTCACCTCGATGTCGAGGGTCTCGGGTCCGTAGTGGAGCCGGACGCCGGTCGGGACGGGGCCCGCGTGCTTCAGGGCGTTGGTCAACGCCTCCTGCACGATCCGGTAGGCCGACAGCTCGACCCCCGGGCTCAGCGGATGCGGATCGCCGGCGACCTCCACGGTGACGGGCAGGCCGGCCGCGCGCATCTGGTCGACCAACGTGCCGAGTGCCGCGAGACCGGGCTGGGGCGAGAGGCCGAGACTCTCGCTGTCCTCGCGCAGTACGCCGAGCAGGCGGCGCAGCTCCTCGATCGCCTCCCGGGCCTGCTGCTGGATCGCCCTGAGCGGCTCACGGGCGCGCTCGGGACTCTTGTCCAGGACGTGCTCGGCGGCCGCCGCCTGGATGCCCATCAGGCTGATGGTGTGGGCGATCACGTCGTGGATCTCCCGGGCGATGCGCCCGCGCTCGACCAGCAGGACGGCGCGCGCGTGGGACTCGCGCTGGCGCTCCAGCTCCTCGGTCCGGGCGGCCAGCTCGTCGTTGCGGCCGTAGAGCCGGCGCACGAGCCGGCCGATGACGAATGCCGCGAGGAGCGTCAGGGCGTTGAGCAGGAGGTCGTGGGGCCCGTGCAGGAGCGGGATCGCCGCCGTGATCGCGACGTACCCCGCGCCGACCACCGCCAGCGGCGCGACCAGCTGCCTGGTGTCACGCTGGGCGGCGGTGTAGACGAGCACCAGCATCGGCCCGAACTCACCGAAGAATCCGGTCGTGTGGGAGACGAGCAGGGTGTCGGTCACCACGACCCCGGTGACGACGACGGCGGCGGCGAGGAGCCGGGTGCGACGCCAGGCGAGGGCCAGGATCCCGAGCATCAGCACACTGCTGAGCCACCGGGTGTCGTCTCCCGATCTCTGGCCGGCCAGGTCGCCGAGGTCTCCCCAGACCTCGATCTGGGCCAGGACCGCGAAGGCCGCCGCGACCGCGATGTCGAACGATCTCGACCGGATGGTCCTGGCGGCGGGGCTCACACGCCGACGTTAGACCGCCGCGGGCGCCCCGCGGGTCCCCCTGGCGGCGGACATCGCCCCGGAAGGTCAGCCGGCGAAGGGATCGGGCAGGGCCCCGGGGAGGCCGCGCAGCAGCTCACGGGCGCGCTCGGCGTGCTTGTGCTCGACGAGCACCTCGTAGCGGGTGGCGACGACCTGGCTGATCGAGGAGAAGTCCCGCTGCCCACGGGTGAGGGCGAAGCCGAGGAGGCCCCAGATCAGGCCGAAGGCGGCGCCCATCAGCGCGGTCGAGCCGATCACCGCCCAGGGGCTCTCGTCGCCGAAGAGGGAGAAGATCACCCCGACGAAGACGCCGAGCCAGACGCCGGAGGCGGCGCCCGCGAGGGCGACGCGTCCGGTGGTCAGCCGCCCGGTGATCCGCTCGAGCTGCTTGAGGTCGGTGCCGACGATGAGGCAGTTCTGCACCGGGAACTCGTGGTCGGAGAGGTAGTCCACCGTCTTCTGGGCCTGCGCGTACTCGTCGTACGTCGCCAGCGACTGCGGGAACTCCAGGGTGAACGGGCGCGTGCCGATTCCAGGTGTGGCCATATCCCCATTCTGCCCGGGCCCTAGACTGACCACACCCCAGCCAGGACAGAGCCCAGGAGTGAGCGTGGCCCGAGTCGTCGTCGACGTGATGCCCAAGCCGGAGATCCTCGACCCGCAGGGCAAGGCCGTGCTCGGCGCCCTGCCCCGCCTCGGGTTCGCCGGGGTCAACGACGTCCGTCAGGGCAAGCGCTTCGAGCTCGAGGTCGACGGCGAGGTCACCCCCGAGCGGCTGGCCGAGGTCGAGCGGATGGCCGAGACGCTGCTGTCCAACCCGGTCATCGAGGACTACCGGGTCACGGTCGCATCGTGAAGGTCGGAGTCGTCACCTTCCCGGGCTCGCTCGACGACGTCGACGCCCGGCGCGCGCTGACCCTCGCCGGTCACGAGGCCGTCGCGCTCTGGCACGGTGACCACAGCCTCGGCGGCGTGGACGCCGTGGTCCTCCCGGGCGGCTTCTCCTACGGCGACTACCTGCGCTGCGGCGCGATCGCCCGCTTCGCGCCGGTGATGACCGAGATCGTCGACGCCGCCCGCGGGGGCATGCCGGTCCTGGGCATCTGCAACGGCTTCCAGATCCTCTGCGAGTCGCACCTGCTGCCGGGCGCGCTGATCCGCAACGACCACCGCAAGTTCGGCTGCCTGGACCAGCGGCTGGTCATCGAGAGCACCACGACCGCCTGGACCTCGGCGTACGACGCCGGCCAGGAGATCACCATCGTGCTGAAGAACGGCGAGGGCTCCTACGTCGCCGACGAGGCCACCCTGGACATGCTCGAGGCCGAGGGCCGGGTCGTCGCGCGCTACGTCGGCAACCCCAACGGCTCGCAGCGGGCCATCGCCGGCATCGCCAACGAGGCCGGCAACGTGGTCGGCCTGATGCCGCACCCCGAGCATGCGGTGGAGGACCTCTGCGGTCCGGGCACCGACGGGCTCGGCTTCTTCACCTCGCTGCTCGGCGCGGTCGCCCCCGCCTGATCGAGCGGGTCAGCGCCGGCCCTTCTTCAGCGCCTTCCAGGTCTTGGCGGCGACCACGCGGGTGGGCTTGATCCTCATCACCTTGCGTTGGTAGGCGCCCACGGCGACGCGTGTCGGGGCGTCGTACACGCCGGTCACCTGCAGCTTGGGAGCGGCGGCGGCGTTGAGGGCGCGCTGGACCCGGATCACGTCGGCATGCCGGACGCCTGCCTTGAGCACGGTCCGGCTGGTGCCCGCGGCGAGCAGGGAGGTCCAGTCGGCGCGAGTGAACCTCGGCTGCGTCGGGTGGCCGACCTTGCGCTGGAAGGCCTTGACCGCCTTGGTGGTCTTGGCGTTCCACTTGCCATGGACCTTGCCGGCGTACAGGCTCCGCTGCTTGAGCAGGCACTGCAGCACGGGCACCAGCTTCGGCCGCTTCGCCGCGCTGGTCATCCGGTACGCCGGCCTGCTGAGCGTGCTGCTGGCGCACGGATCGACCACCGGGCCCAGCACGGTGCTCGGGTCGACGGTGAGCTTGAGATAGTTGCGGTCGATGTTGATCGTCACGCCGCCCCAGGTCTCGTTGTGCCCGCCCTGGAACTGATGGAGCCGGCGGCCGATCCAGCCGTCGCTGCGGATGTAGGTGGACTGGTCGTTGGCCTTGCCGTTCCAGTCGGCGATCCAGATCTGGTCGGGCATGACGGCCCTGTTGGCCGGGTCGACACGGGCGTCGTCGAGCACCTTCATGCCTGAGGCGGCACTGGAGTAGACGCCGGAGACGTAGCCGAGCTCGTGCAGCCGGGTGGTCCAGGCGTGCAGGAACCACAGCGCGGACTCGCGGCAGCCGACCTTGGTGGTGGGGAACGCCTCGAGGTCGTAGTAGATGGTGCTGCGCGGGACGATCCCCACACGGGTCGCGGCGGCGACGGCCTCGTCGGCCTCGGCACGGCCCTGGGCCTGGGCCTTCGCGTAGTTGCCGGTCTTGCCGGGCTTGATCTTGTTGACCTGGTAGCGATCGCGCGTGGAGCACGAGGCCTGGGCGCCGAGGTGGATCGGCAGCAGCCGCCAGCCGGTGGCGAGCTGGGTCCGCACCCAGGTCGGGGTGAGGTTGGTCTGCTTCTGGCAGGCCCGCAGCGACCCGGAGATGTAGATGCCGGCGGCACGGAACGGCGAGGACTTCAGCCAGGCGGTCATGGCCTTCTGGCTGGGCGCCTCGCACTGGTCGAAGCCCAGGCCGGTGAAGAGCCCCGGCGTCACCGGGTTGGGGGTGTCGGCGGTCGAGGGGCTGCTGGCGGTGATCCCGAGAGTCGCGATCATCGCGGCGAGGACGGTGGCCACGAGCGTACGGCGGACGGGCTGGCGGGGAAGCATGTGCGGCACTCCAAGGTGTCGAGGACCCGAGCACAATAACCACATTCGTCACATCAGTAACAGGGATCGTTACTAACTACAGTGCTGTAATTCACCGCCGTCACCCGCTCGCCGGGCCGCGGGGAGTGCTGGGTAGATTGACCGCGTGCGCGCCCTGGACACCGTCGCCGTCGCCTCCTCCGACCCCGACCGGGAGCAGCCCTGGGCCGACCTCGGGCTGAAGAAGGACGAGTACCAGCGGATCCGCGAGATCCTCGGCCGCCGGCCGACCTCCAGCGAGCTGGCGATGTACTCGGTCATGTGGAGCGAGCACTGCTCCTACAAGTCCTCCAAGGTGCACCTCAAGCAGTTCAGTGAGCTGAGCCAGGAGACCCCGGTCGGCAAGATGCTCGCCGGCATCGGCGAGAACGCCGGCGTCATCGACATCGGGCAGGGCTACGCGGTCACCTTCAAGGTCGAGTCGCACAACCACCCGTCGTACGTCGAGCCGTACCAGGGCGCCGCCACCGGGGTCGGTGGCATCGTCCGCGACATCCTGGCGATGGGTGCCCGGCCGGTCGCCGTGATGGACCCGCTGCGCTTCGGTCCGCTCGACGCTCCTGACACCCACCGGGTGCTGCCCGGGATCGTCGCCGGCGTGGGCGGCTACGGCAACTGCCTGGGCCTGCCGAACATCGGCGGCGAGGCCGTCTTCGACGAGACCTACCTGGGCAACCCGCTGGTGAACGCCCTCTGCGTAGGCGTTCTGCGCCACGAGGACCTCCACCTCGCCAAGGCCTCGGGCGTCGGCAACCAGGTGATCCTGTACGGCGCGCGCACCGGCGGCGACGGCATCGGCGGTGTCAGCGTGCTCGCCTCCGAGACCTTCGACGCTGACGGCCCGGCCAAGCGGCCGAGCGTGCAGGTCGGCGACCCCTTCATGGAGAAGCTGCTCATCGAGTGCACGCTGGAGATCTTCGCCGCCGGCCTGGTCGCCGGCATCCAGGACCTCGGCGGCGCCGGCCTGTCCTGCGCCACCTCCGAGCTGGCCAGCGCCGGCGACGGCGGCATGCACGTCGAGCTCGACCGGGTGCCGCTGCGTGACTCCTCGCTCGCTCCGGAGGAGATCCTGATGAGCGAGTCCCAGGAGCGGATGATGGCCGTCGTCGAGCCAGGCGACGTCGAGGCGTTCCTCGCCATCTGCGCCAAGTGGGACGTCGAGGCGGTCGTCGTCGGCGAGGTGACCGCCACGGGCCGTCTCGAGATCGACTGGCACGGCGAGCGGATCGTCGACGTCCCGCCACGGTCGGTCGCGCACGACGGGCCGACGTACCACCGCCCCTACGAGCGCCCCGGCTGGCAGGACGCGCTGCAGGCCGACACCGCGGAGGCGCTGCCCCGGCCGTCGTCGGGCGAGGAGCTGCGCGACACGCTGCTGCGCCTGGTCGCCAGCCCGAACCTCTGCGACAAGTCGTGGATCACCGACCAGTACGACCGCTACGTCCAGGGCAACACCGTCCTCGCGCAGCCCTCGGACAGCGGCATGATCCGCGTCGACGAGGAGACCAACCTCGGCGTCGCCGTCTCCACCGACTGCAACGGCCGGTACGCCAAGCTCGACCCGTACGCCGGCGCGCAGCTTGCCCTCTCGGAGAGCTACCGCAACGTCGCGACCGGCGGGGCCCGGCCGCTCGCCATCAGCGACTGCCTCAACTTCGGCTCGCCCGAGGACCCGGCGGTGATGTGGCAGTTCGCCGAGGCCTGCCGCGGTCTCAAGGACGCCTGTGCGGAGCTCGGCATCCCGGTCACCGGCGGCAACGTCAGCCTCTACAACCAGACCGGCGAGACGGCGATCCTGCCGACCCCGGTGGTCGCCGTGCTCGGCGTGATCGACGACGTCACCCGGCGGACCCCGACCGGCTTCCAGGCGGCGGGGGAGAGCATCCTCCTGCTCGGCGAGACCCGCGAGGAGCTCTCCGGCTCGGAGTGGGCGCACGTCGTCCACGCACACCTCGGTGGCCGCCCGCCGCGGGTCGACCTGGCCGCCGAGAAGGCGCTGGCGACGCTGCTGGCCGAGGGCGTCGGTCTCCTCACCTCCGCCCACGACGTCTCCGACGGCGGCCTCGCCCAGGCGCTGGCCGAGTCGGCGCTGCGCCACGACATCGGCGCGACCGTCACCGTCGAGGGCGACGCCTTCCTGGGCCTCTTCGCCGAGTCCGTCGCCCGCGCGGTGGTGACCGTCGCCCCCGGCGACGCCGACCGGCTGCGCGCCCTGGCCGCCGAGCGCGGCGTCGCGGTGAGCGAGCTGGGCACGACCGGAGGCTCCTCGCTGGCGGTGGCCGGACAGTTCGAGGTCCCGCTGGCCGAGTTGCGCGAGGCCTGGACCGCCACCCTCCCGGCCGCCCTGGGCTGAGCATCCGTGTTTATCTGATCTGATAAACTAGGGGCATGGAGGTTCCCGACGCCGTGCTGGTCGGCGGCTCGGTCGCGGCGATGTACGCCGGTCACCGGCTCTCCTTCGACCACGACCACGTGCTGGCCGATCTGCGGGAGCGCTACGAGGCGGTGCTCGAAGCGGTCGAGGCCACCGACGGCTGGGCCACCAGCGTCCGGGCCAGCAAGCCACCGATGACCCTCATGGGGGAGTTGGGCGGCATCGAGGCCGGGCTGCGCCAGCTGCGGCGGCGGGTGCCGCTGGAGACCCAGCGCGTCGAGCTGCCCGGAGGCGAGCATGTCGTCGTGCCGACGATCGAGGAGGCGCTGCGGGTCAAGGCCTACCTGGTGCTGCAGCGCAACCAGGTGCGTGACTACCTCGACGTCGTGGCCTTGGCCGATCGGCTGGGAGTCGAGCAGGCCGCCGAGGTGCTGGCGGGCATCGACGACTACTACCGAGATCGCTCCGAGGACGAGGAGTCGGTGGCCACGGCGATCGCCGAACGGCTTGCCGACCCCGATCCGCGGGACACTCGCACGCTCGAGCAGCTCCCGCGCTACGAGGGCCTCGTCCAGCGGTGGCAGGACTGGGCCGCGGTCGAGGAAGCCTGCCGCGCGCTCGCCGATGCCATGGTCGAAGGGGTCGTGTGATGTCGACGCTGAAGTTCCGCAATGTCGACGCCGATCCCCGCGATCCGGTGGCGACCTGGCCCTATGAGGCGCTGGTCGCCGCGGTCGAGCGCGGTGGGCTGTCGGACTGGCGGCGGATCGTCATCGAGGTCCGGCGGGATCCGTGGGGCTCGGTCGCCCGCGATCTGGAGGCATACCTCGCCTACGCCGAGCCGCACGGCGCGGCGCGGTTGCTGGCGAGGGCGCTGGAGCGTGCCCGCGAGGCGGCCAAGGACGACGAGCGCGCCGAGGTCGCCGAGCGGGTGCGCAAGCTGGTAGCTGCCAGCGGCCTCTCCCGGGCCGAGTTCGCGCTGCGCAGCGGCACGTCCCAGTCGCGGCTGTCGACGTACTGCTCGGGATCGGTCACTCCCTCGGCCGCTCTGCTGGTCCGCTTCGAGCGCGTCGCGGAGAGTGCGTAGTGGAGTCCGGCGCGCTCGCGGCGGCGCTGGAGCGGTTCCGCGCGGGCGAGGCGGAGCGGGCCGACCTCAAGCTGCTCACCAAGCACTTCCTCGGGCTGCTCACCGAGCAGGCGCCGGGTCGCTCGGTCGAGGTCCGCGTCCCGCCGTACGGCGCGGTGCAGGCGGTGCCCGGCGGGACGCACACCCGTGGCACCCCGCGCGCGGTCGTCGAGACCGACCCGATGACCTGGATCGCCGTCGCCGCCGGCTCGATGTCCTGGGCGGACGCGGTGGGCGAGGGGCGCGTCCGGGCCTCCGGCGAGCGCACCGACCTCTCGGCGTACCTGCCGCTCGGGTGAGCGTCGAGAACCGCGCGGGTCGGATCTACAGTGGCCCGCATGGAACTCGGTGAGGCACGTCGTCGCGTCCAGTCGGTCCTTCCGGGGGTCCGGGAGAACCTCGAGGAGCTGGTGCGCATCGAGTCGGTGAGCGCCGACCCGGCGCGGGCGAGCGAGGTGCGGCGCAGCGCCGAGCGGGTGCGCGAGCTCTTCGCGGCAGAGGGCTTCGACGCCCGCATCGCCACCGCCGACGGCGGCGCGCCGGCGGTCATCGCCCACAAGCAGGGCCCGGAGGGAGCGCCGACGGTGCTGCTCTACGCCCACCACGACGTGCAGCCGGAGAACGACCACGCCGAGTGGGACAGCCCGCCGTTCGAGCCGACCGAGCGCGGTGAGCGGCTCTACGCCCGCGGCGCCGCCGACGACAAGGCCGGCATCGCCGCCCACCTGGCGGCGATCCGCGCTCTGGGCGACGACCTGCCCGTGGGCGTCACGGTCTTCGTCGAGGGCGAGGAGGAGATGGGCTCGGAGAGCCTGCCGGCGCTGCTCGCCCAGGAGCGGGAGTCGCTGGCCTCCGACGTGATCGTCATCGCCGACAGCGGCAACTGGGACATCGGCGTCCCGGCGCTGACCACGAGCCTGCGCGGCCTGGTCCGCGTCGACGTCGAGGTCCGCACGCTCACCCACGCGGTGCACTCGGGCATGTGGGGCGGGCTGGTGCCCGACGCCCTGATGACCCTGTCCCGGCTGATCGCCTCGCTCCACGACGACCGCGGCAACGTCGCGATCGAGGGGCTGCGCGCCGGGCCGGCCGACGACGTGGAGTACCCCGAGGACCGGCTGCGGGCCGAATCCGGCGCCGTCCCGGGCATCCGCTGGATCGGATCGGGCCCGGTCGTGGAGCGGCTGTGGACCAAGCCGGCGCTGAGCATCACCGGCCTCGACGCCCCGCAGGTCGCCGGGGCGAGCAACACGCTGGTCCCGGTCGCCCGCGCCCGGATCGCCCTGCGCACCGCGCCGGCGGACACGACGGCCAACGCGCTGGAGTGCCTGCTGCGTCATCTGGAGGAGCACGTCCCGTGGGGCGCCGAGCTGAGTCACACGGTCGTGGACACCGGCGAGGCCACGGCGATCGACGCCACCGGTCCGGCGTACGACGTGGCGCGGGAGGCCTTCACGACCGCCTGGGACGGCGTACGTCCCGTCGACATGGGCGTGGGCGGCTCGATCCCGTTCATCGCGGAGTTCCTGGGCGCGTTCCCGCGGGCCAGCGTGCTGGTGACCGGCGTGGAGGACCCCGACACCCGGGCCCATGGCGCCAACGAGGGACTGCACCTGGCCGAGTTCGAGCGGGTCTGTCTCGCCGAGACGCTCCTCCTGGACGGACTGGCGCGGATCGCCCGGGGCGAGACACCGTAGACTCTGGCCCGTGGCCCACGCTGCTGATTCCGGGGGAACCGCTCGGGCTCCCCGTCGCGGAGACGGACGACTGACCCACGATCTGGACCCGCACGACAAGGGCCCCCAGGACGCCTGCGGCGTGTTCGGGGTCTGGGCGCCGGGCGAGGACGTCGCCAAGCTGACCTACTACGGCATCTACGCGCTGCAGCACCGCGGCCAGGAGTCGGCCGGCATCGCGGTCAGCAACGGGCGCCAGATCCTGGTGTACAAGGACATGGGCCTGGTCTCGCAGGTCTTCGACGAGTCCACGCTGGAGGCGCTCAAGGGCCACCTCGCGGTCGGTCACGCGCGCTACTCGACGACCGGCGCGAGCACCTGGCACAACGCCCAGCCGACCTTCCGGCCCACGGCCGACGGCTCGATCGCCCTGGCCCACAACGGCAACCTGACCAACACCAGCGACCTGGCGCGGATGGTCTCCGAGCTGCCCAGCGACTCCGGCGAGCTGGAGATCCACGCGCGCGCCCTGGAGGCCAGCACCAACGACACCTCGCTGGTGACCGCGCTGCTGGCCCACCACCCCGACCGCACCCTGGAGGAGCGGGCGGTCGAGCTGCTGCCGCAGGTCCGCGGCGCCTTCTCCTTCGTCTGGATGGACGAGCACACCCTGTACGCCGCCCGCGACCCCCAGGGCATCCGCCCGCTGGTGCTCGGCCGGCTGGAGCGCGGCTGGGTCGTCGCCTCGGAGACGGCGGCCCTGGACATCGTCGGCGCGTCGTACATCCGCGAGGTCGAGCCCGGCGAGCTGATCGCCGTCGACGAGAACGGCCTGCGCACCCGCCGCTTCGCCGAGGCCCAGCCCAAGGGCTGCCTCTTCGAGTTCGTCTACCTGGCCCGTCCCGACACCCGGATCTCCAACCAGCGCGTGCACAGCGTGCGGGTGGAGATCGGCCGGCGGCTGGCGCGGGACTTCCCCGCCGACGCCGACCTGGTCATCCCGGTGCCGGAGTCCGGCACGCCCGCCGCGATCGGGTACGCCGAGGAGAGCGGCATCCCCTACGGCATGGGCCTGGTGAAGAACTCCTACGTGGGACGGACCTTCATCCAGCCCTCGCAGACGATCCGCCAGCTCGGCATCCGGCTCAAGCTCAACCCGCTGCGCGACGTCATCGAGGGCAAGCGCCTGGTCGTCGTCGACGACTCCATCGTGCGCGGCAACACCCAGCGCGCGCTGGTCCGGATGCTGCGCGAGGCCGGCGCCCGCGAGGTGCACGTGCGGATCTCCTCGCCGCCGGTGAAGTGGCCGTGCTTCTACGGCATCGACTTCGCCACCCGCGCCGAGCTGATCGCCAACGGCCTGTCCAGCGAGGAGATCTGCGCCTCGATCGACGCCGACTCGCTGGCCTACATCTCCCTGGAGGAGCTGGTCGAGGCGACCACCGTGCCCAGCGACCAGCTGTGCCGGGCCTGCTTCGACGGGGTCTACCCGGTCGAGCTGCCCGAGCCCGAGCTGCTCGGCAAGCACCTGCTGGAGACGGTGTCGGAGATCGACGCCGACCGGCCCCTCGACGTCGACGGCCTGGCCGTCTCCCTGGCCGGCGGCGGAGCCGGCGACGCGCTCGAGCGCCCCTGAGCCCGACCGACCATTGAGGAACCGATGACCACCTACGAGGCCGCCGGCGTCTCCATCGAGGCCGCCGACCGCGCGATCGACCTGATGAAGGAGTGGGTCGAGAAGGCCCGCCGGCCCGAGATGATGGGCGGGCTGGGCGGCTTCGCCGGCCTCTTCGACGCCTCCGCGCTCAAGGCGTACGAGCGGCCGCTGCTGGCCACCTCGACCGACGGCGTGGGCACCAAGGTGGCGATCGCGCAGGCGATGGACAAGCACGACACGATCGGCTTCGACCTGGTCGGCATGGTCGTCGACGACCTGGTCGTCTGCGGCGCCGAGCCGCTCTTCATGACCGACTACATCGCCACCGGGCGCGTCGTACCCGAGCGCATCGCGGCGATCGTCAAGGGCATCGCCGAGGCCTGTGCCGAGGCCGGCTGCGCGCTGGTCGGCGGCGAGACCGCCGAGCACCCGGGCCTGCTGGCGCCCGACGAGTACGACGTCGCCGGCGCGACGACCGGCGTCGTGGAGGCGAGCGCCCTGCTCGGCGCCGAGCGGGTCGAGGCCGGCGACGTGGTCATCGCGATGGCCTCCAGCGGCCTGCACTCCAACGGCTACTCGCTGGTGCGCCACGTCCTGCTCACTCCGTCGTCTTCGGGGGGCGCCGGTCGCTCCCTGGACGAGCACGTGGACGACCTCGGCCGCACGCTGGGGGAGGAGCTGCTCGAGCCCACCCGGCTCTACACCAAGCCCTGCCTGGAGCTCGCCCGGACCACCGCGACCCATGCGATGTCGCACGTCACCGGCGGCGGCCTGGCCGCCAACCTGGAGCGGGTCATGCCCGCGCACCTCTCCGCGCGGATCGACCGCGGCGCCTGGACGCTGCCGCCGGTCTTCTCCCTGGTGCAGCAGGTCGGGGGCGTGGCGACGCCGGACCTGGAGAAGACCCTCAACTGCGGTGTCGGGATGGTCGCCCTGACCGCTCCCGACGACGTCGACCGGGCGATCGCGCTGCTCGCCGGGCACGGGATCGACGCCTGGGTGGCCGGCGAGGTGGAGGCCGTGCCGGGCGGCTCGGTCACGCTGAGCGGCTCGTACGCCGGCTGAGCCCGCTCCGGGGCGCGGCTCGCCGTCGAACCCATGTGCGGGAATGGGGTCGGGCCAGGTACGGTTGGTCTCACGAGAAGTGATCGAGATGAGACCGGCTGCCGCTGAGCGCCGGCCAGACGTGCGAGGGGGTCGACCCGATATGGGGCGCGGCCGTGCTAAGGCAAAGCAGACGAAGGTCGCTCGCGACCTGAAGTACCGCACTCACGAGACGGACTTCGGGGCGTTGGCGAAGGAGCTCCACGGGAGCGAGGGCTCGGGCGAGGACTCGGCCGAGCCCGACGACTACGACGGCTGGGCGGACTACACGCCCTCCTCCTCGCGGGACTGAGCTCTCCCCGGTCCCCACGGCGTGGCGCCCGATAACGAGCGGGCGATTCACGGGCTATGGGTGGGCTGCCCAGAATGTCGATCGGTCTAGACCATTTCGGACATGTCCGTTTGGTCGCCTTTACACGTTCTGCCCGCGGTGTCAGACTCATAGAGTCTTATGGTGAAGGCACCGAAACGAGGGACAAGCACATGCAGCAGCACACCGAATCCGAGACCCTGTTGACCCCGGCCGAGGTCGCGGCGATGTTCCGGGTCGACCCGAAGACCGTCACGCGGTGGGCCAAGGCTGGAAAGCTGAGCGCCATCCGTACCCTGGGCGGCCACCGTCGCTACCGGGAGGCCGAGGTCAAGGAGCTCCTTGGCGGAGTCATCCCGGAGCAGCGCGGCGCGGCCGACTGACACTCCAGCACTCCATGTCGGGGCTCGACGCCGTGGGCGTCGGGCCCCGTCTCCCATTCCGGGGCTCGGCGGCGGCCGGCGGCTAGAACGCGCCATGACGGCCGGCGCCCGCGGTGAACCGCGCGGCGCCCTCGATCGCCTCACCGAGCGCGGTGAGCCCGTGGCGGTACTCCGCGGCCAGCGCCGAGGCCTCGTCCAGCCCCGCCTGCTCGCGGGCGCTGGCCCGGTCCGAGCGCACGCAGGCCGGCGGGAAGGCCGCGATCTCCGCCGCCAGGGCCCGGGCCGCCGCCAGCGCCTCTCCCGGCGGGACCACCCGGTTGGCCAGGCCGATGTCCAGCGCCTCGCGCGCGGCGACGGGCCGCCCGGTCAGGATCAGGTCCATCGCCCGGGACTCTCCGATCAGCCTCGGCAGCCGGAACGTCCCGCCGTCGATGAGCGGCACGCCCCAGCGCCGGCAGAAGACGCCCAGCGTCGCGTTCTCGGCGAGCACGCGCAGGTCGCACCACAGGGCCAGCTCCAGGCCTCCGGCGACGGCGTACCCCTCGACGGCCGCGATCACCGGCTTGCTCAGCGCCATCCGCGTCGGTCCCATCGGCCCGTCGCCGTCGGCCTCCACCCGGTTGCCGCGCTCGGTGCCGATCGCGGCGAGATCCGCTCCGGCGCAGAACGTCCCGCCGGCGCCGGTCAGCACCCCCACGAGCAGGTCGTCGTCCGCCTCGAACCCGCGGAACGCCTCGGCCAGCCGCTCGGCCGTCGGCCGGTCGACCGCGTTGCGGACCTCCGGCCGGTCGATCGTCACCGTCAGCACCGGCCCCTGGGCCTCGACTCGCACCGTCATGGGCCCAGCGTGCCTCACGCGGCCCGGTGCAGCAGCCCCCGGAGCCGGTGGGCCCGGCGGGGCAGGGCGGCCTCCACGCCGGCGAGCGCCCGCTCGGCCGCCTGCCGGCCCAGGCGCAGGTGCTCGGCGGTCCTGCTGAAGTCGGTCATCCGGGTGCCCAGGTCCGGCGTGCTCAGGTGGTACACCTCGACGTCGGGTCCCAGGTCCGGCATGCCCCGCACGCGCATGGCGACGCCGAGGCTGGCGACCACGATCTCGATCGGCGTACGCGCGCGCGGCACCCGCGTCGGCACGCTCGCGTCGAGCACGAAGACCCGCGTGGGCGCCAGCTCCGCGGCCCCGCCGATCGGCACCAGGTCCGCGACGCCGCCGTCGACGTGCAGCACCGGCTCGCCGTCGTCGCCGTCGATCTCCACGGGAGCGAAGACGCCCGGGACGGCGGCCGAGGCGAGCAGCAGCCGGCCGAGCTCCCCCGCCGCGTGGTACGTCGCCGCCGCGGTCTGCAGCGAGGTGGTGACCACGCGCACCGGCGTGGGCAGCTGCTCCAGATGGGTCGCCGGGACCCACTCGCCGACCAGCCGGCGCAGGCCGTCGGAGGAGTAGAGGTACGGGTGGCGGCGGGCCAGGTGACCGACCCGGCTCCAGGTGCCGCCCGGGAAGATGTCGCGCGTGGTCAGCCCGCGCCAGCGGTCGGCGAGATCGTCGACCCGGTCGCGAT
The DNA here is from genome assembly GCA_044464665.1 of Nocardioides sp. Classification (GTDB taxonomy): domain Bacteria; phylum Actinomycetota; class Actinomycetes; order Propionibacteriales; family Nocardioidaceae; genus Marmoricola. Next base: position 54,171 of record JBIQLB010000015.1, read on the forward strand.
CGGGCTGCCAGCCGACGAAGACGGCGTTGAGCGCGCCCACCGACGTGCCGACGAGGGCATGGGGCACGATCCCCGCGCCGAGAAGCGTCTGCATCATGCCGACCTGGACCGCGCCGCGCGCTGCTCCCCCGGAGAGGACGAAGACGTCGCGCCTCTGCTTGTGGCTCATGGGCACCTCCCTGTGCACCGGCCGTTCCCCCTGTGTCCGGTCTGATCGGCTGCGAATTGCCGAGGTTGACGAATTCGGCGCCCCGGAATCCGCAGGTCTCCGGGGAGACGGCCGATCTGAACTGAACACAGGCCCGAGAGTGCACAAGGGGGTGCCGCCATGCCAGACGAGGTCCCACGAGAGGTCGAGGTCACCGTATGGACCGGTGAGCGCGCCATCCCGCACCACGACGAGGTGTGGTCGGCGTGGCTGCACGGCTCGGTCGCCGCCATCCGCTCCGCCGGCCGGCTGCTGCTGATCGTCCCCGTGGCCGTGCTGACGCCCGCCACCGTGGCCCTCGCGCTCCGTCTCTACCGCCTCGGCGAGGTCACCGTCCTGGAGGACTGACCCGGAGTCGTGCAGGATCTCTGCTTATGCGCAGGTTGATCCCGCTGCTCGCGGTCGTGATCGTCCTGGCCGGTGTCGGCCTGGTCGCGCCCTCGCGCATCCCCCGCCCGCTGCGGGACCTGGTGGGACTGGGGCCGGACCGGCTGCTTCCGGCGGTCCGCGGCGACGGCGTGGGGACCTACTCGTTCCTGTCGCACCAGCCGGGTGACACGGATGCGCCGGTGGGCTACGACCCGTGCAAGGTGATCGAGGTGCGCGTCAACCCCTCGGGGGCCGCGCCGGGACAGGTCGAGCTGGTGCGGAGCGCGCTGGACGACGTGAGCGGCCTGACCGGACTGCGGTTCCGGTACGCCGGCACGACCGACGAGCGGCCTCGGTGGGGACCGAACCGCGTCCCCGTCGTCCTGGGCGAGCCGCGGCGATCGCCGGTCCTCGTCGCCTGGGCCGACGCCGACGAGGTGCCCGAGCTGCGCGGTGACGTGGCGGCCGTCGGCGGGAGTCTCCCGCTGCCGGTCGGCAACCGGGTGCGCTACGTGACCGGAGGCGTCACCCTGGACACCGACGTCTTCGACGATCTGGCGGAGGACCGGCGCGACGAGGCCGCGCGGGCGATCGTGCTCCACGAGCTGGGCCACCTGGTCGGGCTGGGGCACGTGCAGGATCCCGGCGAGCTGATGAACGAGGACAACGTCGGGCTGACCGACTTCGGTCCGGGTGACCGGGCCGGTCTCGCGCGGGTCGGCGCCACCCCGTGCGCGTAGTCGGCGCGCTGCTGACAACACTCCGGTCGTGATGGCAGGATCTGCCCGGCGGGGGCGCGGTCGTCAGCAGAGGTAGCGATGGCACGGATCGGTCAGCGTGTGTCCGCCCGGATCCGGGCGGTGTTCGCCACGCCCGCGCTCACCCGGGTCGGCTATCACCTGCGCCGGTTCGCCGGCGGCCTGGAGCGCGGCTTCTACATCCGTCTGGCCCTGGGCCTGGCCGCCTGCGTCTCCGTCGCGGCTCTCGTGGTGACGCTGGTGGAGAACCGCAAGGACGGCGTCACGGGCCTGATCTCGACGTTCTCCGACAGCTTCTACTGGTCCGTCACGACCGTCATGGGCTCGGGCGACTCCTCCTACGTGTCGACGCCGGTCGGCTACTTCATCGGCTGGCTGCTGGTGCTCTTCGGGGTCGCCATCGTGGCCGCGATCACCGGGGCTCTGGTCGGGTTCGTCATCGACATGCTCCTCAAGGAAGGACAGGGCATGGGTGCTGCTGGATACCGGGACCACGTGGTGGTGTGCGGGTGGAACCCGACCGCCCGCGAGCTCATCGCCGAGCTGCGCACCGACGACTACGAGACCCAGATCGTGCTGCTCCATCAGGCCGACAAGAACCCCGCCGGCTCGGGGGTCTACTTCGTCAGCGGCGACGCCACCAGCGCCGAGGACCTGCGCCGGGCGGGCATCGAGGAGGCCATGGCCGCCGTGATCTGCCCCTCCGACGCCAGCAACGAGGCCGATATGCGCTCGATCCTGGTGGTCATGGCGATCGAGTCGCTCGCGCCGCAGGTGCGCACGGTCGTGGAGGCCAACAACCCCGACCACGTCGAGCACTTCCAGCGGGCCCACGCCGACGAGATCGTGGTGACGCCGCGGCTGGCCTCGCGGCTGATGGCCCGCTCCTCACTCTACCCGGGCCTGGCCGGTGTGGTCAGCGACATCGTCTCCGGCGGCGACGGCTCCGAGCTCTACCGGGTGAAGCTGCCCGACGACTACGTCGGCCTCTCCGTCGACGAGCTGTCCGCCCGGCTCCGCTCCGACCACGCCGCGACCCTGCTCGCGGTGAGCCGCGACTCCGCCGTCCAGGTGAACCCGGGCTCGGACTTCCGGCTCCAGATCGGCGACGACGCGGTCGTGGTGGCGGAGTCGCTCGGCGAGCTCGCGCCGCTCAAGCTCGACCACGACGCGGGCTGAGCCGTACGCCGCGTGGCAGGCTGGTCCGGTGACCGTGCACGGGCTGCTCCTCGCCGCGGGCGCCGGGCGGCGCATGGGCCGGCCCAAGGCGCTGGTCGAGGGCTGGCTGACGACGGCTCTGGACGTGCTCGACCGCGGTGGGTGCGACGGCCGCACGGTCGTCCTCGGCGCCGCCCAGGAGGAGGCGCGGGCACTGGTGCCGCCGGGGGTCGGCGTCGTGGTCGCCGACGACTGGGCCGACGGCATGGGCGCCTCGCTGCGCGCCGGCCTGGCCGCGCTGCCGGACGCCGACGCGGCGCTGATCCACCTCGTCGACCTGCCCGACGTGACCGCCGAGGTGGTCGCCCGGGTGGTCGCCGCGGCCGCCGGGGCCGAGACGCTCGCGCGGGCGGCGTACGACGGCGTGCCCGGTCACCCCGTCCTGCTCGGCCGGGCCCACTGGGCCGGCGTCGTCGAGTCGGCCCGGGGCGACCGGGGGGCGCGCGACTACCTGGCCGCCCGCGACGTCGTCCTCGTCGAGTGTGGCGACCTCGCGACGGGGGACGACGTCGACTACGGTCCCTGAGGGCACATGCCGTGATCGTCGAACCGGGGGTGGATGGTGCGCAGGCTGGTACTGGTGATCGTGGTGGTGCTCGCGCTGCTCGGCGTCGCCGACCTCGTCGGTGAGCGGGTGGTGGAGAACCGGGTCGCCGCGCGGATCGACCAGAACCTCGCCGTCAGCGGCACCACGGTCGACATCACCGGCTGGCCGTTCCTGACCCAGGTGCTGCGCAACCGCTTCGACCGTGTCGACGTCTCCCTGCCGCCGGTGGAGCAGGAGATCGGGCCGGGGACGCTCCGCGCCGAGGACGTCGACATCCGGCTGCACGACGTCACCACGTCGAATCGCTACACCACCGCGACGGCCCGCTCCGCCGATGGCACCGGGGTCATCCCCTACAGCCAGTTCGACCGGCTCGATCCTCTGGAGATCGGGTACGGCGGCACGAGCGACGACGGCCGCGGGTATCTCGAGCTCTCCGTCCCGGCGCTGGGCGGTCTCTCCGTGCGGGTCGTCCCCGATGTCGCCGACGGGGTGGCTCTCGACTTCGAGAACCCCGATCGGTCGAGCGGTCGCGTGCCCGCCCTGATCGCGCGCTTCCTGTCGCAGACCCTGGAGGTGGCTGGACTCCCGGCCGGCGTGACCATCACCGGCGTGGAGGCCACGCCCGACGGGCTGCGCATCTCCCTGGCCGGCACGGAGCTGGCGCTGACCGGCCGGTGAGCCCTCAGACGTTGCGGCGGTAGGCGCCGCCCACCTCGAAGAACGCCTCGGTGACCTGGCCCAGGCTGCACACCCGCGCGGCATCCATGAGGACGGCGAAGACGTTCTCGCCGGAGACCGCCGCCTCCTTGAGCCGGGTCAGCGCCTGCTCCGCCTCGGTGCGGTGCTCCTCCTGGAACCTGCGTACCCGCTCGAGCTGAGAGGCCTTCTCCTCCTCGGTCGCGCGGGCCAGCTCCAGCTCGGCGGGCTGGGCGGTCTCGGCGTGCGGGCTGCGGAAGGTGTTGACGCCGACGATCGGCAGCGAGCCGTCGTGCTTGCGGTGCTCGTAGAGCATCGACTCGTCCTGGATGCGGCCGCGCTGGTAGCCGGTCTCCATCGCGCCGAGTACGCCGCCCCGCTCGCTGAGCGCGTCGAACTCGGCCAGGACGGCCGCCTCGACCAGGTCGGTGAGCTCGTCGATGATGAACGACCCCTGCAGCGGGTTCTCGTTCATCGCGAGACCCCACTCCTTGTTGATGATCAGCTGGATCGCCAGGGCCCGGCGTACCGAGTCCTCCGTGGGGGTCGTGACCGCCTCGTCGAAGGCGTTGGTGTGCAGGCTGTTGGCGTTGTCGTAGATCGCGATCAGCGCCTGCAGCGTGGTGCGGATGTCGTTGAAGTCCATCTCCTGCGCGTGCAGCGAGCGGCCGGAGGTCTGCACGTGGTACTTCAGCTTCTGCGATCGCTCGTTGGCGCCGTACTTCTCCTTCATCGCCACCGCCCAGATCCGCCGCGCCACGCGGCCGATCACCGAGTACTCGGGGTCCATGCCGTTGGAGAAGAAGAACGACAGGTTGGGGGCGAAGTCGTCGATGTCCATGCCGCGGGCGAGGTACGACTCGACGTAGGTGAAGCCGTTGGCGAGGGTGAAGGCGAGCTGGCTGATCGGGTTCGCCCCGGCCTCGGCGATGTGATAGCCGGAGATCGACACCGAGTAGAAGTTGCGCACGTCGTGGTCGATGAACCACTGCTGGATGTCGCTCATCATGCGCAGGCTGAACTCGGTGGAGAACAGGCAGGTGTTCTGGCCCTGGTCCTCCTTGAGGATGTCGGCCTGCACGGTGCCGCGGACGGTGCGCAGCGCCTCGGCGGGCTCGATGCCCTTCTCGCGCGCCTGGTCGACGACCGTGTTGAGGAAGAACGCCAGCACGGTCGGCGCCGGGCCGTTGATCGTCATCGAGACGCTCGTGGTCGGCGCGAGCAGGTCGAAGCCGTCGTACAGCGCCCGCATGTCGTCGAGCGTCGCCACGCTCACGCCGCTGGTGCCGACCTTGCCGTAGATGTCGGGACGCGGATCGGGGTCGCGGCCGTAGAGCGTCACCGAGTCGAACGCCGTGGAGAGCCGAGTGGCCGGCTGGCCTTCGGACAGCATCTTGAAGCGGCGGTTGGTGCGGAACGGGTCGCCCTCGCCGGCGAACATCCGCGCCGGGTCCTCGTTGTCGCGCTTGAACGGGAAGACCCCCGCGGTGAAGGGGAAGAAGCCGGGCAGGTTCTCGCGGCGCAGGAAGCGCAGCAGCTCGCCGTGGTCGGTGTAGCGGGGGAGCGCGACCCGCGGCACGAGGGTGCCGGAGAGCGACTCCCTGGTCTTCGCGTTCTCGCCCGTGTACGCCGCCGCGGTGGCCGGCCAGGCCGCGAGCTGGCCGGCGATCTCCTCGGGGAGATCGGCCCGCGCCCGCTCGGCCAGGTCGCCGACCGCCGTGTCGTTGGGCAGCTCGGCCGCCACCTCGGCGATGTGCTGGACCCGGGCGGCGGCGCCCGCGAGCCGCTCGGTCTCGGAGTGGTAGTCGCGGACGGTCTCGGCGATCTCGGAGAGGTAGCGGACCCGGTGCGGCGAGACGATCGTGGTGCTGCCCGAGGAGTGCCGGACCGAGACCTCGGCCAGCGTGCCCTCACCCACCGCCAGCCCGCGCTCGGCCAGGATGCCACGCAGGTGCTGGTAGAGCGCGGTGACCCCGTCGTCGTTGAAGGTCGCCGCGGAGGTGCCGAAGACCGGCATGTCGGCGGGACCCTTGCCGAACGCCTCCCGGTTGCGCACCATCTGGCGGCCGACGTCGCGGAGCGCGTCCTTGGCTCCTCGGCGCTCGAACTTGTTGATCGCGACGGCGTCGGCGAAGTCGAGCATGTCGATCTTCTCCAGCTGGGAGGCGGCGCCGAACTCCGGCGTCATCACGTAGAGCGAGGTGTCGACGTACGGCACGATCGCGGCGTCGCCCTGCCCGATGCCGGGCGTCTCCACGACGATCAGGTCGTAGCCGGCGACCTTGAGCAGGTCGATGACGGCAGGCAGCGCGTCGGGCAGCTCGTGGGAACCGCGGGTGGCCAGCGAGCGGAAGAAGACCCGGTCACCATCGAGGGAGTTCATCCTGATCCGGTCGCCGAGCAGCGCGCCGCCGCCCCGCCGACGGGTCGGGTCGACCGCGACGACCGCGATCCGCAGCTTGTCCTCCTGGTCCACGCGGAACCGCCGGACCAGTTCGTCGGTCAGTGAGGACTTGCCCGAGCCGCCGGTGCCGGTGACGCCGAGCACCGGGACGGTCCGTCCCCGCGCCAGGTCCGCGGCGCCGTCGAGGAGCACGCCGCGCTCGGCGCCGGTGATCGCGCGGGCGATCGCGGCACGGTCGCCGGAGGCGACGGCCTCCAGCGTGGTGGGCGCGTCGGCCCACAGGTCCACGTCGCAGTCGGCGACGAGGGTGTTGACCATGGCGGCCAGCCCGAGACGCTGGCCGTCCTCGGGCGCGAAGATCCGCACGCCGCTGGCCCGGAGCCGCTCGATCTCGGCCGGCACGATGACGCCGCCGCCCCCGCCGTACACGTGGACGTGGCCGGCGCCGCGCTCGCGCAGCGACTCCACCAGGTACTCGAAGAACTCCACGTGCCCGCCCTGGTAGGAGGAGATGGCGACGCCCTGCACGTCCTCCTCGACCGCGGCGTCGACGACCTCGCTCACCGAGCGGTTGTGGCCCAGGTGGATCACCTCGACGCCCTGGCTCTGCAGGATCCGCCGCATGATGTTGATCGAGGCGTCGTGGCCGTCGAACAGCGCGGCGGCGGTGACGAAGCGGACCGGGTGGGTCGGCTGGTGCAGGTCGGCCATGGTGCTCCTCCGAAGATCCTTGGAAATCAAATAGTAGGACATCCGAGTAAATCGTCCAACACGCTAGGGTCGGCCCCATGTCAGCGACGCCGCGGTTGCCGTTCGACCCGATCGAGCGCGCCGGCGAGCTCTGGGAGGAGCACTTCGGCGACGCCACGTCGATGCGGCTGGCCACCTCGGTGATGCGGGTCCAGCAGCTCATGCTCGGGGCGCTCGACCAGGCGCTGCGGCCGTTCGAGCTGACCTTCGCGCGCTACGAGGTGCTGGTGCTGCTCACTTTCAGTCGCACCGGATCCCTGCCGTTGAGCCGGATCGGCGAGCGGTTGATGGTGCACCCCACCTCGGTGACCAACCTGATCGACCGGCTGGAGGCGCAGGGGCTGGTGCGGCGTACGGCGGACGACAGCGACCGTCGCCGCACCCTCGCCTCGCTCACGCCGATCGGCGAGAAGGTCGTCGCCGAGGCCACCGCGGCGCTGACCGCCATCGACTTCGCGGTCGCCGGCCTCGGCGACGCCGAGCAGCGGCAGGCCTACGAGCTGCTGCGCGCGATGAGGCTCGGTGCGGGCGACTTCCCGGGGTAGATCTCGGCCAGCGACGGGCCGTACCAGGTGATCAGCCGGCCGTCGACCAGCTCGGTCGGCGTCCGCGTGAAGGCCTCGGGTCCGTCGTCGGCGGTGAAGAGATAGGGCTCGTCGGGGAGCAGGATCGCGTCCGCTCCGTCGGCGTCCAGCGCCTCGACGTCGACCGTCGGGTAGCGATCGGCCGCGCCGGCGTACACGTTGTCCCAGCCCAGCCGTCGCAGCAGATCGCCGGTGAAGGTGTCCGAGCCGACCACCATCCACGGGTCCCGCCAGATCGCCACGGCGACCCGGCGGGTGACCGGTGGCAGCGGCCCACACCAGCGCTCGCGCGCCTCGCCCAGCCAGCCCGGCGCCTCCCAGCCGAGCGCCGCCAGCATCCGCTCCATCGAGGCGACCGCCTGCTCGACGGTCTCGATGTCGGTGACCCAGACACGCGTGCCCGACTCCCGCAGGCGGCGTACGTCGAGCTCGCGGTTCTCCTCCTTGTTGGCGATCACCACGTCCGGCTCCAGCGCCCGGATCGCCGCCAGGTCGGGGTTCTTCGTGCCGCGCACGCGCGTCACCGCCAGATCCGCCGGGTGCGTGCACCAGTCCGTCGCGCCCACCACCCGCTCGCGGGCCACGGAGGCGAGTGCCTCGGTCAGCGACGGCACCAGCGACACCACCCGCTCGGCGACCGGCGGACCGTCGTAGGGATGGCCGAGATCGTCCTGCACGCCGCTCACCGTAGCCGCGAGATGAGCGAAGCCGCAGGCCAGAGTGACTCTGACCTGCGGCTTCCGTGGTGGGCAGGGGCGGGGTCGAACCGCCGACCTTCCACTTTTCAGGCGGACGCTCGTACCAACTGAGCTACCTGCCCAACGCGCGAGAAGCATACAGGCCGTGGGCGGGCAGGTCCGAATCGGGCGGCGGCCCACGCGTCGGGTCCTATGCTGCTCCCGTGTCGACGATCCGGGAGCCCGACACCGTCCTCCTCGAGCGTGAGGCCGAGCTGGACCTTCTGACCTCGCTCCTGCGGCGCGCCCGCGAGGGCGAGGGCGGGGGCGCGCGGCTGCTGGGGCCCGCGGGGGTCGGCAAGACCGCGCTGGTACGCCGCCTGGCCGGGCTGGCCGCCGAGCAGGGGATGGGCGTGCTGGTCGCCTCCGCGGGACAGCTGGAGTCGCGGTCGCCGTACGGCGTGGTCCGGCGGCTCTTCGACCGGCCGCTGATCGCGCTGGCCGACGACGAGCGGGAGGCGCTGGCCGACGGCCCGGCGCGGGTCGCGGTCGCGCACGTGCTCGGCGCCGCGACCGATCCCGTCGACCAGGGCGACCTGCTCAACGCCCTCTACTGGCTGCTGGACGGCCTGGCCGCCCGGACCCCGCTGCTGATGGTGGTGGACGACGCCCAGTGGGCCGACGAGGATTCGCTGCTCTTCCTGGGCTCGCTGCGTGAGCGGCTGCGCGCGCTGCCGGTCGCGCTCGTGGTCACGGCGCGCGAGGTGGCCGCCGAGGAGCGCGGCCCGGCGCTGGCGGCGCTGGTCGCCGATCGCGACGCCGTGGTGCTGGAGCTCGGCGCGCTCTCGACGCCGGGCGTGGGCGCCCTGCTGGCGAGCACCTGGGACGCGCGCGTCGACGACGAGGTGGTCGAGGCGGCGGCCGAGGTCACCGGCGGCAACCCCTTCCTGGTCCTCGCCCTGGCCCGGCTGCTGGTGCCCGACGAGAGCGAGCGGACCGCCGACCAGGTGCGGGCGGCCGTCCCCGGCAGCGTCGTGGACTCGGTGGTCGACCGGATGTCGGGCCTGACCGAGGAGGACCAGGCGCTGGTCCGCGCGGTCGCGGTCCTCGACGCGGCGCCGACCCGGATCGCCGGGACTCTCGCCGGTCTCGATCAGGCCGAGGCCGAGCGGTCCGCCGATCGCCTGCGCCGGGCCGGCCTGCTGGCCGAGGACGCCGGGCTGGCGTTCCGCCACGCGTTGCTGCGCTCGGCCGTGTACGCCGCCACGGGAGCCGACGCGCGCGAGGGGCTGCACCGCGCCGCCGCGCGACTGCTGGCCGACGATCCGCACGCCGCCGCCGGCCATCTGACCGCGTCGTCGGGGACCGCCGACCCCTGGGCCGTCGAGCTGCTGCGCGCCGCCGCGCAGGATGCCGTCGATGAGGGTGCCCCGCAGTCGGCCATCGCGCTGCTCGACCGGGCGCTGACCGAGCCGCCGGACGCGGCCACGCTGCCGGGCGTCCTGCTGGAGCTGGGCCTGGCGCAGATGCGGATCGCCGACCCGGCGTGCGTGGAGACGCTGGGCCGTGCCGAGACGCTCCTCCGCGACCCGGCCGATCTGGCCCGCTGTGTGCTCGCGCTCGGGCAGGCCTACAGCTATGCCGGCTTCCACGAGGCCGCTGCCGAGATCCTGGAGCGCGCCCATCGCGTCGTGGCGGAGGCCGATCGGGAGCTGGGCCTGGAGGTGGAGGCCACGCTCATCGCGGTCAGCCTGCTGGTCCCCGCGAGGATCGCCGACGCCCGCCGCCGGCTGGCGGCCCACCGGGACCTGACCGGCGCCACCCGGGGCGAGCGCCTCATGCTCGTCCAGCAGATGGCGAACGCGGCCGGCACCAACCAGCCGGCCGAGACGATCCGCGGCTATGCCCTGCTGGTGCTCGGGAACGAGGACGGCCCCGAGGCGCCGGAGACGACGGAGTGGGTCTGGATCGGGATCTTCCTGCTCGCGCTCGGCGACCACGTGATGGTCCGCCGGCTGACCGACGAGGGACTCACCGAGGCGGAGGCCCGCGGATCGGTGATCGGCGAGGTCTCGGCGCGCTATCTCAGCGGGCTGTGCGAGCAGTGGGCGGGCTCGCTGCCCGCGGCGGAGGACCAGTTCCGCAGGGTGCTCGAGCTGGGCTCCTCCCTCAACGGAGGCACGATGGTGCAGGTCCTGGGCACCGCCGGGCTGGCCCACGTCCTGGCGCTGCAGGGCCAGCTGGACGAGGCGCTGGAGATCCTGGCCGAGCTGCCCGAGGAGCTGACCTTCGACGCGCCGGTCGCCGCGGTGGTGGGCCTCTGCTACGCCCGGGCGATCGCCCGGCAGCTCGCCGGCGACCACGAGGGAGCGCTCCGCGCGGCCGAGTACGTCGCGCGGGTGCTGGCCGAGCTGGACGTCGACTCGCCGACCTGGGCGGCCTGGCGGGAGTTCGCCGTCGGACCGCTGCGCTCGCTGGGCCGCCTGGACGACGCCCGCCGGACCGCGGCCGAGCACCTCGCCCTCTGCGAGCGCAGTGGGGTGCGGCACGTGACCGGCGAGGCGCTCCGGCTGGCCGGGCTCGTCGCCGAGGACCCGGCCGAGGCGATGGCGCTGCTGCGCCGCTCGGTCGAGCTGCTCGACGGCTCGCAGTCGCGCCTGGCCGAGGGGCAGGCGCGGGTCGCCCTCGGCGCCGCCCTGCGCCGGGCGGGCCGGCGCACCGAGGCCCGCGACCAGCTCCTGGCCGGCCGGGCCGTGCTCGTCTCGATCGGGGCGGGCGCGCTGGTGACCGCCGCGGACGAGGAGCTGGTCGCGGCCGGCGTACGACGCACCCGGCTGGCCTCCCGCGGCGGACTGACCCCCAGCGAGCGGCGTGTGGCCGAGCTGGCCGTCGCGGGACTGCGCAACCAGGAGATCGCCCGGCGGCTCTTCGTCAGCCCCAAGACCGTGGAGACCCATCTCTCCCGGGCCTACCGCAAGCTCGGCATCTCCGGCCGCGAGCAGCTGGCCGGGGCGCTCGGCGACCCGGCCTGAGGGTCCTCCCCTCTTGTGCCGGGGCACCTCCGTGCCCTATAACTGGACAGGTGTCCAATCACCTGTCCAACACAGCGAGGTCGCACTGATGGGGAAGTACGAGCAGCCCGAGCGGCGGCCCGCGGTCGTCAGCGGCGCCTCCTCGGGGATCGGAGCGGCCACGGCGGCCGCACTGGCCCGCGCCGGCCACCCGGTGGCCCTGGGCGCGCGCCGCGCGGAGAAGTGCGCCGAGGTCGTCGACCGGATCCGCGAGAGCGGCGGCGAGGCCGTCGCGCACCCGCTGGACGTGACCGACCCGGCCTCGGTCGAGGCCTTCGCCAAGGCCGTCGAGGCGGACCTCGGCCCGGTCGAGGTGGTCGTCTCCAACGCCGGCCGGGTCGCCCCGGGCGTCGTCCACGAGATCACCAGCGAGCGCTTCGCCGCCGAGCTCGACGTCAACCTCGTCGGCGCCCACCGGCTGGTCACCGCCTTCGTCCCCGCGATGGTCGAGCGCAAGCGCGGTGACGTGGTCCTGGTCAGCTCCGACGTCGCCGTGCGCGCCCGGCCCTTCATGGCGGCGTACGCCGCGAGCAAGTGGGGCCTGGAGGGCATGGCGCAGGCGATGCAGATGGAGCTGGAGGGCACCGGCGTCCGGCTCAGCGTGGTCCGCCCCGGCCCGACCTGGAGCGAGATGGGCACCGACTGGGACGATGCCGAGGCCGCGCACGTCCTCAACCAGTGGGTCCGCTTCGGTCTGGCCCGGCATCCGCACTTCCTCAAGCCCGCCGCCCTGGCCGACGCGATCGCCACGGTCGTCGCGGCGCCGCGCGGCGTCCACCTGAACCTGGTGGAGGTCAACCCCGAAGCACCCGTGGAGGACTGAGATGACCACGACCACACGGCAGCCCACGCTGGCCGACATCCCCGAGGTGTCGCGGCGGTTCCCCGAGAGCCCGTACGGCCACCTGGAGGACCTGCGCGACGACCCGATCGACCTGCTGCACCGGGTTCGCGACGAGTGCGGCGACGTCGGCCGGTTCAAGCTCGCCGACCGCGACGTGGTCCTGGTCAGCGGCGCCGAGGTCAACGAGGCGTTCTTCCGCGCTCCCGACGAGGTGCTCGACCAGGCGGCGGCGTACCCCTTCATGACGCCGGTCTTCGGCGAGGGCGTCGTCTTCGACACCACGCCCGAGCAGCGCAAGGAGGCGCTGAAGAACCAGGCGCTCAAGGGCGAGATGATGCGCGGCCACGCCAGCACCATCGAGGCAGAGATCAACCGGATGGTGGCCGGCTGGGGCGAGGAGGGAGAGATCGACCTTCTCGACTTCTTCGCCGAGCTGACCATCTACACCACCTCGGCGTGCCTCATCGGCAAGCCGTTCCGCGAGGAGCTGGACGGACGCTTCGCCCAGCACTACCACGACCTCGAGCGGGGCACCGACGCGCTGGCGTACGTCGACCCGTACATGGAGGGCGTGGAGTCCTTCCAGATCCGCGATGCCGCGCGGCTGAAGCTGGTCGAGCTGGTGCAGGGCATCATCGACAAGCGCCACGAGCGCGGACCGGTGGCGCGCGAGGACCGCGACCTGCTGGACGTGCTGATCTCGCTGAGGAACGAGGACGGGAGTCCGCACTTCTCCGCGCACGTCATCACCGGGATGTTCATCTCGATGATGTTCGCCGGGCACCACACCTCCTCCGGCACGGCGGCCTGGACGCTCATCGAGCTGCTCCGCCATCCCGAGGTGATGGACGGCATCGTGACCGAGCTGGACGAGATCTATGCCGACGGGTCGGAGGTCTCCTTCCAGGCGCTGCGCTCGATCCCCCAGCTGGAGGCGGCCCTCAAGGAGACGCTGCGGCTGCACCCACCGCTGATCCTGCTGCTGCGCGTGGCCCAGGAGGACTTCGAGATCGGCGGTCACGTGCTGCCGGCCGGCACGATGGTCGGCGCCAGCCCACGGGTCTCCAACCGGATCGGCGAGGACTTCCCCGAGCCCGACCGCTTCGACCCGGGCCGCTACATCGACCCGCGCCAGGAGGACCTGGCCAACCGGTGGACCTGGATCCCGTTCGGGGCCGGTCGTCACCGCTGCGTCGGCAACGCCTTCGCGATGATGCAGCTCAAGGCGATCTTCTCGGTGCTGCTGCGCGACTACACCTTCGAGATGACCCAGCCCTCGGAGAGCTACCGCGACGACACCTCCAAGATGGTCATCCAGCTGGCCCGTCCGGCGACCGTCCGCTACCGGAGGCGAGCACGATGAAGGTCATCGCGGACCTCGATCTCTGCCAGGGTCACCAGAACTGCCAGGCCGAGGCGCCCGCGGTCTTCGGGTTCGACGCGGACGCCGACGTGGTCGTCCTCCTCGACGAGAGCCCGCCGGAGAGCGAGCGCGAGCGGGTCCTGGCCGCGATCAAGTACTGCCCGGCCATGGCGCTGTCCGTTCAAGACTGAGTTTCCCTAGCCCCATCAGCGAAAGAGAGAACCGATGAGCGACCTGACCCGGGCCGAGATCGAGGAGTTCTGGGACTCCTGGCTCGACGTCAACCGCGAGGCCGAGCGGATCGGCGACTGGCGGATCATGGCCGACTGGTACGCCGTGGACGCGACGTACGGCTGGATGTACACCCCCGACGAGCACTTCATGGCGATCGGGCGCGAGGAGATCCGCGACCTCGCGATCGGCCAGGAGATGGCGGGCCTCGACGGCTGGCACTACGACTACCAGGCCACGATGATCGACGAGAAGGCCGGCATGGTGGTCGGCTTCTGGAAGCAGAAGTCCGGGATCGTCGACGACGCCACCGGCCAGGAGTTCGAGATCCTCGGCATCGGCGGCTCGTGGTTCGGCGTGGAGCGGCAGACCGAGGGGCCCGATGCCGGGCAGGTGAGGTTCTCCTGGCAGCGCGACTGGTTCGACCTCGGCTCGACGGCGCACACCTTCCTGGCGATCGCCTCCTCCGGCAAGGCGCCGCAGGGCCTGCTGGACCGGATGAGCCTGCACGGTCCCTCGCAGCCAGGGCACTACAAGCTCGCCGAGCTGCCCTCGACGGTGTGGCCGCCGCCGGTCGAGCGGGGAGAGTTCGTCACCCAGGCGAAGGCGCCTCAGGCATGAGTGCTCCGGCCCCGCAGCAGCTGATCGACGGCAAGCTCGTCGGCGCCGCGGCGACGTACCCGATCCTCAACCCGGCCACCGGCGCGGAGATCGGCCAGGCGCCGGACTCTACGGCCGGTGACGTCGACGCCGCCATCGCCGCCGCGCGACGGGCCTTCGACGAGACCGATTGGTCGACCAACAAGGAGCTGCGGGTGCGCTGCCTGCGCCAGCTGCACCAGGCCCTGCTGGAGGTGGCCGACGACTTCCGGGCGCTGACCACCGCCGAGGTGGGCATGCCGGGCTTCATGATGGGCGCCGCCGGATTCGACGTGCCGGTCGAGGGGCTGAAGTGGGTCACCGACCTGCTGGAGACGTATGAGTTCGAGTCCGACCTCGGCGTGGCCGAGCCGATGGGCATTCCCAGCCGCCGGACGGTACGCCGTGAGCCGGTCGGCGTGGTCGCCGCGATCACGCCGTGGAACGTGCCTACCCAGATCAACTTCGCCAAGGTCGGCCCGGCGCTGGCCGCGGGCTGCACCGTCGTGCTCAAGCCCGCCCCGGACACCCCGTGGGTGGCCTGCGAGCTGGGCCGCCTCGTGGCCGAGCGCACCGACATCCCGGCCGGCGTCTTCAACGTCGTCACCCCGCGCGACAACGCGGTGGCGGCGATGCTGACGACGGACCCGCGCGTGGACATGGTCTCCTTCACCGGCTCCACCGCGACCGGCAAGGCGATCATGGCCGCGGCCGCGCCGACGCTGAAGAAGGTCTTCCTCGAGCTCGGCGGCAAGTCGGCGGCGATCGCCCTCGACGACGCAGACGTCGCCTCGGTGGCCGGCGCGACCGCCTTCGCCGCGTGCATCCACGCCGGCCAGGGCTGCGCGATCACCACCCGGCTGGTGGTGCCGCGGGAGCGGTACGACGAGGCGGTGCAGGTGGCCGCCGCGACGATGGAGTCCATCGGCGCCAAGGACCCGGCCGACCCGGGCGCCATCTGCGGCCCGGTGATCTCCGCGGCCCAGCGAGACCGGGTGGAGTCCTACCTGCGGCTCGCCGAGGAGGAGGGCGGCACGTTCGCCACCGGCGGTCACGTCATCGACCAGGACGGCTACTGGATCGAGCCGACGGTCATCGCCGGCCTCGACAACTCCTCGCGGCTGGCCCAGGAGGAGATCTTCGGGCCGGTGCTCGTGGTCATCCCGCACGACGGCGACGACGACGCGGTGCGGATCGCCAACGACTCGGCGTACGGGCTCTCCGGCTCGGTCGACAGCGGCTCGCTGGGGCGGGCCAAGGCGGTCGCCCACCGCATCCGCACCGGCACCCTGGCCGTCAACGGCGGGGTCTGGTTCAGCCCGGACGCGCCCTTCGGCGGCTACAAGCAGTCCGGCATCGGGCGGGAGATGGGCGTCGCCGGGTTCGAGGAGTACCTCGAGACCAAGACCATCGCAGAGCCGGCCTGAGCCGGCTCGTCGGAGAAGAGAGAGCAGATGCGTTTCGAGAGCAAGACAGCCATCGTCACCGGCGCGGCCCAGGGGATCGGCGAGGCCTACGCCAAGGCCCTCGCGGGGGAGGGTGCCTCGGTGGTCGTCGCCGACCTCAACGAGGAGTCCGGCCAGCGGGTCGCCAAGGAGATCGAGGCCGACGGCGGCACGGCGATGTTCGTGCGCTGCGACGTATCCGACGCCGGGTCGGCCACCGCCGCCGCGGAGGCGACTGTGGCGGCGTACGGCGGCATCGACCTGCTGGTCAACAACGCCGCGATCTACGGCGACATGGCCTTCGACCTGCTCATCACCGTGGACTGGGACTACTACCGCAAGTTCATGAGCGTGAACATGGACGGCGCGCTGGTGATGACCCGCGCGGTCTATCCGCACATGCAGAAGCGCGGCGGGGGTGCGATCGTCAACCAGTCGTCGACGGCGGCGTGGCTCTACTCCGGCTTCTACGGTCTGGCCAAGGTGGGCATCAACGGCCTCACCCAGCAGCTGGCCCACGAGCTGGGCGGGATGAACATCCGGGTCAACGCGATCGCGCCGGGCCCGACCGACACCGCGGCGACCCGCACGCAGGCCGGCGACGCCGCGCACGACATCGTGCGCAACAGCCTGGCCCTCAAGCGGATCGGGCAGCCCGAGGACATGGTCGGAGCCTGCCTCTTCCTGCTCAGCGACGAGGCGTCCTGGGTGACCGCGCAGATCCTCGACGTCGACGGCGGTCAGGTGTTCCGGGCATGACCGCTGTGCCTGTGACGAGCGTGCGCGCCGGCTTCGTCGGTCTGGGCAACATCGGCAAGCCGATGGCGCTGCGCCTGGCCGAGTGGCCGGGCGGCTGGACCGTGTACGACGTCGCGCCCGCGGCCGTCGTCGAGGCGGAGAAGGCCGGTGCGCGCGTGGCCGGCTCGGTGGCCGAGCTCGCCGCCGAGTGCGGGTTCGTCTCGGTCATGGTCAACACCGACGACCAGGTGCGCGACGTCATGGGGGAGATCCTCGGGTCGGCCCAGCCGGGCACGGTGGTCGTGGTGCACTCGACGATCTCCCCGGATCTCCCGCCCCAGTTGGAGGATCTCGCCGGCCGTCACGACCTGCTCTTCGTCGACGCGCCGGTCAGCGGCGGCTCGATGGGAGCGGCCGAGGGGACGCTGGCGATCATGGTCGGCGGCACCGAGGCGGCGTACGACGCGGCCAGGGGGCCCCTGGAGCGCATGGGCAGCGAGGTCGTGCACTGCGGCCCGGCCGGTGCGGGCACGGCGGCCAAGCTGGCCCGCAACCTGCTGCACTTCGTGGCGTTCACCGCCACCGGCGAGGCGTCCCGGCTGGCTGAGGCGGCCGGCATCGACCTCGTCGCGCTGGGCCGGATCGTGCGCCACACCGACGCGATCACCGGCGGCCCGGGGGCGATCATGCACCGCGACACCACCGCGCCGCTGGCCGCGGACGACGGCTGGACCTCGATCTTCGAGCACGTGCTCGCGATCGGGAGCAAGGACCTGGCGCACGCGATCGAGCTGGCCGACCGGCTCGGCGTCGACGTGCCGATGGCGGAGTACGCCCGGGCGAACCTCGCCGGGGCGTTGGGGCTGGGTGAGGTGGCCAGATGAGCAGGTTCGACGATCTGCCCGAGGTGCGTCGTCGCGGGCTGGAGCGGATGGAGCAGGTCTACGGCTTCGAGATGAGCGACGGGGAGGGCGACTTCTTCGCCTACACCGCCGACCACCTCTTCGCCGACATCTGGAACCGCCCCGGACTCAGCGACCGCGACCGCCGGTTGCTGCTGATCGGGATGCTCTGCACCCACGGCGCGCAGGACGTGCTCTCCATCCAGATCCCCGCCGCCTACCAGGCCGGCGAGCTGGACGAGGACAACCTGCGCGAGATCGTGATCATGGCCTGCCACTACGCCGGCTGGCCGGTCGGCGCCCGGCTGAACAGCCTGGTGGAGGAGACGATCGCCAAGGGACGGCGGGCATGACCGACGTACAGGCCGGTCCGAGTACGCCGGTCAGCAGCCTGCGGCAGGGCCTCAACCCGCGCCAGGCGGAGACCGCCGAGAAGCTGCTGGCCGCCGGCGAGCTGGAGCTGGAGGAGGTCGGCCCGGACGCGCTGACCATCCGGACCGTCGCGCAGCGCGCGGGGGTCTCGCCCGCGACGGCGTACACCTACCTCGCCTCCAAGCACCACCTCTTCGCCGAGCTCTTCTGGCGCCGGCTCTCGGCGCTGGAGCCGCCGTCGGCGCGGGGCGACTCGGCCCTGGAGCGGGTCCGCGCGGCGACCCGGCAGATGGCCGGGATGCTGGCCTCCTCGCCGCACCTGGCGACCGCCGCCAACCTCGCCCTGCTCGGCACCGACCCCGAGGTCGACCGGCTGCGCCTCAAGATCGGCGCGACGATGCTGGGCCGGTTCGCCGACGCCGTGGGCGAGCCCGAGGCGCCGGCGCTGGTCGAGGCGCTCACCTACGCGTTCTCGGGCGCCCTCCTCCAGGCGGGGATGGGACTGCTCACCTACGACGAGCTCGCCGACCGCCTCGACGCGGTCACGGCAGTGATCCTGGAGGGACACAGATGACCGGCTGCCCGCTGAACTTCGACCACTACGACCACGCGCTGCAGGACGACCCGTACCCGACGTACGCGCGCCTGCGCGAGGAGGCGCCGCTCTTCCACAACACCGACCACGACTTCTGGGTGATGTCGCGGCACGCCGACCTGCACAAGGCCTGGCGAACCGAGGACGTCTACTCCAACCGGATGGGCGTGACCCTCGACGAGAGCGCGTGGAACGAGAACGCGCACATGGTGATGTCCTTCCTGGGCATGGACCCGCCGGAGCAGACCCGGCTGCGCAAGCTGGTCTCGCGGGGGTTCACCCCGCGCCGGGTCAACGAGATGGGCCCGCGGATCGCCGAGATCAGCCTGGCCCACCTGGAGAAGGCCCTGGAGGCCGACGAGCTCGACTGGATCGCCGACTTCGCCGGCCGCTTCCCGATGGACGTGATCTCCGACCTGCTCGGTGTGCCTCCCGCCGATCGCGACGAGGTACGCCGCCTGGCCGACCTCCTGGTGATCCGCGAGGACGGCCTGCGCGACGTGCCGCGGGCGGGCATGGACGCCTCGATGGAGCTCTTCTCCTACTTCGCCGCGTTGCTCAAGGAGCGCAAAGCCGCCCCGCGCGACGACCTGGTCAGCATGCTGCTCACCTCCGACGAGGACGGGCAGGCGATGACCGACGGCGAGCTGACGGCCTTCCTCTTCCTGATGGTGGTGGCCGGCAACGAGACGACCACCAAGCTGCTCGGCAACGCGGTGGCCAACATCTCCAAGCACCCCTCGCAACGCGCCGACGTCTTCGCCGATCCAGCGCTGATCGAGCCGTGGATCGAGGAGACCCTGCGCTACGAGGCGTCCAGCCAGCTGCTGGCCCGGCTGACCCTGGACGACGTCACCATCGGCGGGGTCACCTGCCCGGCCGGCTCCAAGCTGCTGCTCAACGTCGGCTCGGCCAACCACGACCACGAGGTGTTCACCGACGCCGAGGAGTTCGACATCCACCGCTCCCCCGAGGAGCTCGCCAAGCACCTGGCCTTCGGCGGCGGCCGGCACTACTGCCTGGGCGCCAACCTGGCCCGGCTGGAGGCGAAGATCGCCCTGGAGCAGCTGGTCGAGCGCTGCTCCTCGATCGAGGTGCTTCCCGGGGCCCGGCGCTTCTACTCGGCCAACGTGCGTGGGTACGCCGCACTGCCGGTGCGGGTGACGCCTCGATGAGCCGGTACGCCGCGCTGACCCGCGAGGAGCTCGCGGTGCTGGTCCCCGAGCTGCTGCTCATCGGCCAGCTCATCGACCGCTCCGGGATGGCGTGGTGCATCGGCGCCTTCGGTCGCGAGGGCATGGGCCAGGTGGCCATCGAGGAGTGGATGGCGGCCAGCCCGATCTACACGCGGCGGATGCAGCAGGCGCTGCGCTACGAGGGCGACGACGTGGTCACCATCTTCAAGGGCCTGCAGCTCGACATCGGCGCCCCGCCGCAGTTCATGGACTTCCGCTACACCGTCGAGGACCGGTGGCACGGCTCCTTCGAGCTGGCCCACTGCGGCGCGCTGATGGACGTCGAGCCGATGGGCCCCGACTTCGTGCGCACGATGTGCCACGACATCGAGGACCCGACCTTCGACGCGACGGCCGTCGCCACCAACCCGCGCGCGCAGGTGCGGCCGGTCCACCGCCCGCCGCGCTCGCCCGCCGACCGCCAGCCGCACTGCCGGTGGACGGTGATCATCGACGAGTCCCACCCGCCGGTGACCGAGTCGGCCGACTGCACGGCGCTGCGCTCCTCCCGGGCTGCGCTGACCGTCCTCGACCCGATCGACCCCGCGTCGCCGGGACTCGCCGACTACGCGGGCCCGCTGGTCTCCGACGTGGACTTCGCGGCCTTCTCGCACAGCGCGCTGGTCAGGATCGCCGACGAGGTGTGCCTGCAGATGCACCTGCTCAACCTGGGGTTCGTCCGCGCGGTCTCCCGCCGTCTCGACGACCCGGCGTCGATCTGCCGGCGCCAGCTGGTCGGCATCGCCGGAGTCGCCGCTTCTCGAATCGCCAGCGCCCTGGCCGTTGACGACCCGCTGCGCCTGCTGGCCCTCCACCCGATGCTCAACCCGGCGGCGTACGTCTCGGCCACGGTCGAGGGCGGCCTCCGGGTGGCCTCCTCGCCGGCCCACGAGGACGGCGCCTGGATCAGCCTGGTCGGCCCGTCGTCGGTCCAGCCCCTCCAGGCCGTCGTCCGCGCCCTGGACGCGCACCTGGACGTCGAGGTCACCGGGAGCGACCGCGACTGGACGGCCACCGTTGTCCGCCGCCCCGACCCCGCCCCGCCCTTCGACGAGGTCACCGTCACCGGGATGAGCACCGGCGCCGCCTGGACCTTCCAGCCCCGCCGCTCGCTCCCGCTGACCCCCGTCTGACCTGCGGCTTCGCGTCTCGGGGGTGTTCCGGGAGCGCCGACCAGCATGCGAATGTTACGGAGGTGACCAGCGCTCGCCCGCGTCGTACCGTCCGCAACATATGCATGTCCGGCGGGCGCCCACCCCGGCGATCACAGGTCCAGCACGGCGCGCAGCTGGCTCCGGCCGGTGACCTCGAGCTTCTGGTACACCCGCGTCAGATGCCACTCGACCGCCTTGACCGTGACGAAGAGCGCGGCGGCGATCTGGCGGTTGGTCATGCCGGTCACGGCGAGCTCCACCACCCGCAGCTCCGCGGGAGTCAGTCGCTGGGCCGACGGCGCGGCGGTCTGCGTCGAGCCGCCCAGGCGGGCGACCAGGGACTCGGCAAGCGCCAGCAGCGGCGCGGCGCCGACCGAGCGGGCCAGCTGGGCGGCCTCCAGCGCGGCCGGCAGCTCCCGCAGCATCAGCAGCGACCGGACCAGCTCCACCCGGCTGTCCGCCCGGCGCAGCAGCTCGACGGACCGCTCGACGGCCGCCCGCCGCTCGTCCTGGTCCTCGACGAACCACGACTCGGCCCGGGCGATCAGGCCGAGCACCCGCGACGATCCCCAGTTGCGGCCCGGCGGGATCACGCCGCGCAGGATCTCCCGCGCCGCCTCCTCGTCGCCGCGGGCCCGCAGCAGGCGGATCGCCCGCAACCAGGAGTCGCTGCCGGTCGGGTTGGGCAGCAGGGTCGAGCGCAGCCGCTCCGCCTCCAGGATCTCGGTGCTCGCCCGCTCCAGGTCGCCGTCCAGCAGGGCGAGCTCGCCCGCCGCCTCGGCGATGTAGAGCCCCTGCAGGCTGCCGGCGGTGCCCGAGCGGTCGATCGCGGCCAGCTCGGCGCGGGCCTGCTCGACCTCGCCGAGATCCAGCAGGCCGAGCAGCAGGATCCCCTGGGCCGGGCCGAGGTACTGCGACCAGCCCAGGCTCTGCGCCTCGACCGCCGCGCGCAGGTCGGCCACGGCCCTGGTCGGCAGGCCCTGGAGGTACCAGCTGCATCCCCGGCAGTAGAGCGCGGTGGCATGCCCGAGCACGCTGCCGCGCAGGCGCGCGTCGGCCAGCGCGGCGTCCATGAGCACCCGGTCCTCGGCGTACTGGTCGGACCAGACGAGTACGCCGGCCGCGGCGAAGAGCACCGTGCTGTCGGCCGTCTCCTCCCGCACCAGCCGGGTCCCGTCCAGTCCGCGGCGGACCAGCCGGAGGGCCTCCTGGCTGCTGCCCGAGGTGAACATGACGCCGAGCGCCGCGGTGACGTAGAGCAGCCGGTCGGCGTACGTGTCCTGGCCGGGATCGTCGGCGAGCGCGGTGGTGACCGCGGTCCAGATGTCCTGCTGCCAGGTGGCGTTGAGCAGCGCCTGGTTCGGGGCGATGTGCGCCAGCAGCTTGCGCCGCAGCGGCGATCGTGAGGTGAAGCCGTGCTCGTCGAGGACGGCGCGCGCCCGCTCGAAGGCGTCGGCCGACTCGGCCGGCTCGCCGGCGAAGATCAGCGCGTCGGCCAGCTCGATGAGCACCTCGACCTGCTCGGCCGGGTCGTCGAGGTGAGAGAGCGCCACGCGGTACTGCTCGATGCCGCCGGCGACGTCGTTGGAACGGATCCGGGCCGTGGCGCAGCGCCGCAGCAGCTCGACCTCCTGCTCCGGCGGGGGCGGCTCGCGCAGGGCCCGGTCCAGCAGCGCGACGGCCGTGGCCGGAGCGCCGCGCTGCACGGCGTCGTGGGCCGCGCGGGAGAGTACCTCGACCACGTCGGCCCGGCCGCGGGCCGGCGCCCGGCGAGCGTGGCCGGCCAGGTCCACGGCGTGGTAGCCCGCCTCGAGGAGCACGTCGAGGGCGCGGGCGTGGAAGACCGAGAGCGTGGCCTCGCCGACGGTCTCGGCGATCGCCTGCTCGACCAGCGGGTGGATGATCCGCAGCGGCTCCTGGCCGGCGGCGAGGATCCGGAACCGGGTCAGCTCGTCGACCAGCGCGACGATCCAGCCCTTCGGCACCTGGGCGACCTCGGCCGCCGAGCGCAGCCCGGCCCGCTCGGGTCCGATCACCGCGACCGCCGTCGCCACCGCCCGCGCGTCCGCGGAGAGGTCGTCGATCCGATCGACCACGTCGCGCTGCATGCCGCGGGCGTACCGCGCCCGGAAGGCCGCCACGACCTCCTCGTCGCTCGCCTCGGCCGGGAGCGAGGTGACCGACTCCTCGACCGCGAAGGGCACGCCGCCGGTGGTCGCGTGCAGGACCAGGCCCGGCTCCTCGGAGACCTCCCGGCCCAGGTGCTCGGAGAGTCTGCGCGAGACCGCCGTCGCGTCCCAGCGGCTCAGCGTGAGGGCGACATCGCCGGTGTCGACCGGCTCGGTGGTGCGTACGGCGGACATGAGCACCACGCCGAGCTCCGAGGCCCGTGCCGCGACGGCGGCCAGGAGCGTCCTGGAGGCCTCGTCCACCCACTGCGCGTCGTCGACGACCAGCAGGACCGGGCCGTTCTCCCGCAGCGCCTCCAGCGCCCAGGCGCAGCCGAGGACCATCGCGCTCTGATCGCCCGACAGCCCCTCGTCGTCGCCGGCGACCAGGTCGACCAGCGCGGTGGCCGGGCCGTCGAAGGGCGGCGTGCCGCGGGACGAGGCCGAGACCAGGGGAGCGAACCACTGGCGCGCGACGGTGTGGACCTCGGTCGCGTCCTCCCGGCTCCCGGTGGCCGGCAGCACCGCGTACCCGAGCCCGGCGGCCCGGCTCCGGGCCGCGGCGAGCAGCGTGGACTTGCCGATGCCGGCCTCGCCGCCGACGGTGAGGGTGGCGCCGTGGCCCGAGACACCCGCGGAGAGCACCTGCTCGATGGCGCTCAGCTCGGCGTCGCGACCGAGCAGCACCGTCGTGCCGTCGAGCCGGTCCAAGCGATCCCCCTCGCCGCGTGTGCCTTCTCGCGACGTACCCGTCCCGAGAGGGTGGAAACGGCCGTAGCCCCTCTCCGGAGAGAGGGGCTACGACGAGAGCGACCCCGACGGGACTCGAACCCGCGGCCTCCGCCGTGACAGGGCGGCGCGCTAACCAACTGCGCTACGGGGCCTCGTGCTGCTCCATTGGAGGAGCCCCGGAATGCTAACGCATGGAACGCGGTGCGTCCCAATCGGGCATCCCGATCGCACCCCCAACGGGATTCGAACCCGTGCTACCGCCGTGAAAGGGCGGGGTCCTGGGCCGCTAGACGATGGGGGCCCCCGGTCACCGGACCCACCGGTGACCGGGGGCCAGCATACTGGCTGCGTGGAGCTCAGCGCGGAGGACTTCGAGGACCTGGTGGCCGACGCGCTGGATGAGATCCCTCCCCAGCTGACGGCGCTGCTGGACAACGTCGTCATCCTCGTCGAGGAGGAGCCGCCCGAGCACGATCCCGACCTGCTCGGCCTGTACGTCGGCACGCCGCTCACCGAGCGGGGCAGCAGCTACACCTTCTATCCGCCCGACCAGGTCTTCGTCTACCGCGGACCGCTGATGCGGATGTGCCGCGACGCCGACGAGCTGCGCCACGAGGTGGGCGTCACCGTCGTCCACGAGATCGCGCACTTCTTCGGCATCGACGACCGTCAGCTGCACGCGTGGGGCTGGGGCTGAGGGCTACTCCTCCAGCGGGCCGTCCCACCGCAGCGGGAGCTCGCCGGAGGTCTGCCGGCCGAACTCGTTGAGGTACCACCGCTGCAGGTCGACCAGCAGCGGCGAGGGCCGGACGGTGAGCAGCCCCTCGCCGTCGTAGCGGTGGTAGAAGGCGTCGAGCTGCCGGGCGAGCAGCGACATGGTGGCGGGCGCGGTCGGCGGCGCGACGTAGTCGAGGTCGATCACGTCGTACCCCTCGGCGATCGCCTTGTCGAGCGCCTCGATGCCGGAGACCATGCGGCGCTCGTGCTCGATCTGCAGGCAGGTCTTGGCCAGCTCGACCTCCAGCGGGTAGCGCTCGGGGTCGGCGAGCGCGAGCAGCCGGACCTCGCGGCTGCACTCGGCGAAGTGGAGGCGCAGCTGGGAGAAGAGCCGGACCGGCATGCCCAGCAGGCGGATCGTCACCATGCTCTCGGGGTCGGCGGACGGCTCGCCCAGCTCGGCGAGCGCCGCGTCGATGTCGAAGAGCTTCCCGTCGACCGGGTCGTGCGGCGCGGCGCTCGGCTCGAACCAGACCACCTTGCCGCTGTCGGTGCTGACGATGTCGGAGCCCCAGGTGCGCGAGTGGCTGGCCACCAGGTCCAGGCCCCGCCCGAAGGTCATCAGGTCCTCGGCGGCCTCGCCGGGGTGGCGCCGCTGCGGGGGGATCACCGAGTGGTCGGAGACCTCGACGCGGGGGTTCTCCACGGTGCCCCGGACGCGGACGGTGACCGGCGGCTCGGCGTGCAGGATGGCGTTGGTCACCAGCTCGGAGACGGCCAGGCGCGCGCTGTCGGCCAGCTCGGGGCGCCCGATCTCGTCGAACATCTGCACCACCCAGTCCCGTGCCATCCGCACGGAGGCAGGGGTGGCGGCCAGAGCCAGCAACCGACGGTTCCAGGGCACTGAGGGTCTCCTGGGAAGGGAATCGCGAGCGGCTAACAGCCCGGATGGTCGTTGACGATCAAACCACACCCTCGACCGAAATCGTTGCAGGATGGGGTATGTGATCGATCCAACCGTCAGCGGCTTGGAGCGGCACCGGAGGTTCGCGACAATGGACTCATGACCTCGGGACCCCGCCACCAGGTCGTCGTCATCGGCTCCGGCTTCGGTGGCCTCTTCGGCACCAAGGCCCTGCGCCGCGCGGACGTCGACGTCACCATGATCGCCCGGACGACGCACCACCTGTTCCAGCCGCTGCTCTACCAGGTGGCGACCGGGATCCTCTCCGAGGGCGAGATCGCCCCGCCGACCCGCGAGGTGCTGGCCCGGCAGAAGAACGCTCGGGTGCTGCTCGGCGAGGTCACCGACATCGACCTGAGCGCGCGGACGGTCACCTCCCACGTGCTGGGCCGCGAGCTCGTCACGCCGTACGACTCGCTCATCGTGGCCGCCGGCGCGGGCCAGTCCTACTTCGGCAACGACGAGTTCGCCGAGTTCGCCCCCGGCATGAAGAGCATCGACGACGCGCTGGAGCTGCGCGGCCGGATCTTCGGCGCCTTCGAGCTGGCCGAGGTGATGGCCGCCAACGGGCGCGAGGTGGACCACCTGCTGACCTTCGTCGTGGTCGGCGCCGGGCCGACCGGCGTGGAGATGGCCGGCCAGATCGCCGAGCTGGCGCACAAGACGCTGCAGCGCGACTTCCGCTCGATCAACACCCGCAAGGCGCGGGTCATCCTGCTCGACGCGGCGGGCCAGGTGCTGCCGCCGTTCGGCGCCCGGCTGGGGGCCTGGACCAAGGAGCGCCTGGAGCGGCTGGGCGTCGAGGTGCAGCTCGGCGCGATGGTCGTCGCCGTCGACGAGCAGGGCCTGGAGGTGCAGGACAAGGACGGCACCCGCCGTCGCATCGACGCGGTGACGAAGGTCTGGGCCGCCGGCGTCCAGGCCAGCCCGCTGGGCCGCACCCTCTCCGAGCAGACCGGGGCGGCGCTCGACCGGGCCGGCCGGATCGCGGTCAACCCCGACCTCACCCTGCCCGGCTATCCCGAGGTCTTCGTGGTCGGCGACATGATCTCGCTGAACAACCTGCCCGGCGTCGCGCAGGTCGCGATCCAGGGCTCGAAGTACGCCGCGCGCGAGATCGCCGGCCGGCTGAAGGGCCGGCCGCCCCAGCCGCCGTTCCGGTACTTCGACAAGGGCAGCATGGCGACCATCTCCCGCTTCAGCGCGGTCGCCACGATCGGCAGGCTGCGGCTCTCCGGGTTCCTCGCCTGGCTGATGTGGCTCGGCGTGCACCTCTTCTACATCACCGGCTTCAAGAACCAGGTGACCGCGCTGCTGCACTGGCTGGTGACCTTCGTGGCCAACGACCGCTCCGAGCGCACCGCCACCGAGCAGCAGGTCTTCGCCCGCACCGCCCTCAAGCGGCTCGACCGCGGCGCCGCCGAGCTGGTCAGCGCCCCGTCGGGGTCGTCCGGGCCCTCCCGGACCCGCGAGGAGCTGGAGGCCCAGGCGCTGGAGGAGGTCCGGCTCACCGACGCCGGCGTCCGCGGGCGGGCTCCGGCCGACTGACGGTGGGCCACTCGTACGGCGGGGGCGCGGCCGGACATGCATATGTTTCGGCTGTGGCGACCGAGCCGGGCAGGCGCCACTCCCGAAACATTTGCATGTTGCGCGAGCGCCGACTGACCTATTCGTACTGCGGCGGCCCGGCGGCGGCGATCTGCTCGCGTGCCCACCGCGGCAGGATGAAGACGCCCTCGGCGTCCACGGTGACCTGGCCGTCGGCGTTGCGGAGCTCGCCCTTGACGATGGTCTTGATGCCCTCGACGCGGTCGCACCAGGCCTCGGCCGTGCACGGGCCCAGGGGCGTGGGCCGGCGGTAGCGCAGCGTCAGCGTGCCGGTCATCCCCGGCTTGCCTCCCGCGGCGGCCGCCTCGCCGAAGACCTGGTCCAGGACCAGGGCGGCGACGCCGCCGTGGACCATGCCCGGAGGGCCCTCGTAGAGCGGGCCGAGCTCGAAGGACGCCGAGGCCCGGCCGTTCTCCCTGTCCTGGGTGATCCTGACCGGCGGCGCGACCGGGTTGCGCAGGCCCACGACGGCGTTGCCGAAGCCGCGGACCCGGCCGTTGGAGGTGAGCTTCACCCCGAAGTTGCCGGGGATCCGGCTGGCCTCGAGTCGCTCGGAGAGCGCGTCGATCTGCCGGGTGACCTCGGCGATCGCGTCGTGGTCGACGGTGGTCTGCAGCGAGGCGAGGCCGAGCCGGCGGACGCTGGCGGTGAGCGCGCCCAGCACCTCGGACTCCGCCGCGAGCTCCTCGTCGGTCATCTCCACGATCTCGTACTCGAACGGCGCCGGCATGGTCAGCAGCCTAGAACAGGTTCCATCACGACAACGCGCCGACCGGGGCGGGCGTGAATCCGGGGAAGACCGTGGCGGCCGAGGCGCCGAGTCGCTTGGTGACCACCTCGGCGAGCACGCTGCGGTAGTCGGTGGTGACCGGCACGTCCGCGTCCAGGCTGGTGGCCAGCGGCGTCCAGGTGCCGTAGTAGCCGCCGCGCACGCCCGCGCCGAGCAGGAACATCACGTTGCCGTGCCCGTGGTCCAGCCCGTAGTTGGCGTTCTCCTTCACCCGCCGGCCGAACTCGGAGATGGTCACCACGGTCACCTTGTCGCCGAGCGCGCCCAGGTCGGCGAAGAACGCCGCGAGGTTCCGCGCCAGCGAGCCGGCGGCGTCGATCATCGTGCCCCACTCCAGAGTGCCGACGTTGGTGTGCATGTCCCAGCCGCCGTCGTGGTCGACCGCGATCACCTCGACGCCCACGTTGCCGCGGATCGTCCGGGCGCCGGCCGCGAGTGCCTGACCGAGGTCGTCGTCGGCGTACGACGCGCCGTTGGCCGGTGTCTTCGAGGTACGCCGCACCGGCGCGAACTCGTCGACCGTGTCCAGCGCGGCCCGTCCCGCCCGGCCGATCTGCCCGCCCGCCGATCCCCAGACCTTCCGCATCGCCTTGACCCGCCGCGGGTTGTCCTTCGACCCGGCCAGCGTCATCGACTCCACCGAGTCGGTGGTGACCGTCGCCCGGGGACCGTAGAGCGCGGTGATAGGCGTCGACATGCCGACCCCCATTCCCCGCAGCAGAGAGGAATTCGCGTCTCGGCCGACGAGCCGGTTGAGCCAGCCCACCCGGGCCGACGAGCCGGGGTCGGCGTCCTCGATCTCCTCCATGGCGGAGAAGTGCGAGCGGTTCGGGGAGGGCAGGCCGGTCGCGTGGACGGCCGCCACCTTGCCGGCGTTCCACATCGGCAGCAGCGGGGAGAGCCGCGGGTGCAGCCCGAAGAACCCGTCCTTGGCGAGCAGCGAGGCCGACGGGATCGCGATGCGGGGACGGGCGGAGTAGTAGGCGGGATCGCCGTGGGGTACGACCAGCGACAGGCCGTCCGCGGCGCCGCGCAGCGAGAGCACGACGAGGACGCGGTCGACCGGCGTGGCGGCGTACGAGGTCTGGACGAAGGTGGTGCCGAAGAGGGTCGAGACGGCGCCGGCGCCGAGGGCGCCGCGCAGCAGCCCGCGCCGGCTGAGCCGGAGCTCCTCGCAACAGTCCGGCATGGTGCTCACCTCGTCATGTGGGTCGGGGTGTCCAGGAACACCGTCAGCAGCTGGGGCATCTGCCACCGGATCACCGCGTGCTTGTCGGTGATCTTGGTGGTGGGCGCGCAGCCCGTGGCCTGGCACGCGGCCGAGAGCAGCAGCGGCGTCGGCGGTCGGCCGAGCAGGCGCCGGGAGAGGTGGTCGACCAGCCGGTCGAAGCGCAGCGTGGGCACCGGCAGCAGCTGCCTCGGCGTCAGGTAGGTGACGCCGAGCTTCGGCCACCAGCCGCCGGACATGGTCTGGTGGATGTCGAAGGAGCCGAGCATCCGGGAGACCGAGGTCCACGCCTCGGCCTGGTCGGGCCGTCCGTCCGGCCGCGGCCAGCCGAAGGGCCGCAGTCCGAGGTCCGCGGTCTGCCAGAGGATCGCGTTGGCGCCGTGCTCCCCGCTCCTGGGCTTGGCCAGGCGCGCGTCGAGGGCGCGGTACGTCGCGACGACGTCCTCGTCCGGCGTACGCAGCTTGGCGCCCGCCGACCCGCGGAACTCGGCGCTCGCCACCAGGGCCTTGAGCACCGGCACGATGGCGGTGCCGTTGGCCAGGTAGACGCTCGCGAGGTGCTCGACCAGCGCCGTCGAGGGGTTGTCGGAGACGAAGCGCACCGCCAGCTTGCGGGCGATCCGTCGCGCGGTGGCCGGATGCCGCGCCAGGTAGGAGAGATAGGCGCTGGTCACCGCCTGCCCGTCCGCGGCGGAGTTGGCGTGGCTGAAGCCGAGCACGCTGACGGCGCCGGTCCAGTGCGACGCGGGGTCGTAGGTCACGGCCCAGGTGTTCCAGAGGTCGACCCGGTAGCCGGTGAGGATCCGCGCGGAGCTCTTGACGTGCTCCTCGGTGTAGCCGGCGTCGCGGCCCACGGTGTGCAGCTCGAGCAGCTCGCGGCCGAGGTTCTCGTTGGGAGCCTTCTTGGTCGAGACGGCGTTGCCGAGGTAGGCGCCCATGGCCGGGTGGGTGATCGCCGCCTGCAGGATCCGCTCGAAGCTGGTCAGCGCCAGGGAGCGCAGCGTGCGGCCGTACGACGCCCGGAAGTACTGCGCCGCGTCCGCCTCCGACGGCACGTGCAGGTGGTGCTCCCAGAAGGCGGTCATCGTCTCCAGGACCTGCCGCTCGGAGTGGATCCGGCGGGCCAGGCACCAGCGCTCGTAGTTCGCGACCGCCTGCCAGATCGGCTCGACCTTGCTCTTGTCGCGCTGCACCAGGGTCGCGGTGCTGGCGGTCGTCGCCGGCCACCACGCGGCCGAGGCGCTGTAGAAGGCGTCGGGCGCGCTCGCGGCCAGCTGGCGGTCGAACCAGCGGGCGATGCCGCCCGCCGTGCGCACCTGCGCCTCGATCGCGGGAGTCCAGCCGCCGGTGAAGCGGTTGACGATGTGCAGCGAGGCGGGATCGAGGACCCGGATGGGGGCGTAGCGCTTCTTGCGCTTCTTCTTCCCCTTCTTGCCCTTCGCCTTCTTGGGCTTCTTCTTGGGCTTCTTGGAGGCGCGCAGGGACGCGTCGACGACGTCGAGGTCCTCCGGCACGCTGTCTCCCGAAATCCAGCCCGGTGATTCTCCGGTTCCGATCGGCTACCGGCCGCGGGACCTGAGCCGTTCTATGCTGTGGCCCATGCTCATCATCGGGATCATCCTGTTCGGCATGGTCATCGGCGCCGGCGCACAGCTCCTCCTGGGCGGCTCGGTCCGCGAGATCGACTGGCCGACGGCGTTCGCCTCCGGCCTGATTGGGTCGTTCGTGGGTGGCCTGCTGATCAGCCTCCTCAACGGCGACGGCCTGGAGCTGCGCCCCAGCGGCATCATCGGCTCGCTGGTCGGCGCGGTCATCGTCACCCTCGCCTGGGGCTGGTGGAAGCGCCGCTCCGCGGCCTGACGGCTACGCGACTCCCACGAGGGACAGCCGGCCCTTTCCGTAGAGCGGGATCGTCACGGTGAGGTCCAGCCGGCGGCCCTGGATCCCCGCGAGCGCGGCGATCTGAGGCTCCGGCCACTCGTCGACGTGGTGCACCGCGCTCAGCTTCACGTGCGGGGTGCCCTCGGCGTTCAGCAGCGCCGCCATCACGTTGAGCACCTCGCCGAGGTTCTCCTTGAGCATCTGCGGCATCTCGCCCTCCGCGATGGCGTCCTCGGCCCCACCGGCCGGCATCATCGCGATGGCCGCGCCGGAGTACGCCGAGGCGGGCAGGTCGAGGACGGCCACGGCCCGGGAGCGCCCCTGGTCGTCGGAGTAGATGCCGAAGGTCGAGCCCTCCTTGGAGTCGCCGGTGAAGGGGTCGGTCATCGCGATGTCGACCTCCCGCCCGAACAGGCCGCTGAGCAGATCGCGCAGCTCCATGGCCGAGGGAACCGGGGTGAGCACCCAGGTCATGCCATCACCGCGCCGAGCTGGTCGGCGAACGAGTCGGCGGTGAACGGCTTGGTGATGAGGAACAGCGCTCCCGAGGCGGTGGCCCGCTGTGCCATCTCCGGGGTGCCCTCGGAGGTGATGAAGCCGAACGGCACCTCCGATCCGGCGGCGCGCAGGGCCCGCAGCAGGTCGATGCCGTTCATCTCCGGCATGTTCCAGTCGGAGAGGACGAGGTCGGGGGCGTCGGCCTGGATCATCTCCAGGGCGATCGCGCCGTTCTCGGCCTCGACCAGCTCGTGCCCGCCGTACCCCGCCTGACGGAGGGTGCGGATGACGATCTGCCGCATCACGCGGCTGTCGTCGACGATGAGGATCTTCATGTCTCTCCTGGTTCTACTCCGTCTGGCTGTCGAGCCAGACGCGGACGTGGACGGGGTGGCCGGCCCAGCGGAGCTCGGCGTGGCAGATCTCGGTGAGCGTGGGGTCGACGGCGACCCCGGTGGCGACCTGGGGGAGGCCCAGGCCGCTCTCCTCGGTCAGCAGGCTCTTCACGTTGCCGCCGAGGACGTTGACGAGCTCGCCGACGGTGTCGGCGATGTCCGCGGAGGAGACCTCCTCGGTCTGCAGCATGAGCCGGGCCAGGTCCTCGGCGCCCGCGCCCGAGACGTCGAGGGTGATCCGGCCGCTCCAGCCGCCGTGGACGGCGATCGAGGCGTGCACCGGACGGTCGTCGGGAGCCACGGCGCTGGGCTGGTGGCCGCCCTCCAGCAGGAAGGCCGTCAGCACCTCCTGGCCGAAGACGTGCAGATCCTCGGGCGTGACCGGGAGCTGGGCGACGGGGGCGCTCATGCGGCGCTCCTTCCGTAAGAGTCCCTGGGAGTGGTGGGGTTTGAGGGACCACGGCGAGGCTGCCTGAC
>JBIQLB010000016.1:0-73547 GCA_044464665.1 Nocardioides sp.
ACCTGCGACCCCCTGACCCCCAGTCAGGTGCGCTACCAAGCTGCGCCACAGCCCGAAGCCCGCCGAAGCGGGCGTGCGGAACACTACCGCAGCCCCTCGCCCCGCTCCCAACCGGGCGCGGTAGCGTCCCGCCTGTGCCGTGGTCCCGCCGTCTTCTCGCCCGTGCCGTGCACTCCGCCCACCGCTGGGTCGAGCGCGCCGGGGCGATCCAGCCCGGCACCGACCTGGCCGAGACCTTCGGCGCGTTCGGCGCGGGCAGCTACATCGCCTTCCCTACCGGC
This sequence comes from Nocardioides sp., assembly GCA_044464665.1. GTDB lineage: Bacteria > Actinomycetota > Actinomycetes > Propionibacteriales > Nocardioidaceae > Marmoricola. The sequence goes on from JBIQLB010000016.1 coordinate 282, forward strand.
ACGCTCTACGGCGCGCGGTCGATCCACCTCGGCGAGGACACGCTCATCGGCAAGGGCGTCTCGCTGCACGTGGGCTACGCCCCCGACGACGAGGTGCTTCCCGAGCGCGGCCTGGTGATCGGCGATCGCTGCGTGATCGGCGCGGGCTCGCGGCTCAGCGCGCACGAGTCGATCGTCATCGGCGACGACGTCTGGTTCGGCAGCGACGTCTTCGTCTCCGACGCCAGCCACGGCTACCAGGACCCCGAGACCCCGATCGGCCTCCAGCTGGGCGAGCACCGCGCGGTGGAGATCGGCGCGGGCACCTGGATCGGCCACGGCGCGATCGTGGTCCCGGGCGCCCGCATCGGACGCCAGGTGGTCGTCGGAGCCGGCACCGTCGTCTCGGGCACCGTGCCGGACCACTCCGTCATCGTCGGCGCGGCCTCGCGGGTCGTACGCCGGCTCGAGCCGGGCCTGGGCTGGAGCACGCCCGACGGCACCGACGTACGCCCCGCCTGGACGAGTGCCGAGGTCGCCGCCCTGCTCTCCGGCGAGACCGTCCTGCCCGACTAGCCGAGCGGCCGGCTCAGGCCTTGCGGAGCCGGGCGATCACGCCGTCGATGTCGCGCTGCAGCATGTCGCGGCGGACGAAGTGCCCACCGGGCAGCTCGTGCCACTCGTGCGGGATGCCGTTGGCGGCGAGGAGGCCGCGCCACTCGCGCTGACCGGCGCGCACCGGTGTCTCGTTGACGTCCTCGTCGAGGCCGCAGACCATGAAGATCCGCTTGTTGTAGTAGCTCGGGATCCGCTCGACGGGGTTGTCGGCGGTGACCCGGGCCTGGTCCCACGGCGCTCCGTAGACCATCGCGCCGCCGAGGTCGATCATCGAGGACGCGTTGGCCCAGTGGACGACCAGGCCGCCGTCGCGGCGCAGGCTGGCCGGACCGGAGTGCGAGCTCACCGAGGCGAAGTGGCCGTAGTACTTGGCGGCGTACTTCAGCGCGCCGAAGCCGCCCATGGAGAAGCCGGAGACCGCGCGGCCGTCGTACTCGGCGTAGGTGCGGAAGTTGGCGTCGATCCACGGGATCAGCTGGTTGATGTGGAAGGTCTCCCAGTTGCGCGGGCCGCTGAAGCTGGCCACCGGGTTGCAGTACCAGCCGGCGCCGCCGCCGTCGGGCATGACCACGATCAGCTTGCGACCGGCGGTGAGCCCGATGATGTCGTCCTCCATATGGAACTTGCGGAAGTCCTGCAGCCCGCCGTGCAGCAGGTAGAGCACGGGATAGCGCCGGCTCGGGTTGGCCGCGTAGTCGTCGGGAAGCAGCACGTTGACGGCCGGCTGCCAGCCGATCTGCGCGGTGGCGAAGCGGTAGTACTGGAGCCGGCCGAAGACCGCCTGGTCGGTGATGGTCAGCCCGAACCCGTTGCCGGCCGCGGCTGCCTCACCGGCGAGTCCCAGGGTGCTGGCGGCGCCGAGCGCGGTCACGCCGCCGGCGATCCGGAACAGACTTCGGCGGTCGAATGAGCGGGTCGAGCGGTCGGCTTCCATGGTGTCCTCCTTGTGTGGGATGTCCCCCGACCATCCCGCGCCGCGCGGCGGAGGAGCCATGGCCGCCCGGGCCGACCTGATTGTCATCTGGGGCCACCGGCGGTAGGAATACGCAGGTGAAGCCCGTGCTCGACGACAGGCCGCTGGTGCCGGCCGGGTACGGCCTGCTGATCCAGGAGGTCGCCCAGGGACTGGGCGTCGGGGCCGAGCTGCTGGCCGCCGCGGGGCTCACCGCCGAGCGGCTGGAGAGCACCGACGGCCGGCTCACGCCATTCCAGGCCGGGAGCCTGCTCTTCCACGCGATGGAGCTCAGCGGCGAGCCGGCGCTGGGCTACGAGATCGGCCTGCAGAGCAGCCTGACCTCCCACGGGCTGGTCGGGCTGGCGCTGATGAGCGTGGACTCGATGCGCACCGCCGTGCAGTGGGGCGTCGAGTTCGGCCAGCTGCAGCTGCCGATGCTGGCGATCGGCTTCGCCACCGACGACCGCTGGGCGGCCGTCGAGGTCACCGCGACGATGCCGCTGGGACCGGTGCGGCAGTGCATGTTCGACATCTACCTGGTCGGGCTGGCCCGGATGGCGCCGGTCCTGAGCGGCGGGGCGATGTCGGTGGACGACGTCGAGCTGTGGTTCGACTGCCCGGAGCCGGCGTACTACCCGCGCTACCGCGAGCGCCTGCCCACCGCGCGCTTCGACATGGGCACCCACCAGGTCCGCTTCCCCGCGCGCTTCCTCGACAGCCGCCCGCACACCGCCAACCCGGTGACCGTCCACCTCCTGGAGCGCCGCTTCCGCATCGAGCTGGCCGAGCTCCGCGTGGCGGGCGATCCAGTCGAGCAGGTCCGGCGGCTGCTGCGCTCCGATCCCGGCCTTGCCCTTCCCGAGGCGGCCGCCTCCCTCGCCGTGTCGCCGAGGACGCTCAAGCGGCGGCTCGCCGACCACGAGACGACCTTCTCCGCGCTCTCCGAGGAGGTACGCCGCGCCGAGAGCCTCCGGCTGCTGCGCAGCACCCCCGCGTCCCTCGACCAGATCGCTACCCGGCTCGGGTACGCCGACGCCAGCGGCTTCGTCCGCGCCTTCCGCCGCTGGACCGGCCGCACGCCGGGTGTCTACCGCCGCGACGGCTGAGCGCCCACGAGCCCGATCAGCGCTTGCGCTTCTCCCGCGGCCGCACCTGCAGGGCGATCGGGCTGCCGACGAAGCCGAACTCCTCGCGCAGCCGGCGCTCGATGTAGCGCTGGTAGGAGGCGTCGAGCTTGCCCGAGGTGAACAGGATGAACGTCGGCGGCGCCGTCTGCGCCTGTGTGCCGAAGAGGATCCGCGGCTGCTTGCCGCCACGCACCGGGTGCGGGTGCTCGGCGACGAGCCGGCCGAGGAAGGCGTTGAGCGCGCCGGTGGAGACGCGGGTCTCCCAGCCCTCCAGCGCCGCGTCCAGCGCCGGGACCAGCCGGTCGACGTGCCAGCCGGTGCGGGCGGTGATGTTGATCCGCGGCGCCCACTGCACCTGGACCAGCTCGCGCTCGTACTCGCGCTCCAGGTAGTAGCGCCGCTCGTCGTCGACCAGGTCCCACTTGTTGAAGGCGATCACCAGGGCCCGGCCGGAGTCCCGCACGGTCTGGATGATCCGCATGTCCTGCTCGGAGATCGACTGGCTGGAGTCGATGACCAGGACCGCGACCTCGGCCCGCTCCATGGCGGTCGCGGTGCGCAGGGAGGCGTAGTACTCGTGCCCCGAGGCGGTCTTGACGCGCTTGCGGATGCCGGCGGTGTCGATGAACCGCCAGGTCCGGCCGCCCAGCTCGACCAGCTCGTCGACGGGGTCGACGGTGGTGCCGGAGGCGTCGTCCACGACCACGCGCTCCTCCCCCGCCAGCTTGTTGAGCAGCGAGGACTTGCCGACGTTGGGCCGCCCGATGATGGCGACCCGGCGCGGGCCGCCAGGCTCGACGAACGACTCCTCGGGCGTCTCCGGCAGCGCGGCGAGGATCGCGTCCAGCATGTCGCCGGAGCCACGGCCGTGCAGGGCGGAGACCGGGTAGGGCTCCCCCAGCCCGAGGTTCCACAGCGCGTAGGCCTCGGTCTCGATGCGCTGGTCGTCCACCTTGTTGGCGGCCAGCACGACGGGCCGGCCGCTCTTGCGCAGGATCCGCACGACCGCCTCGTCGGCGTCGGTGATCCCGACGGTGGCGTCCACGACGAAGAGCACCGCGTCGGCCAGCGAGACCGCGACCTCGGCCTGCGCCGCGATCCGCTCGGCCAGGCCGCGCGCGTCCGGGTCCCACCCACCGGTGTCGACCACCGTGAAGGCGCGGCCGTTCCAGGTCGCCTCGTAGGAGACCCGGTCGCGGGTGACCCCGGGCTTGTCCTCGACGACCGCCTCGCGGCGGCCGATGATCCGGTTGACCAGCGTCGACTTCCCGACGTTGGGCCGGCCGACGACCGCCAGGATCGGCGTTCTGACGTCCTCGACTCGCTCGCTCACGCAGCGTCCTCGTTCCTGGGCAGTGGTCCGGGCAGATCCATGCCAGTCGCCTCGCGCGCCTCGGTCACGGTGGTCCGGATGGCCTCGGCGATCTCGTCGGCCACGCGGCGTACGTCGGCCCGGCGGCGCGGCCACTCCACGCGACCGACGGGCACCGCCTCGCCGTAGGTCACCGCGATCGGGCTGCCGGCGGGCGGCAGCGAGTTGTTCGAGCCGCCGGGCAGGCGGGACCCGAGGAAGGCCATCGGCACGACCGTGGCACCGCCGACCATCGCGAGGTACGCCGCGCCGCAGCGGGTCGTCTCGACGGTGCCGGCGCCGCGCGTGCCCTCGGGGAACATCCCCACCGCGCCGCCGCCGGCCAGCACCCGCACGGCCGTGCGCACCGCGCCCACGTCGGTGCCCTCGCGGTCGACCGGGATCTGGCCGGCCACCATCAGGAACCTGCCCAGCGGCCCGTGGAACATCTCCCGCTTGGTCAGCGCGTGCACCGGCCGCGGGCCGAGGATGGCCATCATCGGGCCGTCGAGGAAGCCGATGTGGTTGCCGGCGAAGACCACCGGCCCGTCCAGCGGCACTCGCTCGGCATAGCGCACGGACACCTGCCAGCGCCGCTGGATGATCCGGGCCGCGGTCGCGCGCGCCTTGCTGTCCAGGAGCCAGCGCGCCGGCGGTCTCGGCGCGGGCGCGGTCGGAGTCGTCACGCCGCGTCCCCGACCAGGGCGACGACCATGTCCACGACCTCGTCGAGGGTGTAGGGCGTGGTGTCGAGATGGGTGGCGCCGTCGGGCACGGTCAGCGGCGCGGTGGTGCGGGTGGAGTCGATCGCGTCCCGGCGCAGGAGCGCCGCCTCGGTCGCGGTGACGGAGCCGCCGCCCTGCTCCGCCGTACGTCGCGCGGCACGGGCGGCCGGGTCGGCGGTGAGGTAGAGCTTGAGCCCGGCGTCGGGCGCGACCACCGAGCCGATGTCGCGGCCCTCCACGACGATGCCACCGGCGCCGATGATGGCGCGCTGCAGCTCCAGCAGCCGCGCCCGCACCGCCGGCACGGCCGCGACCGGGCTGACCGCGGCGGTCGTCTCCTCGGAGCGGATCGCCTCGGCGACGTCCTCGCCGTCGAGCGTGATCGTGGGCGCGAGCGGGTCGGTGCCGGACTCGATGACGGGCTTGTCCGCGAGCGCGGCGACGGCGCCGGGGTCGGAGACGTCGACGCCGTGCCGCAGCATCCAGACGGCCATCGCGCGGAACTGCGCGCCGGTGTCGAGGTAGCGCAGGCCCAGCCGCGCGGCGACGGCCTTGGCGGTGCTGGACTTGCCCGAGCCCGAGGGGCCGTCCATCGCCACCACGATCGTGCTCACCGGGTCCTCCACCGTGCCGTTCACCGGCGAAAGCCTACCGGTGGGCGGTCCAGTCTCGTTCCCTGAGCGCGGCGGTCAGCCGGTCGGCCACCGCGGCCGCGACGACGACCTCGACCAGACCGGCCGGACGGCCCGGGTCGTGGTCGATGCGCATGTCCTCCAGGTTGACGCCCATCTCGCCGATGTCGGCGAAGAGACGGGCGAGCTCGCCGGGGTGGTCGGGCACCAGGACGTAGACCGAGCCGGTCTCCAGCGGCGGCCCGCCGTGCTTGCCCGGGATCACGCGCGTCCCGGCCACGCCGCGCTGCAGGATCTCCACCAGGTCGTCGGCGGAGTCCTCGCCGACCGCCTCGATCAGCTCGTCGAGCCGGGAGCGCAGGTCGCGCAGGAGCGGGCCGACCACGGGGCCGTTGGCGCGGATGATCTGGCCGTAGAGCTCGGGATCGCCGCCGGCGACGCGGGTCACGTCGCGCACGCCCTGGCCGGAGAGGCTGAGGTACTCGGGCACCGCCTCGGTCAGCTGGCCGGCGGCCAGGACGGCGAGCAGGTGCGGCAGGTGGCTGGTCCGCGCGACGGCGAGGTCGTGCTCGACCGGGCTGAGCCGCACGGGCGTGGCCCGGCACAGCCGGACCAGGTCCTCGACCAGCGCGATCGTCTCCGCGGAGGCGTGGACGTGCGGGGTGATGGCCCACGGCCGGCCGTCGAAGAGCGCCTCGCTGGCGGCCAGAGGGCCGGATCGCTCGCTGCCGGCCATGGGGTGGCTGCCGACGTACCGCGCGAGCACGGGCTCGGCGGCGTGGTCGCCGACCTCGGTCAACGGCAGCGCCTTGACGCTGCCCACGTCGGTGACGTGGGCGCCGGTCTCCAGCGCCTCCAGCACGGTCCGCGCGATGTGCAGCGGCGGCACCGCGACCACGACGAGCTGGGCCGTGCCACCGGCCGGGACCGGCTCGCCGGCGCCCAGGCCGACGGCCGTGCGCACGTGCTCGGGGTTGGTGTCGCTGAGCCAGACCGGGATGCCGGCGGCCCGCAGCGCCAGGCCGATGCTGGTGCCGAGCAGCCCCGCGCCGACGACGTGGACCGGGCCGGTCAGGATGCCGGTCTCAGTCATCGGCCAGCGCCTCGTCGTCGAGGGCCCTGACCCGGGTCAGGTCCGAGCGCAGCGCGGCGGCGCCGTGCAGGTAGACGTGGGTGATCTCCGACTTCGGCGCCGCGGTCTCCACATGCGCCATCATCCGGACCACGCGCGGCATCGAGCCCTCGATCTCCAGCTCCCGCGCGCAGATGAGCGGCACCTCGCCGAAGCCGAGCTGCCGGGCGGCGTACGCCGGGAACTCCGCGACCAGGTCGGAGGTGGCGGTGAAGACCACGGAGATGAAGTCGTCGACCTCGAGATCGTTGGCCCGCATCACCTCGGTGACCATCTCGGCCACCCGGTCGAGCATCTGCTCACGGGTGTCGGACTCCAGCTGGGTCGCACCCCGGATCGCTCGCACAGGCACGGGCTGAGACTACAAGCCGGCGCTGTCCAGCAGCGCGCCGACCTCCTCGGCGGTGAGCTCGCGCAGCTGCCCGGTGCGCAGCGAGCCGATCCGGACCGGCCCGACGGCGGTGCGGGTCAGCCGGCGCACGGGATGGCCGATGTGGTCCAGCAGCCGCCGGACGATCCGGTTGCGGCCCTCGTGGATGACCAGCTCGACGATCCCCCGGTCCTGGCCGGTGCTGACGATCCGCGCGCGGCGTACCTCGACCGGTCCGTCCTCCAGCACGACACCGTCGAGCAGCCGGCGGACGTCGGCCTTGGTCACCCGCCCCTCGACCTCGGCGACGTAGGTCTTCTCCACCTCGTACGACGGGTGCGACAGCCGCTGGGCGAAGTCGCCGTCGTTGGTCAGCAGCAGCAGCCCGTCGGTGTCGGTGTCGAGCCGGCCGACGTGGAAGAGCCGCTCGGGCCGGTCGGCCACGACGTCGGAGAGGGTACGCCGGCCCTGCGGATCGGACATCGTCGAGACGACGCCGCGCGGCTTGTTGAGCACGAGGTACACGTGCGGGCTCACCGGGGGCAGCCGTCGCCCCGAGACCCGGATGACCGCGCGGGCGGGGTCGATCTTGGTGCCCAGGCGGGTGACCACCTCGCCGTCGACCTCGACCTCGCCGCCGAGCATCAGCTCCTCGCAGCGCCGCCTGCTGGCCACGCCCGACTGGGCCAGGAACTTCTGCAGCCGGACCAGGCCGTCGTCCTCAGCCATCGACAGGCTCGGCCGCCGGCTCCACGTCGGCGGCCGGCGGGGTCGCCTCGCCCTCCCCGGCGACGCCCGCGATGTCGGCGACGGTCTCCTCCAGGTCGAGGTCGTCCATCTCCGGCACGAACGGCGCCAGCTCGGGCAGCTCCTCCAGCGAGGTGACGCCGATGCGCTCCAGGAAGTAGCTTGACGTGCGGTACAGGTGCGCGCCGGTCTCGGCGTCGGCGCCGGCCTCCTCGACCAGCCCGCGGGTCAGCAGCGTGCGCATGACGCCGTCCACGTTGACGCCCCGGATCGCCGAGACCCGGCTGCGGCTGACCGGCTGCTTGTAGGCGACGACGGCCAGCGTCTCCAGGGCCGCCTGGGTGAGCCGCGCCTGCTGGCCGTCGAGCACGAAGCGCTCGACCACCGGGGCGTACTCCTCGCGGGTGTAGAAGCGCCAGCCGCCCGCCACGTGGCGCAGCTCGAAGCCGCGGCCCTGCTGGGTGTACTCCTCGCTGAGCTCGGCCAGGGCGGCGTCCACCTCGGCGACGGGATAGCCCACGGCGGTCGCCAGGGTCGCCCGGTCCAGTGGCTGGTCGGCCACCATCAAGACGGCCTCCAGAGCGGGGCGCAGCTCGGCCAGCGGCACCGCGAGGGTGTCGGCGCCGGTCTCCGCGCTCTCCACGGTCTCCGGGCTCTCCTCGGTCGCCTGCTCAGACATCGGCGGTCTTCTCCTCGGGTTGTGATGGCTCGGCGCCGTCCGTCGCATCGGGTTGTGGTGACTCGGCGCCGTCGGTCGCATCGGCAGGCAGCGGAAGCGGCGTCCCGTCGAACTCGTCCTCGATCTCCACGTCCTCGTCGCCACCGGTCCAGCGGATGGTCAGCTCCCCCAGCGGGGTCATCTGGTCGAACGCGACGACGCCCTCGCGGAAGAGCTCGAGCAGCGCGAGGAAGCGCGCCACCCGGGTCATCGTGTCCGGCGCGTCGGCGGCGAGCTTGCGGAAGCTCAGCTGCCCCTCGACCCGCAGGCGCTCGACGACGACGTGGGCCTGCTCCCGGACGCTGACGACCGGGGCGTGGATGTGGGCCAGGGAGAGGATCGGCTCCGGCCTGGGCTCCAGCGCCTTGGCGGCGAGCGCGGCGAACTCCTCGAGCCCCAGGCCGATCAGCACGTCGGGCAGGATCGTCGCGAACCGCTCGTCGAGCCCGACCGCGCGCGGGAACCGGCGCGACTCGCCCTCCAGGCGCTCCTCCAGGATCGAGGCGACCTGCTTGAACGCGCGGTACTGCAGCAGCCGGGCGAAGAGGAGGTCGCGGGCCTCCAGCAGGGCCAGGTCCTCCTCGTCCTCGATGTCGCCGGCCGGCAGCAGCCGGGCGGCCTTGAGGTCGAGCAGCGTCGAGGCGACCAGCAGGAACGAGGTGGTCTGCTCGAGGTCCCAGGCATCGCCGGCGGCCTTGATGTGCGCGATGAACTCGTCGGTGACCCGCGAGAGCGCGATCTCGGTGATGTCGAGCTTGTGCTTGCCGATGAGGCTCAGCAGCAGGTCGAAGGGCCCCTCGAAGTTGTCCAGCCGGACCTCGAAGCCACCGGCCGCCTCGCCGGCCTCCCGGTCGGCGGCCGTGCCGTCCTCGGTGATGCTCCGGGTCATCCGGTCAGCCGCCGGACCAGCTCGCTGTCCTCGCCCTGACGGTCCAGGTCGGCCAGCACGATCGCCAGCGCCTCGCGCACCAGCCGGCCGCGGTCGACGGCCAGGCCGTGGTGGCGGCGCAGGTCGAGGCGCGCGTGCTCGATGTCGAGCAGCTCCTCGGCGGTCACGTAGACCGTCATCTTCTCGTCGTGCCGGACCCGTCCGCTCGAGCGCCGGCTCTCGCCGGTCTTGCGGGTCCGTGCCGGCGCCGCCGCGGTGGGTGGCTCCTCGGGGGTCTCGTCGCCGTCCGCCGTGGGACGGAAGAGGTCATCGGCCGTCGGCAGGCTCACCCGTCGAGACACGAGCCAGCACCTCCTTGGCCAGCTGACGGTACGACGCCGCGCCTGCCGAGGACGAGGCATAGCTGGTGATCGGCTCGCCGGCGACGGTCGAGTCGGAGAACTTCACGGTCCGGCGGATCACCGTGTGGAAGACGGTGTCGCCCCACGCCTCGACGAGTCGCTCCATCACCTCGCGGCCGTGCAGCGTGCGCCCGTCGTACATCGTGCCGAGGACGCCCTCGATGCGCAGTCGCGGGTTGAGGCGCTCGCGGACCTTGTCGATGGTGGTCTTGAGCAGCGCGACGCCGCGCAGGGCGAAGTACTCGCACTCCAGCGGGACGATCACGCCGTCGGCCGCGGTCAGCGCGTTGACGGTGAGCAGGCCCAGCGAGGGCTGGCAGTCGATGAGGATCACGTCGTAGGTCTCGCGGGCCGCGGCCAGCACGCGCTGCAGCGTCTGCTCGCGGGCGACCTCCTGGACCAGCTGCACCTCGGCGGCCGACAGGTCGATGTTGGAGGGCAGCAGATCCATGCCCTCGACGCCGGTGGGCACGACGACATCCTCGACGTTGACGTCGGGCTGCATCAGCAGGTTGTAGACGGTCAGCTCCATCTGGTGGGGGTTGAGCCCCAGGCCGACCGAGAGCGAGCCCTGCGGGTCGAAGTCGACCAGCAGCACCTTGCGGCCGTACTCGGCGAGCGCGGCGCCGAGGTTGATCGTGGTGGTGGTCTTGCCGACCCCGCCCTTCTGGTTGCACATGGCGATGATCCGCGCGTTGCCGTGGCCGGTCAGCGGCGCGGGCTCCGGCAGGTCGGGCATCGGCCGGCCGGTGGGGCCCATGACCGGGCCGTCCTCGCCCTGATCCTGACTCTTGTCGTGGCCTTGGGGCACCTCGGCTCCCTCCGTGCGCGGGGTGTGCTGCAGGACCTGGGCCAGCCCGGGCTCGGCGGGTGGGATGCGGATCAGCGGGGGAACCTCCGTGGCCTCGCCGGTCAGGTTGCCGCCGCTGCCATCGGTCATCGGTCCCGCCTTCGCCTCATTTGTCGACATGCCGCCAAGTCGTGCGGTCGGTGCACTCTATGACCCGCCGTTGGCCGCCACAACCCGGCCCGCCCGCATCGGTGGAAAGCCCATGGAATCTGGGGAAATCATGTGCACGGGCTCACGCTCACCGTGCACAGGGCGTGCGCCACCTGTGCACAAACCTGTGCATCGAGAGCGACCGTCAGTCGGCGGCGCGCCGTCGGATCAGGCCCTCCTGGGCGACGTTCGCGACGAGCCGGCCGTCCTGGGTGAAGACCCGCGCGAGCGCCAGGCCGCGGCCGCCCGAGGCCGACGGGCTGTGCTGGTCGTAGAGCCACCACTCGTCGGCGCGGAAGGGCCGGTGGAACCAGATGGTGTGGTCCAGCGAGGCGGCCTGCATGCCCGGGGAGGAGATGAAGATCCCGTGCGGCACCAGGGTCGCGCCCAGCAGCGTCATGTCGCTGGCGTAGGTGAACGCCGCCGTCTGCGTCGGGGTGTCGTCGGGCAGCTCGCCGTTGACCCGGATCCACAGCCGGGCCTGGGCCGGCTCCCGGTCCGCGGAGAGCTCGCCGCCCTCGCGGGAGTTGCCGGCGAAGCGCACCTGCAGCGCGCTCCACTCGCTGGGCCAGTCGTCCTCGGAGGCGCCGTGGCGGCCGCGCACCAGCTCGGCCAGGTCCAGGCACTCGTCGGGCGGCGGGACGTCCGGCATGCCGTCCTGGTGCTCGAAGCCCTCCTCGGGGACCTGGAAGCTCAGCGTCATGCCGAAGATCGGCCGGCCGTGCTGGCGGGCCAGCACCCGGCGGGTGCAGAAGCTGCGGCCGTCGCGGACCGAGTCGACGTCGTAGACGATCGGCACGCTGGGGTCGCCGGGACGCAGGAAGTAGGAGTGCAGCGAGTGCACGACGTACGCCGGATCGACCGTGCGCGTGGCCGCGACCAGGGCATGCGCGGCGACCTGCCCGCCGAAGACGCGCTGCATCGACGTGGAAGGCGACGTGCCGCGGAACAGGTTGTCCTCGATGGCCTCCAGGTCCAGCAGACGGAGGAACTCCTCGACCGACGACGGCATCAGCTCTCCTCGTCCTGATCCAGCCCGGCGAGGAACTGCTCGAACTGGGCGCCGAGCTCCTCGCCGGTGGGCAGCTCGCCGGAGTCCAGGCCCTCGTCGAGCAGGTTGACCCCGCGGAGGAGGGCCTCGTGGAAGGCGTCGTACTGCTGCTCCAGGCCGGCCACCACCTGACGGACCTCCTCGGAGTCGCTGATCTGCTCGGCGATCTCGGCCTGACGGGCCTCCGCCGCGGTGCGCAGCGCGGAGGTGTCGAAGACCAGGCCGGCCATGGCGCCGGCGCCCTCAAGCAGCGCGGCCGCCGCCTCGGGGTAGTCCGACTGCGCCACGTAGTGCGGGATGTGCGCCACGAAGCCGCCGGCGTCGTGCCCCCACTCCCCCAGCCGCAGCTCCAGCAGGGCCTGCGCGCTGGAGGGGATCCGGATCTCGCCGCGCCAGACGTTCTCGCGCAGCTCGATCGCGTCGGTGTTGGCGTGGTTGGTCAGCTGCACCGGGCGGGTGTGCGGCACGGCCATCGGCACCGAGCCCAGCGAGACGCACAGCCGGACGCCGAAGTGCTCGACGACCGCGCGGACGCCCTCGGCGAAGGCCTCCCAGCGGACGTCGGGCTCGGGCCCGCTGAGCAGGAGGTACTGGGCGCCGGCGCGATCGGTCAGCAGCCGGACCACCAGACGCGGCGCCTCGTAGTCGCCGTAGCGGCTCTCCCGGAAGATCATCGGCGGCCGGCGGGCGCGGTAGTCGTAGAGCTCGTCGATCTCGAAGCTGGCCACGACGGTGCCGCGGTCGTCGGCCAGGAGGTGGCCGATCGCCGTCGCCGAGGCGTTGCCCGCGTCGAGGAAGCCGTCGAGGGCGGTCAGCATCACCAGGTCGCCGGAGCGGTCGAGCCCCGGGACCTCGTCGACGATGTGCACGAACCGTGCCTGCGCCACGGACTCCTCCGTCTTCGTTGCCGAGTGGACGTCCCACCCTATCGACGCCGCAACGGCGGACGGCGGCCGAATATGCCCGCCGGCGGCGTGATCCTGGTCCTACTCCGCGCGGGCGCTCAGCCGTAGATCTCGGCGATCCGCTCGGCCGCCAGGGTGGCCAGCTCGGCGTTGGTGATGCCCAGGACCCGCATCAGGACGTCGTCCTGGGAGTCGTCGGGACGCGAGTCCCCGGTCGCGTGGAACTCCGAGACCAGCTGCCACAGCGTGGGCTCGCCGTAGGTCTCGGCGATGTAGTCGCAGGCCATCCAGCTCAGCGCGTAGTTCCAGGTCTGGTCGGGGCCGTTGAAGCGCGCGGAGGAGGGCATCTCGGAGGCGCCGCGTCGGGCGCGCTGCACGGCCTCGGTGGCGATCCGGCGTGCCGCGGGGGCGAGCGGCCGCGCGGCGACGTACTCGGCCACTCCCTCGGCCACCCACGTCGGCGCCCCGTCGTCCTCAGGCCCGAGCGCGACGTGGGTCAGCTCGTGCCGCGTGATCCGCTCCAGGAACGCCGGTCCGGCCGCGAGCGAGCTGGGCAGCAGGGTGAAGCGGATGCCGGCCGTCTCGGTCGTGCCCGCTCCGGCGTACACCGGGAAGGTCATCCCGCCGAGGTGGCCGATGTCGCCGCCCGGCACGTCCTCGAAGCTGTCCAGCACCTGCTTGTTGGCGAAGACGTAGACCACGACGTTGCCCCGCCAGTCGAACGGGATCGCCTGGCGTACGTCGCGGACGCCGGCGTCCACCGCGCTGATCACCCGCGAGGAGTCCGACCGGGTCTTCCGGTCGAAGAGCAGCAGCGCGTTGCCCGACCGGATCGGGAAGACCTTGGTCAGGTCCCACGGGGCCGGCCGCGAGCCGGGGAACGGCTTGCCGGCGCCGGTCCGGTCCGCGACCACGACCGGGCGGCCGTCGCGATAGGCGAAGGCGAACCCGATCGTCCGGGAGACCGGCATCGCGTCGAACTCGCGCAGCTGGGAGACGAAGCGCACCTGCGGCATCACCGTCCCCGCGGGCCAGTCCTTGCCGCGCAGGACCGAGGGCCAGTCGGACTCCGAGACGGTGTAGCCGAAGCTCTGCCACGGCAGCTGGCGCACGTTGGCGAACCAGCGCTGCTCTCGGGCCAGCAGCCCCGCGTCGCTGGTGTCGATGGTGCTCAGGAAGCTGTCCAGGTCGTCGTCGAGCACGGCCCTGGCGCGCACGTCGAGCACCGACTGCGCGGTGACCCAGCTGATCTTCTCGGGCCCGATCGAGCTGTCCTCGCCGGAGCAGCCGGCCAGCAGGCTCGCGCCCAGCAGCAGCGCCAGGGCCGCCGCCCAGAGGCGCGTCCGCCGACGCGCACCGACCGCCGCGGCGTCCCCGCCGCGCTGAGTGGACATCCGGCGGGCCTAGTCGATGTGGACCAGGTCGCGCCCGGAGTCCAGGGCGGTGACGTCCTCGACCACGCTCAGCGCCAGGGCCTGCGGTGTCAGCCCGATCCGCTCGAGGATCCGCTCCCGCTTGGCATGCGCGAGGAACTCCTGCGGGATGCCGTGCAGCCGGAACGGCGTACGGACACCCTCGTCGTTCAGGGTCTGCAGCAGCGTCGCGCCGAAGCCGCCGACGCGACCGTTGTCCTCGACGCTGACCACCAGGCGGTGCTCGGCGGCGAGCGGCACCAGGGCCGGCTCGATCGGCTTGACCCAGCGCGGGTCCACCAGCGTCACGCCGATGCCCTGGTCGCTGAGCCGCTCGGCGACCTCCATGCAGGTCGCGACCATCGAGCCGGCGGCCACCAGCAGCACGTCCTTGGCGCCCCGGCGGACCAGCAGGTCGCCCCCGCCCACCGTGCCGATCGCCTCGATGTCGGGGTTGGGCGCGCCCTTGGGCAGCCGCACGATGGTCGGGGCGCTCTCGACCGCCACCGCCTCGCGGAGCAGCTCGCGGACCCGGCGGCCGTCACGGGGAGCGGCGATGCGCAGGCCCGGGACGACCTGGAAGATCGACATGTCCCACATGCCGTTGTGGCTCGCGCCGTCGTCACCGGTCACGCCGGCGCGGTCGATCACGAAGGTCACCCCGCACTCGTGCAGCGCGACGTCCATCAGCACCTGGTCGAAGGCGCGGTTGAGGAAGGTCGCGTAGATCGCGACCACCGGGTGCATGCCGCCCATGGCGAGACCCGCTGCGCTGGTGACCGCGTGCTGCTCGGCGATGCCCACGTCGAAGGTGCGCTCGGGGTACGCCGCCGCGAAGCGGTCGAGCCCCACCGGGTAGAGCATCGCGGCGGTGATCCCGACGATGTCGGGCCGCTCGGCGCCAAGCGCGACCATCTCCTCGGCGAAGAAGTCCGTCCAGATCCGGCCCTTGGGCGTGGCCTCGCCGGTCTCGACGTCGAACGCGCCGACCTGGTGGAACTGGTCGGCCTCGTTCTGCTCGGCGGGGTCGTAGCCGAAGCCCTTCTGGGTGATCACGTGCACGATCACCGGGCCGCCGAACCGCTTGGCCTGGGTGAGCGCCTGCTCGACGGCGGCGCGGTCGTGGCCGTCGATCGGGCCGACGTACTTCAGGCCGAGGTCCTCGAAGAGCCCCTGGGGCGCGAGGGCGTCCTTCATGCCCTTCTTCATCGCGTGCAGGGCGTCGTACACGGCCGGGCCGACGCCGCGGACGCCGTTGAGCCTGGTCTTGACCGCGTCGAGCATCTGCTCGTAGCGCGGGTTGGTGCGCAGCGCGGTGAGGTGGTCGGCGAGACCGCCGACGGTCGGCATGTAGGAGCGGCCGTTGTCGTTGACCACCATCACCAGCTTGCGGTCCCGGCCGGCGGCGATGTTGTTCAGCGCCTCCCAGGCCATCCCGCCGGTCAGCGCGCCGTCGCCGACGACGGCGACCACGTGGCGGTCCTCGCCGCGCAGCGCGTAGGCCTTGGCGAGCCCGTCGGCGTAGGACAGCGCCGTCGAGGCGTGGGAGTTCTCCACGAGGTCGTGGTCGGACTCGGCGCGGCTCGGGTAGCCGGAGAGGCCGCCCTCGGTGCGCAGCGTGTCGAACTGCCCGGCGCGGCCGGTGAGCATCTTGTGGACGTAGGCCTGGTGGCCGGTGTCGAAGACGATGCGGTCCCGCGGGGAGTCGAAGACCCGGTGCAGGGCCATGGTGACCTCGACCACGCCCAGGTTGGGCCCGAGGTGCCCGCCGCGCGGCGCGCAGGTGCGCACCAGCTCGTCGCGGATCTCGCTGGCCAGCTCGGCGAGCTGCTGGTCGTCGAGTCGGCGCAGGTCCTGCGGGCCGGTGATCGACTCCAGGTAGCCCATGCCTTGCCTCTCTTGCTCGACGGATGCGGCCGCGCTGCACGCGCCCTGACCCAGGGAGTCTAGTCCTCCGGTCGTGAGCCCGAGGCCCACCACGACCCTCCCGGTGAGGCGGCTCTCACAGCTCGGCGTACGCCACGGCGGCCTCGTGGAGGCTGCCGAACCACACGCGGCCCTCGTGCTCGCGGACGCCGGTCGCCATGTGGAAGCCGGACGCGTCGGCGGCGACGTCGTGCACGCACCGGCCCTCGTCGTCGAAGGCCATCGCCCGGACCGTGCGCTTCGGCTTGGGCTGAAGGGCCTCGGGGATCCGGGTCACCGCGCGCCGCAGCGCCATCGGCCCCCGTCGCACGGCCTCGACCACGGGATCGGTCGGCGAGGCGATGGTGACCCAGATCAGCCCGTCCGAGCCGCGGGCGATGTTGTCCGGGTAGCCGGGCAGGTCCTCGCAGAGCAGGTCCCGCCGGCCCTCTCGCGGGCCGCTCAGCCAGTGGCGTACGACGGTCCGGGCGGCGGTCTCGGCGACGGCGACGTACGACTCGTCCGCGGCCAGCGCGACCCCGTTGGCGAAGGCGAGCCCGTCGAGGACCGTGGTCACCACGCCGTCGGGCGACCGGTGCAGCAGGCGACCGGTCCGGGTGTCCTCCACGAAGTCGGCCTTCCACCGCTCGATGGGATGGCGCGTGGAGGAGTCGGAGAACCAGATGTCGCCGGCGGCCGAGACCGCGGCGTTGTTGCAGAAGACCATCCGCCGGCCACCGACCGAGTCCAGCAGCGGCTCGACGGCGCCGTCGGCCGGGTCGACGGTGAGCAGGCCGCGGCGGGCGTCGGCCACCAGCAGCCGGCCGTCGCCCAGCATCTCGATGCCGAGCGGGCGTCCGCCGGTGCTGGCCATCAGGCGCACGTGGCCGCCGTCGGGGCGGATCGCGAAGACCGAGCCGTCCTCGGTGCCGGTGTAGACGAGGCCGTCCGGGGCCACCACCACGTCCTCGGCGCCCATCGCGGGCACCGGTATCACCGTCAGCTGATGGCTCATCGCGTCCTCCGTCTCGGCCGGTCGGACCAGGCTAGTCACGTCCCCTCAGACGAGCCGCTCGGCCTCGGCGAGGAAGCCGGGCGCACCCAGCCGCCGGGCGACCTCACGGGCCCGTCCCGCGTGCAGGCCGGCCGCCGCGTCGTCGCCGAGCGTGGCGTGCAGGAGAGCGAGCGCGGTGTCGACCGGGCCGTAGCTGCAGGTGCCCTGCCACACGCCGCGCTCCGTCCAGGGCGCCAGCCGCTCGGCGTACCGCCGGGCCAGACCGCGGTGGCCGATCGTCGCCGTCGCGCGAGCTCCGACCACGTGGGCGGCGAGCCAGGTGACGTCCTCCTCGGCCAGGTCGAGGGCGGCGGTGGCGTGCTCGGCGATCGTCGCGGCATCGGCGTCCGAGGCCACGGCCGCCAAGGCGTACGCCGCGTGCCAGGCCGGGACCCCCGGCTGCTCGGCGATCAGCCAGCCCAGCGTCTCGGCCAGCTCGGCGAGCCGCCCCTGGGTCAGGCGCAGCCCGAAGAGCTGGCCGGCCTGCGCGGCGAAAGCCCGCGACTCCGAGACCGGGGCGAAGAGCGCGAACGCCTCCTCCGCGAGCGTCTCGGCCGCGTCGTCGTCACCGTCCAGGTGGGCGATGGCGGCGCTGGCGAACTGGTGCGCCCACCGGCGGCCCACATCGCCGACGACCTCGACCAGTCCGCCCATGGCGGCCAGCGCTCCGCGTGCGCCGGGGCCGTCGCCCTCCTGCAGCCGCACCGAGAACGCCAGCTGATGGCCCTCGAAGGATGCCGCCGGATCGCCGAGGCTCGCCCCCAGCGCGATCAGCTCCTCGGCGATCGACCGGCGGCGCGGGAGGTCGCCGGGCATGCCCAGCGCCATGTAGGCGAACGGCAGCACTCGCGCCCGGTCCTCGGCGGCGCGCGCCAGCCCCTCGGCCTCGTCGAAGTAGGCGCGGCTCCGGGCGGCCTGCCCGGTCATCGACCAGGCCAGGCTCGCGGCTCCGCAGACCGGCGCCCGGAGCTCGGGTGCGCCCAGCACCTCGAAGGCGCGGTCGACGAGGGCCGAGATCTCCGTCGGCTCCGAGCCGCTGGTCGTCGTGCCGCCGAGCTGGAGGAGCGCGAAGCTGGCGTCGCTGACCAGCCGCTCGTCGCCGAGCTCGAGTGCCTCGGTCAGCGCACCGGTGAGCGTGTCGACGTGTCCGGGGTCGCCGGCCAGCCGCTGGGCGTCGCCCAGCTCGATGCGGGTCGCCAGGCAGTCCCGGCGGCTCAGTCCGAGCGCGAGCCCCTGACGGAGCCACTCCGCGGCGTCGGCGTGCGCGCCGTGTCGGCCCGCGCCCGCGGCGGCCGCCCGGCAGGCGGCCAAAGCCTCGCCCGCCGCGAGCGGGCCGGCGGCCAGCAGGTGCCGAGCGACCAGGCTGGGCGCGCTGCCGTGCGCCTCCGCGGCGCGGCCCAGCTCCGCATGCAGCTCCTCGCGCCTCGCCGGCGGGATGTCCTGATAGATCGCCTCGCGCAGGGCACCGTGGCGGAACCTCACGGTCTCCTCGGCGACGGAGACCAGATGCGCCGGCGCCAGGCCGTCGGGCCCCAGCGCGGCCACCGGGAAGCCGCCCCCGGCCACGGCCGCCCGCTCGAGCGCCGCGCGCTGCCGCGGATCGAGCCGCGCCACCATCGTGTGGGCGATGGCCGCCAGGCGCGATGGTGGCGCCGTCCCCGCCTCGGTCCCGTCGAGCGCGCTGCCCGCGTCGAGCAGCTCCTGGAGCACCAGCGGGTTGCCGCCGGAGTCGGCGAGCAGCCGGTCGATGTCCGCGGCGTCCAGCGCCCGGTCACCCGCCGCCAGCGCCAGGCGGGCCACCGCGTCGCGGCCCAGGGGTGGCAGCGGCACCCGCTCGCACCCCGCCGCGGGCTCCTCGTCGCGCTCGGCGTCGCCATGCCCGCCGAGCACCAGCCGCGCGAGCTCCCGCCGGGCGGCGTCCAGCAGCACCCGGCGTGCCGTCGGGCCCAGCGCGTCCGCGTCGTCGACCAGCACCGCGACCGGTCCCTCGCCGGTCACCGTGGCGATCGCGTCGGCGAACCCCGCCACGACGCCACGCGGCCCGGCCTGCACGCCCAGCTCGTCGAGCACGGCCTCCAGCAGGCCGACGGCCGAGTCCTGGTGGTCGCCGGTCGCGGCGTACGCCGTGCGCACGCTGAGTCGCCGCAGGTGCGAGCCGACCTCCAGCAGCAGCCGGGTCACGCCGATGCCGGGCTCGCCGTCCACCTCCACGACCAGCCCCTGGGCGAGCCGGGTCATCACCGCGCGGACCTCGCCCTCCCGGCCCACGAAGTCGAGGGAGACCTGGGGACGCGGCGCCTCCGACGGGCTGAGCACCTGCTCCTCGACCGCCCGCAGCAGCGGTCCGGCCTCGATCCCGAGATCGGCCCGCAGCCGGCGCCGGGCGGTCATGACCGCTCCCAGCGCGTCTCCCCGGCGGCCGGCGAGGGCCAGTGCCTGGGCGAGCATCGCCTGCCGGCGCTCGTCGTACGGCGACTCGCCGGCCAGCCGCTCCGCCTCGTGCAGGGCCCAGCCCGACCAGCCCAGCGCGATCGCCGCCGCCAGCCGGGTGTTCTCCGCGGACTGGCGCGAGGCGGTGAGGGAGCGCCGGACCGCGTGCACCGCGTCGACGTGGTCCAGCTCGTCGTACGGGCGCCCGACCCACAGCGGCACCGTCGCGTCGGCCAGGTGGTAGGCGGCCTCGGCATGGCCGCGGTCCAGGAGCCGCTCCGCCTCCGCGGACTGATCGCGTAGCCGGGCCGCGTCCGTGGTGACCCCGAGCAGGTAGCCGTCCGGCGTCGTGCGCACGACCGTCTCGCCGTGGCCGGCCCGGACCCGGCTGATCTGGTTGTGGATCGTCGGCTTCAGATGGTGCGGCGGCTCCCCCTCCCAGATCGCCTCGGCCAGCGCCTCCAGGCGCACCGGCGCCGGGGCCCCCAGCCCGAGCCGGGCCAGCAGCCGCCGCTGGGCCTGGCTCAGCTCCGTGACGCCCTCGGCGTCGCCAGGCCCGGCGAGCCGGCAGGCGCCGAGCACGCGCAGCTCGACCCCCGCGGGCGCCGTCGCCGCGGCGCCGAGGCGGCCGTCATCGGGACTGGGGCGACCTGGCATCCAGGGGACCGTACCGGGCCGCGACCGCTCTGGGCAGGCCCGGACGGCCGCGCGTTAGCGAGCTGTTAGCCGGCGTTGCTTGACTGCTGGGACCGGGTCGCCCGCCCGGACCGCCGGGGACCTCAGGGGGGACCATGCCCGACTTCCACCGCGTCGCACGGCAGGCCGTCGCTCTCCTCGCACTGGGGCTGACGACCACCGCGCTCGTGGCGCTCTCCGCCGCCCCCGCCCAGGCGGCGCCGAACCCGAACGAGTTCGTCGCGGTCGCGGCCGGTGGCGTCCAGCAGTCCGAGGGCGCCCACAGCCTCGGGCTGACCCGCGACGGCCGGGTGATGGCCTGGGGATGGAACCTCGTCGGCCAGCTCGGCGACGGCACCACCGTGGACCGGATCCGCCCGGTCGAGGTGCAGGGCCTGCCCGAGGACGACCCGGTCGTGCAGATCGCCGCCGGCGCGCTGTTCTCGATGGCGCTGACCGAGAGCGGCAAGGTCTTCACCTGGGGACAGAACTCCAACGGCCAGCTCGGCATCGGCAGCTTCTCCACCGCGGTCACCACGCCGACGCAGGTGACTCAGTGGCGCACGGGCGTGTCCGCCACGGGCACCATGGACACCCTGACCGGCGGCACGACGAACGCGCTCCCCGCCATCACGCAGATCTCCGCCGGGGCCTTGATCGGAACCGCCGTCGGCGCCGACGGATATGCCTATGCCTGGGGCAACACCTCGATGGGCGAGCTCGGCGTCGGCGTCGATGCCTGGAACAGCCTCAATCAGCAGAGCCGGCACCTGCCCCGGCGGATGTCCACGGCCCTGCGCACGCCGTTGACGCAGGTGGCCGAGATCGAGGCCGGCGACCGCTTCGCTCTGGTACGGCGTACCGACGGCAGTGTGTGGTTCGCCGGCGAGAACACCAGCGGCGAGGCCGGGGACGGCACCACCGGCCTCCAGTCCCGTCGCAACTTCCTGACCCGCGTCACCGCTCTCGACGGCAAGGACATCGTGGACGTGGCAGCCGGCGCGACCAGCGCCTATGCCCGGACCGGATCGGGCCAGGTCTACTCCTGGGGCAGCTTCTCCGAAGGCCAGCTCTGCCGGCTCAACAACAACACCCACCTGACGCCCAACCTCACCTACGCCACCGGAGTGGTCAGGATGGCGGCTGGCTACCGCAACGTCGCCTTCCTCGACGGCGATGGGCTGGCCCGCGGCTGCGGCACCAATGTCCGTAGTGCCCTCACGCTGCCGGCCGAGTTCGACTACCTCTACACGCTCACCCGGCTACCCCATCTGGACGGCGTCCTCGCCCTCGACCTCGGCTACATCTACGGGCTCGCGGTCAGTCCGACCGGCGACCTGAACGCCTGGGGGTACAACAACTCCGGCCAGATCGGCAACGGCACCACGGTCGAGGTGCCGTTGCCGATGAAGATCGCCGGCGTCAGCGGCGCCACCTCGGTGGTCGCGGGCACCCGGGACTCGTTCGCGATCGTCGCGGGCGGGCAGGTGATGGCCTGGGGCCAGAACAAGTACGGCTCGCTCGGCATCGGCACCACCACGGCGACGTCCACGCCGACGCTCGTGCCCGGCCTGAGCAATGTCGTCCAGGTCTCCTCGGGGATGCCGAACCGGACCGAGACCACCTTCGATCCCCCGCCGGACACCGCCAACCAGCACCACACGCTCGCCCTGACCGCGAGCGGCGAGGTCTACGCCTGGGGTGCCAACCACTACCACCAGCTCGGCCTCGGCGAGGACACCGATGACCGCGCGACACCGGTACTCCTCGACATCCCCGGCACCGTCATCCAGGTGGCCGCGGGCGGCACCCACTCGCTCGCCCTCAATGACGACGGCGAGGTCTACGCCTGGGGCTACAGCAACAGGGGCCAGGTCGGCACCGGAGCCAAGGGCAGCTTCGTCACCGTCGACGTCCCGGAGAAGCTCGACCTGCCTCCGAACGTCGTCGAGATCGCCGCCGGAGCGATCAATTCCTTCGCCCGCACCGCGAGCGGTGTCGTCTACGGCTGGGGCTACAACTTCCAGGGCCGGGCGGGCACGGGCGGGGATGGCGCCTGCCTCGACCAGCCGAACGCGTGCGTCGTCGCGGTGCCCACCCCGATGTCACAGACCTACGAAGGAACCCCCTGGACTGCGGCATGGCTGACCATCGGGGCCGACTTCGGTGTCGCGGTCGCGAACGGCACGGGCAAGTCCTACGGCTGGGGCCTCACCTTCAACGGCGCCTACTACCAGACGACTAACCTGCGGGCCTACTACGTGCCCCGGCCCGCCGACGTGATCGACCCGGTGCTGCCGCTGGTCCAGCTCAGTGGCGGGGGCGGTCACATGCTCGGCAGGGATGCCGACGGCGGCGTGCTCGCCTGGGGCGCGAACAGCTTCAACCAGGTGGGCGGAGTCGGCGATCGGATCTACGGCGAGTCCCTGCCGGTCGAGATCTCGCTGCCCGGTCCGGCCTCGGACGTCGCGGCCGGCGACCTCCACTCGCTCGCGATCGTCGACGGCCTGGTGTACGGCTGGGGCTACATCGGCAAGGGCACGCTCGGCGTCGACTGGGGCGAGGAGGTCCGCACCGTCCAGACCATCGCCACCCCGGCACGTCTGACGGTGGCCGGCGCCACCAACCCCGATGCCCAGCACTACCGTCGCGCCGACCAGACACTCTTCGTCAATCCGGCGGCGAGCGGGTCGTTCACGCTGCGCTACGGCCTCTCCGACGACAGTGCGGTCACCGGCGTGACCTTCCCCGCGCTCGGCGCCGGCTGGACCGGCGGCGGAGCCGGCTCGGAGAACGGCGAGGCCTACGAGACGACGTACTCCTTCGGCACGGGCGCCGTGGGCGGCACCCACCCGGTGACGGCCCAGGGTGGCCCGCAGACCGACCTCACCGTCGTGCCGGACAGCACCGCGCCGTACGGTGGCGGCATCGCCTATCCGACCTCGACCACCAGCACGATCACCACCGTCACGGTCAAGCCCGCCGAGGACGCCGGCTCGGGCATCGCCGGGGTCGGGCTGGAGTCCCGCACGACTCACCTCACCGCCGGCGGCTGCGACGCGGGCGGATGGAGCGCCTGGGCCACCGCGCTCGAGACGGCGGCGGCCAGCAATCTGCGGATCCTCGACGAGGCGACCTGCTACGAGTACCGCGCGGTCTACCGCGACCGGGTGGGCAACACCCGCGTGCGCACCGGTCCCACCCTCGTCTCCGACGCACGGCTGGCCTTCGGCCTGACCAAGCCGGAGAGCCCGGCGTCCGGCGTCGTCACCCTCACCGGCCACGCCCGCCAGCAGTTCCACACGATCTCCACGCTGGAGCTCACCTGGAAGGGCCCGGGCAACACCTCCGGCACGATCTGCGAGAGCCCCGTCCAGGAAGCCGGCACCGGGACGTTCGAGTGCACCTGGGACACCAGCACGCTCCCCGATGGCGCCTACACGGTGGGCATCTACGCCGCCAGCGACGTCAGTGGCGGCTCCACCAGCTGGCCGGTGACGCTCGCGAACGGCAACCCGAAGCCGCCGGCGCCGGACAGGGCCGCTCCGGCCGTCACCATCGCCACGCCGGCGTGCAAGCCGTCGCTCAAGCCCAAGAAGTGCAAGGCGTGGCTGGCCAGCGCCAAGGCCTGGCGCACGTTGACCGGCACGACCAAGGATGCCTCGCCGATCGCCAAGGTCGAGGTGCTGGCCTACGCCAAGGTCGGCAAGAAGAAGTTCAAGACGCTCTCCGGCGCCAAGCTCAAGACCGTCAAGACCAAGGCGCTCGCCGCCAAGACGCCGGTCCCCGCCCGCCTCACCCGAGGCGGCTGGACGCTCGCCCTGCCCAAGCTGCCGAAGGGCAGGTGGACCATCCAGGTCCGCGCCACCGACGCCGCCGGGAACGTCTCGGCCTGGCGCACGCTGAAGGTCAAGATCACGAGGAAGTAGCGTCGCGGTACCTCCCGCGACGGTGCTCCAGCGGACGCGCGTCGTCGCCGAGGGCCACCGCGTCGATCCGGGCAGTGACCAGCCGGGACCAGCCGAGCGTCTCGGCCGACTCGGCGGAGACCAGCGCGTGCGTACGCCCGGGCAGGACCGGGCCGTGGTCCCCCTGCTCCCACTCCCGGAGCCGGAAGG
Organism: Nocardioides sp.; assembly: GCA_044464665.1. Classification (GTDB taxonomy): domain Bacteria; phylum Actinomycetota; class Actinomycetes; order Propionibacteriales; family Nocardioidaceae; genus Marmoricola. Next base: position 24,476 of record JBIQLB010000016.1, read on the forward strand.
GCCCGCCCGGCGCCGGCGCCATCCCACCGAAGGCGTCGGCCAGGTCCCGGTCGGCCCACACCAGCAGGTGCACCACCGCGCGGCCGGTCCGGGCCAACGCCTCGGCCAGCTCGGAGTCGGGGTCCACCAGCCCCACGACGTACGCCGGATCGCCGTTGGCCACCATGAGGGAGGACACCGTCAGCCCGGCCCGGTCCCGGGCCTCGCCGGCCGTCCAGAGGGAGACCGCGCCGCCGAGACGGCCGCGGAACCGGCGTACCGGATCGTCGGGCTCGGCGAACGGATGGGTGTCGTGGATCGTCATCGATCCTCCCGGGGCACGGTGATCTCCCACTCGGTGCCCTCACCCGGCGCCGTGTGCAGCGCGGCGGATCCGCCGAGATCGCCGGCCCGTCCGCGGATGGAGGCGACCACGCCGAGGCGGCCCTGGGCGGCGGCCTCCTCCAGCCGGCCCGGCGGGATGCCCGGCCCCTCGTCGCGCACCGAGACCATCAGCTCCTCGCCCAGCTCCTCCAGGAGCACCCAGGCCGGCGCGCCCACACCCACGTGGTGGCGGACGTTGCTCAGGCACGCCTCGACGATGGCGGCCAGCTCACCGGCGCGGTGGGCGGCCATCGTCACCGGCCGTCCCGGCACCGACACCGTGACCGAGGGTGTGGCCAGAGCGGTGAGCAGAACCGCCAGATCGGCCGTGCCGGCGGAGTCCGCGTCGGGCGGCCGCTGCTGCACCAAGGCGCGCAGAGCCACCTCCTGCTCACCGGCCAGCCTCCCCAGCTCGGCGGCCTCGCCCCCGATCTCCGCCCCGCGCCGCTGGACCAGCGCCAGCACCTGCAGCACGCCGTCGTGGACCGCCCTGGCCAGGCGCTGCCGCTCGGCGGCGGCCGCCGCGTCGCGCTCGGCACGGTCCCGCTCCGCGGCCATGCGCTGCAGCAGGCCGGCCAGGAAGCCGACCATCGTGCCGCCGAGGAGCAGCAGGAAGATGTTGGCGTAGTTGGTCTGATCGATGTCGCCGTTGCGGATCGACAGGTCGGCCACGCTGATCACGCCGGCGCTCACCAGGCCGCCCGGGACCCGCCACACGATGGCCCAGGCCAGGACCACGGCCATGACCCAGAAGCCGGGCAGGGTGGCGTTGAGGCCTGGTCCCTTGACGTAGGGCGTCACCAGGATCGCCGCCAGCGCGACGGACAGGTCCACGACCAGCAGCGGCCAGCGCCGCCGCGCGGGGCGGCTGTAGGCGGCGGCCGCCGCGAACGTCCACGCGGCCAGGCCGACCATCGCCCACGCGCCCGCGACCGGGTGCGGGTAGCTGCCCTGGCGGTAGACGTAGAGGCCGATGGTGTTGGCCAGCAGGATCAGGCGGAGGACCGCCAGTGCCTGGAAGAGGGTGTCCGCGACCGCCCGCCCGGCGGGATCGGCGGCCGGGGTGCGCACCGGTCAGGAGGCCCGGTAACCGGGCGCTGCGTCCGGCACCGAGCCCGGCACGGCCTCGGCCACCGGGTCGGCAGCCGCCTCCTCGCGAGCCTCGGCGGCGGCGCGCTTCTGCTCCTCCTTGGCCCGGGTGGCGTACATGTCGACGTACTCCTGACCGGAGAGCCGCATGATCTCGTACATGATCTCGTCGGTGACCGAGCGCAGGATGTAGCGGTCGTTCTCCAGGCCCTCGTAGCGGGAGAAGTCCAGCGGCGTGCCGAACCGGACCACCGGCCGGGTGAAGGAGCCGAACTTCTTGCCCGGAGGCGCCACCACGTCCGTGCCGACGACCGCGACCGGGATGACCGGCACCCCGGTCTCCAGCGCCAGCCGCGCGACGCCGGTCTTGCCGCGGTAGAGCCGGCCGTCGTGGGAGCGGGTGCCCTCGGGGTAGATGCCGAAGAGCTCGCCCGAGGCGAGGATCCGCTTGGCGGCGCTCAGCGCGCCCTCGGCGGCCGACGCGCCGGACCGGTCGATGGGCACCTGGCCCGCGCCGGAGAAGAACGTCTTCTGGAACCAGCCCTTGATGCCGGGCGTGGTGAAGTACTCCGCCTTGGCCACGAAGGTGACCCGCCGCGGCAGGGTGAGCGGCATGAACAGCCAGTCGGCGTAGGAGAGGTGATTGCTCGCGAGGATCGCCGGACCCTCCGCCGGGACGTTCTCGGCACCCTCGACGCGCGGCCTGAAGACCACCCTGAGCACCGGCCCGAGCGCGACCCACTTCAGGAACCAGTAGAACAACCCCGTACCTCCTCCTCTCCAGCCTCGGACCTCACCCTAGGCCATTGCCCGGGCGCGTGAAACGATGTCCACCGTCAGGTCACGACGCACGTGGAGGCTCCCGTTGGTCACTCTCGCCGCACATGCCGAGCCGTTCTACAGCGAGGGCGTCGCCGGCCCCGACGGCCGCCGGATCGGCGTCCTGCTCAGCCACGGCTTCACCGGCTCGCCGGCGTCGATGGTGCCCTGGGGCGAGTACCTCGCCGAGCGCGGGTACGCCGTCTCCGTGCCGCGCCTCCCGGGACACGGGACGACCTGGCAGGACATGTGCCGGACCACGTTCGCCGACTACTTCGCCGAGATCGAGCGCGAGTACGAGGCGCTGCGCGCGCGGACCGACGAGGTCGTCGTCTGCGGCCTGTCGATGGGCGGCGCCCTGGTGCTCTGGCTGGCCGCCCAGCATCCCGAGATCAAGGGCGTGGTGCTGGTCAACGCCGCGGTCAACAGCACCAACCGGCAGCTCGTCGCCGTGCCCGTGGTCAAGCACCTCGTCAAGGCGATGCCCGGCATCGGCAACGACATCAAGAAGCAGGGCGTCACCGAGCACGGCTACGACAAGACCCCGCTCAAGCCCCTCCACTCGATGGTCCAGGCCTGGAAGCAGATCCGCGCCGACCTGCCCAAGGTCACCCAGCCGGTCCTGCTCTTCCGCTCGGTCGAGGACCACGTCGTCGACCCCTCGTCGGCCCGCATCATCCTGGGCAGCGTCTCCTCGCGGGACACCGAGGAGCGCCTGCTGCACGAGAGCTACCACGTCGCGACGCTGGACAATGACGCCCCGCGCGTCTTCGCCGACTCCGCCGACTTCATCGCCAGGGTGACCGCCGCGACGTGAGCACCCCCGACAACGACCCGTCAGGTCCGGAGGACCAGGACGCCCAGTGGCAGGCGATCGTCGAGGGCTACGGCGACCACCCGGAGTTCCCCGGCCCGCGGCCCGACGCCGGATCCGACCCTGGGCCGGATCCCGCGCCCGACCCCGACCGGCTCGCCTCGCTGTTCCGCCCGGCGTGGCGGCCCGAGGAGCCGCCCGAGGACGAGGGTGACCTCTGGTCCGACTCCGACACCTACGTCCCGCCACCGCCGCCTCCGGTCCCGCGCCCGCGCGGCTGGCGCCTGGTCGCCTGGCTGGGCGTGCTCGGCGTGCCCCTCTCGCTGGTGGTCATCGCCGTGCTCCGCATCGTCGTGCCGACCTGGTGCGGGGTGCTGGCACTGGCATGGTTCATCGGCGGCTTCGGCTACCTGGTCTCGCAGATGCGCGGACCCGACGATCCCGACAGCGGCTGGGACGACGGCGCCGTCCTCTGATCCGGCGGCCCGCCGGGCCTGCCACGGCCGCGACGGTGGGCTAGCGTCGGAGCCATGTTGAGCGAGACCGTCGAGATCACCGGCCACCTGATGGACTCCGGCATCCTCTCCCGCGTCCTGGACGACATCCGGGAGTACGGCGGGGACTACGTCATCAACAGCTTCGACGTCGGCCACGAGGCGCAGGACACCTCGCACGCGGTCATCACCGTCTCCGCCGAGGACGACGAGGCCCTGCAGCGCCTGCTGATGCGCCTGCAGACCCGCGGGGTCAACCAGGTCCAGCCGGGCGAGGCGGAGTTCAGCGTCGCCGAGCAGGACGGCGTCTTCCCCGACGGCTTCTACTCCAGCACCAACCTGGAGACGCTGGTCCGGCTGGGCGGTCGCTGGATCACCGTCGACAACCCCGAGATGGACTGCGGCCTGGTGTACGACGAGCAGACCGGCCGGGTCCGCACAGTGCCCATGTCCGACGTACGGGTCGGCATGAAGGTCCTCTGCGGCGCGTCCGGCATCAAGGTCGTCGTACCGGTCCTGGAGCGCAGCGAGGGGATCTTCGGCTTCATGGAGTCCGACGTCTCCAGCGAGAAGCCGCAGGCGGTGCTGGTCCGCCAGGTCGCCGACGGGATGCGCGAGGCCAAGGCCGAGGGCAAGAAGGTGCTCTGGGTCGGCGGTCCGGGCGTGGTGCACACCGGCGCCGCGCCGGCCGTCGTCGCGATGACCCATGCCGGCTTCGTGGACGTGCTCTTCGCCGGCAACGCCCTGGCGACCCACGACATCGAGGCGGCGCTCTACGGCACGTCGCTGGGCATCGACCTGGCGCTGGGGCAGGGCGTCGAGCACGGCCACGAGCACCACATCCGGGCGATCAACACGATCCGCAAGGCCGGCTCCATCCGCGCGGCCGTCGAGCAGGGCGTGCTGACCGGCGGGATCATGCACGCGCTGGTCACCCAGGGCAAGGAGTACGTCCTGGTCGGGTCGGTCCGCGACGACGGCCCGCTGCCGGACGTCTACACCGACGTCATCGAGGGACAGCAGGCGATGCGCGCCGGGCTGGCGGACGTGGGGTTCTGCCTGATGATGGCCACCACGCTCCACTCCGTGGCCACCGGCAACATCCTGCCGGCGTCGATCCCGCTGGTGTGCATCGACATCAACCCGGCCACCGTCACCAAGCTGGCCGACCGTGGCTCCAGCCAGGCCAAGGGCATCGTGACCGACGTCGGGCTCTTCTTGGAGCAGCTCGCCCTGGAGCTGGTGCCGGGCTACCGGCGACCGGACCGCTGAGGAGCTAGAGACCGAGCCGGTGGCGGGCCAGGTCCGCCGCGCCGACGAGACCCGCGCGGTTGCCCAGGCTGGCCAGGCGCAGCTCCGGCTCCGGACGATGCCCGGCGCCGGACAGCGCCGTGCGGAACGCCTCGTGGACGCGGTCCAGGGACAGGTGCGCCGACTCCCCCACGCCGCCGCCGATGACGACGACGTCGGGGTCGACGACCGCGCACAGCAGCGAGATGCCCTCGCCGTTGCGCCGGTCGATCTCGGCGAAGCTGCGCAGCGCGACCGGGTCGCCGGCGTCCGCGGCCGCCGACACCATCGCGCCGTCGATCCTCGCCGGGTCGCCGTCGGCGAGGGCGAGCAGCCTCGTGGCCTGGCCCGGCTCGGCCTCGGCCAGCTCCTGCGCCGTCGCCCGCAGGCCCGTGCCCGAGCCGTAGGCCTCCCAGCAGCCGAGCAGGCCGCAGGCACAGCGACGCCCGCCCGGGATCATCCGCATGTGGCCGAACTCGGCGGCCACGCCGAACCCGCCGAGCACCAGCTCGCCGTCGATCACCAGGCCGCCGCCGATCCCGGTGCCCAGGGTCACCATCGCGAGCGTGCGGGCGCCGCGGCCCGCGCCGAAGCGGTACTCCGCCCAGGCGGCGGCGTTGGCGTCGTTGTCCAGGACGACCGGCAGGTCGGTGTGCCGGGCGACCCGCTCGCGCAGCGGCTCCTCGCGCCAGGCCAGGTTGGGCGCGAACATCACCCGCTCGCGGTCCCGGTCGATGAACCCCGCGGCGGCGACGCCCACCGCCGCCGCGTCGTGCCGCTCGGCCAGCCCGGCGACGAGGTCCCCGATGGCGGCCGCGATCTGATCCGGCTCCGCGGCCGGCGACTCCCGGCGGTCGTAGTCGATCACCGTGCCGTCCGCGTCGACCACGCCTCCGGCGATCTTGGTGCCGCCGATGTCGACACCGATGGTCAGGCCGTGGCTCACGCCTCGCCGTCCCAGCCGCCGTCTCCGTCCAGGTCGATGCGCTGCACCGGCTCCGCGGGCTCACGAGGCACCTGCGTGGCGAGGATCCCGGCGGCGGCCTGCATCAGCGAGGAGGCCGCGATCGCGAGGTGTGCCTTGACCTCGGGGCTGGTCTGCCGGACCGCGTGGATCACCTGGCACACCGGGCAGTAGCGGCAGTCCTCGCCGCCGGTCGCGATGTGGTCGCCGATGTCGTGCCCATGATCCTTCAGGGCCGCGGACATCGCCGTGGCGGCGCCGGACGCCGCGCCGGCGTACTCGCTACCGTGGCCCTTGGCCCAGCCGGAGAGGGCGGCGAAGAGCTTCGCGGCCTCCTCGCCCACGCTGCCGATCGGCTCGCCGCCGGGCTCCTGGGGCCCCTGCGGACCGGTCGCGTCGTTCATCGCTGCTCGGACTCCTGCCCATCCTCGTCGAAGCTGGTGAAGGCGAATCTGACCTGAAGCGCCCCGTCCTCCACGCGTGCTCCGCCGATCGTATGCCGGGCCAGCGCGGCCGGAAGCGTCAGCAGCCGACGGTAGGAGCCGACGGTGACGACCAGCTCGGGGCCGTGCCGCGCGAGCTCCACGTCGCGCCGGTGCGCGAACGGCAGCGCGATCGTCAGCAGCGCGCCGCCCTCGGTCCGCTCGATCCGCACCGGCCCGTCACCCTCGGGCGCCGCGAGCGGATCGTCGCCGGCGTACGCGGCCTCGGCCAGGTCGGCCAGCAGGGCGGCGCCCACGGGCTCGCCGGGCTGGTAGTCCGAGAGCCAGACCGGCAGGCCCACGAAGGACTGCCGGACCTCGTCGAGCACCGCCCGCTGCGCCTCCACCCACGCCTTGCGCCACGGATCGGAGCCGTCGTCGGGGAAGACCCGGTTGGCGATCACGCCGTCGACGCGGTAGCCGTAGAGCGACAGGGTGGTCAGCGACCGGCGGGCCTCGGCGACCACGACGGTCTCCGGCGTGAGGACCAGGCGGACGGTCGATCCGGGCTCGGTCAGGATGCGGCGTACGTCGTCCAGATCGCGATGCAGCCGCTCCACCGCGGCGAAGACCGAGTCCTCGGGCATCGGCACTCCCGCGGCCCGGCTGAGGACCGGGCGCAGCGCCTTGACGACCTTGCGCTGGATGCCGAAGACCCGGGACATGTACCAGTTGAGCGCCTCGGGCAGGGCCAGCAGCCGCAGCGTCTCCGCGGTCGGCCCGCAGTCGACGACGATCACGTCCCAGTCGCCGGAGATCGCGTGCGAGCGCAGCTCCAGCAGCGCCAGCACCTCCTCGGCGCCGGGGACCACGGTCAGCTCCTCGGCGGTGATCGGGTCGACACCGGCGGCGCCCAGCACCGAGACGAGGTAGCCCTGGATCTCCCCCCAGGACCGCTCGAAGCGCCGCTGGGTGTCGATCTGCTGGACCCACAGGAACGGCGCCACCTCGGTCGGCTCGGCGCCGATCGCCAGGCCGAAGGCGTCGGCGAGCGAGTGCGCCGCGTCGGTCGACATCACCAGGGTGCGCCGGCCCTGCCGCGCGGACAGCGTGGCCGTGCCCGCCGCCGTCGTGGTCTTGCCGACGCCGCCCTTCCCGGTGAACAGGACGATGCGCGGCGTCATGCGCTCAGACTGCCGTCTCCACGCGCTTCTTCAGACCCTTCAGGGCCGTGTCGATGATCACCTTCTCCGCCTTGCGGCGCAGCATGCCGATCATCGGGATCGCCAGGTCCACCGCGAGCCGGTAGGTCACCTCGGTGCCGGCCGTGCCGCCCTCCGGAGCGGTCAGCTCGTAGGCCCCCTCCATCGCACGCAGCATCTTGCCCTCGACCAGGTGCCAGCGCAGCGTCTGGTCGTCGACGTAGTCGTAGGCGAGCGTGTAGGAGTCCTTGATCGGCGTGGCCTCGAGCTCGAAGTGCACCTGGTCGGCACGGCCCTGCGCGTCGCGCTGGACCACCTCGACCTGCTTCATGCCCTGCACCCAGGCCGGATAGCTCTCGAAGTCCAAGATGACCGCCATGACCGCGGCCGGCTCCGCGTCGATCCGGATCGAGGATGTCGTCTGCTCGGCCATGACGGGAGGCTATCGGATCGCCGCGAGCGCCGAGTACCGTGAGCGAGCCAGCGGATCGGCGCTGGCTGTCCAGACGGGCCTTCCAGGATCGGCCGTTCAGGTAAGGGAGCAGCGTGCGCGAGTACACCACCCCGATGCGGGTCACGGTCCCCGGCACCGGGAACCTCACCGACGACGTCGTCCGCAATGCCGAGGAGCACCCCGACGGGGTCGCCTTCCTCCGGCGTGCCGGCAGCACGTGGTCCGAGGTGACCTGGCGGACCTTCCGCGCCGAGGTCGAGGCGGTCGCGAAGGGGCTGGTCGCTGCCGGGATCGAGCCGGGCGACCGGGTCGCGCTGCTGTCCCGGACCCGCTACGAGTGGACGCTGTTCGACTACGCGATCTGGTTCGCCGGGGCGGCCACGGTGCCGATCTACGAGACGTCCAGCGCCGAGCAGATCGAGTGGATCCTCGCCGACTCCGGCGCGCGGGCAGTGGTGGCCGAGAGCCCCGAGCACGTGGCCCGGATCAAGCAGGGTCGCGACCGGCTGGGCGAGCTGCACCACGTCTGGTCCATCGAGGACAACGCCGTCGCCGTGCTGACCACCCTGGGCGAGGAGATCGACGACGCCGAGCTGGTGGCCCGCCGGGTCTCCGCGACGCCGACCTCGCTGGCGACGTTGATCTACACCTCGGGCACCACCGGCAAGCCCAAGGGCTGCTTCATCACACACGGCAACTTCATGTTCGAGCTGACCGTGGCGGTCGACGAGCTGGAGGAGCTCTTCGAGCTCGAGGGCGCGGCCACGCTGCTCTTCCTGCCGCTGGCCCACGTCTTCGCCCGGATCATCCAGATCGGCTGCGTCAAGGCGCGCGTGCGGATGGGCCACTCGGCGGACATCAAGAACCTGCTGGACGACTTCGAGGCGTTCAAGCCCACCTTCATCCTCGCGGTCCCACGCGTCTTCGAGAAGGTCTTCAACACCGCCTCGCAGCGCGCCGCGGCCGACGGCCGTGGGGCCATCTTCAACCGTGCCGCCGACATCGCGATCGCCTGGTCGCGCGGGCTCGAGACCGGCCGGACCAGCCTGCTGGTCAAGGCCCAGCACAAGGTGTTCGACAAGCTCGTCTACGCCAAGCTCCGCACCGCGCTGGGCGGCCGCTGCGAGCACGCCGTGTCCGGCGGCGCCCCGCTCGGCGACCGGCTCGGCCACTTCTACCGCGGCATCGGCGTCAACGTGCTCGAGGGCTACGGGCTGACCGAGACCACCGCCGCGCTCACCGTGAACCTCCCCGACGCCCAGAAGGTCGGCACCGTGGGCCGCCCGATCCAGGGCACCAGCGTCCGCGTCGCCGCCGACGGCGAGCTGCTGGTCAAGGGCGGCCAGGTCTTCAGCGGCTACTGGCACAACGACGCCGCGACCGCCGAGGTCAAGGACGCCGAGGGCTGGTTCCACACCGGCGACGTCGGCGAGATCGACGACGAGGGCTTCGTGCGGATCACCGGGCGCAAGAAGGAGATCCTGGTGACCGCGGGCGGCAAGAACGTCGCGCCGGCGGTCCTGGAGGACCGGCTGCGCGCCCACCTGCTCATCGACCAGTGCGTGGTCGTCGGCGACGGGCGGCCGTTCATCGGCGTGCTGGTGACCCTCGACCGCGAGACGATCGGCCCCTGGGCCGAGCAGCACGGCAAGACGGCCGACATCGCGGCGCTGATCGACGATCCCGACGTACATGCCGAGATCGCGGAGGCCGTCGAGGACGCCAACAAGGCGGTCTCCAAGGCCGAGTCCATCCGCAAGTTCGCGATCCTGCCCGACGAGTGGACCGAGGAGGGCGGCCAGCTCACCCCGAGCCTGAAGCTCAAGCGCGCGGTCGTCATCCGTGAGTGCGTGGACGAGATCGAGGCGCTCTACACCCGCTGACCGGGACCTCTGTCCTACCCGGACGGACTACCCTCCTAGTCCTTTCGCGGATCTGACCATAGGTCAGACGAACTTTCTGCGTCATTCGCCATACAACCGCGCCTGGGCTCCGGCACAGTGACATACCGGACAATAGGTACGGACACGAGCGGTCCGGCCGATGGTAATGGCACACCCACGCAGGAGGAACCCGCAGATGGACCGCAGGAAAGTGCTTCTCATCGTCGCAGTCATCATCGCGGCGCTGGGCACCATGCTGGTGTTCCTCTACGTCCGTGGCGCCGACCAGCGCGCGGACGAGAAGTTCGACGCCGTCTCGGTGCTGCGCGCGGTGAAGCAGATCAACCAGGGCGAGACCGTCGCGGCGGCACAGGCCGCTGGCAAGATCGAGGTCGGCACCATCGCCCAGGACGCGCGGCTGCCCGACGCGCTGGACAACCTCGCCTCGGTCGACGGCCAGATCGCCCAGACGAACATCTACCCGGGCGAGCAGATCATCGCCAGCAAGTTCGCCGCGAACGCCGCTTCCGGCTCCGGGCTGGCCATTCCCAAGGGCAAGCTGGCGATCTCGGTGAACCTCACCGACCCCGCACGCGTGGCCGGTTTCGTCAACCCGGGCGACCAGGTGGCGATCTTCGTGACCGGCTCCGTCAGCGGCGCGCCCACGAGCCGGCTGCTCCTGCCCAAGGTCGACGTGATCGCCGTGGGCACCACGCCGACCGTCGTGGCCACCACGACCACCGACAGCTCGGGCGCCCAGACCACCGAGCAGCTGCCGCGCACGCTCCTCACCCTCGGCGTCAGCCAGGACGAGGCACAGCGGGTGCTCTTCGCCGCCAGCAACGGTGATCTCGCCTTCGGTCTGCTGACCAAGGACTCCCAGGTCGCCCCGGACGGCGGCGCCAACGCCGGGAACCTCTTCAAGTGATCCGCTCCGATCGCGGAAGGTAAGTCGCATGCCAATCCTCGTCGAACACGACGCCGGCTGGGCCGGTGCGATCACCCCTGCACTCCCGGCGGGCACCCAGGTGGTGCCCACGACCGCCGACGCCGGACACCAGCTCCACCTCAACCCCGACGACTACGTCGTGGTCATCGGCCCGAACGTCGAGCTGGAGGACGCCGCCGCCCTCGCCGCCAAGCTGCGCCACAGCAACCCGACGACGGGCATCATCCTGCTGCGCCACCACCTCGACGCCGCGACCTACGAGGCCGCCATGACGGCGGGCATCCCGGCCGTGGTCAACGCCAACGACCCGCAGGCGCTCTCGGCGGCCGCCGAGCGGGCACGCGAGACCTGGGAGGCGATCCGCGGACCGATGGCCTCGCGCGGTGGCTACGACGGCAAGGTCGTCGCGGTCTTCTCCCCCAAGGGCGGGGTCGGCAAGACCACCGTCGCGGTCAACCTGGCACTCGCGCTCTCCCGTGAGTACGCCGCCAAGGTCTGCATCGTCGACATGGACCTGGCCTACGGCGACGTGGCCATCACCCTGCAGCTCATCCCCGAGCACACCATCTACGAGGCTGCCGGCGCCGAGGAGCACCTGGACTTCAGCCTGGTCGAGACGCTGCTCACCCACCACGAGGACTGCGCGATCATGGCGGCGCCCACGCACTCCGAGGGCCGCAACCGGATCGCACCGGCCCTGGTGACCCGGCTGCTGCAGGTGCTGCGCGACCACTTCGACTTCGTGGTGGTGGACAACGCTCCGGCCTTCGACCCACACGTGACCCAGGTCTTCGGCGAGGCCGACACCGTGGTCATGGTCGCCACGCTCGACGTGCCGACGGTGAAGAACGTGAAGATGGCGCTGGAGACCCTCGACGGCATGGGCGTGCCCCGCGAGCAGCGGCTGCTGGTCCTCAACCGCGCCGACGACGCCGTCGGGCTGACCAGCGAGAACGTCGAGGGACTGCTCAAGATGCCGGTCACGGTCACGCTGCCCTCCAACGTCGCCGTCGCCAGCGGGACCAACCACGGCACGCCGATCGTCGCCGGGCAGCCCGATCACCCGGTGAGCCGCGAGCTGATCCGCCTGGCCGGCGTGCTGGCCCCGGAGCCGGTCGCCCCGCGGGGCACCGAGGCACGAGCCGGCAAGACAGCCGCCAAGCGCGGTCTCTTCGGCCGCCGTACGAAGTGACGAGGTAGCGATGAACGACTTCTCCGACCGCCTCGCCGCCCTGATGCGCGGAGGCCCGGACAACGAGCCCGAGACCTCCGGCCCCGCGCCGGAGGCGAGCCGTCCGTCCACCTTCGATGCCGGCGCGGCCGGGCCCCAGCCGGGCCCGACTCCGCCACGTGCCCCCCGTGCCACGGCGCCGCCGGTCAACCGGGTGCGGACCGCCCCCGAGCCCGAGCTGGACTCCGCACGTGAGCCCGGCCGGGAGCCGATGCCGGGACGCGACCGCTCCCCCGACCGCTTCGACGATCTCAAGGAGAGCGTGCACGAGGAGCTGCTCGTCCGCCTCGGCCCCAAGCTGTACGACGCCAACCTGAGCCCCACCGAGCTGGAGGCGATGGTCCGCCAGGCCCTCAGCGACGTGATGTCGACGACGAACCGGCCGCTCACCAACAGCGACCGCCAGCGGATCACCCAGGAGATCGCCGACGACATCCTCGGCTACGGGCCGATCGAGCCGTACCTGCGCGACGACAGCGTCGCGGAGATCATGGTCAACGGCCCCTTCGACATCTGGCTGGAGCGTCAGGGTCTGCTCGAGAAGGTCGACAGCAAGTTCAACAACGAGGCGCACCTGCGCCGCACGATCGACAAGATCGTCTCGCGGCTCGGCCGCCGCATCGACGAGAGCTCGCCGATGGTCGACGCCCGGCTCCCCGACGGCAGCCGCGTCAACGCCGTGGTGCCGCCGCTGGCGATCGACGGCAGCTCGCTGACCATCCGGAAGTTCTCCCGCGACCCGCTGACCGTCCAGGACCTCATCGACTTCGGCTCGCTGTCGAACAGGACGGCCGACTTCCTGTCGGCCTGCGTGCGCGGCCGGCTCAACGTCGTGGTCTCCGGTGGCACCGGCGCCGGCAAGACGACGACGCTCAACGTCCTCTCCTCGTTCATCCCGCACGACGAGCGGATCGTCACCATCGAGGACGCCGCCGAGCTCCAGCTCAAGCAGGACCACGTGGTCCGCCTGGAGTCCCGGCCCGCGAACATCGAGGGCAAGGGCGAGGTCACCATCCGCGACCTGGTCCGCAACTCGCTGCGCATGCGCCCCGACCGCATCGTCGTCGGCGAGGTCCGCGACGCCTCCGCGCTCGACATGCTCCAGGCGATGAACACCGGTCACGACGGCTCCATCTGCACCGTGCACTCCAACGGCCCGCGCGACACGCTCGCGCGCCTGGAGACCCTGGTGCTGATGGCCGGCATGGACCTGCCGATCCGGGCCATCCGCGAGCAGATCGCCTCCGCGGTCGACCTGATCGTCCACCAGGCCCGCCTCAAGGACGGCTCGCGCCGGATCACCCACGTCACCGAGGTCGAGCGCATGGAGGGCGACGTGATCACCCTCCAGGACATCTTCCTCTTCGACGCCAGCCCCGGCTTCGACGTCGAGGGCCGCAGTCTCGGCCAGCTCCGCTCCACCGGCCTTCGCCCGAAGTTCCTGGAGAAGATGGCGCACGCCAACGTGTCGGTCGATCCGCGCGTGTTCGCCCCGGAGAAGGCATGAGGCGCCGGATCGCGCTGGCCGTGGCGGCCCTGGCCGCCTGCGCGGCCGCCGCCGTCGGCGTCTCCCCCGCTCAGGCGGACGGCCCCGAGGCGAGCATCGACCACTCCGAGCTCGACGGCCAGACGCTGAAGATGCTGGTCTCGGTCCCCGGCGACGCCGACGTCGACCTGGGCTCGATCGCGGTCACCATCGACGGTCACGCGGCCGAGGCCACGGCCGAGACCGCCACGGGCGAGGGCGTCAGCCGTACGGCGGTCCTGGCGATCGACACCAGCAACAGCATGCGCGGAGCGCGCATCGCCGGCGCCGTCCAGGCCGCCTCGGTCTTCCTGGACACCGTCCCCGACGACGTCCGCGTCGGCATCGTCACGTTCGACAATGCCGTCCGAGTGCGCCAGGAGCCGAGCCTGGACCGCGCCGCCACCAAGGCTGTGCTGGGCGACCTCGACCTGCGCCGCGACACCGCGCTCTACGACGGCGTCGACCGGGCCGTCTCCCTCACCGGCGACGACCACGGGCAGCGCCAGGTCCTCGTCCTCTCCGACGGCCGGGACAACACCGGGGCCTCGCTCGACCCGCTGCTGGCCTCGATCCGGAAGTCCGCGGCCAAGGTAGACGTGGTCGCGCTGGGGCAAGGCGACCAGGCGCTGGCCGCCCTCACCGCGATGACCGACGCGGGCCACGGCTCGGTGATCTCGGCGGGCGCGCCGGCCGAGCTGCGCACCGCGTTCGAGAGCGAGGCGGTGGCTCTGGCGCGTCAGGTGCTGGTCACCGCCACCGTCCCCGCCGCGCAGACCGCCAAGGACGCGACCGTCGAGGTCAGCCTCGCCGCCGGCGAGCAGACCTACGACGGCTCGGCGTACATCGGCGTCCGCAGCTCCCAGAGCCAGGCGGCAGCCGCGCTTCCCGCGTCGTCCTCCGGCCCGGTGCTTCCGACGACGCTCATGTACGCCGGCGTGGCGGCCATCGGCATCGGCGCCCTCGGACTGGTCGGGGCGCTGCTGCTCCGGCCGCGCGAGGAGCGGGTGCCGCTCAGCGACCAGCTCGAGGCGTACGGCGCCGCAGGGCGCCCGGCCCGCTCCACCGGCGAGGGCCTCCAGCTCGGCTCGCTCACCGCCCAGGCCAAGGCGGCCGCCCAGAAGGCCCTGGCCAACAACCGCGGGCTCGAGGCCAAGGTGGCCTACCGCCTCGATGGCGCCGGTCTGGCGATGAAGCCGGCCGAGTGGCTGCTGCTGCACCTGGGCATCGCCTTCGGCTCCGGCATCCTCGGCCTGGCACTCGGTGGGGGCAACCCGCTCGCCATGGTGCTCTTCCTCGTCCTCGGCGGGATCGGCCCGTGGGTCTACCTCGGTATGCGTCGCACCAAGCGGCTCAAGGCGTTCGACGCCGCACTGGCCGACACGCTCCAGCTCATGGCCGGAAGCCTCTCCGCGGGTCTCTCGCTGGCCCAGTCGCTCGACACGATCGTCAGCGAGGGCAACGAGCCGGTGGCCTCGGAGTTCAAGCGGGTGATCGTCGAGGCCCGTCTGGGTGTCGGCATCGAGGACGCGCTCGAGGGCGTGGCGGACCGGATGGACAGCAAGGACTTCCAGTGGGTGGTCATGGCCATCCGGATCCAGCGCGAGGTCGGCGGCAACCTCTCCGAGCTGCTGCTCAACGTCGCCTCGACCCTCCGCGAGCGGGAGTACCTGCGCCGGCACGTCCGGGCGCTGTCCGCCGAGGGGCGGCTGTCCTGCTGGCTCCTGGGCGCTCTTCCGCCAGTCTTCCTGGTCTACCTGGTATTGACCAAGCCGGACTACGTCAACCCGCTGTTCACCACACCGCTCGGCATCATGATGTGCGTCGGCATGGCGGTCCTGCTCTCCGTCGGCATCTTCTGGATGTCGCGCCTGGTCAAGGTGGAGGTCTGATGAGCACCACGGTCATGATGGCCGGCGTCGGCCTGATCTTCGTCGCGCTGCTGATGGTGGTCGTCGCGATCGCGGTCTCCCCACGTGGCGAGACCGGGGTGAACCGGTCGATCGCCGTCATCGAGGCTCTGACCTCGGCGCCGGAGGAGATGGTCGACGAGCTGGACCCGTCGTTCGCGGACCGGGTGCTGCTGCCCCTGCTGGCCAAGGCCCAGGGACTGGGTCGCAGGCTGACTCCGGCCGACGCGCACGAGCGCACCCGTGAGCGGCTCGACCTGGCCGGCAACCCGGCCGGCTGGACGCCGGACCGCGTGGCCGCCGGCAAGGTGGTCGGCTTCGTCGCCGCCCTGCTGGTCTCGCTCATGCTGGCGGTCGCCATGGGGATGAGCTTCGCGATCACGCTCGTCTTCGTCGTCGGCCTCTCCGTGGCCGGCTACATGGCCCCCAACCTCTACCTCTACCAGCGCGCCCACGACCGCACCGAGAGCCTGCAGCGCGAGCTGCCCGACGCGCTCGACCTGCTCACCATCTCCGTGGAGTCCGGTCTCGGCTTCGACGCCGCGCTCGCCCAGGTGGCGCGCAACACCGAGGGGCCGCTGGCCGACGAGTTCGCCCGGATGCTGCAGGAGATGCAGATCGGCCGCGGAAGGGCCGAGGCGCTGCGCTCTCTGGCCGACCGCACCAACCTGCCCGAGCTGCGCGGCTTCGTCAGCGCCATGGTCCAGGCGGACGCGTTCGGCATCCCCGTCGGCCAGGTGCTGCGGGTGCAGTCCTCGGAGATCCGCACCAAGCGGCGCCAGTGGGCCGAGGAGAAGGCCCAGAAGGTCCCGGTGAAGATCCTGATCCCGCTGATCTTCTGCATCCTGCCCTGCCTGTTCATTGCCGTGCTGGGCCCCGCCGGCCTGTCCATCATGGACAGCTTCGGCGGCAAGATGTGACCTGGGAAATTCTCAGATTTTGCCCCAATTGTCCGATTCAGAGGTCACAATGGATCTGCCGGGGCAACGACTCGGCACCGTCCCGAAGAGTCCACGAAGTCCCGAGGGGAAGGAACCCCACTCATGCTCGAGTACATTCGCAACCTGGTGAGCCGCCGTGACGAGGACGGCGCCTCCGCCGTCGAGTACGGCCTGCTCGTGGCCGGCATCGCCGCCCTGATCGTCGCCGTCGTCTTCCTGTTCGGCGGCATGATCAAGAACGTCTTCTCCGACACCTGCAGCACCATCGCGTCCAAGTCGTCGGTCTCGGCAACCTGCAGCTAGGCGGCCGAGTCGCGCTGGCCGGTCACCCCGTGGGGTGGCCGGCCAGTCGTGTCTCCGGCCGCCGCTCAGCGCCGCTCCGCCCAGGCGCGGGCCAGCCCGATCCGCTCCAACACGGTCGGATGCGAGCCGAACCAGAGCTGACTGAGTCGTGGCGGCGTCGGGTCGGCCAGCGAGCGCAGGGCCAGCGACCGCTGCACCTCCTCGAAAGCGGCCACGTCGCCGGTCGCCCGCAGCGAGGCGACGTCCGCCCTCGCCTCCACCGCCCGGCTGATGGTGTTCTGGACCGGGCTCGCCAGCAGCGCGCCGACGGTCGCCAGGAGCAGGAGCAGCGGCACCACCGTCGGCTCCCCCGGCCCGGCGACACCGGCGCGCCAGGTCAGCCGGCCGCCGAGGAGGACGCCGAGCAGGCCGACGCCGAGCGCCGCGCCGGCCGCTCCGAGCAGCGTGCCGGTCAGCACGTCGTGGTGCCGCGCATGGCCCAGCTCGTGCGCGACGATCACCTCGATCTGGTCGCGCGGCAGGCTCTCCAGCAGGTTGTCGTAGACCACGACGCGGCGGGTGGAGCCGAAGCCGGAGACGTAGGCGTTCAGCGTCGTCGTACGCCGGGAGGCATCGGCCACCAGCACGTCGTCGATGCGGACCCCCTCGGTCCGCGCGAGCTCGAGGATGTCGTCACGCAGCTGGCCCGCCGCCATCGGCTCGAAGCGATTGAACAGTGGCTCGACGACCACCGGATAGACGAACGAGCCGGCGACCGCCAGCGCGGCTGCGGCCGTCGCGGCCCATAGCGGCCAGGATCGCGGCAGCCGGCGGATCAGTCCGATCACCACGAGCAGCGCGATCGCCGTGAAGACCCAGTCCACCCCGAGCGAGACCAGGCGGTCACGCGCCCATCCCGCCCAGCCCTGGGTGCTCAGTCCCTCCGCGACGGCCATCCGGTGCGCCCGTGCCGCGAAGGGCAGGGTGGCGATCGAGCCGATGAGCAGCACCAGCAGCGTGCCCAGGGCGACCTGCGCCCACCACCGGCCGGGCAGGCGCGCGATCAGGAGGGCGCCCAGCGGCGTCAGGCCGAGGGCCGCCGACACCGCGAGCGAGACGCCGAGCCTGGCCCAGGAGTTGTGCCGGAACATCGCCGAGACCCGCTCGGCGTGGTCGATCTGCGCCTGGTCGAAGACCTCCCGGGCCGGAACGGCCTCGACCCGGCTGCCGGGCAGCCAGGCCCACGGAACCAGCCAGATCGCGAGCACGACGAAGACGGCGCCGGACACGCCGACCACGAGCCAGGCCGTTCGCCGGGCCGACCTCCGGTCCCCTTCCTGGTCCAGCGACGGCACGGACGGACGAGGCACGGGCTCAGCCTGCCACGGGCGGGACCGAGGAGAGCACGCCGGCGAGCCGCGCGACGTCGGCCGACCAGCGGCGCACGAAGCCGTCCTCGGTCGTTCCGAGCACGCGGCGGAAGGCCGACCGGGTGCTCCGGCCGGCGTCGACCGCCTCGTAGAACCGGACCAGCCTCGGCTCGCCGTACTCGGTCGCGATGAAGCGGGCGGCCAGCCAGGCCTCCTCGTACTTGGCCCCCAGACCGGGAGCGGTCGGCGCCAGGTCCTCCGCGGTGGGCAGCCGGGTCGGCGGCCCGGACTTGCGGACGCGGGCCAGCACCTGGCTGGCCGCGGTCTCCACGGGGATCCCGGCATGGGCCAGCGCCACGTAGTCGGCGAAGCCCTCCAGGAGCCAGGTGGGCATCGAGGCGAAGGTGGCATCGGTCGCGACGTGGGTGGTCTCGTGGGTCATCACCACCTGCGCGCCCCGGGGTCCCAGCGCGTCGAAGACCCGCGGGTTGAGGAAGACGTGCACCGGCGTCCCCGGGACGAGCGAGCCGTCGACCGAGGTGGTCACGGCCGCGATGTTGGCGTACTGGCTCTGCTGGGCCGCCAATGCCGCGTCGAGCTCGTCCTCGGACGCCGGCGCCTCGACCACCAGCCGGCCGGACCACCCGGGCAGCACCATCGCGACCTTCTGCACGGCGCGGCGCGCGAGCCTGAGATACCTGCGCCCCTGGTCGCTCCGCGCGATCACCAGCGCCCGCCCGGACTCATGGGCGGTCACGGGACCGGCCACCCACAGCGGCGTCCGGCCGCCGTGGCCGCCGATCGAGGCGATGAGCTGCCGGCCGTCGTCGTCCGGCACGAAGACGACGGCCACCTCCATGCGGGTCGCCGACTGGTCCCAGTCGGCGAGGCGATAGCCGAGCTCGACGTTGCCCACCCAGGCCTTCGAGCCGTACGCCGTGCGGTCGGCGTCGTCGAGCGCCGCGGCGGGAGCGTCGACGTAGCGCAGCGCGAGATCGCGCAGCCCCAGCACGCCGATGTTGCCGGCCATCGCCTCCAGGATCCGGCGCCCCTCCCCCGTGCCGAGGTCGGCGGCTGCCGCGGGATCGGGGCCGCTCAGGGCATCGGCCAGCTCGGCGATGGTGCGCTGCGCGGCGACGGCACGCGCGTCCGCGGGAGTGGCGCCCGCCGTCGGCGGCGGGACGCTGGTGTCCCGCGAGCAGGCGCCCAGGACGGTCGCCGCCACGAGCGTGACGGCCGACAAGACGGCTGGGACGGCGAGCCGGCGACGAGCAGGCCGGCCGGCCCTCGTCGACTCAGCCGACGCGGACCGCACCGACGTACGGCATGGAGTGCAGGCCGGTCACCCGGACACCCAGGCCCGGACGCTGCGCGTTCACGATCAGGCCGTTGCCGATGTAGATGCCGACGTGGCTGACGGGGCTGTAGTAGAAGACCAGGTCGCCGGGCTGCAGTTCGCTCTCGGAGACGCGGCGGCCGTAGCCCATCTGCGCCCGCGAGGAGTGCGGCAGGCCGACGCCCGCGGCGCCGTAGGCGCGCATCGTCAGGCCGGAGCAGTCGAACGCGCTCGGACCGGCGGCGCCGTAGACGTAGGCCTTGCCGACCTGAGCCATCGCGTACCGGATGGCGACCGCGGCGCGGCCGCTCGCGTCGATGTCGGGCACGGTGCCGGACCACTCGCCGGTCAGCAGCTTGGCGCGAGCCTCGGCCTCGAGGTCGTCGAGCAGGGCCTGCGCCTTGGCGGCCCGCTCGTCGATCCGGGCCTTCTCGTCCTTCATCGTCGCGGTGAGCCGCTCGATGCGCCGCTCCTCGGCCTTGACGGCGGCCTTGCGCAGGCGCAGCCGCCGCAGCTGCGCGGCGTACTCGCTCATCACCTGGCCGCGCTGGCTGTTGTACGCCGAGACGGCGTTGAGGTTGTCCAGGAAGGCATCGGGGTCGTCGGAGAGCACGACCTGCGAGGTGGTCGACAGGGCGTCGCCCTGGTACTGGTCCACGACCATCCGCGCCACCTGCGCGCGCATCGCGTCCACGACCTTCTGCTGACGCGCCAGGTCGGCGTCCAGGGCGGTCAGCTGCTGGTGGGTCTCCCCGAGCAGCACGCGGGCGTCGTTGTAGCGCTCCGAGGCCGCCTCGGCCTCGTGGTCGAGCTGCTCGACCTGCTTCTTGACGGTCTCGAGGTCTGGCTTCGCCTGGGCCGCGGTGGTCAGGTTCACACCGACGAACAGGGCGGCGACCAGGCCGATCAGGGTTGCCGCGATGGCGGCGATACGCATCCGGCCGTCGTACACGAGCGGTCGGTCTCCTCTTTGCTCGACGCTTACCAGGTGAGCTGACGGATTCGGGCGCAAAGATCGCCCTACCGGCGTGGCCGGACGTGGACCGACAACGGCCCGCGCTCGCCCGTACCGGATTCACCCCAATGACGCGTGGTTCCCCGGCTCCGCTCCGCCCCACCGGCGGCGTACGCCACCGCATCGGGCTTCGTGGATTCAGCGTTGTCGCCGAGCCACCCGGTCGGTGGCTGGTCCGACGACGAGATACGAACATAAACGAGTTGCCTGCGGCGGCCAAACTCCCGAGCCGGATGTCGGACTGTGGCTCTCGCCACGTCCGCCTCTCCCGTCCCAGGGGCCTCACCCGTCCCACAGGTCACCGAGATCAGGCGGACTCCACCTCCGGTCCGGTCACGGCGGTGACCATCCGCAGCGGGGGCACCAGGCCGGACTGGGCGAGCACCGCCAGCGCCTCCCGCTCCTCGGTGTCCATCCGCAGCTCCGGCGGCGGCCCCAGCAGCACGGTCACGACGCAGTCGTGGCACGACAGCCCTCGCACCAGGCAGGTGTCGCAGTCGATCCGCACACTCATTGACCTCACACTCCTCACGCCGGCCGGTGCCGACGGCACGAGCCTGCCCCCGGGGTCCGACACAAACCCGGGCCCGGCCGCGCGTCCCGGACGGGTTCTGTCGGTGGGCCTGCCTAGCGTCAGGAGCATGACGACGAGCCCGGCACGTGCCCCCTCGGCCGTGCCACGCTCCCGTTGGTCGGACCAGATGAGCTTCGACGAGCTCGGCCGCCCGCTGCGCGACATCACCTTCTGCGTCGTCGACCTGGAGACCACCGGCGGCTCGGCCGCCCAGGGCTCGATGATCACCGAGATCGGCGCGGTCAAGGTCCGGGGCGGCGAGGTGCTGGGCGAGTTCCAGACGCTGGTCAACCCGCACACCGAGATCCCGGCGTTCATCGCGGTGCTGACCGGCATCACCCGCTCCATGGTGGCCTCGGCCCCCTCGATCGACTCCGCGCTCCCCGCGTTCCTGGAGTTCGCCCGCGGCTCGGTGCTGGTCGCCCACAACGCCCCCTTCGACGTCGGCTTCCTGCAGCACTTCGCACGCGAGCTCGGGCATCCGTGGCCGGCGTTCGAGGTTGTCGACACCGCCCGGCTCGCCCGCCGGGTGATCACCCGGGACGACGCGCCCGACTGCAAGCTCGGCTCGCTCGCGGTGGCGTTCCGCTCCGCCACCACGCCCAACCACCGGGCGCTCTCCGACGCACGCGCGACCGTCGACGTCCTGCACGGGCTCTTCGAGCGGCTCGGCGCACTCGGCGTGCACACCCTCGAGGAGCTGCAGACCTACACCTCGCGGGTCGCCGCCGCCCAACGCCGCAAGCGCCACCTGGCCGAGCACCTCCCGCACGCCCCCGGCGTCTACCTCTTCCGCGACGAGCGCGATCGAGTGCTGTACGTCGGCACGTCCCGCGACCTGCGCACCCGCGTGCGCAGCTACTTCACGTCCTCGGAGACCCGCACCCGGATCGGCGAGATGGTCCGGCTCGCCGATCGGGTCGAGGGCATCGAGTGCGCCACCGCGCTGGAAGCCGAGGTCCGCGAGCTCCGCCTCATCGCGGCCCACAAGCCGCGCTACAACCGGCGCAGCCGCTTTCCGGAGAAGGTCCACTGGATCAAGCTCACCGACGAGCCGTGGCCGAGGCTCTCCGTCGTCCGCCGTGTCCTCGACGACGGCGCCGACTATCTCGGCCCGTTCTCCTCGCGCAAGCGACTGGACAAGGCGCTCGCCGCGCTGCACGACACCTTCCCGGTGCGGCAGTGCTCGGACCGGCTGCCGATCAGCCCGGCCAAGACGCCCTGCGTCCTGGCCGAGATGGACCGCTGCCTCTCCCCCTGCGACGGCAGCGTGACCCCGGACGTCTACTCCCTGATGGTCGACTCGCTGCGCGACAGCCTGCTGCGCCGCGCCGACGAGGTCGTCCAGACGATCTGCGAGCGCATGGAGCGGCTCAGCGACGACCAGCGCTTCGAGGACGCCGGCATGCATCGTGACCGCCTCGCCGCCTTCGTCCGGGCGGCGTCGCGGACCCAACGGCTCAGCGCGCTGACCCGCTGCCCCGAGCTGGTCGCCGCGCGCCGGGAGGACGACGGCCGCTGGTCGGTCCACGTCGTGCGTCACGGCCGGCTCGCCGCCGCCGGCGTCATCCCGCCGCGGGCCCATGCCGGGCAGTACGTCGAGCAGCTGCGCGCGGGCGCCGACCACGTCCAGCCAGGCCCCGGCCCCACCCCTGCCGCCACCGCCGAGGAGACCGAGCGGGTGCTGCGCTGGCTGGAGAGCCCCGGGATCCGGCTGGTCCACGTCGAGGGCGAGTGGTCCTGCCCGGTCCGCGGCGCCGGCCGGTACCTCGCCGCTCACGACGCCGTCGAGCAGTCCCGCCTCACCCTGGTGCCCTTCGACGAGCGCCGCTCGCTGCCGGTCGTCCACCAGCCCTGAGCCACGCCCGAAGCGGTAGTAGGTTCTCCCCATGATCACCGCCATCGTCTTCGTCAAGGCCGATGTCGCCCGGATCCCCGAAGTGGCCGAGGCGATCGCGGCACTCGAAGGCGTCAGCGAGGTCTACTCGGTCACCGGCCAGATCGACCTGATCGCGCTGGTCCGGGTCCGCGACCACGACGCCATCGCCGAGGTCGTCGCCGACCGGCTCAACAAGGTGCCCGGCGTGCTGGAGACCGAGACCCACATCGCCTTCCGCGCCTACTCCCGCCACGACCTGGAGTCCGCCTTCTCCCTCGGCCTGGACTAGCGCCACCCGCGAGGCCCGCGACATCGCTCGCCCACCCGCGTGGCGGCGCATGCCCTCGGCGGCCGTCCGCCCTACGATCGACCCCGCAGACCGGTACGGCGGCGCGGCAGGAGGTGTCGGCCCTTGCGCTCCCATCGCGCGGCTCGACTCGCGTTCTCCCTGGGCCTTCTCGGGCTCATGATCGCCTGGACGCTCGCGGTCCCTCCGTTCCGCGGCAGCGACGAGTTCGACCACGTCTATCGCGCCAGCGCGGTCGCCCGCGGATCATGGCTGCCCGATCCGAGCGACGCCACCCGCGGGACCGGGGCGTGGGTCGACGTCCCACGGGATCTGGTCGACGCGGCGCGGCCCGAGTGCCAGCGGCTGCCCTACACCGACGATGACGACTGCGTCGGGACGGGCACGGGCGGCACCGTCCGTGTCGCCTCCGGAGCGGGCCGCTACAACCCCGTCTTCTACGCCGTGGTCGGGACGGCCGCGCTCCCCTTCGACGGCACCACCGCGCTCTATGTCATGCGCGGCGTCACGGTTCTGATCTGCTGGCTGCTCTTCCTGGCCTGTGTGGCCGTCACCCGTCGCTGGGCCACCACCGCCTGGGGGTACGTCGGCCTGGCCCTCGCCTGTCCCCCGGTGCTGGTCTACAGCTCGTCGGTCGTCGCGCCCAACGGCGTCGAGATGATGGCGGCCCTGCTCCTGTGGAGCTCCCTGGTCGCCTGCCTCGCCGGGCCGGCGCCACCGAGCAGATGGCTCCTGGGAGCCGTCGCGCTGTCCGGCGTCGTTCTCGTGACGCTCCGCTCCCTGGGGCCGCTGTGGTGCCTGCTGATCCTGGTGAGCGTCCTCGCCATCTGTCCTCCGGTGGCCGGTCGGCTGCGCGACCTCGCGCGCCGCCCGGCCGCCTGGGTCGCCGCCGGCGCCGTCGCGATCGCGACGGTGGGCAGCGTGGCCTGGATCGCCGCCATGGGGTCACTGAGACTCGACACCGGAGGCCGGCCCGAGGTCCCGCTCGGCTACTGGGACCGGGTCGGCAAGGTCGTCGGCGACGTGCCGGTGACGGTGCTGCAGAGCATCGCCGCCTTCCCGTTCCGCGACCAGAGCGCTCATCCGGTGATCTACCCGTGCTGGCTGCTGCTGGCCGGCGGGCTCGTCGTCCTCGCCTTGCGCCGAGGCGAGAACCGGCTCCGGGCCGGCCTGCTCGCGACGATCGCGGCCGCGATCGTCGTGCCTACCCTGATCCAGGTCGCCACCTACAACGAGTTCGGCAGCGTGTGGCAGGGCCGGTACGGCCTGCCCTACGCGATCGGGATCGCGGTCGTGGCCGCCCATGCGATCGACCGGACGCGCAGGCCCGGGCCCACGGAGCTCCTGCTCGTCGGCACGCTGATCCTCTTCGTGATCGCGCAGGCCACCGGGCCGGTGACGGTGCTCCTGGACGAGATCCGGGAGAGCCCACTGGCACACAGCGCGGCCTGGCCCCGGCCGCCGGTCTGGCTGATGGGCCTGCTCGCCGCTCTCGCGTCGGGCGCCATGTGGCTGGGCGCCTGCGCGCAGCGGCCGGATGAGCCCGAGCCGGCGGAGTCGAGCTCCGCCTGAGCCAGGCTCAGGCGGTCGCCGCGATCCAGCGGCGGAGCACCTCGGCGGCGGAGCCGGAGTCGACGGCCTCGGCCGCCCGGGCGACACCGGCGGCCAGCCGGTCCTCGATCGGCTCCTGCCGGCCGGCCTCGCTGTGCACCGCCAGGGCCGCGCCCGCGTTGAGCAGCACGGCATCGCGCACCGGCCCGGTCTCGCCGTCGACGAGCCGGCGCACCACGTCGGCGTTGTGCGCCACATCGCCGCCGCGCAGGCCCTCGGCGGTGCCGACGGGAACGCCGATCCGGGCGGGGTCGACGGTGTGCGGCACGATCTCGCCCCCGTGGACCTCCCAGACCTGGGACGTCGTCGTGGTGGTCAGCTCGTCGAGCCCGTCGTCGCCTCGGAAGACCCAGGCGTCGACGCCGCGCCGGGCGAAGACGCCCGCCATGATCGGCGCCATGCGCGGATCCGCGCAGCCGATCGCCTGCGCGGCCGGCTTGGCCGGGTTGGCGATCGGGCCGAGGAAGTTGAACGTCGTGGCGATGCCCAGCTCGCCCCGCGCCGAGGCCGCGTGACGCAGAGCCGGGTGGAACGCCGCGGCGAAGCAGAAGGTGATGCCGATCTCGCCGGCCAGCCGGGCGACGTCGGCCGCCGGCAGGTCCAGCCGCACGCCGAGGTGCTCCAGCACGTCGGCGCTGCCCGCCTTCGACGAGGCCGACCGGTTGCCGTGCTTGACCACGGTGACGCCGGCGCCCGCCGCGACGATCGCGGCCATCGTCGAGATGTTGACCGAGAACGACCGGTCGCCGCCGGTGCCCACGATGTCGACGGTGCGTCCAGGCACCTCCAGCGGCGTGGCATGGGCGTACATCGCCTCGACCAGGCCCTGGACCTCCTCGACGGTCTCGCCCTTGGCTCGCAGCGCGACGGCGAAGCCGGCGATCTGCACCGGCGTGGCGGCGCCGCTGAGCACCTGGCCCATCGCCCAGGCGGTCTGCTCGGTGCTCAGGTCACGCCCGGCGACGAGCCCGGAGAGTACGTCGGGCCAGGTCGGCCCGGTCGCGGACGACGCCATTGGCCGCTCAGCCGCGAGCGGGCACGCGCGAGCGCAGCAGCCGGATGACGGCGTCGGCCAGCTCGACCGGCTCGATCGGATGCGAGACGGCCGCCTCGGCACGCGACCAGGTGGCCAGCCAGTTGTCCTGCGGCCGCCCGGTCAGCACCAGCACCGGCGGGGCGTTGAAGATCTCGTCCTTCATCTGGCGCGCGATGCCCATGCCGCCCGCCGGCGTCGCCTCGCCGTCGAGGATCACCAGGTCGATGCCGCCGGCGTCGAGCTGCTGCCACACGACCGGCTCGGTGGCGACCTCGACGTACTCCATCGGCGCCAGGTCGGGGTGCACCCGGGTGCCCAGCGCCAGGATCACCTGCTGGCGGGTGTCGGAGTCGTCGCTGTAGACCAGGACCCGAAGAGAAGCGGAGTGGGTGGAGTTCGCCGTCACGGGCCTGATGCTACTCGGGAGCGCCCGCGGGAGTCTCGACAGGCCGGGGCTCCTCGGCGGCGGCGCGGAGCGCCTGCCGCTCCAGCCGGTCGAGCCGCCGGTCCTCCCGCTTGGCCTCCTGCATCGAGGAGCGGACCCACTGGGTGAAGAGCACGCCGAAGAAGAGCAGCCCGACCAGCTCGCCGGCGCCCCACAGGATGCCGCCGGCCAGCCGCTGGTCCTGGGCGGGATCGGGCAGCCAGGGCAGCTGGTCGTGCAGCGAGGGGTACCAGTCGCCGCCGAGCAGCTCGGTCTGGCTCATGATCGTCACGCCCAGGAACGCGTGAAAGGGCAGCGTCATCACGATCAGCAGCAGCCGGAAGAGGTAGCGCACCCGGCCGGGCACCGGGTCGATGCCCATCAGCGGCCAGAAGAAGAGGCACCCGACCAGCACCAGGTGGACGTGCATCATCTCGTGGACGTACGTCGACTCCAGGGACGCGCGGTACCAGCCGGTGAAGTAGAGCGCCCACGGGCTGGCCACGTAGAGCACGAAGGCCAGCGGCGGGAAGGCCAGCACCTTGGCGACCCGCGAGTGCAGGACGGCCAGCAGCCACCGGCGCGGCCGCGGCGGGAACGTGCGCAGCGCCAGCGTCACCGGAGCGCCCAGCGCCAGGAACACCGGCACGACCATCGACAGGATCATGTGCTGGGCCATGTGCACGCTGAGCAGCACCGTGTCGTACGCCGCCAGGCCGGACGACGTCGCGAACCAGAAGGCGCCCACCCCGCCCAGGAAGGCCGCCGTGCGCCCGGCCGGCCACCGGTCGCCGCGATCTCGCAGCCGCCAGACGCCGACCAGGTAGAGCCCCGCGACCCAGACCGTGCCCACGAAGAGGTACGGCGAGATCCCCCACTCGGTGAAGATGGAGGAAGCCGTGAACCTGGGCAGATCGGGCACGCTCGTCAGCGGAACCAGGAGGGCTCCCAGGGGGTCGGTCACGCGTCCAGCCTAGGTGGCACGAGAACACGCCGACGGAAACGGGGTACCCGGGGTGCCCTCGCGGATCGGTATCGACATAATGGCCCCGTGGCGACAGCATCTGCGATTCCGGCATCCCGACTTCACGGGCACCACGACCGACCGAGCATGGTCAGCGTCGGCACGATCATCTGGCTCTCCAGCGAGCTGATGTTCTTCGCCACGCTGTTCGCGGCGTACTTCACGATCCGCGCGGTCAGCCCCGAGCTGTGGGCCCAGTCCACCGCCGAGTTGAACGTCCCGTTCGCCACGGTGAACACCACCATCCTGGTGCTCTCCTCGTTCACCTGCCAGATGGGCGTCTTCGCCGCCGAGCGCGGCCAGGTCAGCCGCACCGGCCCGATCTGGCGCTTCTGGAACAAGGGCTGGGGCCTGCGCGAGTGGTTCGTGCTCACCTACATCATGGGCGCGATCTTCATCGGCGGTCAGGCCTTCGAGTACACCGAGCTGATCCACGAGGGCATGACCATCCCGGCCTCGTCCTACGGCACGATGTTCTACCTGACCACCGGCTTCCACGGCATCCACGTGACCGGCGGCCTCATCGCCTTCCTCTTCGTCCTCGGCCGCACGTACGTCGCGCGGCGCTTCACCCACGAGCAGGCCGTCAGCGCCGTCGTCGTGTCGTACTACTGGCACTTCGTGGACGTCGTCTGGATCGGCCTGTTCGCGACGATCTACCTCCTCAAGTAGCCCACGACCTCGACATAAGGACCTGGTGTGCGACTCACACGCAAGACCCTGAGGCCGACCCTCGGCCGCTTCCTGGGCCGCCTCTCGACGAAGCGCCGGGGCAAGATGGCGCCCGTGGCCGTGCTCATCGCCGGGCTGCTCGCGGCCGGTGGCCTGTACGCCGCCTTCGCGCCGGCCAGCGCGACGAAGATCGAGGACGACGCCGCGACCGTGGCCAAGGGCCGCGCGCTCTTCCTGGTCGGCTGCGCCTCCTGCCACGGCAAGAACGGCGAGGGCATCGTCACCGAGCGCGGCACCCAGTACGGCCCGCCGCTGGCCGGCGTCGGCGCCGCCGCGGTGACCTTCCAGGTGGGCACCGGCCGCATGCCGATGGCCCAGCCGGGCGCTCAGGCCGTGCGCAAGAAGCCGGTCTACAACGAGGACGAGATCGAGGCGCTCTCCGCCTTCGTGGCCTCGCTCGGCCCCGGCCCGGCGGTCCCCGACTCCTCGGCGTACGACCCCTCCAAGGGTGACGTGACCCGCGGCGGCCAGTTCTTCCGGACCAACTGCACCGCGTGCCACAACTTCGCCGGCAGCGGCGGCGCCCTGCCCGGCGGCAAGCACGCCCCCACGCTCATCGGCGTCTCGTCGCGCGACCTCTACCTCGCGATGCTCACCGGTCCCCAGCAGATGCCCGTCTTCTCCGACGACGTGCTCTCCTCGGAGGACAAGCGCGACATCATCGCCTACCTGAAGAAGAACGAGGAGACGCCGAGCTACGGCGGCTTCACCCTGGGCTCCTTCGGCCCGGTCTCGGAGGGTCTCTTCGCCTGGCTGCTCGGCATCGGCGGCCTCGTCGGCGTCGGCATCTGGATCACCTCCGGCACGGCCCGCGCCAAGAACAAGAAGAAGGAGAGCGCCGCGTGAGCGAGAACCACGAGCTCGAGACGCTCCCGGCCGAGGAGCCGATCGCCAACCCCGGTCTGCCCGAGCACCTCCCCCGGCCCACCGACGTCGACCCCGACGCGGAGAAGCGGGCCGAGCGCCAGGTCGCGACGTTCTTCGGCGTCTCGGTGATCTTCGCGCTGCTCTTCTGCGTCGCGTACTTCACCCTGGACGTCGGCAAGGACCCGGCCGTCTTCCTCGGCATGGGCGCCTCCACTATCGCGCTCGGCGCGGCGCTGGGCCTGGCCCTGCTGTGCATCGGCATCGGCACCATCCAGTGGTCGCGCAAGCTGATGAGCGACCACGAGATCGTCGAGTACCGCCACTCCGCCTCCTCCACCGAGGAGGACCGCGAGGAGGCCGTCGCGGCTCTGCAGCAGGGCATCGACGACTCCGGCATCGCCCGGCGCCCGCTGGTGCGCAACTCGCTGCTCGGCGCGCTCGCCTTCCTCGGCCTGCCGGCCATCGTCGCCCTGCGCGACCTCGGCCCGCTGCCCGGCGACAAGCTCGCCCACACCGTGTGGCGCAAGGGCATGCGCGTGGTCCAGGACGTCGACGGCGTCGCGATCAAGCCCGCGGACATGGAGGTCGGCCAGCTGGTCAACGCCGAGCCCTCGATCTTCTTCGAGACCGAGGACGGCCACCCGGTCGTCCACGGCACCGAGCTGCTGCAGGAGAAGGCCAAGGCGGCGGTGATCCTGGTCCGGATGCACCCCGACGACATCAAGCCGGGCTCGGAGAACTGGGGCGTGGAGGGCATCCTCTGCTACTCCAAGATCTGCACCCACGTCGGCTGCCCGATCTCGCTGTGGGAGCAGCAGACCCACCACCTGCTCTGCCCCTGCCACCAGTCGACCTTCGACCTGGCCGACAACGGCAAGGTCGTCTTCGGCCCGGCCGCGCGCGCCCTGCCGCAGCTGCCCCTGGCCCTCGACGGCGAGGGCTACCTGATCGCGACCAGTGACTTCAAGGAACCGGTCGGCCCGAGCTACTGGGAACGTGGAAGGCAGTACTGATGAGCACCGCTACCACCAACGGAACCAAGCCGGCGACCGCGGCCAAGAAGAACCCGCTGGCCGGACCGGCCGCCTGGGCCGACGAGCGTCTCGGCATCGCCGGCATGGCGAAGAAGCAGATCCGCAAGGTCTTCCCGGACCACTGGTCCTTCATGCTCGGCGAGATCGCGCTGTGGAGCTTCGTCGTCCTGCTGCTGACCGGCGTCTTCCTGAGCCTGTGGTTCAAGCCGAGCATGGGCGAGGTCGTCTACGACGGCTCCTTCGACCAGCTGCGCGGCATCGAGATGTCCGAGGCCTACGCCTCGACGCTGCACATCTCCTTCGACGTCCGCGCCGGCCTGCTGATGCGGCAGATGCACCACTGGGCCGCGATGCTCTTCATCGCCGCGATGATCGTGCACCTGATGCGCGTCTTCCTCACCGGCGCCTTCCGCAAGCCGCGTGAGCTCAACTGGATCATCGGCGGCGTGCTGCTGCTGCTCGGCATCCTGGAGGGCTTCGCCGGCTACTCGCTGCCCGACGACCTGCTCTCGGGCACCGGCCTGCGGATCGCGGACGGTCTGGTGAAGGCGACACCGGTGCTCGGCTCGTACATGTCGTTCTTCATGTTCGGCGGGGAGTTCCCCGGCGACATCATCATCCCGCGGCTCTACATCGCCCACGTGCTGCTGATCCCGGGCCTGATCCTGGCGCTGATCGCCGCCCACATGCTGCTGCTCGTCTACCACAAGCACACGCAGTGGCCCGGCCCCGGCCGCACCGAGCAGAACGTCGTCGGCTACCCGATGATGCCGGTGTACGCCGCCAAGGCCGGTGGCTTCTTCTTCATCGTCTTCGGCACCGTGGCCCTCATGGGCGGCCTGCTGACCATCAACCCGGTCTGGCGCTACGGCCCCTACAACCCCGCCGAGGTGACCGCGGGCTCCCAGCCCGACTGGTACATGGGCATCGCCGAGGGTCTGCTGCGGATCATGCCCGGCTGGGAGTCGACCATCTTCGGCTTCCACCTGAGCTGGAACGTCTTCCTGCCGGGCCAGATCGCCCCGATCGCGTTCCTCGCGGTGGTCTTGGCCTACCCGTTCCTGGAGCAGTGGATCACCGGCGACAAGCGGGAGCACCACCTGCTCCAGCGGCCGCGCAACGCACCGACCCGGACGGCGTTCCTCGCCGCCTGCATCAGCCTCTACGGGCTGCTGTGGGCCGCGGGCGGCAACGACATCCTCGCGGTGATCTTCCACCTCAACCTGAACCAGATCACCTACTTCATGCGGGTCGCGATCTTCGTGATCCCGGTGATCGTGTTCATCGTCGCCAAGCGCTGGTGCATCTCGCTGCAGCGCCACGACAACGAGGTGCTGCTGCACGGCTACGAGACCGGCATCATCATGCGGTCCCCCGAGGGCGGCTACAGCGAGCGGCACCTGCCGATCGACGAGAACCGCGCCTACGTCCTCACCGCGCGGGAGCGCGACGAGGTCTACGAGGGCGAGTCGGGGACGGACGCCAACGGGGTCGAGGCCCCGAGCGCCCGGTCCGACCGGATCCGGGCCCGGCTCTCCCGCGCGTGGTTCGCCACCAACGTGCAGAAGCCGACCACGGCGGAGCTCGAGGAGGGCCACCACCACGCCGAGCACGAGCTGGAGCTCGAGCACGAGTCGGGGATGGACCACCCGGCCGACGGTCACCAGTTCGACGGCCGCCACGACGTGGCCGGGGACGACCTGACGCACAAGCACTGACGCGCCCACGCGACGAGGGCCCGGTGATCGCTCGATCATCGGGCCCTCGTCCGTCTCCCCACTCGGTGCCAAAACTTACTGGTCTGACCACTTGACCACCTGCCATGAGTCCGGCAGAGTCGGACCATGGCCCTGCACCCCGTGGCTCGCCGCCTCGTTCCCGACGACGTCTTCGACCAGCTCCTCGGCGAGGTCGTCGACGGAGAGCTCGGCGCCGGCGACGCGCTGCCCAGCGAGCGACGGCTCGCCGAGATGCTCCAGGTCTCCCGCCCGGCCGTCAGGGAGGCCCTCCAGCGGCTCTCGGCGACCCGGCTGGTGGAGGTCCGCCACGGCGGCGCCACCACCGTGCGCGACTTCCGCCGGCATGCCGGCCTCGACCTGCTCCCCCGGCTCCTGGTCCGCGGCGGTCAGCTCGACGCCGGCCTCGCCCGCAGCATCGTCGAGGCCCGGCTGGCCATCGGGCCCGGCATGGCCCGTCTCGCCGCCCAGCACGCCGCGCGTCACTCCCCCGAGCGGCGTGAGGCCCTCCACGCGGCCCTCGACCGGCTCGCCGCCGCCACGGACGCCGTGGCCCGCCAGCACGCCGCGCTGGCCTTCTGGGACGCCGTCGTCGACCTCACCGACTCGATCGTCTTCTCGATGCTCTTCAACAGCCTGCGCCTGGCCTACGAGCCGGCCATCGAGGTGCTGGCGCCGCTGCTCGACGGCGAGGTCAGCGATCTCGCCGGCTACCGCGAGGTGGTCGCCGCGCTCAAGGCCGGTGACCCGGACCGCGCCGCGACTGCCACCGAGGCGCTGCTGCGCCCGGCCACCGAGGCGATGACCGGCTTCCTGGACGATTACGAGGACGGAGACCCCCGATGACCAAGCCCAGCCCCGAGGTGGAGCGCCTGGCCGCCGAGCGCCTGGCCGCGGACGAGGAGCAGATGGCCGCCAACCGCCGGCGCAGCATCAGCCTGGGCGCTGCCTGGCGCGAGTTCTGGCGGCACCCGTCGCCGTGGATGATGCTCGCCGTGCTGGTCGGCGCCGGGGTCGCCCGTGGGCTCGTCCACCGGTTCGGCTGGACCGAGCTGATCGTGCCCGGCCTCTTCATCCTGCTCTTCCCGGTCATCGAGTGGGTCGTCCACGTCGTGGTGCTGCACTGGAGGCCGGTCCGGATGGGCCCGGTGCGCATCGACCCGCTGGTCTCCCGCAAGCACCGCGAGCACCACGCCGATCCGCGGAACCTGCCGCTGGTCTTCATCCCCTGGCAGGTGCTGCTGGGCCTGATGGTCGCGACCGTCCTCATCGGGCTGCTCGCCTTCGGCGATCGCGCTGCCGGGCTGACCTTCGTCATCGGGATCACCCTGGTCGGCTTCACCTACGAGTGGACCCACTACCTGATCCACAGCGACTACCGGCCCCGGTCACGCTGGTACCGTGCGATCTGGCGCGACCACCGGCTGCACCACTACAAGAACGAGCACTACTGGTTCACCGTCACCACCAGCGGCACGGCGGACCGGCTGTTCGGCACCTACCCGGACCCCGCGACGGTCAGCAAGTCGCCGACCGCCCGGCAGCTGTGGGCGCAGGAGACCGAGAAGCCGCTGGCCGGCTGAGCGAGCGGCGACCGGATCAGGCCGAGCCGCGGGCGTACTTGCGGAACGAGAGGTTCCAGTCGCCGTACCCGTTGGTCAGCGTCATCTCCCGGTCGGTTCCGACGTACTCGACGACGTCGCCGACGATGCTGTGCTCGTAGAGCCAGCCCGCGTTGGCCGTGCTCATCCCGGTGCAGCCGTGGCTGACGTTGGCGCGGCCCTGCGAGCCGACCGACCAGGGCGCCGCGTGGATGAACTCGCCGGAGTAGGTCACCCGCATGGCGTACTCCACGCCGCTGAGGTTGTAGCCGTCGGCGCTGTTGGGATCGATGCCGATGGTCTCGGAGTTCATGTCGTGACGACGGAACTTCTCGATGATCACCTTGGTGCCCGACCGCGTGGTGAACTTCGGCTGCTCCCCCGTGGTGATCGGGATGGTCCTGATGAGCGTGCCGTTCTCGAAGACCTTCATCTGGTGGGTCTTCATGTTCACCCGGCTGACCATGGAGCGGCCGACGGTGAAGGTCGAGGTCCGGCTCACTTGGCCGTAGACGCCGTTGCCGGCCGGGACGCTGTCGACGTCGGCGTCGACGGTCACCTTGGTGCCCGGCTTCCAGTAGCTCTCCGGGCGCCAGTGGACCTCACGGTCGGAGATCCAGTGGAAGGCACCCGTCTGGGCCGGGACACTGGTCACCGAGATATGCCGCTGGAAGGCGGCGTGGTCGGTCACCGGCACGTCGAAGCGGATGATCACCGGCATGCCCACGCCGACGGTCGAGCCGGGCAGCGGCACGAAGCTGGGGTAGGTCTGCTCGTCCAGCGAGAGCGCCTGGGTGGCGAAGCGGGCGCGGTAGCGCGTGGTGTGGCCGTCCTCGTCCTGGGCGACGCCGCGGACCTTGTAGGTCTCCCCCGGCTGCAGGCGGCCCTTGCTCTGCCAGCTCTGCCCGTCGGTGGCGAGCTCACCGCTCAGCCGGCCCGACGCGGAGCGGACCACGACCTTGCGCAGCGTGCCGTGCTCGGCGTCCAGGCGCAGGTCCCGGTCGATCGGCACGTCCGTGGCGCCGGCGGGGATGCTCGAGGCGACGGTGACCTCGGCCGCCGAGCCGCCCTTGGCCCCCTGCGCCGCTCCGGGTTCGTCGGATCCCCCGACGGCCGCGGTCGAGCAGGCCGAGAGCACCAGACCCGCCAACGCGGCGGCGGTGAGGGCGAGGGTACGACGCGCGGGCATGCCACTCCTGCTGCTGGAGACCGAGACTGCTGCGACCACGAAGGGCCGCGGTCAGCCTAACAACCGCAGGCCAAGACCAGCCGCTCGACGAGCGTGGCGATCCTCACCCGGTCAGTGCGCGTGATCGGGCTGACGCCCTACAACGCTTCTTCGCTCGGCACGAGGACGAGCAAGCTCGCCTCGGCCTCACTCAGTGCGCGTGCTCTCCGCGGTAGTACTCGAAGACCAGGCCGCACAGCGCGACCACGCCGAAGACGCCGCCGATGATGGCCAGCCACCAGCCGATGACGACGCCGACGGTGATCATGGAGAGCGTCAGCGCGCACCACAGCGGCCACCAGCTGTACGGCGGGAAGAAGCCCAGCTCGCCGGCTCCGTCGGCGATCTCGGCCTCCTTGCGGTCCTCGGGCCGGATGGTGCCGGCCTCGGACATCCGCCGGGCGTGGAAGCCCAGGTAGAAGGTGACCAGGGCGGTCAGCAGCGCGGTCATCACCAGCGCGGTCGTGCCCGTCGGGTCACCGGCGATGAACCAGTAGGCCGGCGCGACCAGGGTGAAGAAGACCGTGCAGATCGCGAAGATCCAGGTCTCGACCTTCATCGTGCGTCCTTCCCGTCGATCTCAGCGGTGTCACCGGCGAGGTCGTCGGCGTACTCTAGCGCGGCGATCTCCGGGTGGTGCAGGTCGAAGGCCGGCGACTCCGACCGGATCCGCGGCAGCGACGCGAAGTTGTGACGCGGCGGCGGGCAGCTGGTCGCCCACTCCAGCGAGCGGCCCCAGCCCCACGGGTCGTCCACGGTGACCTGCGGCGAGCGCCGGGTCTTGTAGACGTTGTAGAGGAAGGGGAGCGTCGAGGAGGCGAGCAGGAACGCTCCGACCGTCGAGATCTGGTTGAGCGTGGTGAAGCCATCGTTCACGCCGTAGTCGGCGTACCGCCGCGGCATGCCCTCCACGCCGACCCAGTGCTGGATCAGGAAGGTCAGGTGGAAGCCGATGAACAGCAGCCAGAAGTGGATCTTGCCGAGCCGCTCGTCGAGCATCTTGCCGGTGAACTTCGGCCACCAGAAGTAGAAGCCGGAGAACATCGCGAAGACCACGGTGCCGAAGACGGTGTAGTGGAAGTGCGCGACCACGAAGTAGGAGTCGGACAGGTGGAAGTCCAGCGGCGGCGAGGCCAGGATGACACCGGTCAGACCACCGAAGAGGAACGTGGTGAGGAAGCCGACGCTCCACAGCATCGGGGTGTCCATGGACACCGACCCGCCCCACATCGTGCCTATCCAGTTGAAGAATTTCACTCCGGTGGGCACCGCGATCAGGAACGTCATGCCGGAGAAGAACGGCAGGTTCACCGCGCCGGTGACGAACATGTGGTGCGCCCACACGGCCATCGAGAGCATCGCGATGCCCAACGTCGCGGCGACCAGGCCGACGTAGCCGAAGATCGGCTTGCGGCTGAAGACCGGGATGACCTCACTGACGATCCCGAAGAACGGGATCGCGATGACATAGACCTCTGGATGCCCGAAGAACCAGAACAGGTGCTGCCACATGATCGGCCCGCCATGGACCGGATCGAAGACGTGGGCGCCGAGCAGGCGGTCGGCCTCCAGGGCCAGGAAGCAGGCGCCCAGCACCGGGAAGATCATCAGCGCGAGCAGGCTGGTGACCAGGGTGTTCCAGGTGAAGATCGGCATCCGGAACATGGTCATGCCCGGCGCGCGCATGCAGATGATCGTGGTGATGAAGTTGACCGAGCCCAGGATGGTGCCCAGACCGGCCATCCACAGGCCCATCAGGCCCAGGTCGCCGCCGATGCCCGGCGAGCGCACCGCGTCGGAGAGCGGCGTGTAGGCGAACCAGCCGAAGTCGGCCGCGCCCGAGGGGGTCAGGAAGCCCGAGGCGGCGATCAGGCCGCCGAAGAGGTAGAGCCAGTAGCTGAACATGTTCAGCCGCGGGAACGCCACGTCGGGCGCGCCGATCTGCAGCGGCATGATCACGTTGCCGAAGCCGAAGAACAGCGGCGTCGCGAAGAGCAGCAGCATGATCAGGCCGTGCATGGTGAACAGCTGGTTGTAGACCTCGTCGTTCACCACCTGCTGCCCCGGGAACGCCAGCTCCGAGCGGATCAGCATCGCCAGGACGCCGCCGATCATGAAGAAGCCGAACGACGTGGCGAGGTACATCTTGCCGATCAGCTTGTGATCGGTCGTGGTGAGGATCCGGACGACCTGCTGGCCCAGCGTGCGCGTGGGCTCGACGGTCAGCGGCGCGTCGGCGACGGCGGTCACTGCTCTCCTCCGTTGCTCTCGTGGTCTTCCAGGCCGGGCTGGTCGTTGACCTGCGACCCGCCGAGGGCCTTGCCCGTGTTGCCCTGCTCCTTGAGCTCACGCATG
Organism: Nocardioides sp.; assembly: GCA_044464665.1. Taxonomy (GTDB): domain Bacteria; phylum Actinomycetota; class Actinomycetes; order Propionibacteriales; family Nocardioidaceae; genus Marmoricola. The sequence goes on from JBIQLB010000016.1 coordinate 61,237, forward strand.
TGAGCGTCGAACTCCGCCTGGGAGGTGACCTTCACGTCGAAGAGCATGCGCGAGTGGTAGACGCCGCACAGCTCGGCGCAGCGCCCGGCGAAGGTGCCCTCGCGGTCGGGGGTCAGGGTGAAGTGGTTCTCGGTGTTGCGGCCCGGGACGACGTCCATCTTGAAGAGGAACACCGGGACCCAGAAGGAGTGGATCACGTCGGGCGAGTAGAGCGTGATGTCGACGACCTGGTCCTTGACCAGCCACAGCGTCGGCTTCTCCGCCGGCGTGCCGCCCTCGTGGACGGTCTCGCCGTCGAGCGCGTCGACGTCCTCGTAGTTGAAGGTCCACGACCACTGCTGGCCGACCACGGTCACCCGCGCCTGCGGGTCGTCCTGGCGCAGCGAGGCGTTCTGGGTCTGGATGGTGAAGTAGAAGAAGACGATCACCATCACGACCGGGGCGACCGTGTAGAAGATCTCGATCGGCAGGTTGTACCGCGTCTGCACCGGGATCTCGGCGGCGTCGCGGCGCCGGTAGCGGATGATCACGTAGAGGATCAGGCCCCAGACCAGCACACCGGTGAGCAGCAGGGCCAGCCAGGACCACTGCCACAGCTCGTACATGTGGTGCGCTTCCTTGCTGGCCGGCTCCGGCATGGCCAGGCGCTTGATCTCGGCCTTGTCCTCGGCCGAACAGCCACTGAGGAACAGGGCGGCGGAACCGATCACGGTTCCCAGCACGACGCCCCGAGCGCGCTTGGGGAGTTCCAGACCCACGAACGAGCCCTCTCTCTTCATCCGGTCACCCACGTTGTTGCGGACACGCCGAACCCTACTACTGCGCTTCGGAGCCCAGCGCCCAGGTCCGGGTTGCCCGGCGAGCCGTGTCGAGGTGGCCCCGATCACCCCGGCACCCCGGTCGCCGCGCCGGCCGCCGGGCACTAGGTTGCGAGGGTGACCGGCTACCTCGACACCGCCTCGGGCGAGCGCCTGCACCCGGCCGCGCGGACGGTCCTCGACCAGGCCCTCGAGCACGGGTACGCCGACCCGAGACGACTGCACGGCCCGGCGCGCAACGCGCGGCTCCTGCTCGACAACGCCCGGGCCGCGACCGCCGAGGCGCTGGGTCTGCGGCCCGACGAGGTCACCTTCACCCCCAGCGGCACCCACGCGGTGCACCTGGGGGTCCTGGGCCTGCTCGCCGGCCGGGCCCGCCACGGCGATCACCTGGCGACCAGCGCCGTGGAGCACGCCTCGGTCCTGCACGCCGCGCGCTGGCACGCCGAGCGCGGCGGACGCCACTCGGTCCTGCCGGTCGACCGGCTCGGCCGCGTCGACCTCGACGCCCCCCTCGACGCTCCCCCGACCGTGCTCTGCCTGCAGACCGCCAACCACGAGGTCGGCACCGTGCAGCCGGTCGCCGAGGCCGCAGAGCGATTCGGCGTGCCGCTCTTCGCCGACGCCTGCGCCTCCGCGGGCCGCGCCGAGCTGCCGGACGGCTGGTCGGCGGCCGCGGCCTCCGCGCACAAGTGGGGCGGCCCGGCCGGCGTCGGCCTGCTGCTGGTCCGCAAGGGCGCGCGCTGGCGCAACCCCTTCCCGGGGGACGACCGCGTCGAGGAGCGGGCGACCGGCATGGAGAACGTCGCCGCGGCCCTGGCGGCTGCCGCCGCCCTCCAGGCCGTCGTCGCCGAGCGCGCCGAGACCGATGCCCGCCAGCGGGCCCTCGTCGACCGGATCCGCGCGGCGCTGCCGGCCATCCCCGATGTCGACGTGGTCGGCGACCCGGACGGCCGGCTCCCCCACCTGGTCACGTTCTCCTGCCTCTACGTCGACGGCGAGGCGATCGTGACCGAGCTCGACCGCCGGGGCTTCGCCGTGGCGAGCGGCTCGGCCTGCTCCTCCAGCGCGCTGGAGCCCAGCCACGTCCTCGCCGCCATGGGCGCGCTCACGCACGGCAACGTCCGGGTCTCGGTCGGCCGCGAGACCACCGAGGAGGAGATCGACCGCTTCCTGGCCGCTCTGCCCGAGGTCGTCGCCTCGATCCGCGGGGAGGTGGGCCTGTGAGCGACCCCGTCGCGCTGGAGCTGGACTGCCGGGGCATGCTCTGCCCCCGGCCGATCATCGAGCTGGCCCGCGCCCACACCTCCGTCGAGGTCGGCGAGCTGATCGCCGTGGCCTCCGACGACGCGGCGGCCGCGATCGATGTACCGGCCTGGTGCCGGATGCGCGGACAGGAGTACGCCGGCTCCGAGCCGGCCGAGGACGGGGTCCCGCGCTACCTCGTGCGCCGGCTCAGCTGAGGTGCCGGCCGACCTCGGCCGCCGCCTCGTCGCCGTACGACGCCCCGAGCCGCCGGACGAACTCCGCGGGGGCGAAGGAGTACTCCTGCGTGCCCACCGTCTCCACGACGTACGCCGCCAGGGTGCAGCCGACCTGCGCGGCCCGCTCGTAGCCCACGCCCCACTCCATCGCGGCCAGGAAGCCCGCCCGGAAGGCATCTCCCACACCGGTCGGCTCGATGGCCTCGACACCGCTCAGCGCGGGGACCTCGATCGGGTCCTGCCCCTTGGCCAGCACCCGCACTCCGTCCTTGCCCAGCGTGACGACCTGCGCACCGACCAGGCCGAGCACGTCCTCGCCGCTCCAGCCGGTCTTGGACTCGATGAGGTGCGACTCGTACTCGTTGCTGAACAGCAGGGTGGCGCCCTCGATCAGCGAGCGGATCAGCTCGCCCTCGCCGAAGGCCAGCTGCTGACTGGGGTCCGCGATGAAGCGGTAGCCCCGCTGCCGGCACTCGTCGGTGTGCCGGAGCATCCCCTCGGGGTCGTCGGCGCCGATGAGCACGTAGTCGGGCTCGCCGACCCGCGCCACGATCGGGCCCAGCTCGATCAGCCGCGCCTCGCTCATCGCGCCGGCGTAGAAGGAGGCGAACTGCGCCATCGTCGAGTCGGTGGTGCACACGAAGCGCGCGGTGTGCCGGCTCTCGGAGATGTGCACCGAGTCGCAGTCGACGCCGTGGCGCTCCAGCCAGGAGCGGTAGTCGGCGAAGTCCTCGCCGGCCGCGCCGACCAGCACCGGGTTGAGGCCGAGCCGCCCGAGCCCGAAGCAGATGTTCGGGGCGACGCCGCCGCGCCGGATCTCCAGGTCCTCGACCAGGAAGGAGACCGAGAGCTTGTCCAGCTGCTCGACGACCAGCGAGTCGGCGAACTTCCCCTGGAAGCTCATCAGATGGTCGGTGGCGATCGACCCGGCGATCAGGAGAGACATCGGCATCCTCTGGCGCGGGCGTGGAGGCCCGAGAAGTGGTGGGACAGAGCAGTCTGGAGCCTACCCAGCGGTAGAGATAGGTGTACCCATCGGTAGCGCCTAGCGTCGTGGTCATGAGCTACGAGCGACTGGCCTACGACGATCCCGACAACGCCGCTCAGATGTCCGCCGACTGCGCCGCGTGCAGCACGCAGCTGCGCATCCCCGAGCCCCGGCTCACCGCCGAGGCCCTGTCACCGGCGCCCTCGATCCGGTACGCCGACTTCCCGCACGACGTGCGCAAGCCGGAGATCACCGTCTCCGCCGCGGCCGCCCACCTGGCCTCGGCGCTGCACCTGCACCTCGACTGACCGTAGACGCGCAGAGGCGCCGCGGACCCGCTGGTCCGCGGCGCCTCTGTATGTCCGGGGCGTGCCTCAGTGGAAGCTGTCGCCGCAGGCGCAGGAGCCCGAGGCGTTGGGGTTGTCGATGGTGAACCCCTGCTTCTCGATGGAGTCCACGAAGTCGATGGTCGCGCCGTTGAGGTAGGGCACGCTCATCCGGTCCACGACCACCGCGACGCCGTCGAAGTCGGTGACCACGTCGCCGTCGAGGTTCCGCTCGTCGAAGAAGAGCTGGTAGCGCAGTCCCGAGCAGCCGCCGGGCTGGACGGCGATCCGCAGCTGCAGGTCGTCGCGGCCCTCCTGCTCCAGGAGGCTCTTGACCTTGGCGGAGGCGGCCTCGCTGACGTTGATGCTGTCGGCGCGGTGGCCGAGGGTCTGCTCCGCGGCCTGGGTCTCGACCTGCTCGGTCATCTGGCTCTCCTGTGTCTCTGGGCGTCGCCGTGCAACTGTCTCAATCGTCGCACACGGGGGGTTATTCCCGGGACCAGGTCCGCGCGACCCGCTCGGCCAGCTCGGCCAGCGCCTCCGCGGGGGCGGAGAAAGCGCGCTCCTCCCCCACCCGGTCGACCACCGAGTACGCAGACTCGATCCCGAGCGCCCGCGTCTCCCGCGCCCCCACCAGCACCTGTCCGGCGAGCGCGATGCACGGCACCAGGGCGTCCGCGGCACAGCGCGCCACGCCGTAGGGCACCTTGCCCGAGCGCGAGGAGAAGTCGAAGGCGCCCTCGCCGGTCACCACGAGGCCGGCGCCGCGCAGCGTCTCGGCCAGGCCGACCGCCTCCGCGACCAGCTCGACGCCGGGCTCCCGCCGGGCGCCGAGGAGCAGCAGCGCGAAGCCCATCCCCCCGGCCGCGCCGGCGCCCTTGCCGCCCGCGAGCTTGCGGTCGGTGAGCCCAGCGAGGTGCTGCAGCCAGCCGTCGACGCTGAGCAGCTCCTCCTCGCCGAGGCCCTTCTGCGGCCCGAACGTCTTGGTGGCGCCGGTCAGGCCGAGCAGCGGGCTCTCCACGTCGCTCGCGGCGACCAGCTCGACGCCCACGGTGGCGGTCCGGGCCGGCTCCAGGTCGACGTACGTCGCGGTGGCGAGGGCCTCGGGCCCGGCGGCGAGGTCCGCGTCCGAGGTGGCGCCCAGGGCCGCCAGCAGGCCGGCGCCGCCGTCGTTGGTGGCCGAGCCGCCCAGGCCGACGACTATCCGCCGCGCGCCCGCGTCGATGGCCCGCGCGACGAGCACGCCGACGCCGTACGACGTGGCCCGCAGGGGTGCCCGGTCCGCGGGCTCGGTCAGGTGGAGGCCGGCCGCCTGAGCGCACTCGACGTACGCCGTGTCGTCCACCCGGAGGATCGTCGCGGGCACCGGGTCGCCGTACGGGCCGGGAACGCTGGTCGCGCGCAGCTCGCCGCCGAGGACCGCGTGCAGCACCGAGACGAAACCGGGGCCGCCGTCGGACATCGGCACCAGAACGAGGTCGTCGCCAGGCGCCCGGCGGCGCCAGCCCTCCGCGATCGCCGAGGCCGCCTCGACCGCCGACAGGGTGCCGGCGAACTTGTCCGGGGCCACGACCACGCGCATGCGCCCATCCTGCCGTGCCGCCACGCTGAGACCGCGCTCGGCCAGCATGGGAGGATGAGGGACATGACGACCGTTGACCTGCCGCTGCTGCCACTGGGACGGGGGACGGACCCCGCCTCCGAGCGTGGCGTGGACTGTCCCGGTGACCTCCCGCCGGCGTCGGACCCGGCTCTGGTCGAGCGGGCCCGCGTGGCCAAGGAGCGGCTCGGCGACCGGGTGTTCGTGCTCGGCCACCACTACCAGCGCGACGAGGTCATCCAGTTCGCCGACGTCACCGGCGACTCCTTCAAGCTGGCCCGCGAGGCAGCCGCCCGGCCCGAGGCGGAGTACATCGTGTTCTGCGGCGTGCACTTCATGGCCGAGTCCGCGGACATCCTCACCGCGCCGGAGCAGAAGGTCATCCTGCCCGACCTCGCGGCCGGCTGCTCGATGGCCGACATGGCCCGGCTGGCCCAGGTCGAGGACGCCTGGGACGCCCTCGCCGACGCCGGTGTCGCCGACGTGGTCGTGCCGATCACGTACATGAACTCCTCCGCCGACATCAAGGCGTTCTGCGGGCGCAACGGCGGCGCGGTCTGCACCTCCTCCAACGCCCAGGTGGCGCTGGAGTGGGCCTTCGAGCAGCACGGTCCCGACACCAAGGTGCTCTTCTTCCCCGACCAGCACCTCGGCCGCAACACCGCGGTCCTCCAGCTCGGCCTGAGCCTGGACGACTGCGTCGTGTGGAACCCCCTGCTGTCCGGCGGCGGGCTCACCACCGAGCAGCTGCGCGACGCCAGGATGATCCTGTGGAAGGGTCACTGCTCGGTCCACGGCCGCTTCTCCCCCGAGGCCGTCGACGAGCTGCGGGCACAGACCCCGAACATCAAGATCCTGGTCCACCCCGAGTGCAAGCACGAGGTCGTGGTCAAGGCCGACCTGGTCGGCTCGACGGAGTTCATCATCACCACCATCGAGGCGGCCGAGCCCGGGAGCGCCTGGGCCATCGGCACCGAGCTGAACCTCGTCAAGCGGCTGGCCGACCAGCACCCCGACAAGCGCATCGTCTTCCTGGACCGCACCGTCTGCTACTGCTCGACGATGAACCGCATCGACCTGCCCCACCTGGTCCGCAGCCTGGAGTCGCTGGCCGACGGCGTCGTGGACAACCAGATCGTGGTCGACGCCGAGACCGCGCACTACGCCAAGGTCGCGCTGGACCGGATGCTCGCGCTCCCCGGCAAGACCGCTCGAGACTGAGAGGACCACGTTGTTCGGTCGCAAGGACAAGGACCAGCAGGACACGGCTCCCGCCGACGTCCCGGCCAAGGTCGGCGGCAAGGGCCGGCCGACGCCCACGCGGCGGGAGGCCGAGCAGGCCGCCAAGGAGCGCGCCCGCGCCGGCATGGACAAGAAGCAGGCCCAGAAGGTCCTGCGCGAGCGCCGGTCCGAGGCCAACCGCAAGATGCGCGAGGGCATCAAGGCCGGTGACGAGAAGTACCTCCCGGCGCGCGACCAGGGCCCCGTCAAGCGGTTCGTCCGCGACTACGTCGACGCCCGGCTCTCCTTCGCCGAGATGCTGCTGCCGCTGCTGGTGCTGATCATGGTGCTGATGTACTCCGGCAACGACAGCGTCGCCCAGTTCGCCTCGTCGGTGTGGACGATCTCGATCCTGCTGATGGTCATCGACTCGTCGTGGCTGGTCTTCCGGGTCAAGCGCGCCGTTCGGGCACAGTTCCCCGGCGAGAGCCTCAAGGGCGTGACGTCGTACGCGATCCTGCGCGCCCTGCAGCTGCGCTTCATGCGGCTGCCCAAGCCCCGCGTGAAGCTGGGCGGCCGGCCGGTCTGAGCCGGCCTCAGGCCTCCAGCGACATCGGGCCGTAGACCTCGCGGTCACCCTCCAGCAGGGTGACCGCCAGGACGCCCTCGGCGGCGAGCTCGGCCCAGTTCTCCCCCACCCACGACTCGGCGTCGCTGCGCGTGGGGAACTCCTGGCCGGCGTCGAAGGCGGACAGCTCGGTGACCTCGCGGCCCTCGGCGTCCACCAGGCGCCACCTCCAGGCGGCGGGCTGCCCGGGAGCCGGTCCGGTGGTCGTCATGACTCCCTCACCTCCGGCTGCACGAAGGGCGGCTTGGTCACCACGAAGACCTCCTGGCGTCCGCGGACATCGACGCTCACCTCGGCGCCGTCGGCGATCTGACGGTCGATGAGGGCGAGCGCGACGCCCTTCTTCAGGGTCGGTGAGAACGTGCCCGAGGTGACGTGGCCGACCGGCAGGTCGCGGGCCAGCCGCACGCTCATCTGCGGCCGGGCGATGCCGCGCCCGCTGGCGACCAGGCCGCGCAGCAGCACGGCGGGACCGGCCTCCTTCTCCGCCACCAGCGCCTCCTTGCCCCAGAACGACGGCTTGGACCAGCCCACCGCCCAGCCGAGCCGGGCCTGGTTGGGGGTGATGTCGCGGGTGATGTCCTGGCCGTGCAGCGGATAGCCCATCTCGGTGCGCAGCGTGTCGCGCGCGCCCAGACCGCACGGAAGGATGTCGTACGCCGCGCCGGCGGCCAGGATCGCGTCCCAGAGGGCGCCCGCCACCTCCGCCGACGCGATCAGCTCGTAGCCGCGCTCGCCGGTGTAGCCGGTCCGGCAGACCACCACCTCGGCCCCCTCGAAGGGCGCCTCCACGAAGCTCATGTAGTCGTGGCCGACCGGGAGCCCGATCGCCGCGAGCACCTCGTCGGACTTCGTGCCCTGCACCGCCAGCACCGCGTGCGACTGGTGGTGGTCGGTGATCCGCACGCCCTCCGGCTTGGCCGCCTCCAGCAGGGCGAGCACCGCGTCGGAGTTGGCGGCGTTGGGCACCAGCAGCAGGTGGTCGTCGTCGCGCACGTAGACGATCAGGTCGTCCACCACGCCGCCGGTCTCCGCGTCGCAGCACAGCGTGTACTGCGCCTGCCCGGGACCGATCCGGCCCAGGTCGTTGGTCAGACAGGCGTTGACGAACTCCAGCGCGCCCTCGCCGCGGACCACCAGCTTGCCGAGGTGGCTCACGTCGAAGACGCCGACGCCGTCGCGCACCGCGGCGTGCTCCTTGAGCACACCGACGTACTCCAGCGGCATCTCCCATCCGCCGAACTCCGCGAGCTTCGCGCCCAGAGCGACGTGCCGGTCGTGCAGCGGTGAGTGGATCAGGGCCATGGCCGCAAGGTATCGCAGCGGCTCCCTAGGATGGCCGCCGTGACGACGTACACGCTGCGCAAGGCGTCCCCCGACCGGACCCGCACCGATGTGGTGGTGATCGGCGTGGCCACCGGCCCCAAGGGCACCCGGGTGGTCTGCCCCGGAGGCGAGCCGGTGGCGGACGTCTACGGCCGCCGCTTCGACCCGATGCTCGCCTCGCTGGGCTTCGGGGCCAAGCCGGGCGAGGTGCTGCGGATCCCCGCCGCCGAGGCGATCAGCGCCGCCGGCGTGGTCGTGGTCGGGCTGGGCGATCGCGACGGCCTCACCCCCGAGGCGGTACGCCGCGCCGCCGGCGCCGCCGCGCGCAGCCTGCAGAACGTCGCCTCCGTGGCCTTCGCCCTGCCCACGCCCGACGCGGACCACGTCCGCGCGGTGACCGACGGCGTCATCTCCGGTCTCTACCGGTACGCCGGGCACAAGTCCTCTCCTCCGCCGACGCCGGTCGCCGACGTGGTGATCCTCTGCGACACGCCCCGGCGCGCCGACGTGGTGGCCGCCTTCGAGGAGGCCCAGACCGTCGGCGCCGTGACCGCGACCGCCCGCGACTGGGTGAACACCCCGCCGAACCTGCTGGTGCCCGAGGAGCTCGCCGCCCGGGTCAAGGCCGCCACCAAGGGCCGGCGCGGCGTCCGCTACGAGCTGCTCGACGCCGACGCCCTGCGCGAGCTCGGGTGCGGCGGCATCCTGGCCGTCGGCGACGGGTCGGCCAACCCGCCGTGCCTGGTCAAGCTGACCTGGAAGCCGCGCGAGGCCCGCGGCTCGGTGGCGCTCGTCGGCAAGGGCATCACCTACGACTCCGGCGGCCTGAGCATCAAGCCGGCCTCCTCGATGCCCGCGATGAAGAACGACATGGCCGGAGCCGCTGCCGTCGTCGCCGCCGTCCACGCGATCGCCGACCTGGAGATCCCGGTGGCGGTGACCGCCTACGTGCCGATGGCGGAGAACATGCTCTCCGGCACCGCCATGCGCCCCGGCGATGTGCTCACCATGCTGTCGGGCAAGACCGTCGAGGTGCTCAACACCGACGCCGAGGGACGGCTGATCCTGGCCGACGCGCTCACCATGGCCGCCCGCGACGAGCCGGACGTCATCGTCAACGTGGCCACGCTGACCGGCCCGTGCGTGGTGGCGCTGGGCGAGAAGATCGCCGGCCTCTTCGGCGACGACGCCACGGTGGCCGAGGTCGAGTCGACCGCCGCGCGCACCGGCGAGCTCTTCTGGCACCTCCCGATCCCCGAGGAGAGCCGCACCAGCGTGCGCACCGAGAGCAAGGTGGCCGACCTGCTGCAGCACAACTTCGTGCGGTGGGGGTCGGCGTCCTACGCGGCGGCGTTCCTCGAGCAGTTCGTGGAGGGCCGGCCCTGGGCGCACTTCGACGTCGCCGGGCCGGCGTACAACACCGGAGGGCCGTGGGGACACGTCCCCGCCGGCGGCACCGGCTTCGGGATCTCCACCCTGGTCGAGCTCGTCCGGGCCCGCGCGGGAGCCCTCTGACCTGCTGTCAGATCTCGCCGAGGTCGCGGTCGAGCTGCTCGCGCAGCCGCTTCTTCTCCCGGCTGTTGTAGTCGCGCATCCGTTGCGGGATGCCGACCACCGCGGCGTCGTACGACGGGACGCCGTGCTTGTTGGCGAAGTCGTGCGCCCACGCCACCGACGGCACCCGGCGGCGGGTCCACTCGCCGTCGTGGGCGACCAGCAGCAGCGTCACCTCGCTCACCGTCGTCCGCGGCTCGACGAAGCCCTCGACGCCGCGCCGGCTGCTCACGAACTCCGCGAGGTGCCGGGCATCGGCCGAGTCCGAGCCCCGGACCGTCGCGCCGGTAGGGCCACCACGCACCATCTCGCCACGACGCCGGAAGCGATCACGCCATCCCATGGGCACAGGCTACTGAGTGGTACTCCGGAGCGGGTCGGCCCGCACGTGGACGTGTCGCACCGAGGTGCAAAGATGGCCTAAGTCACACGAGGACGATCGGAGGGATATGTCCGAGGCGCACCACGTCGACGTGGTCATCCTGGGCGGGGGATCCGGCGGCTACGCCTGCGCTCTCCGGGCAGCTCAGCTGGGCCTCGGCGTCGTGCTCGTGGAGCGGGACAAGATCGGCGGCACCTGCCTGCACACCGGCTGCATCCCGACCAAGGCGCTGCTGCACAGCGCCGAGGTCGCGCAGAGCGCGCGGGAGGCGGCGCAGTTCGGCGTCCTCGCCACGTTGGAGGGCATCGACATGGCCGGCGTCCACCGCTACAAGGACTCCGTCGTCCAGCGGCTGCACAAGGGGCTCACCGGCCTCATCGCCGGCCGCGGCATCACCGTGGTCGAGGGCGAGGGCCGGCTGGTGGCTCCCGACACCGTAGAGGTTCACGGGGAGGTCCGCGGCGAGCGCTACACCGGCCGGGCCGTCGTGCTGGCGACCGGCTCCTACACCCGCAGCCTGCCGGGGCTGGAGCTCGACGGCGAGCGCGTCATCGGCTCCGAGCACGCCCTGGCGATGCCCGAGGTGCCGCGCCGCGCGGTCGTGCTCGGCGGCGGCGTGATCGGCTGCGAGTTCGCCAGCGTGTGGCGGGCCTTCGGCGCCGAGGTGACCATCGTCGAGGCGCTCCCCCGGCTGCTGCCGGCCGAGGACGAGGCCTCCTCCAAGCAGCTCGAGCGGGCCTTCCGCAAGCGCGGCATCACCGCCCGCACCGGCACGGCCTTCGAGTCGGTCGAGACGAGCGCCGAGGGCGTGCGGGTCACGGTCGCCGGGGGCGACGTGCTCGAGGCCGACGTGCTCCTGGTCGCCGTGGGCCGCGGGCCGCGCACCGACGGTCTGGGCTACGAGGAGCAGGGCGTCGCCCTGGACCGCGGGTACGTCGTCGCCGACGAGCGCTGCCGTACCAAGGTCCCCGGCGTCTTCGCCGTCGGCGACATCGTGCCCGGCCTGCAGCTCGCCCACCGTGGCTTCGCCCAGGGCATCTTCGTCGCCGAGGAGATCGCGGGTCTCGACCCGATGCCGGTGGCCGAGGCGACGATCCCCCGGGTGACCTACAGCGACCCGGAGGTCGCCTCGGTGGGCCTCACCGAGGCACAGGCCCGCGAGGCGCACGGCGACGCGGTCGAGACCCTGGTCTACGACCTCGGTGGCAACGGCAAGAGCCAGATCCTCAAGACGCAGGGCAGCGTCAAGCTGGTGCGCGTGACCGACGGACCCGTCGTCGGCGTGCACCTGGTCGGCGCGCGCGTCGGCGAGCTGATCGGCGAGGCCCAGCTGATCTGCGGCTGGGACGCCCAGCCCGAGGACGTCGCACCCCTGATCCACGCCCACCCGACCCAGAACGAAGCACTCGGCGAGGCCCACCTGGCTCTCGCCGGCAAACCACTCCACGCCCACTCCTGAAGAGAAGGACACCCATGTCGACCTCCGTCTCCCTGCCCGCGCTCGGCGAGTCCGTGACCGAGGGCACCGTCACCCGTTGGCTCAAGCAGGTCGGCGACACCGTCGCGGTCGACGAGCCGCTGCTGGAGGTCTCCACCGACAAGGTCGACACCGAGATCCCCTCGCCCGTGGCCGGCACCCTCCTGGAGATCAAGGTCAGCGAGGACGAGACCGTCGAGGTCGGCGCCGAGCTCGCGGTGATCGGCGAGGCGGGCGAGGGCGGTGGCTCCGCACCGGCCGAGCAGGCCGCGCCCGCCGAGGAGGCGGCGCCGGCCGCCGAGCCCGCTCCGGCCGCCGAGGCTCCCGCCCCGGCCGAGCCCGAGCCTGCCGCTCCCCCGGCCGAGCCCGAGCCTGCTGCCCCTGCTGCTCCCGCCGCGTCCGGCGGCTCCGACGGCACCTCGGTCACGCTGCCGGCCCTGGGCGAGTCGGTCACCGAGGGCACCGTCACCCGTTGGCTCAAGCAGGTCGGCGACACCGTCGCGGTCG
>JBIQLB010000016.1:73647-86236 GCA_044464665.1 Nocardioides sp.
ACGAGCCGCTGCTGGAGGTCTCCACCGACAAGGTCGACACCGAGATCCCCTCGCCGGTAGCCGGCACCCTGCTGGAGATCAAGGTCAGCGAGGACGAGACCGTCGAGGTCGGCGCCGAGCTCGCCGTCGTCGGGTCCGGCGCTCCGGCGGCGGCCCCCGCTCCTCAGGCCGCCCCACCCGCTCCCGCCCCGGAGGCACCAGCCGCCCCGGCCGCGCAGACGCCCGCCCCGGCTCCCGAGCCCGCCGCGCCCGTCCCCCCGGTCGCTGCCCCGGCAGCTCCCGCTCCGGCCGCCCAGGAGGCGCCCGCGGCCCAGGAGGCGCCCGCGGCCCAGGCACCCGCGGCCCAGGCCCCCGCGGCCCCGGCGGGCGAGAACGGCTCCTACGTCACGCCGCTGGTGCGCAAGATGGCTGCCGAGCACGGCGTCGACCTCGCCGCTGTCAAGGGCACCGGCGTCGGCGGCCGGATCCGCAAGCAGGACGTCATCGCGGCCGCCGAGGCGGCCAAGGCGCCTGCCGCGGCCACTCCCGCAGCCTCCGCGGCGCCGGCGGCTCCCGCGGCCGCCAGCCCGCTGCGTGGCACCACCGAGAAGGTCTCCCGCCTGCGCTCGGTCATCGCCAAGCGCATGGTCGAGTCGCTGCAGGTCTCGGCCCAGCTCACCCAGGTCCACGAGGTCGACATGACCAACGTGGCCAGGCTCCGGGAGTCGTCCAAGGCGGACTTCCTGGCCCGCGAGGGCGTCAAGCTCACCTACCTGCCGTTCTTCGCCAAGGCCGCGATCGACGCGCTCAAGCAGTACCCCAAGCTCAACGCCAACCTCGACACCGAGGCCGGCGAGGTGACCTACTTCGACCAGGAGAACGTCGCCATCGCGGTGGACACCGAGCGCGGGCTGCTCACGCCCGTGGTCAAGAACGCCGGCGATCTCTCGATCGCGGGCCTGGCCAAGAAGATCGCCGACCTGGCCGAGCGCAGCCGGACCAACAAGATCACCCCGGACGACCTGACCGGCGGCACGTTCACCATCACCAACCTGGGCAGCTTCGGCGCGCTCTTCGACACGCCGATCATCAACCAGCCCCAGGTCGCGATCCTCGGCCCCGGCGCGGTGGTCAAGCGGCCCGTGGTGATCGACGACCCGAAGCTCGGCGAGACGATCGCGGTCCGCTACATGGTCAACCTCGCGCTGACCTACGACCACCGGCTGGTCGACGGCGCCGACGCCGGCCGCTTCCTCTCCGACGTCAAGCAGCGCCTGGAGGCCGCGCAGTTCGAGGTCTGAGCGTCGTCGCCGGGCCGGTGTGCCTGTCGGTGGTCGTGGGTACGGTCGCCTCATGACGACTCTCGAGGTGGGCGGCAACCGGCTGACGGTGGAGGACACCGGCGGCGACGACGTACCCGTGGTGCTGCTGCATCCAGGCATCTCCGACTCCTCGATCTGGGACCGGATGGCGCGGCTGCTCGGCGAGATCCGCACGGTGCGCTACGACCGGCCCGGCCACGGGCGCTCGCCCCGTGCGAGCGTCGGCACCCGCCCGGTCGACGACCTGCTCGGCGTCCTCGACGCGCTGGGGATCGAGCGCGCCCACCTCGTGGGCAACAGCATGGGCGGCGAGACCGCGATCGCCCTGGCGACCACCCGGCCGGACCGGGTCGCGTCGGTGACCGCGCTCTGCTCGGCGGCCGGCGGCTTCCCCTGGCCCGCCGAGGCCGAGGACCCGGCGATCGACGCCGAGTTCGAGGCGCTGAGCAAGGCGAAGGACCTGGACGGCCTGACCGACCTCTACCTGCGGATCTTCGCCGCCGTCGGCGCCGACGACTACCTGCGCGCCCAGTTCCGGGCGACCACCGAGCTGGAGCTCTCCGGCGCCGACCTGGCCGAGCGCGACCCGGCCACCTGGGACGATCTCCCCGGGCTCGACTGCCCGGTCTCCGTCGTCGCCGGCGAGCGCGACGAGAAGGCCAGCCTCATCGCCGCCGTCGCGCTGGCCGAGCACGTACCGGGCGCGGAGCTGCTCCGCCTCGACACCGACCACCTGCCGCAGTACCGCGACCCCGAGGCCGTCGCCGATCTGGTGCGTCGCACCATGGCGCGCGCCTGATCGAGGGAGCACACTGGTCCCATGAGCGAGCAGGATCCCCGTGAGCGCTTCCGGCATCTTCCGGAGCCGGTGCGGCTGGAGGACACCGTGACCTCGCTGGACACCGACCCGGTGCCCGACCCCGACGGCGGCCAGGACCCCGAACGCGACTTCCTGCTCCGCTACGCCGCTCTCTGAGGCGCCGTACCCGGTCCCGGCCGCTGACCGGCTACAGATTGATCATGTGGCCGGCGATGCCCTCGACGGCCTCCTTGACGGCCTCCGACAGGGTGGGGTGGGCGAAGACGTTGCGGGCGACCTCGTCGGCGGTGAGATCCCACTTCTGCGCCAGCGTGAGGGCCGGCAGCAGCTCGGTGACGTCGGGGCCGATCAGGTGGGCGCCGAGGATCTCGTTGTACTTCGCGTCGGCGACCACCTTGACGAAGCCGACCGCGTCGCCGAGACCCATGGCCTTGCCGTTGGCGGAGAACGGGAACTTCGCCGTCTTGACGTCGTACCCCTTCTCCTTGGCCTGCTCCTCGGTGTAGCCGAAGGAGGCGATCTGCGGCTGGCAGTACGTCGCCCGCGGGATCATGTCGAAGTCGATCTCGATCGTCTCCGCGCCGGCGATCGTCTCGGCCGCCACGATGCCCATCGCCTCGGCGGTGTGGGCCAGCATCAGCTTGCCGGTGACGTCGCCGATCGCGTAGACGCCCTCGACGTTGGTCCGGCCACGCTCGTCGACCGCGATCGCGCCGCGCTCGGTGGTGGCGACCCCGGTGGCCTCCAGGCCGTAGCCGTCCAGCCGCGGGGCGAACCCGAACGCCGCGAGGAACTTGTCCGCCTCGATGACCTGCTCGTCCCCGCCGGCGGCCGGGGCGACCGTGACGCGCACGCCGGAGCCGGTGTCCTCGACGGCCTTGACGGCCGTCGAGAGCATCACGTTGACGCCGAGCTTCTTGTAGTGCTTGAGCAGCTCCTTGGAGACCTCGGCGTCCTCGGTCGGCACCATCCGGTCGAGGAACTCCACGATCGTGACGTCGACGCCGAAGCTCCTCATCACATAGGCGAACTCCACGCCGATCGCGCCGGAGCCCCCGATGACGATCGAGCCGGGCAACTGGTCGTCGAGGATCTGCTCCTCGTAGGTCACGACGTTCCGGGAGAGCTGGACGCCGGGCACGAGGCGGACCGTCGCGCCCGTGCCGATGATGATGTTGTCGGCGGTGATCTCCCGGACCGAGCCGTCCTCGCCCTTGACCGAGAGCGTCTTCGGGCCGGTGAAGGTGCCCCAGCCGTGGATCTCCTCGATCTTGTTCTTCTTCATCAGGAAGTGGACGCCCTTGACGATGCCGGCCGAGACCTGGCGGCTGCGGGCATGCGTCGGCTCGTACGCCATCGAGGCGTCGCCGGTGATCCCGAACTTGTCCTTCTCATGGGTGAGCACGTGCGCCAACTCGGCGTTCTTCAGCAGCGCCTTGGAAGGGATGCAGCCGACGTTGAGGCAGACACCTCCCCAGTACTTCAGCTCCACCACCGCGGTCTTGAGACCGAGCTGCGAGGCACGAATGGCGGCGACATAGCCTCCGGGGCCGGCACCGAGAACGACGACATCGAAATCACTCACGAGAGCGAGCCTAGTCCCGGCCATCACCGGCCGCGTGACACGGTAGAGGCATGCACTTCCTGATCGCCGGCGCGTCCGGGTTCCTCGGCACTCACCTGCGCGACCGCCTGCTCGGCGAGGGCCACGAGGTGGTCTCGCTGACCAGGCAGGAGCCGTCCGCCGGCCAGGCCCGCTGGGACCCGTACGGCGCCGGGATCGACCGCGACCTCGTCGAGCGCGCCGACGTCGTGGTGAACCTCGCCGGCTCCCCCACGTTCGGCAACCCGCACTCCAAGGCCTGGGCCCGCAACCTGCGGCACAGCCGGGTGACCACCACCCGCGTCCTGGCCGAGGCGATCGGCACGAGCGAGCGCAAGCCCGCCTTCCTCGCCGGCAACGGCATCTCGTTCTACGGCGACCACGGCGAGGAGGTGCTGACCGAGGACTCCGACAGCCGCGGCGACGCGCTGCTGACCTCGGTCACGCGCGAGTGGCAGGAGGCGACCGGGGCCGCCGACGGCGCGCGGGTGTGCGTGCTGCGCACCTCGCCGGTCTACGACCGCTCCTCGCCGCCGCTCAAGCAGCAGCGGCTGCAGTTCCTCGCCGGTCTCGGCGGCCGGCTGGGCGGCGGGCGCCAGCACTACCCGATCATCAGCCTGCGCGACTGGGTCGGCGCGGTGACCTTCCTCGCCGAGCACGAGGACGTCAGTGGCCCGGTCAACCTGTGCTGCGAGCGGGTGCCGACCAACGCCGAGTTCACCGCCGAGCTGGCCGACCAGCTGCATCGTCCGGCCTTCCTGCACGCGCCCGCCTTTGCGATCCGCGCCGCCGCCGGGCCGATGGCGCCCGAGGTGCTCGGCTCGCTGCGCACGGTGCCGCAGGTGCTCCTGGAGGCCGGCTACGAGTTTCACGACCCGACCGTGCGCGAGGTGCTGCGCACCGCTCTCGCCTAGCCGCTCGCCACCGAGACCATCCGCCAGCCACTGTCCACCAGGCGCAGGGTCAGGGTGCGCGTCGAGGCGCGGTCGGCCGGGAGCGGTGTGGAGACGCCGTCGCGCACCACAACGGCGCCGGCCAGCCGGTCGGTCACGCGCAGGCGGACCAGCCGTGGACGGTCGAGGAGCACCTGCGCGGACAGGAGCTGCATCCGCATGCCCCGGACCGCCAGACCGCGCCCGGCGTACGACGCGAGAGTGCGGGCGTCGCGGCGACCGGCTGCCGATCCGTCCACGTAGAGCGCCCGCACCGCCGCCGCGTCGCCCGATGCCCACGCCGCGGCCCGCCGGCCGTCCCACGCCCGCAGCACCTCGACCGCCCTGCTCGTAGCCGGACGGGCAGAAGCGTGCCGTGGCGCCGGATCCGGCGCGGATCGGACGGTCGTGCCCGTTGCCGTACGGCCCTCGACCACGACGACGCCGAGCAGCACCGGCAGGACCGTCGCGACCAGCGCGCCGACGAGTGAGATCCGGGTCATCGCCCCAGCATGGCCGCGGACCGCCGTCGCCCGCTGCGACGATCCACAGGCGGGCTACCCTGCTGAGGTGACCACCCAGACGTCCGAGCGCACCTACCGCCGCCTCGGGCTGGTCGACTACCGGACCGCGTGGGACCTGCAGCGCGAGGCGCATGCCGCGGTCGTCGACGGCGGCCCCGAGCAGGTGCTCCTCCTGGAGCACCCGCCCGTCTTCACCTGCGGCAAGCGCACCGACCCGCACGAGCGGCCGGTCGATCCCGGCAGCGCCGAGGTCATCGACGTCGACCGCGGCGGCAAGATCACCTTCCACGGCCCCGGGCAGCTGGTCGGCTACCCGATCGTCCGTCCGGCCGACCACGTCCGCGTCGTCGACTACGTCCGCCGGGTCGAGGAGGCGATGATCCGGGTCTGCGCGGACCTCGGCGTCGCCTCCGCGCGCGTCCCCGGGCGCAGCGGCGTCTGGCTCCGCGCCGAGGACGGCCGCCCCGAGCGCAAGATCGCCGCGCTCGGCATCCGGGTCAGCCGCGGCGTCACCATGCACGGCTTCGCGCTCAACTGCGACGTCGACCTCGGCTGGTACGACCGGTTCGTGCCGTGCGGCATCGACGACGCCGGCGTCACCTCGCTCAGCGCCGAGCTCGGCCGCGACGTGACCGTCGAGGACGTCCTGCCGCTGGTCGAGTGCCGTCTCGAGGAGCTCCTGGACTGGTCGCCGTACGACGCCACGCCCGACTACGAGCCCCGCCCCGAACCACGGCACGTGTCCACCGGTCTGCGTGTCCCGGTGATCAATCCGCTCGGCTGAGCCCCGCCTGCGAGACGATGGCGCGTGTGACCCTCCCCGTTGCCGATCCGGTGATCGAGACCCACGGGCTGCGCAAGACGTTCCGTGACCGCGGACGCCGCGTGGTGGCCGTGGACGATCTGGACCTCAGCGTGCCGCGCGGCGGCGTCCACGGCTTCCTGGGCCCCAACGGCTCGGGCAAGACGACCACGATCCGGATGCTGCTCGGCCTGGCCCGCCCGGACAGCGGCGAGATCCGCGTCCTCGGCGAGTCCCTCCCCGCCGCGCTCCCCCAGGTCATCGACCGGATGGGGGCCATGGTCGAGCAGCCGCTCTTCGCGCCGGACCTCAGCGCGCGCCGCAACCTGATGCTGCTGGCCCGCAGCGCCGGCATCCCCCGCGCCCGCGTCGGCGAGGTGCTGGAGCAGTTCGAGCTGCCGCGGCGCCGGCCCTTCCGCACCTACTCCTCGGGCATGCGGCAGCGTCTCGGCGTGGCCGCCGCCCTGCTCAAGGAGCCGGAGGTGCTGCTCCTCGACGAGCCCACCAACGGCCTCGATCCCGCGGGGATCAGCGACATGCGCGAGACCGTACGCCGCCTGGGCGAGACCGGCGTGACGGTGCTGCTCAGCTCGCACATCCTGGCCGAGGTCCAGCAGGTCTGCGCCTCGGTCTCGATCATCGGCGAGGGCCGGCTGCTGGCCAGCGGCGCCGTGGACGAGCTGCTCGGCGAGAGCGTCTCGCGGACCCGCGTCGGGGTGGCCGATCCCGCCTCGGCCGAGCGCACCCTCGCGGCGGCCGGCTACTCGGCGCATCGCGACGGCGAGTTCCTCCTGGTGGAGGGACACGAGCACCCCGAGGAGATCTCCCGGGTGCTGGCCGAGAGCGGGGCCTACGTGCACGAGCTGTCCGCCGTACGACCCGACCTGGAGTCGTTCTTCCTGGAGCTGACCGGCCACGTGCCCGCGACCGAGGACGGTGAGCAGGCGTGATCGCCCTGGTCCGCGTCGAGCTCGCCCGCTTCGGCACCCGCCGGGTGATCGCGCTCCTGGTGCTGCTCGCCGCGCTCGCCGCCGCCCTCATCGCCGCCAAGACCGCCTGGGACACCCGGCCGCTGACCCGCTCGGAGGTGGCGACGGCCCAGCTGCAGGCCGACCTGGAGGCCGACCGCGCCGACATCAAGGCCGACGTGGCGCGCTGCCTCGAGGATCCCGCCCAGTACCTCGGCCCCGGCGCCACCGCCCAGCAGTGCCGCGACAGCCTCCTGCCCGCGGCCAAGAGCTACTACCCGCGCCAGCCGCTCGAGCTCTCCGGCACGCTCAAGGGCAACGGCCTGGGCGTCGCGCTGCTGGTCAGCGGGATCCTGCTGGTCGCCGGCGCCACCTTCGCCGGCGGCGACTGGGCCTCGGGCGCGATCGTCACCCAGCTCCTCTTCGAGCCGCGCCGCCTGCGGCTCTGGACGGCCAAGGCCATCGCCGTGACGATCGGCACCGGCGTGGTCGCCGCCGTGGTCCTCGGCGGCTTCTGGGGGGCGACGTACGCCGTCGCGGCGGCCCGCGACCTGACCCCGAGCGGGGCCGTCACCACCGACATCGCCTGGCACGTCCTGCGCGCGGTGGTGCTCGCCGCCTGTGGGGCCCTCGGCGCCTTCGCGCTGACGATGCTCTTCCGCAGCACCGCGGCGACGCTGGGGCTGCTCTTCGTCTATGCCGTCGGCGGTGAGCTGCTGGTCACCCTGCTCCCCCTCGACGGCGCCGGGCGCTGGTCGCTGGGCACCAACGTCTTCGGGTGGCTGTCCACGCACCTGGAGTACTACGACCCGACGACCGCCTGCCTGGGCCTCACCGACTGCGGTCCCGAGCACCTGGGTCACCTCGCGGCCGGGCTCTACCTGCTCGGGCTGCTCGTCGTGGCGGTCGTCGCCTCGCTGCTGGCCTTCCGCCGCCGCGACGTCTTCTGACCCGGCGTAGGGTGAGGAGCGTGACCTCAGCTCCCGAGTCCGCCGTACCGTCCGCGTCCGTCGCACCCGAGGGACGCAAGCTGCTCCGCCTGGAGATCCGCAACGCCGAGACCCCCATCGAGCGGAAGCCGGCCTGGATCAAGACCCGGGCGAAGATGGGCCCGCAGTACCGCGAGCTGCAGGAGCTGGTGAAGTCCGAGGGGCTGCACACGGTGTGCCAGGAGGCAGGCTGCCCCAACATCTTCGAGTGCTGGGAGGACCGCGAGGCCACCTTCCTCATCGGCGGCGACCAGTGCACCCGCCGCTGCGACTTCTGCCAGATCGACACCGGCAGGCCCGAGCCGCTGGACCGCGACGAGCCGCGCCGGGTCGCCGAGAGCGTGCGGAGCATGGAGCTGCGCTACGCCACCATCACCGGCGTCGCCCGCGACGACCTGCCCGACGGCGGCGCCTGGCTGTACGCCGAGACGGTGCGCGCGATCCACGAGCTCAACCCAGACACCGGCGTGGAGAACCTCATCCCCGACTTCAACGGCGACCCTGACCTGCTGCGGCAGGTCTTCGAGTCACGGCCCGAGGTGCTGGCGCACAACGTGGAGACCGTGCCGCGGATCTTCAAGCGGATCCGGCCGGCCTTCCGCTACGACCGCTCCCTGGACGTGCTGACCCAGGCCCGCGCGTTCGGGCTGGTCACCAAGTCGAACCTGATCCTGGGCATGGGCGAGACCCGCGAGGAGGTCTCCCAGGCGCTGGTCGACCTGCATGCCGCGGGCTGCGACCTGGTCACCATCACCCAGTACCTCCGTCCGTCGCTGCGTCATCACCCGGTCGAGCGCTGGGTGAAGCCCGAGGAGTTCGTGGAGCTGCAGGAGGAGGCGATGGCGATCGGCTTCGCCGGTGCGCTCTCCGGGCCGCTCGTGCGCTCGTCGTACCGTGCGGGCCGGCTGTACCAGCAGGCCATGGCCGCGCGTGAGGGCGCGTCGGCCAGCGCCTAGACTCGACCACCGTCTCTCATCAGCGACTCTCGAAGGCAGCACCATGGCGAAGAAGGTCAAGGACCCGAGCAAGCCCGGGCGGATCAAGCAGATCCTCCAGACCTACCAGATGACCAAGCGGGTCGACCCCAAGATCGGGCTGATCCTGCTCGGCACGTTCGTGCTGTCCGGCCTCGCCGGCTTCGCGCTGGTGCTGCTGCTCCTGCGCGGCAGCCTGGTCTTCCCGATCGTCTTCGGCGTGCTCACCGGTCTCCTGGGCGCGCTGATCGTCTTCGGCCGGCGCGCGCAGGCCGGCGCGCTGCGCTCGATCGAGGGCCAGCCCGGGGCTGCCGCCGCCGCTCTCGGGCTGCTGCGACGCGGCTGGAAGACCGACGCCGCGATCGGCTTCACCAAGCAGCAGGACGTCGTCCACCGGCTGGTGGGCCCGCCGGGCATCGTGCTGATCGGCGAGGGCAACATCAACCGGCTCCGCCCGCTGATGACCGCCGAGCGGCGCAAGCACGAGCGGGTGGCCTCCGAGACCCCGATCCACGAGGTGTACGTCGGCGACGACGAGGGTCAGGTCCCGCTGGCCAAGCTGGTCCGCCACGTGACCAAGCTGAAGAAGGCGATCAAGCCCGCGCAGATGACCGATGTGCTCAACCGGCTCAAGGCGCTGGACGCCACCCGGTCCAACATCCCGCTGCCCAAGGGCCCGATGCCGACCTCGATGAAGGGCGCGCGTCAGGCGATGCGCGGTCGCTGAGCGCGGCCGCGCACCACGCGACTACTTGCTGACCACGTCTCCGGCGGCCGGCGCCTTGATGTTCACCGGCTCGCCCCACTTGGTCACCTTCATGACGATCTTCTGGCCCATGGCGGTGAGCTCGACGCGGCGCATGAGGTTGTCGCCGTCGACCCACATGTCGTAGGTCATCTTCTTGGGCAGCTTGCCGCCCGCCGAGCCGAGGCCGCTGAGGTTGTCGGCGGCCTTCGAGGCGTCCACGGTGACCTGGTAGTGGTGCAGCTTCTCGCCGTCCACCGTCTCCTCGCCCTTGTCGTCGATCTTCTGCAGGCCCGCCTCCATGGCCTTGACCGAGGACTCCGGGCCCATCGACTTCATCTGGTCCAGCAGGCTGCCCATCGCGGGGTCGGAGCTGTCGATCTTGAGGAACTTGCTGCCGCCGGGCTGCTGCATGTACATCGCCCCGTCGGTGATGATGATGTGCTGCTCCTGCGAGCCCATCGACATCCTCATGTCCATCTCGGTCGCCTCGTCGGCGTACCGGACGTCCGCGGTGGCGCTCATGCTGGAGCCGAGCTCCATCTCCATGTGCGCGGTCTTCTTCTCCCGCATGCTGGCGAGCATCGTGGAGATGAAGTTGTCCTTGGTCAGCGCGGTGCCCGAGGCGGGGGTGTCCACGGTGTCGTCACCGGCCTCGGTGTCGGAGGCCGACGGGGTCGAGGGCGAGGACGACGAGGCGGCCGGCAGGTCGGCGCTGGCCTTCTTCTGGTCGTCGGAGCCACAGCCGGTCAGCGCGAGGGCGACGGCGGCGGACGCGGCGATCGCGGCCAGGGTGCGAGGCTTGGTCATGACGGACTGCTCTCCTGTGGTCGGGCCGCGTTCCGGCCTCGGCATGTGCGGAGAACAGCCTAGGTCGTCCGGGCAAGCGCCGCAGGACAACCCGCTCGGCTCATCCGCGCGGGCTCAGCTCGTAGGCGCCCGAGTCGGTCCACAGGTCGTGCAGGCCACGACCGTCCTCGCGGAAGACCAGCGGCGGGATCACCAGGCAGATCAGCAGCTGGCGCAGCAGCGCGCGGAAGAGGCTCAGCGGGGCCCCGCCGGTCCGGTGCACCCGGATCCGGGTGAGCAGCTGCCCGAACGACGCGCCGGCGAAGGCCACGCCGAGGGAGGACTCGATCCAGAAGACGAGCAGCGGCTGCCACTGCCCGTTGCCGACGTCGAGGAGCGACGGGCCGAAGACCACGACGGCGACCAGCCAGCTGGCGAACCAGTCGATCAGGAACGCGAGGATCCTCCGCCCCCACGACGCCGCGACCGGCGTACCGGCGATGTCTGAGTCTGTCGGCATGGCCCAGACCCTAGAGGAGGCCGCTGAGACGGCTTGTTACGTGCCCGAAACAATCCGGATACGGTCGGTTCACGGGTACGCCGTACGTTCCACACCATTCCTGGGGCGCATCGTCGCGCCGCGGGCACTCACCACCCCAGAATCTCGGTCGCCGCACGGCGGCCAAGGAGGACGAATGTTCACCACCAGCGACGAGCTCCTGAAGTACATCAAGGACGAGAAGGTCGAGATGGTCGACGTGCGCTTCTGCGACCTTCCCGGCGTGATGCAGCACTTCACCGTCCCGGCCGGCGCCTTCGACCAGTCCGTCTTCGAGGACGGCCTCGCCTTCGACGGCTCCTCGATCCGCGGCTTCCAGGCGATCCACGAGTCGGACATGTCGCTGTTCCCGGACGTCACCACGGCCTACCTCGACCCGTTCCGCACGGCGAAGACCCTGGTGCTGAACTTCTTCATCCACGACCCGATCACCGGCGAGGCGTACTCCCGCGACCCGCGCAACATCGCCCGCAAGGCGATGGCCTACCTCTCCAGCACCGGCATCGGCGACACGGCGTACTTCGCGCCGGAGGCCGAGTTCTACGTCTTCGACTCGGTGCGCTTCGAGACCAAGACCAACGAAGGCTTCTACCACATCGACTCCGAGGCGGGCGCCTGGAACACCGGCGCCGTGGAGAACAACCGCGGCTACAAGGTCAAGTACAAGGGCGGCTACTTCCCCGTGGCGCCGTACGACCACTTCGGCGAGCTGCGCGACGAGATGGTCAAGGAGCTGGAGAGCTCCGGCCTCTCCGTCGAGCGGGCCCACCACGAGGTCGGCACCGCCGGCCAGGCCGAGATCAACTACCGCTTCTCCGAGCTGCTGCAGGCCGCGGACGACGTGATGAAGTTCAAGTACATCATCAAGAACGTCGCCTGGCGCAACAACAAGACCGCCACCTTCATGCCGAAGCCGATCTTCGGCGACAACGGCTCGGGCATGCACTGCCACCAGTCGATCTGGAACAACGGCGAGCCGCTGTTCTACGACGAGACCGGGTACGCCGGCCTCTCCGACATGGCCCGCTACTACATCGGCGGCATCCTCAAGCACGCCCCGTCGCTGCTGGCCTTCACCAACCCGACGGTGAACTCCTACCACCGCCTGGTGCCCGGCTTCGAGGCCCCGATCAGCCTGGTCTACAGCCAGCGCAACCGATCCGCCTGCGTGCGCATCCCGATCACCGGCTCGAACCCGAAGGCCAAGCGCATCGAGTTCCGCTGCCCCGACCCCTCGGCCAACCCCTACCTCGCCTTCTCGGCGCTGCTGCTGGCCGGCATCGACGGCATCAAGAACAAGATCGAGCCCCCCGCGCCGATCGACAAGGACATCTACGAGCTGCCGCCCGCCGAGGCCGCCGAGGTCGAGCACGTCCCCACCTCGCTCGACGCCGTGATGGACCACCTCGAGGCCGACCACGACTTCCTCACCGTCGGCAACGTCTTCACCCCGGACCTGATCGAGACCTGGATCGACTACAAGCGCCAGAACGAGATCCTCCCCGTCCAGCTCCGTCCCCACCCCCACGAGTTCGAGCTCTACTACGACATCTGAGACAAGAAGCCTGGTGAGCAGGACTTTC
>JBIQLB010000017.1:0-83702 GCA_044464665.1 Nocardioides sp.
GAAGCCCGGGGCCTTGACGGCGACGGACTTGAAGGTGCCGCGGATCTTGTTGACGATCAGCGTGGACAGGGCCTCGCCGTCGACGTCCTCGGCGATGATCAGCAGCGGCTTGCCGCTCTGCATGACCTTCTCCAGCACCGGGAGCAGGTCCTTGACCGTGGAGATCTTCTGGTTGGCGATCAGGATGTAGGGGTCCTCGAGGACGGCCTCCATCCGCTCCGGGTCGGTCATGAAGTACTGGCTGATGAAGCCCTTGTCGAAGCGCATGCCCTCGGTGAGCTCGAGGTCGAGCCCGAAGGTGTTCGACTCCTCGACGGTGATGACGCCTTCCTTGCCGACCTTGTCCATCGCCTCGGCGATGGCCTCGCCGACGGTGGAGTCCGCGGCGGAGATCGACGCGGTCGCGGCGATCTGCTCCTTGGTCTCGACGTCCTTGCTCATCTCCAGCAGCGCGTCGCTGATGGCGCTCACGGCGCGCTCGATGCCGCGCTTGAGGGCCATCGGGTTGGCGCCGGCGGCGACGTTGCGCAGGCCCTCGCGGACCATGGCCTGGGCCAGGACGGTCGCGGTCGTCGTACCGTCACCGGCGACGTCGTCGGTCTTCTTCGCGACCTCCTTGACCAGCTCGGCGCCGATCTTCTCGTAGGGGTCCTCGAGCTCGATCTCCTTGGCGATGGACACACCATCGTTGGTGATCGTGGGAGCGCCCCACTTCTTCTCGAGCACGACGTTGCGGCCCTTGGGGCCCAGGGTGACCTTGACGGCGTCGGCGAGCGTGTTCATGCCACGCTCGAGACCGCGCCGGGCCTCCTCGTCAAAAGCAATCAGCTTCGGCATAACTCTTGCGATTCCTCACGCAGATGAGTCGGACGGCCGGCGTCTCGCCCGCGACGGACGATCCGGGCTGACCCGCCGGACCCTTCCCGGTGGCGCCTTCGGACCTCGACACGCTCGGCCCTGGTCTGAACTTGTCACTCTCCTACCGAGAGTGCCAGGGCAATTGTTAGCACTCGACCCAAGCGAGTGCAAACGGCGCGGCTCAGTGCTCGCGGGCCAGCCAGGTGTCGAAGTCGACCCCCTCGACCAGCGCGTCCGGTCCGCCCTGGAGCGCGCCCGCGCGCACCTTCTTCCACGCGGCGCCCGGCAGAGGCAGCGGCACGACGAGCAGCCGCCGCCCACGCGCCCCGGCGGTGGCCCGGATCTGCCGGTGGAGCATGTCCTCTCGCGGGCCGACGAGGTCGATCCGCACACGGCGCTCGACGTCCGGCCGGGTCGCGAGGGCCAGCTGCTCGACCACGGCGGCGAGCTCGACGGTCCGCACCGGCTGGACCGGACACGGCATCAGCGGCCCCTTGGCGATCCATCCGATCAGCTGCCCGGCGAAGTCGTGGAACTGCGACGCGCGCAGGATCGTCGTCGGGACCTCACCGGCCTCCGTCGCCTTCTCCTGGGCGAGCTTGCCGGCGTAGTGGGCGATCCCCTCCAGCCCGTCGATGCCGACGATCGAGAGGGTGACGACGCGGCGTACCCCGGCGGCCGCGCCCGCCCGCTGGAGCCGCTCGGCGACCGTGCCGAAGAAGCGGACGTACTCCGCGTGCTTGTTGGTGTAGGTGCTGGTGACGTCGACGACCACATCGACACCGGCCAGCGCCGCCTCCAGACCCTCGCCCGTGGTCAGGTCGACGCCCTCGGAGCGACTGAGCACGACGACCTCGTCTCCGCGCTCGCGCAGCGCCGTCACCAGCCTGCTGCCCACCATGCCGGTGCCACCGGCGACCGCGACCCGCACGTCGTTCCCCTCAGTCCAGGACCGCCGCGACGAACGCCGCCGCGTTGTCCGGCAGCACGTCGAGGTAGAGCCCCGGCTCGGTGATCTCCAGCTCGCTGACCGCCAGCGTGCCGTCCGCCAGCCGCATCAGATCGACCCGGGCGTAGACCAGCCTGGTGTGCAGCATCCGCTCCGCGGCAGAGACGGTGCGCCGGGCAAGGTCGGCCGCCTCCGGGTCGAGCGTCTCCGCGGTGGTCGTGCCGCCGAAGTGCTCCTGCACCCGGATCTCCTCCCCCGCCGGGTGCTTGCGGACCTGCGAGATCGTCTGGCCGCCGAGCACGAAGACCGAGACCTCGCCCTCGGTCCGCACCGACTCCACCAGCGGCTGCACCACCCACGGACCCGGGCCGAGCGAGGACTCGTCCAGGTCGGGCGGGCCGCCCTCGATCTGGTCGAAGACCACCACGCCGCGACCACCCGCCGCCACGCGCGGCTTGACCACCGCGCGGTCGAACTCCGCGATCGCGGCCGGCAGCTCCTCCTCGCCCTCCGCGACCAGCGTCGGCACGACCGGCACGGCGGCGCCCAGCTCCACCAGGTAGGCCTTGTCGGTGTTCCAGGCGAAGGCGTCCGCCCCGTTGAGCAGTCGCGGCACCGACCGCGCCCAGGCCAGGAACTCCTCGCGCCGGGTGTCGTAGTCCCAGGTCGAGCGGACGCACACCAGCGCCTCGGCCCAGTCGACCTCGGGGTCGTCCCAGCGCACCCAGCGCGCCGCCACCCCGCGCTCGGCGAAGGCGTCGACGAGCAGCTCCCCGCCCGGCTCGCCCGCGGGCAGGTCCTGACTCGTCACCAGCAGCACATCCACGGGCCCAGCGTGTCAGATGTTCGTACGAGCACGGACCTAAGGAGGCCTCCCGCCGCAGATCGGCCGCTCGCCCCGCAGGGCCGTGGCCGGCCCCTGTCGTTAGGTCCGTGCTGTTACGCGGGCAGCGAGTCAGCCTCCGGCGACGGCCGGGATGATCGAGACCTGGGCGCCGTCGGGGGTCGCGGTGGCGAGGGCGTCGAGGAAGCGGACGTCCTCGTTGCCGACGTACACGTTGACGAAGCGGCGGATCTCCCCGGAGTCGTCCAGCACCCGCGCCTTGATGCCGGCGTGGTGGGCCTCCAGGTCGTCGAGCACCTCCGCGAGCGTGCCGCCCTCGGCGGTGACCTCGGACGCCCCGCCGGTGTAGGTGCGCAGGATCGTCGGGATGCGGACGGACACGCTCATGGATGCTCCTCGGGAGGGGTCAGGCGATGCCGGTGGCGGCGAAGGCGTCGTAGGTCGGGGCGATGGTGGCCGCGGGGCCGACCTGGTCGGCGATCGCGTCGAGGGTCTTCAGGCCCATGCCGGTGTTGATCACCACGGTCTCCAGCGTGGGGTCGAGCTGGCCGGTCTCTACGAGCTTCTTGAGCACGCCGACCGTCGTGCCACCAGCGGTCTCGGTGAAGATGCCCTCGGTCCGGGCGAGCAGCAGGATGCCGTCGCGGACCTGGTCGTCGGTGATGTCCTCCACGGCGCCACCGGTGCGGCGGCAGACGTCGAGCACATAGGGGCCGTCGGCCGGGTTGCCGATCGCCAGCGACTTGGCGATGGTGTCGGGCTTGACCGGGCGGACGACGCTCTGGCCCTCCTTGTAGGCCACCGAGACCGGGGAGCAGCCGGTGGCCTGCGCGCCGTACACGCGGTAGGGCTTGTCCTCGACGAGGCCGAGGGCGATCAGCTCCTGGAAGGCCTTGTCGACCTTGGTGAGCTGCGAGCCCGAGGCGACCGGGATGACGATCTGGTCCGGCAGCCGCCAGCCGAGCTGCTCGGCGATCTCGTAGCCGAGCGTCTTGGAGCCCTCGGCGTAGAACGGGCGGACGTTGACGTTGACGAACGCCCAGCCCTCCTCCTCGCCGGCGATCTCCGAGGCGAGCTTGTTGACGTCGTCGTAGTTGCCGTCGACGGCCACCAGCGAATCGGTGTAGACGGCGGAGTTGACCTGCTTGGGGTGCTCCAGGTTGCTCGGGATGAAGACGACCGTCTTGATCCCGGCGCGGGCGCCGGCCGCGGCGACGGCGTTGGCGAGGTTGCCGGTGCTGGGGCAGGCGAAGACCTTGCTGCCCAGCTCGCGCGCCGCGCTCAGGGCGCAGGCGACGACCCGGTCCTTGAAGGAGTTGGTCGGGTTGGTGGAGTCGTCCTTGACCCAGAGCCGCTCGATGCCGAGCTCGCGGGCGAGGTTGTCCGCGCGGAGCAGCCGGGTGAAGCCGGGCTCGGTGTTGGGGCTCTCCTCGATGTCGGCCGGGACGGGGAGCAGCGCCTTGTAGCGCCAGATGTTGCGCGGGCCGGCGGCGATCTCCTCGCGGGTGACCCTGGGAAACTCGTAGGACACCTCGAGAGGTCCGAAGCACTCCGGACACGCATAGAACGGGCCGAGCGGCTGGGTGGCGCCACACTCGCGACAGGACAGGCCGGTCGCGTTGCCGAAGGCGCCCTCACGCAGGACGTGGGTGGGCCGGGACGGTGCGTCAGCGACGATGCTCAAGGAGGCCTCCTTCTCATCTTCCCCGGGCCGGCTCTCGGCACAGGACGGATTTGGCACCGCTTCCACGCGAATCCCGATCTGGATCAGGAGGCTCACGTGGCGGTTGCCGGGGCTTCAACGGGCCGTATCCCTCTGCCCCTCTCGATGAGCTGCGCACCAGCGTAGACAACCGTCTCAACATGTGCACATCGAGTCCGCCATTCGGACATAGCGGTCCGGTGCCTGAGACGTCTCAGTGGTGGGCAGGATCCTCCGACGGCCGGCGCCGGCGCAGCCGGCAGCGGGCGCACTCGATCAGGAAGGCCTGCAGCGCCGCCACCACGAGGGCGGCCGGCGCCATCGCCAGCCACGCCGGTCCCGTGACGCCGGGCAGTCTGAACGCTGGGTCGGCCACGACGCTGAGCACGACGGAGATCGGGACGTAGAGAAGCACCGCCGGCGCGTTGAGCACGACGTACGCCACCCACACCACCGCGCTGTGCAGCCCCACCAGCCACAGTCCGAACGACGCCACCGCCCAGCAGCAGCCCGCCACCACCGAGCCGCGCGCGATGGCTCGCTCAGCCGGGACCTCGATGACCGTCACTCTCGCATTCTGCCGCGCTGCGCCCGCGAGAGCGCTGGTCGTGGGAGAGGGCGAGGAGGCCGGCGGAGAGGCAGAGGCAGCCGAGGGCCACCATGGACGACTCGCTGCCGACGAGGCCGGCGACGACGAAGGCCCAGGCGATGGCGACGTAGACAGGAAACCTCTTCATCGCCCGGGCCTCCTTCGGCTCGTGAACAGAGTCTAGTCAAGCCTGACATGACGCAGAAGGCAATGGCGCGACGGCAACGCGCCGACGACGCGCGGCGCGTCAGAGGGCGGAGGAGAGGGAGCGGAGGAAGGACATGACGCCGTCCGGGCCGGGGACGACGAGGTCGGCGAGGGAGCGGAGGACGGGCTCCTCCTCGGAGCCGGAGCAGACGAGGAGGCCGGGGAGGCCGGCGGCGCGGAGGTCGCGGACGGCCCGGAAGGCGGGGACGTCGCCACGGTCGTCACCGACGAAGACGACAGCGCGGGCGCCGAGCTCCTCGACGAGACCGCGGACGGCGCGGCCCTTGTCCATGCCGGTCGAGCGCACCTCGACGACGAAGCGGCCGGGCTCCACGGCCAGGCCGCGGCGCTCGGCCGCGGCGGCCAGCAGCGGCAGGAGGCGGTCGTACGCCGCGCGCGGATCGGGCATCCGCCGGGTGTGGACCGCGACGGCGATGCCCTTCTCCTCCACCCAGGCATCGGCCGCGTCGGCCTCGCGCAGCAGCCGGGGCAGATCGCTGAGCAGGCTCGCGAGCCCGGCGGGCGGAGGCGGGGAGACGACGCGACGGTCGGCCAGGCTCCACCGCTCCAGGCCGTACTGCCCGAGCACCACCAGGTCATGCCCCGCGGCGCCGATCCGGTCGCCGATCTCGTCCAGCCCACCCAGCGCCAGCACCTGCCGGGCCGGCCGCCCGGTGACGACGGCGACCGCCCGCACCCGGGAGACCAGCTCCTCCAGCACCGCGCCCGCGTCGGGGTGCGCCCGCGCGGCGGTGGGGTCGTCGACGATCGGCGCGAGCGTGCCGTCGAAGTCGAGGCAGACCAGCAGTCCCGCGGCCTCGCGCACCACGGCGTCGTACGCCGCCGCACCGTCGGCCGAGCAGAAGTCCACCCGCCCAGCCAACCAGATGCCGGCGGAGGCCTCAGCCGCGGTCGCCGGTGAGGATCACGGTCAGCCGGTCCATCCGCATCGGCGCGATGGCCGGCTTCGTGCGGTTGATGTCGAGATCCTTGGCCAGCACCTGCGCGGCGCGCTTGAGCGTGGCCGGGAAGTAGACGGTGCTGGCGTCGACGGTGCCGTACCAGTTGTCCGAGCCGACGACGTTCCAGCCGAGGGCCTGGGCGCGAGTGGCGACCTTGCCGGCCAGGCCCTTGATGTTGGAGTTGTTGTAGACCTCGACGTACACGGTCTTGCGCTTGACCGCCGGGCGCAGCGGCGGGGCGGTGGTCACCGCCGGGGCCGGTGTCTCCGAGGGCGTCGCGACGACGGGGGTGGCGACGTCGGGACGGCCGTCACCGGGTTGGGTGGCCACGAACGCCAGCGCCGCCAGAGCGATCAGGGAGATGCTCAGGACGGTCAGCCGGGCGGGCAGGACCACTTAGAGATCCCCCATCTCTCAGACCTCGAAGCCGAGCCGGCGCGCCGAGCGCTGCCGCTGCCGGGCCGCGCGCAGGCGCCGCAGCCGGCGGACCAGCAGCGGGTCGTGGGCGAGGGCCTCGGGCCGGTCGATGAGCGCGTTGAGCACCTGGTAGTACCGCGTGGAGCTCATGTCGAACTGCTCGCGGACCGCGCTCTCCTTGGCGCCGGCGTACTTCCACCACTGGCGCTCGAAGGCGAGGATGGCGCAATCGCGCTCCGAGAGGGAGGTCTCGTCGGAGTGTCCGAACGCAGGTGCATGACTGGCGGCCATGGGGCACATCCTAGGCGAGAACAACACCGCTGTCATTCGTTCGGCCCGAGTCGCCCCGATATGCCCCGGGCAGGACTCTGGTCAGCCCTGCCGCAGGTACTCCAGGACCGCCAGCACCCGCCGGTGCTGGGTGTCGTCGGGCACCAGCCCGAGCTTGGCGAAGATCCGCTGGGTGTGCTTCTCCACCCCGCCCAGGCTCAGCACCAGCTCCTCGGCGATCGAGGCGTTCGAGTGCCCCTGGGCCATCAGCCCGAGCACCTCCTTCTCCCGCGGCGTCAGCGCCTCCAGCGGGTCCCGTCGGCGTCCCATCAGCTGACTCACCACCAGAGGGTCCAGAGCGGTGCCGCCCGCGGCCACCCGGTCGAGCGCGGCGAGGAAGTCGTCGATGTCGCTGACCCGGTCCTTGAGCAGGTAGCCGGTGCCGCCCGAGCCCGCGCCGAGCAGCTCCTCGGCATACGACAGCTCGACGTACTGGGAGAGCACCATGATCGCCGCCTCCGGCCACGTCCGGCGTACGTCGACCGCGGCGCGCAGCCCCTCGTCGGTGTGCGAGGGAGGCATCCGCACGTCGACCACGCAGACGTCCGGCCGCTCGGCGAGCGCGGCGGAGACGAGCCCCGGCCCGTCGCCGGCCGCCGCGACCACCTGGTGACCCGCCTCGGCCAGCAGCAGCTGGAGTCCCTCCCGCAGGAGCAGCGAGTCGTCGGCGATCACGACGCGCATGGGATCTCCGCTCGGACGATCGTCGGCCCTCCTTCGGGAGAGCTCACCACCAGTGTGCCGTCCACGCCGCGCACCCGCTGCTCCAGGCCCGCGAGTCCCTGGCCCTTGCCCGGGTGCGCGCCGCCGATCCCGTCGTCGGCCACCTCCACCATCAGGCTGCCGTCGGCCTCGCTCACCGCCACGCTCACCGAGCGCGCGCCGCTGTGCTTGGCGACGTTGGTCAGCGCCTCGGAGACCACGAAGTAGGCGGCGGTCTCGACGTGCGGCGGCAGGTCCGCGGGCAGGTCGGCGTACACCTCGACCGGGATCGGCGAGCGCGCGGCCAGCTCCTCCAGCGCGGCACGCAGGCCGCGGTCGACCAGCACCGGCGGGGCGATCCCGCGGGAGAGCGAGCGCAGCTCGTCGACGGTGGCGCGCGCCTGCATCAGGGCCGCGTCGAGGGTCTCGCGCGCCTGCTCGGGATCCTTCTCCAGCTGCTTGCGGGCCCGGCCGAGATCCATCGAGAGCCGCACCAGCCGCTGCTGCGGGCCGTCGTGGATGTCGCGCTCCAGGCGTCGCAGCGCGCCGGCCTCGGCCTCGCGGGCCGCGTCGCGCGAGCCCTGGATCCGGGTGACCTCGTGCTGCAGCTCGGCCCGGCTCGACAGCAGCATCCGGGCCAGGCCGCTGTGGGTGAGGGCGACGAGACGTACGACGAACGGCAGCGTGAGGAGCGCGACGACGCCGATGGCGGACTGCAGGAAGACATCGGCCGCCCGGCTGTCACCGAGACCGATCAGGTGCGCCAGGGACTCGTCATTGCCGTCCTGGGGCAGGAACCGCGACCAGAACCAGTAGGTCAGCCCGTTGAGCACCGCCGCCCACCAGACCAGCGTCACCACGAAGGCGACCAGCCCCGTGACGAACCCGAGGACGCACCATGCGACGTCCAGCCAGGACTGCGGATCGCGCAACGGCAGCAGGATGCGGCGGACCCGGCCGTCGGACCAGCGCGAGCAGAGGTACGCCGGCATCGGCGCCGGCTTGCCGAGCATCTCCCGGATCCGGAACCGCTCGAAGCGGGCGAAGCCGCGCGACACCTCGATGGCCAGCGTCAGGATCGGCAGGCCGAGCAGCGTGATCAGCAGCCCGACGCCGCTGGCCAGCAGGAACACCATCAGGACAAAGGCCGGCAGCGCGATCGGGAGCGCGCTCAGCGCGTAGCCGGAGTCCAGCAGCGTCTGCCGCAGCCGCGGCCACCGGGGCGCGGAGTCCGTCCAGAGCGGTTGCGTGTCCATCGTTCCGTTCATGTCACCGACGCTAGGCGCGTACGCCGCCCGGCTCGATCCTGCCAGCCGGACGATCCGTTGTCGGGCCAGCCCGACACCCCAGCCCGACAGCGCCGGTCCGACACCGCCCGACGATCCCGGACCGCCCGCGAGCCACATAGGGTGGTGCCCGTGAGCCGGAGCGGACGCCGTACCGACGCTCGTCAGGCCAAGCGGCCGCGAGCGGACCTCGTCGTGGTGGCCAACCGCCTGCCGGTGGACCGGGTCATCGACGCGAGCGGCGAGACCCGCTGGCGGCGCTCCCCCGGCGGCCTGGTCAGCGCCCTCGCGCCGGTGATGACGGCCAACGACGGCGCCTGGATCGGCTGGCCCGGCGACGTCATCGACGACGAGCTGGACACCTTCGAGCACGAGGGCATCACCCTGGTGCCGATCCCGATCGGGCAGCAGGAGTACGAGGAGTACTACGAGGGCTTCTCCAACGGCACCCTCTGGCCGCTCTACCACGACCTGGTCGCCAAGCCGGAGTTCCACCGCGAGTGGTGGGAGGCCTACCAGATCGTCAACCGCCGCTTCGCCGAGGCGGCCGCCGAGGTGGCCGCGCCCGACGCCGTCGTGTGGGTGCAGGACTACCAGCTCCAGCTCGTGCCGGCGATGCTGCGCGAGCTCCGCCCGGACCTGCGCATCGGCTTCTTCCTGCACATCCCCTTCCCGCCGGGCGAGCTCTTCTCCCAGCTGCCCTGGCGCCGCGAGATCCTCGAGGGCCTGCTCGGCGCCGACCTGGTCGGCTTCCAGCTGCCCGGCGCCGCGCAGAACTTCGTCCGTCTCGTGCGCCAGCGCGTCGGGCACCGTACGTCGCGCGACGAGGTCCACCTGCCCGACGGCCGGACCGTCACCGCCAAGGCGTTCCCCATCTCCATCGACACCGCGCGCTACGAGGAGCTGGCCCACTCCGAGCCGGTGCAGCGCCGGGCCCGGCAGATCCGCCACGACCTCGGCAACCCCCGCCGGATCTTCCTGGGCATCGACCGCCTCGACTACACCAAGGGCATCTACGCCCGGCTGCGCGCCTTCGACGAGCTGATCCACGACGGTCACTTCACCCCGGAGGACGCGACCTTCGTCCAGGTGGCCAGCCCGTCGCGGGAGCGCGTCGACCAGTACCGCCGCATCCGCGACGACATCGACCGCCTGGTCGGGCACATCAACGGCGACCTCGGGCGCATCGGCCGCCCGGCCATCTCCTACCTCAACGCGTCCTTCCCCGCCGAGGAGATGGCCGCGCTGTACGTCGCCTCGGACATCATGGTCGTCACCCCGTTCCGCGACGGCATGAACCTCGTCGCGAAGGAGTACGTCGCCTGCCGGGTCGAGGGCGACGGCGCCCTGGTGCTCTCCGAGTTCGCCGGGGCCGCCCAGGAGCTGCGCCAGGCCTATCTGGTCAACCCGTACGACATCAACGGCATGAAGGCCAAGATGCTGGAGGCCTACGAGGCGAAGCCGGCCGACCTGCGCCGGAGGATGCGGGCGATGCGGCGTACCGTCCGCGACAACGACGTCACCCACTGGGCCTCGACCTTCCTGGCCGAGCTGGGCCGCTAGACACATCCGCGGGGCGTGATCCGGCCCATAGGCGCACAGCGCGTTGGTTGGTAGTTTCCGCACATGGATCTGATCCCGAAGCCGGACCAGATCGCGTCGGCCGCGAGCAACGTCGCGCACAAGGTGCTCTACGGCGGGCTGGCCGATCTCCGCCCGATGCCGCGCACGCTCATCGACGACGGACCGCGCCGGGAGGTCTACCACTACCGCCCGCAGAAGCAGGTCCGCACGACCGGCGACCCGATCCTGCTGGTGACACCCCTGGCCGCGCCGGCGATCTGCTTCGACCTGCGCCGGGACTGCTCGCTGGTCGAGCACTTCGTCCGCGCTGGCCGGCCGACCTACCTCGTCGAGTACGGCGAGATCTCCTTCAAGGACCGCAACCTCGGCATGGAGCACTGGGTCGAGGAGGTCGTGCCCGAGGCCATCAAAGCGGCCAGCGAGCACGCCGGCGGGCGGCCGGTGCACGTCATCGGCTGGTCGCTGGGCGGCATCTTCAGCGCGCTCGTGGCGGCCGCGCACCCTGGGCTGCCGATCGCCTCGCTGACCGTCGTGGGCTCGCCGTTCGACGTCAGCAACGTGCCGCTGGTGGCGCCGCTGCGACCGATCCTGCGGCTGACCGACGGCGGCCTGGTCACCCGGGTCTACCGGATGATGGGCGGCGCGCCGAAGCCGCTGGTACGCCGGGCCTTCCAGCTCAGCAGCGGCACCAAGGTGCTCACCAAGCCGATCGCCATCGTGCAGAACCTCGACGATGCCGAGTGGCTGGCGCAGATCGAGGCGGTCGACCGCTTCACCCGCAACATGATCGCCTACCCCGGCCGCTCGTTCGGGCAGCTCTACCACCGGATGCTCAAGCACAACCAGCTGCGGTCGGGGCGGATCGAGCTCGGCGGCCGGGTCATCGACTTGGCGACGATCACCGCGCCGGTGCTCGTCTTCGCCGGCAACACCGACGGGATCGCGCCGATAGCCGCGGTACGCCGCCTGGTCGATCTCCTGCCGAACGCCCACGAGGTCCGCTTCGAGGTCGTGCCCGGTGGGCATCTGGGCATGCTGACCGGCCGTGCCGCCCGGCGTACGACCTGGGTGGTCATGGACGAGTGGATCGAGCAGTACTCCACGCCGGACGACCGGGCGCCGAAGCCGGTGAAGAAGGCCGCCGCCAAGAAGACCGCCGGCAAGAAGACCGCGGCCAAGAAGGCCCCCGCGAAGAAGGCCGCGAAGGCCGCCGAGGTCGTCCCGAACCGCTCCACCATCGGCGCCAACCCCGAGCGCCGGTTCTCCTCGGCCTCCTCGCGCGACCTGGCCAAGAAGCGGTGACCCGGGACGACCCGGAGCAGTAGATTCCGGGCCATGTCTTCAACCGCAGGGCCTCCCGACGCAGCCCTGCCGCGGCGTACCCGGATCGGCTACGGGCTCGGATCCGTCGCCACCGGCACCTTCGGCACCGTTCCCGGCCTGATGCTGCTGCCCTATCTCACCGACACCCTGGGCGTCGCCGCGGCGCTGGCCGGCCTGATCGTGCTGCTGCCCAAGGCCTGGGACGTGATCCTCAACCCGATCGCCGGGCGGATCAGCGACAACCGCGAGGACCCGCGCGGGCCGCGGCGGCCGTTCCTGCTGCGCGGCGGCCTCGCCCTCGCGGCGTGCTTCGCGCTGCTCTTCGCGGGCCCCGATCTCGACGCCCGCTGGTTCGACGCGCTGTGGGTGCTGGTGCTCTTCGTCGCCTGCGCCACGGCGTACGCCTTCTTCCAGGTGCCCTACGTCGCGATGCCCGCCGAGATCACCGACTCCTACGACGAGCGCACCCGGCTGATGACCTGGCGGGTGGCGATCCTGGCCTTCGCCATCCTGCTCAGCGGCGCGTCGGCGCCGGCGATCCGCAACGCCTTCGACGGCCGGGACGGCTACCGCGTCATGGGCCTGGTCATCGCTGTGGTCCTGGTGATCGGCGTGCTCGGCGCCTACCTGGGCACCAGCAGCGCCCCGATTGGAGCCGTCACCCGAACTGCGCCTCCACAGGGCACCCTGCGCGACCAGCTGCGCGTCGTCGCCGGCGCCCGGGACTTCCGGCTGCTGCTGACCACGTTCGTGATGCAGGCCCTGGCCACCGGCGCGATGCTGGCCGGCGTCGACTACATGTCGCGGTGGGTGCTGGGCGACGAGGACCTCTCCACGATCCTCTTCGTCTGCTTCGTCGGGCCGGCGCTGCTGCTCACCCCGGTCTGGCAGGTCATCGGCCAGCGCGTGGGCAAGAAGCGCGGCTACATGGCCTCCTCGCTCGTGCTCGCCGCCGGCGCGGCCACGCTGCTCGCCGCGCGGTCGCTGCCCGAGGGTGCGGTCTTCGCGGCCACGATGCTGGTGGGGATCGGGTACGCCGGCGCGCAGATGTTCCCGCTGGCGATGCTCCCCGACGCCGCGGCCGTCGACGCGCGGCGTACCGGCCAGAACCGCGCGGGCGTCTACACCGGCGTCTGGACCGCCGGCGAGACCCTCGGCCTGGCCCTGGGACCGGGCGTCTACGGACTGGTGCTGGCGCTCGGCGGCTACCGGTCCTCCTCCGGCGACTCGGTCGCCCAGCCCGACTCGGCGCTGACCGCGATCGTCCTCGGCTTCGGACTGATCCCGGCAGCCCTCACCCTGCTCAGCCTGCTCTGGCTGCGCCGCTACGACCTCGGCGCCGTCGAGGTGGAGACCCTCGGGAGTGCCCATGACTGACCTGCTCGCCCGGCTGCGGCAGCTGCAGGCCGGCGACGTGCCGGTCCACGGCGGGCGGACCCTCGCCTACGTCTACGATTCCGGCCTGGCCGAGGCGGACCGGATCGCCCGCGAGGCCGTCGCCGCGTACGCCGGCTCCAACGGGCTCGACCCGACGGCCTTCCCCAGCCTGCTGCGGATGGAGAACGAGCTGATCGGCTTCGCCTGCGACCTGCTCGACGGCCCACCCGAGGCCGTCGGCGCGATCACCTCCGGCGGCACCGAGTCCTGCCTGCTGGCGGTGCAGAGCGCCCGGGACGCGCACCCGGAGATCGCCGAGCCGGCGATGGTGCTGCCCACCACCGCGCACGCGGCCTTCCGCAAGGCGGCGCACTACTTCGGCGTACGGGTGATCGACGTGGAGGTGGGGCCGGACTTCCGGGTCTCGCCCGCGGCGATCGAGGCCGCGATCACCGCGGACACCGTGCTGGTGGTGGCCAGCGCGCCGTCGTACGCGCACGGGGTGGTCGACCCGGTGCCGCAGATCGCTCAGATCGCCGCGGATCGTCGCGTCCGCTGCCATGTCGACGCCTGCATCGGCGGCTGGGTCCTGCCGTACGCCGCGCGGCTGGGCCGGCCGGTGACGCCGTGGACCTTCGCCGTCGAGGGCGTCACCAGCATCTCGGTCGACCTGCACAAGTACGGCTACGCCCCCAAGGGCACCTCGATCCTGCTGCACCGCTCGCCGGAGCTGCGCCGCTCGCAGTACTTCGCCAGCGCGGACTGGCCCGGCTACACGATGCTCAACTCGACCATGCAGTCCACGAAGTCCGGCGGTCCGCTGGCCGGCGCCTGGGCGACGGTCAACGCGATCGGCGACGAGGGCTACCTGGAGCTGACCCGGGTCACCCTCGAGGCGCTCGACCGCGTCGTCGAGGGGCTGGAGCGGATCGAGGGCCTGCTCCTGGTCGCCCGGCCGGACTCCTCCCTGGTCGCCTTCACCACCGACGGCTCCTGCGACGTCTTCACGATCACCGACGCGATGGCGCGGGCGGGCTGGTACGTCCAGCCGCAGCTCTCCTTCCGCGGGCAGCCGCCGTCGATCCATCTCTCCCTGTGCGCCGCCACCGCCGCGCATGTCGGGGAGTTCCTGGACGCGCTCGCCTCGGCGGTCACCTCGGCACGGGAGTCCGGGCCGCTGCGGGTGGACCCGGCGATCGTGGAGTTCGTCCAGGCGCTCGACCCCGGCGCGCTGACCGACGCCGACTTCGACGGGCTGCTGGCCGCGGTGGGGATGGCCGGCGGCGACGGCAGCGGCGCCGTCGGGATGCCCGAGGAGATGGCCGAGATCAACACCCTGCTCGACCTCGCCACGCCCGCCCTGCGCGAGGCGCTCCTGGTCGCCTTCCTCGACCGGCTGCAGCGGCCGGTCCGCCCGACGGAGCAGGCCGGATGAGCACGCTGGCGAGCCTGGTGGAGAAGGGCCTGGTCGCCCCGGACTGGGCCGAGGCGCTGGCCCCGGTCGAGCCGCAGATCGAGGCGATGGGCCGCTTCCTGCGCGAGGAGATCGCCGCGGGCCGTGGCTACCTCCCCGCGGGCGACCACGTCCTGCGCGCGTTCCAGCGGCCGCTGGCCGAGGTGAAGGTGCTGATCGTCGGCCAGGACCCCTACCCGACGCCGGGACACCCGGTGGGACTGAGCTTCTCGGTCGCCCCCGACGTACGCCCCCTGCCGCCCAGCCTGGTCAACATCTTCAACGAGCTGATGGCCGACCTCGGCGTGCCGGCCCCGAGCAACGGCGACCTCTCCGCCTGGGCCGACGCCGGCGTGCTGCTGCTCAACAGGGCGCTCACCGTCGCCCCCGGCCGCCCGAACTCCCATCGCGGCAAGGGCTGGGAGCCGGTGACCGAGCACGCCATCAAGGTCCTCGCCGCCCGCGGAGGCCCGCTCGTCGCGGTGCTCTGGGGCCGCGACGCGCGCAACCTCGCGCCCTGGCTAGGCCCGATCCCGTACGTCGAGTCACCGCACCCCTCCCCGCTCTCGGCCCACCGCGGCTTCATCGGCTCGCGCCCCTTCAGCAAGGTCAACGCGCTGCTGGAGCAGCAGGGCGGGACGCCGGTCGACTGGCGGCTGCCCTGAGCGGGAACACTTCCCATTAGTTGACTGTTCAACTAGCATGGACACCATGAACCGCGCGCCCGCCCTGTACATCGGCCACGGAGCGCCGCCGCTCCTGGACGACCCGGTGTGGTCGGCACAGCTGCGCGACCTGGCCGCCTCCTTCGACCGGCCGAAGGCGATCCTCATCGTCAGCGCGCACTGGGAGTCGGCGCCGCTCTCCCTGAGCGCGAGCGGGCCGGGCACGGAGCTGGTCTACGACTTCGGCGGCTTCGACCCGAAGTACTACCGGATGCGCTACGACACCCCCGACGCCAGCGCGCTGGCGGAGCGGATCGCGGCGATGATGCCGGACACGGAGCCGGTGCACCGGCACGCCTCGCGCGGGCTCGACCACGGCGCCTGGGTGCCGCTGCGGATCATGTACCCCGAGGCGGACATCCCGGTGATCCAGATGTCCCTGCCCACGCACGACCCCTACCGGCTGCTCACCTTGGGCTCACGTCTGCGCGAGCTGCGCGACGAGGGCGTGCTGATCATCGGATCGGGCTTCCTCACCCACGGGCTGCCCTTCCTCAAGGAGTTCCGCATCGAGGCCGATGCCCCGGGCTGGTCGGCCGACTTCGACGCCTGGGCGGCCGAGGCGCTCTCCCGCGGTGACGTCGCCGAGCTCGCGGCGTACCGCTCGAAGGCGCCGGGCATGCCGTATGCCCACCCGACGGTCGAGCACTACACCCCGCTCTTCGTCACCCTCGGCGCAGCAGCCGACCCCGAGACCCCCGGCGAGCAGCTCTTCGAGGGCTTCTGGATGGGGCTCTCCAAGCGCTCGCTGCGCGTCGCCTGACGTACCAGCCCAGGCAGCGTCAGCCCAGGCAGCGTCAGCCCAGAAGCAGGTCGGCGGCCTTCTCGCCGATCATGATCGCCGGCGC
This sequence comes from Nocardioides sp., assembly GCA_044464665.1. GTDB lineage: Bacteria > Actinomycetota > Actinomycetes > Propionibacteriales > Nocardioidaceae > Marmoricola. Next base: position 16,157 of record JBIQLB010000017.1, read on the forward strand.
GTTGGTGTTGCCGCCGGTGATGCTCGGCATGATCGAGGCGTCCGCGACGCGCAGGCCCTCGATGCCGCGGACCTTGAGGTCCGGGCCGACGACGGCCAGCTCGTCCACGCCCATCCGGCAGGTGCCGACGCCGTGATAGATCGAGGTCGCCCGGTTGAGGATCTCGTTGCGCAGGTCGCTTCCGGTGAGGGCCGCGCCCGGGTGGATCTCCTCCTTGATCGAGCCCTTGAACGCCGGCTGCGCCATGATCTCCCGGGTCATCTCCGAGCCCTCGAAGAGCACGTCGAGGTCGGCCTGGTCGGCCAGGTAGTTGTAGTCGATCAGCGGCGCCGCGGTCGGGTCGGCCGAGGCCAGCCGCAGGGTGCCGCGACTCTTGGGGTAGATCATCGAGACCAGCACGGTCAGCGCGGTGCGCGGGTCGACGTCGTGGCGGATCGGCGCGTCCTGGTTCGGCGAGACGTAGGCCCACGGCAGCAGGTGCAGCTGCAGGTTGGGCACGTCGGTCGCGGCCGAGGTGCGCACGAAGCCGACCGACTCGAAGACCGAGTTGGCCATGAACGTCGTACCGGGGCGCATGAGCTCCTTGGTGAGCCCCTTGGCGAAGTACCAGGCGTTGCCCTTCATCTTCGCCGAGGTGCAGTGGAAGGTCATCGCGTGGAAGAGGTGGTCGTGCAAGTTGTCGCCGACCGGCAGGTCCGCGAGCACCTCGATGCCGTGGTCGCGCAGGTGCTGGGCGTGGCCGATGCCCGAGAGCATCAGGATCTGCGCCGAGCCGACGAAGCCGGCGGAGAGGATGACCTCCTTGCCCGCGCGGATGGTCCGCGTGCCGCCCTTCTTGTCGGTCACCTCGACGCCGGTGGCGCGGCCGTTCTCGATGACGACCTTGGTGACCAGCACCTCGGTCTGCAGCTCCAGGGTGGCCGGCTTGAGGTTGTGCACGTAGCCGCGCGAGGCGCTGTAGCGCAGGCCGTCGGCGGCGTTCTGCTGCATCCGGGAGATGCCCTCCTGCGACTCACCGTTGTAGTCGTCGAGGACCGGGACACCGAGCGCGTCGGAGGTGGCCTGGATGAACTGCAGCGTCCCCTCCTGGGGGAACTTGTTGCGGGTGATCCGGATCGGGCCGCCTGCTCCGCGGTAGGCGTCCTCCCCGCCCTCGAAGTCCTCCATCCGCTTGTACGCCGCGTTGACCGAGTCGGCGTCCCAGCCGACGTTGCCCTCGGCCGCCCAGGAGTCGTAGTTGGCGCGGTTGCCGCGCACGTAGACCATGCCGTTGACCGAGCTGGAGCCGCCGACGACCTTGCCGCGCGGGGCCGGCATCTTGCGGTCCAGGATGTGCTTCTGCGGCACCGAGTAGTAGCCCCAGTCCACGGTCTTCTTGATCTCGGGCACCGAGTGCATCGGGCCGATCATGCCGGGCTTCTTGACCAGGATCTTCTCGTCGCTCTTGCCGGCCTCGAGCAGGATCACCCGGTGGCCGGCCTCGGCCAGCCGGCCCGCGACGGCGCTCCCGGAGCTACCGGAGCCGACGACGACGTAGTCCGCTTCGTTGGACAGCTGCTTGGCCATGACTTCCCCTTCGACCGGTTGAGCGCGCGTGAGTCGCCGCGCGACCCGGGCCAGACTGTAACAAGTTCTAGTTTCGCCGTACAGGCCGCACGGGTGACAGGATCGTGTCCGTGCAGGTGCTCTCGATCCAGTCCTCGGTCGCTTTCGGCCACGTCGGCAACAGCGCGGCGGTCTTCCCGCTGCAGCGGCTCGGTCACGAGGTGTGGCCGGTGTTCACCGTCCACTTCTCCAATCACACCGGGTACGGCGCCTGGCGCGGCCCCGTGATCCCGGGCCAGGACGTCGCCGAGGTGCTCACCGGCATGGAGGAGCGCGGGGTGTTCGCCGGCGTCGACCTGGTGCTCTCCGGCTACCAGGGCAGCCCCGAGATCGCCGCGGTGATCATCGACGCGGTCGAGCGGGTCAAGGCGGCCAATCCGCGCGCGGCGTACGCCTGCGACCCGGTGATGGGCAATGCCAAGAGCGGCTGCTTCGTCAACGAGGCCATCCCGCCGCTGCTGCGCGACCAGGTGGTGCCGCGCGCTGACGTGATCACCCCGAACCAGTTCGAGCTGGGCTATCTCGTCGAGCGCGACCTGCCCGAGCGGCCGCCGCTGGACGACGTGCTCGACGCCGCCGCGCGGGCGCGGGCGATGGGCCCGGCCACCGTGCTGGTGACCAGCACCGACGTCGAGGACCAGGCCGAGGACGAGATCGCCATGCTGGCCGTCACCGGCGAGGGCGCCTGGCGGGTGCGCACCCCGCGCCTGCCGATGAAGGCCAACGGCTCCGGCGACGTCACCGCCGCCCTCTTCTCCGCCCACCTGACCACCACCGGCGATCCCGCCGAGGCGCTGGGCCGGACCGCCTCCAGCGTCTTCGACCTGCTGCAGACCACCCTCGACGCCGGCTCCCGCGAGCTCTGCCTCATCGACGCGCAGGAGGCCTACGCCCACCCGCGGATGCAGTTCGAGGTGCGCCCGGTCGGCTGAAGACGCATACCCCCGGGTGTATTCGGGACCAGTGGTCCCGGACCCGGGTCGATCGCCTCATGCCCGGCGTGCGAGCGCGGCGTTGACTGGAAGTGAGCCACCGATAGGGGCCCACCTTCCGTCAGGAGCACGCCATGCGCACCCTGGTCATCCTCGGCGCCGGCACCGCCGGCACCATGATCGCGAACAAGCTCCGCCGCCGCCTCGACGAGGCCGAGTGGTCGATCACCGTGGTCGACCGCGACGACGAGCACCACTACCAGCCGGGCTATCTCTTCGTGCCGTTCGGCGGCTACGACCGCGCGGACGTCGTGCGCAGCCGGCACCACTTCCTGCCCGACGGCGTCGACCTGGTCCTGGGGGAGATCGACGCCGTCGAGCCGGAGGCCCGTCGCGTCGCCCTGGCCGACGGCCGCACGCTCGACTACGACTACCTGGTCATCGCCACCGGCACCTCGCCGCGGCCCGACCAGACGCCCGGTCTGCTCGGCCCGGAGTGGCGCAGGAGCATCTTCGACTTCTACACCCTCGAGGGCGCCGAGGCGCTCGCGGAGGCGATGGAGCGCTTCGAGCGCGGCCGCCTGGTCGTGCACGTCTCGGAGATGCCGATCAAGTGCCCCGTGGCGCCGCTGGAGTTCGCCTTCCTGGCGGAGGCCTGGCTGCGTGAGCGCGGCCTGCGCGACCGGGTCGAGATCGTCTATGTCACGCCGCTGGACGGCGCCTTCACCAAGCCGGTCGCGGCCTCGCACCTCGGCGGGATGCTGGAGGAGCGCAAGATCGAGTTGGAGACCGACTTCATGGTCGAGTCGGTCGACCCGGAGCGGAAGATGCTCGTCTCCTACGACGAGCGCGAGATCCCCTTCGACCTGCTGGTCACGGTGCCGGTCAACATGGGCGCCGACTTCGTGGCGCGGTCCGGCCTGGGCGACGAGCTCAACTACGTCCCGGTCGACAAGCACACGCTGCTCTCCACGGCGTACGACACGATCTTCGCGGTCGGCGACGCCAGTGACATCCCCACCTCCAAGGCGGGATCGGTCGCGCACTTCGCCGTCGAGGTCTTCGTCGACAACTTCACCGAGCACGTGAGCGGACTGCCGATGACCGGGTCCTTCGACGGGCACGCGAACTGCTTCGTGGAGTCCGGCGACGACAAGGCCCTGCTGATCGACTTCAACTACGACACCGAGCCGCTGCCGGGTAAGTACCCGCTGCCGTACGTCGGCCCGATGAGCCTGCTCAAGGAGACGCGGGCCAACCACCTCGGCAAGCTCGCCTTCCGGCACGTGTACTGGAACGTCCTGCTCCCCGGCCGGCCGATCCCACTGCCGGCCCATATGTCCATGGTCGGCAAGGAAGTCCCGGCCGACGTCTCAGCCAAGGAGGAATGAGTCATGCCCACCACGACCATCGCCGGCCACACCGTCAACGTGAACGAGGAGGGCTTCCTCACCGACCCCTCCGAGTGGACCGAGGACCTCGCCAAGGAGCTCGCCGCGCAGATCGGCGTCGACCTGACCGACGAGCACTGGAAGGTCATCCGCTTCCTGCGCGACGACTTCGCCACCCAGGGCGAGACCGCGACCCTGCGTCGCGTCGCCACGGTCGGCGGCATCCCGACCAAGGAGATGTTCCAGCTCTTCCCGCAGAAGCCCGCCAAGAAGGCCTCCTACGTCGCCGGGCTGCCCAAGCCGCGCGGCTGCGTCTGACCCTCTGCACGAACCAGGCAAGGAAGGAAGTACGACGATGAGCACCACCCCGATCGTCCCGAGCTTCGACACCCCCGACACCGGCCGCAAGCTGGCGATCATCTGCTCCAAGGGCAACCTGGACATGGCCTACCCGGGCCTGATCCTGGCCAACGCCGCCCTGGGCGAGGGCGTGGAGACGCACCTGTTCTTCACGTTCTGGGGCTTCGACATGATCAACAAGAAGACGATGGGCGACCTGAAGTTCACCATGCTCGGCAACACGGCCACGCACATGCCGCAGGGCCTCGGCGGCCTGCCCGGCATGACCGCGATGGCCACCAAGCAGATGAAGAAGGCCATCGCCGACCTCGACGTCCCCGAGGTCCCCGAGTTCCTCCAGCAGATCGTCGACTCCGGCGGTCACCTCTGGGCCTGCCGGATGTCCGCGGACATGCAGCACCTGGAGAAGGAGGACCTCTACGACGAGGTCGAGGACATCATCAGCGCCTCGGACTTCATCGAGATCACCGACGGCGCCCAGCTCCTCTTCATCTGAGGCGTCCCCGACCTAGTCGTTGTCGTAGTACTCCCGGGTCCGCGTCCTCATCTGCTCGGTGATGGCGCGGTTCTCGGGCTCGTGCACGCGCAGGCCCTGGGGCAGCGGCTCGGCGCATGCGTCGCCGGCGCAGTCGTGGTAGGTCAGCCAGACCTGCCGCAGGCTCGCCAGCCGGTCGGCGTACGCCGGGTCGCCGGCGAGGTTCTGCAGCTCCAGCGGGTCGGTCTTCAGGTCGTAGAGCTCGCTCTCCCCGGTCTGGTACTCGGTGAGCTTCCACCGGCCGAGCCGCATCCCGCGCGAGTTGAGCTGGGAGTCGAAGCCGTTGCCCAGCCGCTTCTTGGGATAGCCGCCGATGAGCGCCTCGGTGAGCACCGGGCGGGTCCAGCCGCGGTCGCCGCCGGCGATGACCGGGGTCATGTCGATGCCGTCGGCGCCGGGCATGCCCTTCAGGCCGGCGTACGCCGCGATGGTCGGGGCGAGGTCGACGCTGGTGATCGGGTCGTAGCGCACGCCCCGCGGCACCCCGGGACCGGCGATCAGGAACGGCACCCGCAGCGAGGGCTCGTGGGCCTCGATCTTGCCCTGGCGCTTGCGGTGCTCGCCGAGGTAGTAGCCGTTGTCGGAGGTGAAGACGACGACGGTGCGGTCGTACTGGCCGGTCTTGCGCAGCGTCGCGATCGTCTTGCCGAGCTGCCGGTCCAGCGCGTAGAGCGCCTCCGCGCGCTGCCGGGCGACCCGCGTCTCGGAGTCCCGCTCGGCCTCGGTCGCCTCCGGGTAGCTCTTCAGCCACTTCGGCTTGTCGGAGTTGTCGGCCTCGGCGGGTCCGTGGGCCGGCGTGCCGGGAGCGTGGGTGATCTCGTCGTCGAAGCGGCCCTTGACCCAGTCCGGGCGGGCCGGCGTCTGCCACTCGGTCCACTTGCCGTCCGCGCGCCGGTCGGGGCTCGGGTCGTCGTCCTCGCGCGGACTGCCGTGGTGCGGCGCGACCGGGGTGAACCAGATGAACCACGGCTTGCCGGTCGCCCCGAACCTCTCGACCAGCCCGCGGGTCTGCCCGGACATCACGTCGGTGCCGTAGCGGCCGGACCAGTTCCTCAGGGTGCCGTCGATGTTCTGGGTGAGGTTGTAGTAGGCGTAGGTCCCGCCGCCGTACCGCTTGCCCTTCCAGGTCTCGCCGGGATGCCAGATGTGGTCGGACCCGGCGTACCAGTGCGTCCAGCCGGGTGGGACGTACTCCAGCGAGGTCTCCTTGGTGCCCGGGATCGGCTGCTCGCCGTAGCCGTTGAGGTACTTGCCGACCAGCGCCGTCTGGTAGCCCGCGCCCTGCAGCTCGGTCGCGATGGTGCGGGAGTCGTCGAAGGAGTGGAAGCCGAACGGCGCCACGTGGCTGAGGACCTGGTGGTTGTGGGCATACATGCCGGTGAGGAAGCTGGCCCGCGACGGGCAGCACAGCGGGTACGGCGCGAAGGAGTTCTCGAAGCTCAGCCCGCGCTCGCCGATCAGCGTGCGGACGTTGGGCATCCAGCGCAGCTCGTCGGAGCGCATGTCGTCGGTCTCGATGACCAGGATGTTCGGCCGCTCCACCGCCGGCAGCGTGGCCTGGGGAGCGTCCGGGGTGGCGACGGTCGTGGCCGGCGGCTTCGCGCTCGGGGTGCGCTCGGTCCCGCCGCACGCCGTCATGCCGACCGCCAGCACGATCGCGATCGATCCCACGATCAGCCGTCGAGCTCGCACACCGCCCTCTCCCCCGCGCGACTCTCGCGCGGTCGGAGCCGGTGACAGGGATCGAACCCGCGACCTGCTGTTTACAAGACAGCTGCTCTACCAACTGAGCTACACCGGCCGGGGCCCGCCGCTGCCGGTACGACGTCCGTGCGGCGAGCCCGCGCCATGCTATCGACGGACCGCAAGGCATCGGCCGACCGCCGGCACAGGAACACATGGCACACTGAAGGCCTACCGAACCACGCGACGGTGGTCGCGCTCTCCGATGGCGGTGCAATGGACTTCAGCTCGGTCGGCAAGGTGTGCTCGTTCTGCGGCAAGGTCGGCAAGAAGGGCACGGAATTCGCAGGGGGTCTCGGCGCGATGATGTGCCGGGACTGTGTCGAGTACTACGCCGACGTCTTCGCCTCGGCGGAGAAGGTCGCGGCGGTACGCCGTCCGCCATGGGACAACATGACGGATACGGAGATGCTCGCCCAGCTCCCCCTGATCGCGGCCACGACCGCCCAGGTGGACGACTTCCTCCACGACTGGGTGGCCCTCCTCCGGGCACGCAAGATCTCGTGGGCGCAGATCGGCAAGGTCATGGGCGTCTCCCGCCAGGCCGCCTGGGAGCGGTTCGCCAAGTCGGTCGCGGCCAGCGAGAAGGGCGCGTCGAGCGCCTGACCGCGGCTCAGCCGGTCCGCGGCTCGAACCGCAGCCGGAGCCCGCTGGGCATCAGCGTCGTGCGCGGGTCCGGCAGCACCGGTCCCTCCACCCGCGAGACCCGCCACCGCGCGAGCACGCCGAGCAGGAGCGACACCAGCAGGTGCTGGGCCAGCTCCCGGCCGGGGCAGGCACGCAGCCCGTGGCCGAACGGCATGTACCAGCTCGGCGCCGGCCGCCCGGCCCAGCGGTCCGGGCGGAAGTCGTGCGGGTCCGGCTCGCGCACGTCGTCGCGGTGGATGACGTACGGGCTGATCAGCACGTTGTGCCCGCGGCGTACGGCATAGGGACCCAGGCTCATGTCCTCGGCGACGAACCGGCTCAGGATCCAGGTCACCGGGTAGAGCCGCAGCGACTCGGTGACCACGCCGAGCGCGAGCGGGAACTGGGCGGACAGGGCGACGTCGGCGCTCCGGGTCAGGCTCAGTCCGCGCGATCGCGCGAGGACGGCGGCGCTGATGTCGTCGTACCGCTCGGGTGCGGCCGACCGGTCGCGCAGCAGCGGCAGGAGGCGGTCGACCACGCGCCGGTGGCTGCGCCGGATCCGCAGCCGCGCCGGCGTCGGGCACCAGGCCGGCAGCGCGAACGGGTTGCCGATCACCCGGCTCAGCGCGTCGAGCAGGTCACGCAGCGGGCGCTCCAGGGCGGCGCCGCCGGGTCCCAGGTACATCCGGGCCATGCTCGCGGTCACGACGTCCTCGAGGACGCCCATCGGCTCGACCGGCTCGCCGGAGCCGAACCCCGCGCCCGCCCGGCGGCCGACGGCCCACTCCACGTGCTCGGCCACCGAGGCGACCTGCCGCCTCCGCAGCGCCGGGGTCAGCGCCCGGCGTCCCTCCATGACCTCGGCCAGCGCGTGCGGGCCGAGCCGCTCGAGGCGGTAGTTCTCCCGGATCTGGAGCGCCGGGGAGCGCAGCAGCCCACGCGCCACGGACGGGTCGCTGACGACCGTCGTGTAGTCGTCGAACCGGGCGATGCCGCCGTCGCGGTCGCGCAGGTCCATCAGGAACCCCAGGCGGTCCCGCTCGAAGCCCTCGAGCATCCGCCACGTGGATGGGACGTGGCGCCGCTCCGGCCTCCCCTCGGGTCGCGCCGGGCACGACGCCACGTCCCCCTGCATCTCAGGACCAGATGTATCCGGCCGCGATGCTGCGACCGCTCAGCCGCTGTACCGCCGCCGCCACGATGTACTTCATCCGATTCACAACAGTCCCCTCCCTTGTGTCAGGCCGTTCCTGACCGACGTCAAAGTAGTCCTGACGTACGTCGGATCGGCCGACCCGGGCGTCCCGGCGTGTCGCGTCAGGACGGGAGCATCCGCAGGTACGCGAGCTCGACGTCGGCAGCCGTGACGGGCGACTCGCCGGGCACGCGGCACATCTCGCGGAGCGGGCCGGCGAACACCTGCCGGCCCCCGTCCAGCACGAGCACCTCCCGCGCCACCGCCGCGACATCCTCCACCAGCCGGGTGGCGAGCACGACGGTGGCGGACTCGCCCAGCTCGGCCAGGTGCTCGCGGAACGCCGCCCGCTGACGCGGATCGAGCCCGGTCGTCGGCTCGTCGAGCAGGACCAGCCGGGGCCGGCCGACGACGGCCTGCGCCAGCCCGAGCCGGCGTACCAGGTCCGGCGACAGCCGCTTCACGGGCATGTCCGCGCGCGGCGCCAGATCGACGGCCCAGAGCGCCTCGCGCACGGCCGTCTCCGTCCCGGCGACGGGGACCTCGCGCAGCCGGCAGACATGGCGGAGGTACGCCGCGCAGGTGTAGTCGGAGGAGAGCTGCAGACCCTGGGCGACGATGCCCAGCCCCGCCCGGTACGCCGCCGGATCCTCCGGGCTCAGGCCGCCCACCGCGAGGCCGCCACCGCTCGCCCGCGCGGACGCCGACAGCAGCCGGACCAGGGTCGTCTTGCCGGCGCCCTCCTGCCCCAGCACGGCGATCGCGCCGCCGGAGAGCTCGGCCGTCACGCCGGCGAGTGCGTCGCGGGAGGCGTCGGGATACCGGTAGGCCAGGTCGCGCAGCACCACCCCGGGGCCGGACCGGGCGCGCTCGTCCCTGTCGTTCGAGGCCATGCTCTTCCCCACTTCTCCACCGCCGGGCGCCGCGCTGCCGCGGGGCCGGCTCGGTCAGGAGAAGCCACCGCTCCGGCACTGTCAAGCACACCTTGTCGGGACAGTGGATCCGGGCCGATCCGGGAGACTGAGGGGGTGAGGCACCTCCTGTTCCAGCCACACCACGACGGCTCCCCGGCGTACGTCGCGCCGCGACCGCCGGCACTGGGCGAGCGGGTGACCGTCCACGTGCGCACCAGCGTGCACGACCCCGTCGACGCGGTGTGGCTGCGCACCGTGGAGGACGCCGAGCCGTTCTTCGAGGCCTGCGCGCTCGACCGGCAGGACGGCGACACCGTCTGGTGGCGCGGCGAGGTGCACGTGCGCAACCCGGTCCAGCGCTACCGGTTCATGGTCGTGCGCGGCGACTCCTTCCGCTGGCTCAACCAGGCCGGCCTCCACGACCGCGACGTCACCGACGCCCACGACTTCCGGCTGATCGCGCATCCCCCGGCGCCGGACTGGGGACGCGATGCCGTCGTCTACCAGGTCTTCCCCGACCGCTTCGCCCGCTCGGCCGCCGCCGACACCCGGGCGACGCCGGCCTGGGCGACCCTGGCGCGGTGGGAGGATCCACCGGTTCACGAAGGGCCGCTGACCCCGTTGCAGCTCTACGGCGGCGACCTCGACGGGATCGCCGAGCACCTCGACCACCTGCTCGACCTCGGGGTGACCACGCTCTACCTCACGCCGTTCTTCCCGGCCGAGAGCAACCACCGCTACAACGCCAGCACCTTCGACCACGTCGATCCCCTGCTCGGCGGCGACGACGCGCTGCGCCGGCTGATCGACGCCGCCCATGCCGCCGGGCTGACCGTGATGGGCGACCTGACCAGCAACCACACCGGCGACACCCACGAGTGGTTCGTCCGCGCCACCGAGGAGCCGGACAGTCCCGAGCGGGCCTTCTACTACTTCGCCGGCGACGGCAGTCACGAGGGCTGGAAGGGGCACAGCACGCTGCCCAAGCTCGACCACCTCGACGCCGAGGTGGGCCGCCGGATCCGCGGCGTGGTCGAGCGCTGGCTGCGCTTCGGTCTCGACGGCTGGCGCATCGACGTCGCCAACATGACCGGGCGGCGCATCGACGTGGACGTGGCCCACGAGGTCGCGCGCGAGATCCGGCGCACCGCGATCACCATCGAGCCGCACGCGTACGTCGTCGGCGAGCACGGCCACGACGCCACCGGCGACCTCGACGGCGACGGCTGGCACGGGACGATGAACTACTACGGCTTCTCCTTCCCGGTCTGGGAGTGGGTGCGCGACCCGGAGCGCCCGGTGCCGAGCTTCGGCCTGCCGGTCGGGATCCCCCGGCGGCCGGGTCCGGCGATGGTCGCGGCGATGCGCGACTTCACCGCGAGCTTCGGCTGGCAGGCGGTCAACGCGAGCTGGAGCATCCTGGGCTCGCACGACTCCCCGCGGATCCGCACGATCACCGGCTCACCCGCGCGTCAACACCTCGCCGCGGCCCTGCAGTTCACCCTGCCGGGCGTGCCGATGCTCTTCGCCGGCGACGAGCTCGGCCTGGAGGGCGTCGACGGCGAGGACTCGCGCCGGACGATGCCGTGGGGCGACGAGGCGCGCCGGGACACCGGCACGCTCGGCGTCTACCGCTCGCTGGCGGCGCTGCGCCGCGACCACGTCGCCCTGCGTCGCGGCGGCCTGCGCTGGGCGCTGGTCGAGGACGACACGGTCGGCTTCCTGCGTGAGCACCCCGAGGAGACGCTGCTGGTGCTCGCGACCCGGGACGGCACGCCGCCCGAGCCGGTCCTGCCCGGCGTACGGCTCGAGGAGCGGCTGCTGCGCGTAGGACCGGAGACGGGCCCGTCAGCCACCGTCTGGCGCGTCGCCGCTCAGTGAGGCAGCCAGGCCTCGTCGTCGGCGGTGCGGGAGGTGACCGCCTTGGGCAGGGTGCCGTCGGCGAGCTGGCGGACGCTGACGTTCTCGAAGACCTCGCGCAGCGCCTGGCGCCCGGCGATCCAGACGTGCTGCAGGACGTCGGCGCGCTCGTTGTAGGTCACCGCCTCGGGGCGCAGGCCGTAGACCGAGACCAGCGGGCCGTCGACGGCGCGGATGACGTCGGCGACGCTGACCGTGGAGGCGTCGCGGCTGAGCCGCCACCCGCCGGACTGACCGCGCTGGGCGACCACGACGCCGGCCCGGCGCAGGTCGGCGAGGATCGCCTGCAGGAAGCCGTGCGGGATGTCCTGGAGCCGGCCGAGCTCCTCGGCGCTGACCGGCGTGCCGTCGTCACGCCGGGCGATCTCGATGAGGGCACGCAGGGCGTAGTCGGACTTCGCGGTCACACGCATGGGCGAAGTCTCTCAGATCGCTCGGGCTAGTCGGTCTGGTCGGCCAGGTCGTCTTTGCCCAGGTCCAGGGCGACGTACGGATCGACGGTGAACTGCCCCGTCGGCGAGATCCGCACCGGCTGGACGCCCACCGGACGCCCGTCGCGGTAGGTGAGGAAGGTGAACTCCGCCTCCCTCCTCAGCTTGCTGCCGATGGCCACCGCGTACGCCGCGCCGCCGGTCGTGCCGTTGGTGTAGGTGTAGCCGACCTTGCCGTTCTCGCCGACCACCCTGTCCGGCCCGACCTGGACGTGGAGATGACCGGCCACCACCAGGTCGACGCAGCCGCGGGCCAGCGCCGTCCGGCCGAGGTTGGCGTCGTGGACCACGAGGGTGGCGACCCGCTCGTCCCGCTCATCGAGCTCGCAGACCGCGCCCGCCACGCGGTCCTCCATCTCGGCGAAGGTCAGGCCCTTCTCGTCGCGCCAGGAGCCCAGGCCGCTGGAGCGCGGATCGTCCACGCCGAAGAGCCGCATGCCGCCCGGCCCGACCACCGGCTCGCCGTCCAGATGGGTCCAGCCCAGGTCGGCGAGGTGGCGGGAGACGAAGCTGCCGTGGTCGTGGTTGCCGGCGACGGCGTACCGGGCGTCGTAGTCGTGGAAGGCCCGCTCCAGCGAGTCGAGGCTGAAGGACTCCCAGGGCTCGCCGGTCGAGGTGTCGTCGCCGGCGTCGATCGCCACCGTGGCGCCGGCCTCGGCGGCGACGGCGCGGACGACGGGGTCCATGCCGATGTTGTCGTGCCGGTCGCTGACCAGGACCGCGACGGTCTCGTCCTCGGCCGGCTGGCGCAGCGAGACGCGCAGGTTGGGCGCGGCGTCGACCAGCCGCTCGTAGAAGACCTTCGAGCGGTCGTAGCTGGCCAGGGCGCTCACCACGAAGCGGCGGGTGTTGTCGGTGATGAGACCCGCCTGCACCTCGATGCCGTTCAGCTCGTCGGGGACGTTCACCCCCGGCACGGCCTCGGAGAGCGGGATCCACGTCGCCGGGCGGACCGCCGTCTGCGGCTCGCGCCAGGGCTGCACGACGGCGACCAGCACCACGGCCGTCCCCGCCGCGACCATGGCGATGCCACGGACCGTCGGGTGCCGGGCCGCCTCCAGCAGCTCACGACGGCGGCGGTCGCCGAGGAGCACCCAGAGCACCACCGGCACCAGCGCGATCGCCCCGGCGCGTACGGCGGACACGAGGGCGAGCCGCTTGATCTCCCGCTCCACCTGGTGGATCTCCAGGTCCGGCCGGGAGGCCAGCAGCGCGTACCGCTCGACCAGGTCCTCGGCCGTCGCCGCGTCGGTCTTGCCGAGCACGATCTCCACGCCGAGGCGATGGGGCGCCCTGGTCCGCAGGTCGGGGAGGTACGGGCCCATGTCGACGTGCACGCGGTGGTCCAGCGTCGGCGAGATGACCGCGTCATGGCTGGCGATGACCGTGTCGGTCTCGCTGTGCAGGAAGACGACCAGCCAGAGCGGCAACGCGAGCAGAGCCCACGCCACCACCAGGACCAGCCTGCGCACCCTCACCCCGCGGCTGAGCCTCCGGCCGCGCGCGCCTGCGCGACGGCGTACAGGGTGATCGAGGCCGCGACGCCGGCGTTGAGCGACTCCAGGTCCGAGGACATCGGGATCGAGACCAGCTGGTCGCAGGTCTCGGCGACCAGGCGGGACAGGCCCTCGCCCTCGCTGCCGACCACGACCACCAACGGCCCGTCGGCGAGATCGAGGTCGGGCAGCGAGACGTCGCCGTCGGCGGCCAGGCCGACGACCATGCAGCCGGCCTCCTGGTAGGCCTTGAGCTGCCGGGTCAGGTTGACCGCCTGCGCGACGGGGACCCGCGCGGCGGCGCCGGCCGATGTCTTCCACGCGGCGGCGGTCATCCCCGCCGCGCGACGCTCGGGCACCACGACGCCGTGGGCGCCGAAGCCGGCGGCCGAGCGCACGACCGCGCCGAGATTGCGGGGGTCGGTGACCGAGTCCAGCGCGACGATCAACGGGTCCTCATCGCGCTCGGCGGCCAGGTCGAGCAGGTCGTCGGGGTGGGCGTACTCGTACGCCGGGACGCGGGCCGCGAGTCCCTGGTGCACCGCGCCGCCGGTCATCCGGTCCAGCTCGACCCGGGGCACCTCCATCAGCGAGACGCCCCGCTCGGCGGCCACGGCGAAGACCTCGCGCAGGCGTCCGTCGCGCTCGGCGCCCTCGGCGACGTACACCGCGGTGACCGGCAGCTGGGCGCGCAGCGCCTCGACGACGGAGTTGCGCCCGGCGACCCACTCGGCGTCGCCGGACTTGGGCCGGCGCTTCGGCTTCGTGGCCGCCTGCTTCTCCGCGCGCTTCTTGGCCTTGTGGGCGCGGTGGTAGGGCCGGTCGGTGGCCTTGGGCGTGGGGCCCTTGCCCTCGAGTCCGCGGCGGACCCGGCCGCCCGAGCCCGCGGTCGGGTTGCCCTTGCCGCTCTTGCGGATCGCTCCCTTGCGGGAGGAGTTGCCGGCCATCACACGCTCCAGGTCGGTCCGTCGGGGGTGTCGGTGACCTCGATGCCGGCCGCCTTGATCTGGTCGCGGATGGCGTCCGCCGCGGCGAAGTCCTTCGCCGCCCGGGCCTGGGCCCGCTGGTCGAGCAGCCCGCGCACCAGCACGTCCACGGCCTGGCGCAGGTCGTCGGCCTGCCCGTCGCCCTCGGAGGACCAGTGCGGGTCGTCCGGGTCGAGGCCGAGCACGTCGAGCATCGCGCGCACGGCCGAGGCGGTCGCCGCGGCGTCCTGTCCGGCGGCCAGCTCGCTGTTGCCCTGTCGCACGTGCTCGTGGACGACCGCCATCGCGGCCGGGGTGCCGAGGTCGTCGTCCATCGCGGCGACGAACGCCTCGGGCAGCACGCCCGCTGCCGACGTGCCGCCGGCGCGCTCGAGGAACCGCTCCACGCGCTGGTACGCCGCCGCCGCCTCGTCCAGCGCCTCGAAGGAGAACTCCACGTGCGAGCGGTAGTGCGCGGACACCATGTAGTAGCGCAGCTCCACTCCGCGGACCCGTTCCAGCACGCTCGGCACCACGAGCGAGTTGCCCAGCGACTTGCTCATCTTCTCGCCGGCGGTGGTGATCCAGGCGTTGTGCATCCAGTACGACGCGAAGGCGTGCCCGGCCGCGCGCGACTGGGCCTGCTCGTTCTCGTGGTGCGGGAACTTCAGGTCGATGCCGCCGCCGTGGATGTCGAAGGCCTCGCCGAGGTACTTCCCGGCCATCGCCGAGCACTCGATGTGCCAGCCAGGACGGCCGCGGCCCCAGGGGGACGGCCACGAGGCGGTCATCGGCTCCTCGGGCTTGTGTCCCTTCCAGAGCGCGAAGTCGCGAGGGTCGCGCTTGCCGCGCGGGTCGGCGTCCTCGGCGTTCTGCATGTCGTCGACGCGCTGGCCCGACAGCTCGCCGTACGCCGGCCAGGAGCGCACGTCGAAGTAGACGTCGCCCGACCCGTCTCCGGCAGGATAGGCGTGCCCCCGCTCGATGAGGGCCTCGATCAGCTCCAGCATCTCCGGAACGTGCCCCGTCGCGGCCGGCTCATACGTCGGCGGCAGCACGTGCAGCAGGTCGTAGGCCCGGTCCAGCTCGCGCTTCATGGCGTAGGCGAGGTTGTACCAGGGCCGGCCCTGCTCGGCCGACTTCACCAGGATCTTGTCGTCGATGTCGGTGATGTTGCGGATGAAAGTGACCTCATAGCCCTTCGCCACCAGCCACCGGCGCAGCACGTCGAAGTTGACCCCGGACCGGACGTGGCCGACGTGCGGCTCCGACTGCACGGTGAGGCCACACACGTAGATGCCGGCCTTGCCCTCCTGCATGGGCACGAAGTCACGGACTTCGCCGGTCGCGGTGTCGTGGAGCCTCAGAGTCACCGCGCCACTCTATCGAGGGAGAGGGTGTGAGAACTGTGCACTCCTGTGACTGGTGAGGTTATGGTCGGGGAGTGGAATCGCCCGCCGTACGACGCCTGCTGACGCACCCCCGCGTGCTGGTCAGCGTCGTCGTCCTGCTGGCCCTCGTCATCCCGCTCGGCGTGGCCGCGCACCAGGGCCCGCGCCCGGACCACCGCGCCCGGTTCGTCGCCCAGACGGCGCAGCACACCTACACCCGCTTCACCACCGACGCCGACTTCGCCCGCGGAGGCCGCGCCGGCGTCCGGGCCACCGGCGGCTTCCTGAGCATCGTCACGCCGCGCCGGACCGCCCGGGTCGCCGGGCATCCCTACGGGGTGGCGTCCTGGACCTCTCCATGGGTGAGGCCCAGCCACGCCTTCACCGAGCTGGTGCCGTCGTGGAACGCCCGCACCCCGGCCAGATCCTGGCTGCGCGTGCAGGTGCGCGTCACCGACAGCGCCGGACGGACCAGCACCTGGAAGAGCCTGGGCCGCTGGGCGAGCAAGGACGGCCGGATCAAGCGGCGCAGCGCGGGCGCCCAGGCCGACGCCGTCGCGCAGGTCGCCACCGACACCGTCGAGGCGCGCAGCGGCGTGAGCCTGCGCGGCTGGCAGGTCCGCGTGCGACTCGCCCAGGCGCCGCGCGGCAAGAGCCCGCGGCTGGCCTCGGTCGGCGCGGTCGCCTCGTCCGCCGGGGCCGTCCCGCCGACCTCCGCGCCGATCTCGACCGCGCCGGTCAGCCTGCCGGTCCCGGGCTACTCGCAGATGACCCATCGTGGGCAGAACCCCGAGTACGGCGGCGGTGGCGAGGCCTGGTGCTCACCGACCTCCCTGTCGATGGTGCTCGGCTACTACGGCCGGCTGCCCGGCCCGGCGTCGTACGCCTGGGTGAAGAAGAGGTACGCCGACCGCTGGGTCAACCAGGTCGCCCGGCTGACCTACGACTACCGCTATCGCGGCACCGGCAACTGGCCGTTCAACACCGCGACCGCCGGCACGCGCCTGCCCGAGGCGTTCGTGACCCGGCTCGCCAGCCTGCGCGCGGCCGAGCCGCTGATCCGCGCCGGCATCCCGGTGATCGTCTCGATCCGCTTCTCCCGCGGGCAGCTCAGCGGTGCCCCGATCTCCAGCACCGCCGGCCATCTCGTCGTCCTCTCCGGCTTCGACGCGCGCGGCAACCCGGTCGTCCACGACCCGGCCGCGGCGAGCAACGCGACCGTGCGGCGTACCTACGACCGGGCGCAGTTCGAGCGAGCCTGGCTGGGCGGTTCCTCCGGCACGGCGTACGTCCTGCGCGACGCGGCCCATCCGCTCCCGCCGCGCCCCGCGGGCGTGCGGAGCTGGTAACTACGCGCTGTATCCGCCGTCGACGTCCAGTTTCTGCCCGCTGACGAACCCGGCGCGGTCGGAGGCGAGGAAGCAGACGGCCTCGGCGATGTCGACGGCCTGGCCGAAGCGCCGCAGCGGGATGTTGCCGCGGGTGATCTCCAGCGCCTCGGCGGAGAGGTCGCCCGAGGAGATCAGCCGGTCGGCCATGCCGTCGGTCAGCATGCCGGGGCCGACGGCGTTGACCCGGACGCCGAAGCGGCCCTCCTCCGCGGCCAGCGCGCGCACCAGCGCCTCGACGGCCGCCTTGGGCACCGAGGAGAGCCCGTCGCGCACGGGGAAGCGGCTGGTCGCCGCGGTCGTCACGGCGACCACGCTGCCCTCGGCCTCGCGCAGCGCCGGCAGCGCGGGGGCGACGATCCGGAAGAAGGCGGCGGCGTCCGCGTCGAGCTGGGTCGCGAGCTCCGCCGGCGCAACGGTCGAGAGGTGCCGCATGGGGACGTGCGGGCCCGCGGCGTACACCAGCGTGTGCAGGCCGCCGTACGCCGAGACGACGTGCTCGACGGCCGCGGCACAGGCGCTCTCGTCCAGCAGGTCGAGCTGGAGCGCCTCGCCGCGCACGCCGTTGGCGGTGGCCTCCTCGACGGCCTGCCGGGCCCGCTCGGCCGACCCGCGGTACGTCGCCACCACGTGGCTGCCGCGCTCGCCGAGCATCCGGACGACGGCGCGGCCGATGCCGCCGCTGCCACCGATCACGAGGGCCGCGCCGGCCCGGCCGGCGAAGTCACCGCTGCTGTCGACCATGCCCGCGATCGTAGACCGGCGACGAGACCGGCCGGCACCGGTGGAAGAATCCCCCGCATGGCCACAGCCAACGGGGGCGCGCAGGAGTCCTCGCCGTACGTCGAGCTCGAGCGCGATGCGTGGGCGAAGCTGGGCGCCAACACCGACCAGCCGCTCACCCCCGAGGAGATCGAGCGGGTCCGCGGTCTCGGCGACTGGCTGGACCTGGCCGAGGTCGAGCAGATCTACCTGCCGCTCTCCCGGCTCCTCAGCCTGTACGTCGAGTCGGCCGGCGAGCTGCACCGGGCGCAGGAGGCCTTCCTGCGCCGGCCCCAGCCGCCGCGCACGCCGTTCGTGATCGGCGTGGCCGGATCGGTCGCCGTCGGCAAGTCCACGACCGCGCGCGTGCTCCAGCACATGCTGGCCCACTGGCCGGCGCACCCGCGGGTCGAGCTGGTCACCACCGACGGCTTCCTCTACCCCAACGCCGAGCTGGAGCGGCGCGGCATCCTGCACCGCAAGGGGTTCCCCGAGTCCTACGACCGCAAGGCGCTGCTGCGCTTCGTGATGGACATCAAGTCCGGCCGCGAAGGCGTCCGCGCGCCCGTCTACTCCCACCTCGTCTACGACGTGACCGATGAGTCGGTGCGCATCGACCGGCCCGACATCGTCATCGTCGAGGGCCTCAACGTGCTGCAGCCCGCCCCGGTCCGCCCCGACGGGCGCACCGGCCTGGCGGTCAGCGACTTCTTCGACTTCTCCATCTACGTCGACGCGGGCACCGGCGACATCCGCGAGTGGTACACCGAGCGCTTCCTGCGCCTGCGCGAGACCGCCTTCCGCGACCCGGCGTCGTACTTCGCCAAGTACGCCGGCCTCTCCCACGACGACGCCGTCGCCGAGGCCGGGCGGATCTGGGACGAGATCAACGGGCCCAACCTGTCCCAGAACGTCGCCCCCACGCGCGCCCGGGCCACACTGGTGCTTCGCAAGGACAAGGACCACTCGGTGCGGTGGGTCCGATTGAGGAAGCTGTGAGCCGCTGATGGACATTCCCAAGACCCGGTGGGAGACCAAGGAGCACCACGGCTACCTCGACCGCTTCTCCCGGCTGATCGACGAGGGCGCCGACATCGACGGCGAGGCCCGGCTGGCCGACGTCCTCGTCCCCCGCGGCGCCACGATCCTCGACGCCGGGGCGGGCATGGGCCGCGTCGGCGCCGCGCTCGCCGCACGCGGGCACCAGGTGGTCGCCGTGGAGAAGGACCCCACGCTCGTCGAGGCGATGGGCCGCCGCTACCCCGACCTGCCGCACGTGCACAGCGACATCCTCGGGCTGTCGCCGGCCGGGCTGGCCGACGCCGGCCTGCCCCCGGCGTACGACCTGGTGGTGCTGGTGGGCAACGTCATCGTCCTGGCCGCGCCCGACACCGAGCGCCGGATGCTCGCCACCCTGCGCGACCTCCTCCGCCCCGACGGCCGGATCCTGGTCGGCTTCCACCCCCACCACGGCCACGGCGACGCCCGCGTCTACCCCTTCGACGAGTTCGCCGCCGACGCCACCGCCGCCGGCCTCGCCGTCGAGCACCGCTTCGGCACCTACGACCTCCGCCCCGCCTCCGACGACTACGTCGTCGCCGTCCTCACCCGCCGCTGACCCCGCCTCTTCCCGAACGATTCGGTCGTGATCCCGCCCCGATCAGAGCCATCTCGTTCGGTTCCAGCCCTCAACGCCGCTCGCACCAGGCAGCCGAGCCCGGTGGCGAGCACGACCATCGGGACCACCAAGGGCCGGTCGCCATGGCCGGGCCACATGACAGCACCCAAGACGAGAGCCGCTGGCCCCGACGACATACTCCCGGGCAGTCCAGGGCGACCGCGGGGGCGGCGCGGTGCGATCGCGCCACTCGTCGTACGTCTCCGGTCGTGACTCCACGCTCGCCCCACTTCTCGCGTCGATCCACACCGATTCTCGGTGAAGAGGCTCGCCTCTGTACAGGACATGGCCAACGATCGACGGCATCATTCGACCATGAGCGAACGCTGGCCATGTCCGTGCTGCGGTCACCGCACCTTGAGGGAGGCCCCGGGAACGACCAGCTCTGCCCGGTCTGCTTCTGGGAGGACGATTCCTGGCAACTGCGCTGGCCCCTGAGTTCGGACGGCGCCAACGGCATCAGCCTGGCCGAGGCACAGCACACCTACCTGCGCACGGGTGTGATCGCATCGTCCTTCCGGCGCAAGGTGCGCAAGCCGCGAAGGAGCGAGCCCCTCGATCCGGGCTGGCGTCCCTACGACCATGCCGTCGACGGATTCGACGACGGCATCCCACACCGAGGAGACACCTGGCCGCGGGACATGACCACGCTGTACTGGTGGCGACCGGGCTACTGGCGCGGCGACCCCTTCACCGGTGCGCCCTCGACGGATGAGGGAACGCCCGCCCACGAGCTGATCCTCCGGGTCCGATCCGCGGCACCCGAGACGGCCGACCTCATCGACGTCATCGAGAACCGGTACGGCGGGCCAGCGCCGTTCCCGGTCTGCACCGAGCTGGCCGACTTCGTGGTCGCCGCCTACCGCGGGGGGAGGGCCGAGGTGGCCGATCGCGTCGTCGGCGCACTCGACCCGGCGCTGCACGAGGGCAGCGACGCCTTCGCCCACAACTGCGTGTCCATTGCCTTCCTCGAGAACGACGAATGGGAGCACGCCGACCTCGCGCCCCACCTGTCGGCCTGGCCGCCGGCGATCCGTTCCGACATCGAGACCCAGCTGACCCACCGGCGACGGGCGATGTCGGGCGGGCCCCCCGCAGCAGTGATTCCGGCCTCCTTCCGCCTGCGTCACCCGATCAAGGCATGGCGGATCGCGCGGGCGAGCCTCAGCGCTCGTCGGTGAACTCGGGGGCGCGGCCCTCCTTGCGGGCGCGGGTGGCCTCCTCGAAGTTGGCGGTGAGCATGCGGACGTAGAGCTGGCCGATGCCCTCAGCCTGCATGTGCGCCTCCAGGGAGGAGGCGTCCAGGCTCGACCAGAGGGTGCGCTTGGTCAGCTCCATGCCGGGGCGGGAGAAGCCGGCGACGCGCTCGCCGAGGGCGACGGCCTCGTCCAGCAGCCGGTCGGCCTCGACCACGCGGGATACCAGGCCGATCCGCTCGGCCTCGGAGGCGTCGACGTCGCGGCCGGTCATCATGATGTCGGCGGCGCGGGCGGTGCCGATGGCGCGCGGCAGCAGGTAGCTCAGGCCCAGCTCGCTGGCGGTGAGGCCGTTGTTGATCCCGGCCGCCCGGAAGTACGCCGCGCCCGAGGCGATCCGCAGGTCGCACGCCAGCGCCAGGCAGAGGCCGCCGCCGATCGCCGCGCCGTTGATCGCCGCGATCACCGGCTGGGGCAGCCGCCGCATCCGCAGCACGACGTCCTCGAGCACCTCCATCGAGCGGAGCGCGTACGACGGCCTGGTCAGCCCCTCGACGTGCGGCGGCCGCCCGGCCGACTCCTGGTCGGCGCCCGAGCAGAACCCCCGCCCGGCGCCGGTCACCACGATCGCCCGGACGCCGTTGTCCTGGCCGAGCGAGGTCAGCGCCTCGGCGAAGGGCACCATCACGTCGAACGCCATCGCGTTCATCCGCTCGGGACGATTGAGGGTGACGACCGCGACCTGCGGGACCGGCCGCTCCACCACTACGTACGACGAGGCCGGCGCTTCGAGTCGATCAGACATGGCGGTGAATCTACGCGGTCGGGGAATCAATTTCCCTGTAGCTCTGACCGATCGGTAAGGTCGGGCGCATGTTCTCCGCTCTCGGCCGATTCACCACCCGCCGCCCCTGGATCGTCATCGGCGTCTGGGTGGTGGCCGCCATCGCCATCATCTCGTTCGCCCCGAAGCTGACCTCCACCAGCAACGAGGCGGAGTTCCTGCCCGACCACTACGAGTCGATCAAGGCGCAGACCCTGCAGAGCGAGGCGTTCTCCGACGCCTCGCAGCCGGGCGCGATCCTGGTCTTCGACCGGGCCGACGGCAAGCCGCTGACCGCGGAGGACTCCGCCGAAGTGGAGCGGATCGTCGGCGAGCTCAACCAGGACCTCCCGAAGGCCTTCAGCGGCGGCGCGGCCCAGCCGCCCTCGGAGAACAAGCTGGTGCAGATCGCGGTGATCGGCCTCGCCGACGGCGCGACCGGCTTCGACACGCTCTCCATGGACGGCGCCAAGGAGCTGCGCGACCAGGCCAAGCCGCTGGTCAAGGGCACCGACCTGCGCCTCGGCATGACCGGCGCGGCGCCTCAGGCGCTGGACTCCCAGGAGTCCTCCGAACAGACCATGGCGATCGTCGGGCTCGCCACGATCGTGTTGATCGTCGTCCTGCTGGCGCTGATCTTCCGCAGCGTGATCATCTGCCTGATGCCGATCCTGGTCGTCACCCTGGTCTCCATGGTCGCCACCGGGCTGATCGGCACGGCCAACAAGGTCTTCGACCTCAAGGCGGACAGCTCGATCCAGGTGATCCTGATCGTGGTGCTCTACGGCATCGGCACCGACTACATCCTCTTCTTCCTCTTCCGCTACCGCGAGCGGCTGCGCCAGGGCGACGACACCAAGGGTGCCGTCATCCACGCCCTGGAGCGCGCCGGCGAGGCCATCGCCTCGGCCGGTGGCGCGGTCATCGTCGCGTTCATGGCGCTGATCCTGTCCTCGCTGAGCATCTTCCGCTCCATCGGCCCGGCGCTGGCGATCGCCGTGGCGGTCACCCTGCTGGCGGCGCTGACCCTGGTGCCCGCCGTGGTGACGCTGCTCGGCCGCTTCCTCTTCTGGCCGTCGAAGGGCTGGAAGCGCGAGCCCGAGGGTGCGCGGTTCGCCGCGATCGGCAACGCGCTGGGTCGCCGCCCGGCGCGCGTCGCCCTGGCCTCCGGTGGCGTGATGGCGATCCTGGCCGTCTTCGCCTTCGGCTTCAACCCGTCGTTCGACTTCACCTCCAGCCTGCCCAAGGGCGTGGAGTCCACCGAGGCGCTGCAGCGCCTGGAGAAGGGCCTGCCGCCGGGCGCGACCGACCCGACGACGGTGATCCTGCACTCCACCGACGGCGAGACGCTGACCCAGGAGGAGCTGACCGCCTTCGGCGCGGCGCTGGGCGAGGCCGACGGGGTGGCGATGGTCGCTCCGGGCGTTGCGTCCAAGGACGGCCAGACCGCGCAGTTCTCGGCCGTGCTCGAGGTCGACCCGGGCTCGGACGAGGCGATGGACCTGATGCGCGACTCGGTGCGTCCGGCCGCTCACGAGGCCGCGCCCGATGGCTCCACGGCGTACGTCGGGGGCACCACGTCGGTCTTCCTGGACCTGCAGAAGGCGATGAAGCGCGACTACTCGGTGGTCTTCCCGGTCGCCGCCCTGGTGATCATGGTGATCCTCGCCCTGCTGCTGCGCAGCCTGGTCGCGCCGCTCTACCTGATGGCCTCGGTGGGTCTCGGCTTCGGGGCGACCCTGGGCGCGACGGTGATCCTCTTCCAGCACATCAAGGGTGAGAACGGCCTGATCTTCATGCTGCCGATCTACATCTATCTCTTCGTGGTGGCGCTGGGCACCGACTACAACATCTTGATGATCGCGCGACTGCGCGAGGAGGCACGCGAGGGCAAGAGCCCACGGGCGGCGGCCGCCGAGGCGGTCAAGCACGCCGGTCCGACGATCGCCGCGGCCGGCCTGATCCTGGCCGGCACCTTCGCGGCGCTGATGCTCGGCGGCAACTCGCTGATCGTCTCGATGGGCTTCGCGCTCTCCTTCGGCATCTTCATGGCGGCGTTCGTCATGTCGATGTTCTTCACGCCCGCCCTGACCGCGCTCATCGGCCATGCGGCCTGGTGGCCCGGCCACGAGGACGAGAAGGCGCCGAAGGAGCTCAGCGAGGTCTGAGCTGCGGGGCGGCCCCTGCGGGTCTCAGCGCAGCAGATCGCGCAGGTCGACCGGCACGGTGCCGTGCGCGCCGACCACGACCTCACCCACCGGCTGCTCGTCGTCGAGGCGCAGCAGCGGCTCCCAGCCATCGGTGGCGTTGACCAGGACGTCGAGGGTCCGGCGCTCCGGGTCGAGCATCCAGAGCTGCCCGACGCCGCCCTCGAGGTACTCCGGTGCCTTGCGGATCGTGTCCTCCGCGCGGGTGGCACGGGAGAGCACCTCGACCACCAGGACCGGCGGCTCCTCCACCCACTTGTCGTCGGGCATCCGCTCGATGACCATCACATCGGGACCGCGCAGGCGATTGCGGGGAAGCCACACGCCCGACTCGACGACGACCAGCAGGCCGGGAAGACGCGTCTTCAGCAGGTGTACGACCTCCGTGGTCGCGCGCCCGTGGACAACGACCGGCCGCGGGCTCACCACGACCTCCCCATCGACCCAGTCAGCCTTGAGGTCCTCCGGAAGCGCGAGGTACTCCTCCCACGACATCCGGAACCGCTGCAGCTCCTCGGACTCGCGATCGATGACCGGCATCGGGACTCCTCGCTGTACGACTGACACATCCAGACTCCTTCCAGTCTCACACCAAGATGGTGAGGATGGGAAGCGTCGCAGCGGGCAGGGCCGGCCGCCAGGGCGAGACGGCAGGCTGTGGAGAACCCTGTCGCGGGCGTGCCTGTGGACGGTTCATGGCCGGCCGAGGAAGGCGGCGGAGGCTACAGCGCCAGGCGCTCGCGGACGACGTCGGCGAGGCGGTCGGCCACCTCACGCGCCTGGTCGGCGGTCGCGGCCTCGACCATGACCCGGACCAAGGGCTCGGTGCCGGAGGGGCGCAGCAGCACCCGGCCGGAGTCGCCGAGCTCGGCGCCGGCCTCGGCCACCGCGGCGGCGAGCGCCTCGTCACTGGCGGCCCGCGCCTTGTCCACGCCGGGCACGTTGACCAGCACCTGCGGCAGGCGGGTCATCACGCCGGCGAGATCGGCGGCCGACGAGCCGGTCGCGGCCATCCGGTCGAGGACCTGCAGCGCGGTGAGGATGCCGTCGCCGGTGGTGGCGTGCGCGCTCATGATGACGTGGCCGGACTGCTCGCCGCCCAGCGCGAAGCCGCCCGAGCTCATCTCCTCCAGCACGTAGCGGTCGCCCACCGCGGTCTGGCGCACCTCGATGCCACCACGCCGCATCGCCTGCACGAAGCCGAGGTTGGACATCTGGGTGGCGACCACCGTGTCCGCGGGCAGCTCGCCGCGCTCACGCAACGCGAGGGCCAGGATCGCCAGGATCTGGTCGCCGTCGATCGCCTCCCCGGTCGCGTCCACCGCCAAGCAGCGGTCGGCGTCGCCGTCGAGCGCGAACCCCACGTCGGCGCCGTGCTCGACGACCGCCTTGCGCAGCACCTCCAGGTGGGTGGAGCCGCAGCCGTCGTTGATGTTGAGGCCGTCGGGCTCCGCGCAGATGGCGATCACCTCGGCGCCGGCGTCGCGCAGCGCCCGGGGCCCGGCGACGGAGGCCGCGCCGTGCGCGCAGTCCAGGACCACCCGCAGGCCGTCCAGCGGGCGCGAGAGCGTGGCGACCAGGTGCGCGGCGTACTCCTCGACGGCCGTCTCGTGGACGCGAACCCGCCCCACATCGCCTCCGGTCGGGCGCTCCCACGGCTCCTGCATCCGCCGCTCGATCGCGTCCTCGATCGCGTCGTCGAGCTTGACCCCGCCGCGCGCCAGGAACTTGATCCCGTTGTCGAGCATCGGGTTGTGCGAGGCGGAGAGCATCACGCCGAGGTCGGCGCCCAGGGAGGCGGTGAGGTACGCCACCGCGGGGGTCGGCAGCTCGCCGAGCAGGACCACGTCCACGCCGGCGGACGCGAGCCCCGCCACCACGGCGGCCTCCAGGAACTGCCCGGAGACACGGGTGTCGCGGCCGACCACGGCGAAGGGGCGGTGGCCGTTGAACGTGCCGGCCTCGGCCAGCACGTGCGCCGCGGAAACCGAAAGGTCCAGGGCCAGCTCAGCGGTCAGATGACCGTTGGCCAGACCCCGGACCCCGTCGGTGCCGAAAAGGCGACCCATGAAGCCAGATCAGCGCTTGCTGTACTGCGGCGCCTTGCGCGCCTTCTTCAGACCGGCCTTCTTCCGCTCGATGGCGCGGGCGTCGCGCGTGAGCAGCCCGGCCTTCTTCAGCGACGGGCGGTTGGCCTCGAGGTCGACCGCGTTCAGCGCACGGGCCACGCCCAGGCGCAGGGCGCCTGCCTGACCGGTGATGCCGCCGCCGTGGATGCGGGCGATCACGTCGAAGCGGCCCTCCAGCTGGGTGGTCACGAAGGGCTCGTTGACGACCTGCTGGTGCAGCTTGTTCGGGAAGTAGCTCTCCAGGGTGCGGCCGTTGACCGTCCACTGGCCGGTGCCGGGCACGATGCGCACGCGGGCCACGGCCTCCTTGCGGCGGCCGGTGGCCGCGGCGGGGGCGATGGTGGCGGGACGGGCGGGGGCGTCGGCGCTGGGGGCGCTCTCGGAGGAGTAGGCGATGCCCTGCTCGTTGGCCTCGTAGGTCTCGGCCGAGTCGAACTCGGTCTCGTTCACGTTCTCAGTCACGTCGGAATGTCCTCGATCTCGCGTCGTCGATGCTTACTGGGAGATCTGGGAGATCTCGAACGGCGTGGCCTTCTGGGCCTGGTGCGGGTGCTCGGGGCCTGCATAGACCTTGAGCTTCTTGATCATCTGACGGCCCAGGCGGTTCTTGGGGAGCATGCCCCAGACCGCCTTCTCGACCGCCTTGCGGGCGTCCTTCTCCAGCAGCTCGCCGATCGGGGTGGCGCTCAGGCCGCCCGGGAAGCCGGAGTGGCGGTACGACATCTTGGCGGTGGCCTTGTTGCCCGAGAGGGCGACCTTGGAGGCGTTGACGATGATCACGAAGTCGCCGGTGTCGACGTGGGGGGCGAAGATCGTCTTGTGCTTGCCGCGGAGGAGGTTGGCCGTCTGGACGGCGAGCCGTCCGAGGACCACGTCGGTGGCGTCGATGACGTGCCACTCGCGCTGGATGTCCGCGGGCTTGGGGCTGTACGTACGCACGTTGCTGCCTTACTGCTCGTTCGTGGACCGACCCGGGAGACCCCGGAACGGCGGTGCTGCAGCGGCTTCTGACGAACACTGCCCGGCTTCGACGCACTGGTCTGTCCGGGTCTGCACCACGGTCACAACGAGGAACCATGGCGCGGCAGGAGTCGCAGCCGATGAGACTACCGGGAGCGCCCATCGAGCGTCAAAACGGGACGGCCGTGCCAGCGCCCGAAGCGCACGGGATAGGTTAGGTGAATGTGCGCCACGACACAGCGGTGGCGCCCACCGGGCCCGACCCAGGACCCACCACGACACCGAGACCGTGAGGAGACGTCGTGCCAGAAGCGCCCACCGGCCCCCAGACTCTGACCGTCCGTGACAACAGGACGGGCCAGGAGTACGAGATCGCGATCAGCGACGACACGATCAAGGCGGCCGATCTGGGCCAGATCAGGGTAGGCGAGGACGGACCCGGCCTGGCGACGTACGACCCCGGCTTCGTCAACACCGCCTCGTGCAAGAGCTCGGTGACCTACATCGACGGCGAGAAGGGCATCCTGGAGTACCGGGGCTACCCGATCGAGCAGCTCGCCGAGGGCTCGACCTTTCTCGAGGTCGCCTACCTGCTCATCCACGGCGCGCTGCCCTCCAAGGAGCAGTACGACCGCTGGGTGCACGAGATCACCTACCACACGTTCGTGCACGAGAACGTCAAGGGCTTCATGGAGGGCTTCCGGTACGACGCCCACCCGATGGGCATGCTGATGGCCTCCGTCGGGGCGCTCTCGACCTTCTACCCGGAGTCGGGCAACATCTCCGACCCCGACAACCGGCACATGCAGATCGTCCGGCTGATCGCGAAGATGCCGACCCTGGGCGCCTGGGCGTTCCGGCACGCGCAGGGCAAGCCCTACGTCTACCCCGACAACGAGCTCGGCTACACCGCCAACTTCCTGGCGATGCTGTTCAAGATGAGCGAGCAGAAGTTCGAGGCCGACGAGCGCCTGGTCAAGGCCCTCGACATCCTCTTCATCCTGCACGCCGACCACGAGCAGAACTGCTCGACCAACGCGGTCCGGTCGGTCGGCTCCTCGCAGGTCGACCCCTACTCGGCCACGGCCGCCGGCATCGCGGCGCTCTACGGCCCGCTGCACGGCGGCGCCAACGAGGCCGTGCTGCGGATGCTGCGCCGGATCGGCTCGATGGAGAACATCCCCGCCTTCATCGAGGGCGTCAAGGCCGGCAACGAGCGGCTGATGGGCTTCGGCCACCGGGTCTACAAGAACTACGACCCGCGCGCCAAGATCATCAAGAAGGCCTGCGACGACGTCTTCGAGGTCACCGGGGTCAACCCGCTGCTCAAGATCGCCCAGGAGCTGGAGAAGATCGCGCTGGAGGACGAGTACTTCGTCTCCCGCAAGCTCTACCCCAACGTGGACTTCTACTCCGGGCTGATCTACGAGGCCCTGCAGTTCCCGCCGGAGATGTTCACCGTGCTGTTCGCCATCGGCCGTACGCCGGGCTGGCTGGCCCAGTGGCTGGAGCTGGTGCAGGACAAGGAGCAGAAGATCGCCCGGCCCAAGCAGATCTACACCGGCGACCGCACCCTGGACTTCGTGCCCGCCGCCCAGCGCTGGAAGTGATCTAGAGAAACCGACGCCGCGGACAGGGCTCCGCTCCCCGTCCGCGGCGTCGTCGCCTCAGAGCATCGTCGTGGGGGGACCCTTCAGACGGTGCTCGAGACTCGCCGGAGGAACTGGATGCGCCAGGCCTCGGGCCCGCGCTCGAGGTAGCTGATCTCGAAGGCGCCCGGCTCGCGCTGCTCCAGCTGCGCGAGCAGCGGCAGCGGGTCGTGCGGCGCGATCAGCACCATGCCGCGACCGGGTCCGACGGCATCGAGGGCGCCGAAGATGGTCGCGTGCCGGATGGCGTGCGGCACGGCGCGCGCGTCGAGCTCGGGGTGCTCGGCGCCGTCCTCCTCACCGCACGAGCAGCTGTGCCCGTGTCCGGCGGCCGCCTCGCTGGGCGCCGCGGCGCCGACGAGCTCCTCGTGCATGCCGCCCAGCAGCTCGGCCAGCCGCACCTGCCCGGACTCGGCGAGCACCGGCAGCAGCTGCTCGTTCTCCTTGACCAGGTGGGTGCCGAAGAGCGTCAGCAGCGCGTACGCCGCGCCGGCCGCGCGAGGCGGCGTCGCGGCCCGGCGTACCTGCTCGACGAGGTCCACGAGGATCCCGTGCTCGGCGATCATCGCCTCGACCAGCGCGCGCAGCTCGGGGAACCCGAGGCCGGCCGGGTAGAGCGCGGCCTCCTCGGCCTGGGCGTGCGGGACCAGCTCGCGTCCGCACCACTCGACCAGCTCGTCGCGGGCGCTGGCCGCCTCGGCGCCGGTGGTGGCGTCGACCACCGCGTTGACCCGGGCGGTGAGCCCGCCGAGCAGCTCGGCGTGGTGCTGCTCCATCGCCTCGAGCGCCTCCGCGTCCTCGCGGCTGCTGGCCATGATCACGTCGCTCACGTTCCGCCTCCTCACGTGCCATCGGACCCTCCGTTGGCCACGTGCGGATGATTTTACTACAATTATTTCCGTGGAAAATGATCGAGGTCCTTCTCCGGCTCTGGGACCCGGTCCGGCCCACCCCGGACCGGCGACGCTCTCCCGTGCCCGGCGGCGACTCTGGGAGGCCCTGGCCGACCAGGTGGAGCCCGTCGGCATCGCCGCGCTGGCGGCCCGCACGGGCCTGCACGAGAACACCGTCCGCGAGCATCTCGACGGCCTCGCCGCCGCCGGCCTGGCCGATCGCGAGCGCGCCGTGCCGGACGGGCGCGGGCGCCCGGCCTGGCTGTGGCGCGCCATCGACCCCCCGGCGACCTCGGAGTACGCCGGACTGGCGGCCGCACTCGCGCGCACCCTCCAGGCCACCAGCCCCGACCCGGTGGCCACCGCGACCCGGGCCGGCGTCGAGTGGGGCCACGAGCTGGCCGCCTCCCAGCCGGACGTCGGCGGCGACGCGCCCGAGCGGGCCCTCCAGCTGCTGGACGGCTTCGGCTTCGGGCCCGAGCCCGGACCGGCGACGCGCCGTCAGCAGACGGTCCGGCTAACCCGCTGCCCGTTGCTGCAGGTGGCCCGCCAGCACCCCGACGTGGTCTGCGCGATCCACCGCGGCCTGGTCGAGGGCGCTCTGGAGGAGTACGGCGATCCGCGGACCGAGGTCGACCTGGTGCCCTTCGCCGAGCCCGGCGCCTGCCTGCTGCACCTGCGCGCGGGAGGACGGCGGTGAACGCCCTGTCGACGACCTCGGCGGCCGAGGCCGCCGAGGCCAGATCGGTACGCCGCCCGCCACGGGCCCTGTTGATGCTCCCCGCGGGACTCGCCCTGCTGGCCGGACTGGACGCGGCGCTGATGCTGCTCGACGTGCCCGCGCCGGTCCGCGCCGACCGGCTCCCCGAGGTCCACGGCGTGCTGCTCGTCCTCGGGTTCGTGGGCACCGTCGTCGCGCTGGAGCGAGCGGTCGCCCTGCGCCGGTGGTATGGCTACCTGGCGCCGGCCGCCCTCGGCCTGGGCGGGCTGCTGCTGATCAGCCCCGCGCCGATGAGGGCGGGCCAGATCGCCCTGCTGGTGGGCGCGGTCGCGATGACGCTCAACTACGTGCCGCTGTGGCAGCGGCAGCACGACGAGGCGGTCGCGGTCCAGGCCCTCGGCGCGGTCACCGCGACCGGGGCGGCGGCGCTCTGGCTCGGCGGCGTCGATGTCGCCACGCTGCTGCCCTGGCTGGTCGGCTTCCCGGTGCTCACCATCGCCGGCGAGCGGCTGGAGCTGGCCCGGATCGCGATGGGGCCACGCGCGGGCGCGGTGCTGATCGGGCTGGGATCGGCCACGACGGCCGCCATCGCCGCGACGGTGCTGTGGCCCGCGGCCGGCACTCCCCTCTTCGGCCTCTCGCTGCTCGCGCTGACCTGCTGGCTGGCCGCCCACGACGTCGCCCGGCGCACCATCCGGGCCGGCGGGGCCGTGCGGTTCAGCGCCGCCGCGATGCTGGCCGGCTACGTCTGGCTGGGTCTGGCCGGGGCGGTCTGGCTGCTCGGCGTGCCCGACCACCACGCGGCGTACGACACGGTGATCCACGCCGTCTTCCTGGGCTTCACGATGTCGATGATCCTGGCGCACGCGCCGACGATCCTGCCCGCCGTACTGCGCCGCCCACTGCCGTACCACCCGGTGATGTGGGCGCCCCTGCTGCTCCTGCACGCCGGGCTCCTCCTGCGCATCTGGATCGGCGACGGGCTCGGCGTCGACGCCGCCTGGCGGGCCGGCGGCGTGCTCAACGTCGTCGCGCTGCTCCTCTTCGCCGCCACCGTCCTCACCCTCCTGACCCGAAAGGCCCTCAGATGAAGGGATTCTCACCACTGCGCGACCTCCCGGCCGTCGGCTGGCTGCTCGCGGTGGTCGTCGTCGCCCTGGCCCACCCGGTGATCCCGGCGCCGCGCTGGCTGCTCTTCCACCTGCTCCTGCTGGGCGCCGCGACGCACTCGATCCTGGTGTGGAGCCAGCACTTCGCCGACACCCTGCTGCACACCGTGGCGACGCCGGCTCAGACGCGGGTCCGCTCGCTGCGGCTGGCGGCTCTCAACGTCGGCGTCGTGCTCGTCGTCGCGGGTGTCGTCAGCGACCGCTGGCCGGTGACCGCCGTCGGCGCCGCGGCCGTCGGGGTCGTCGCCGCCTGGCACGCGGTCTCCCTGGTCGCCCAGCTGCGGCGCACGGTGTCGCTGAGCGCCAGCGCGCGGTTCGCGGTGACGGTCCGCTACTACGTTGCCGCGGGCGCCCTGCTCCCCGTCGGCGCCTACCTCGGCGTGCTGATGGCCCGCGGGCTCGCGCACGACGACCATGCGCAGGCGATGGTCGCGCACGTCGTGATCAACGTGCTCGGCTGGATCGGCCTTACCGTGACCGGCACGCTGGTCACGCTCTGGCCGACGATCCTGCGCACGCGCGTCGCCGACACCGCCGTGAGCACGGCACGACGGGCCCTCCCCGTCCTGCTCGCCGGCCTCGCGATGGCCCTCGCCGGCTGCCTGATCGGCTCCCGTCCGCTGACCGGCGCCGGCCTGCTCGCGTACGCCGGTGGGCTGGTGCTGCTGATCCTCCCCCACGTCACCGAGGCCCGCGCCAAGCCGCCGGCCCACTTCCCCGGCTGGTCGGTCCTCGCCGGCATGAGCTGGTTCGTGCTGACCGTCGCGACGCTCGGCGTCGCCATCGCGACCTCCGGTGACTGGGAGGAGGCGCACACCTGGCTGGAGCGCGCGACCCCCGCACTGGCGGCAGGGTTCGTGGCCCAGGTGCTGCTCGGGGCGCTGTCCTACCTGATGCCCGTGGCGGTGGGCCGCGGGCCGGCCGGGACGCGGGCGGCCAACACGGAGTTCGACCGTGCCGCGTCCCTGCGGATCGCCGTGGTCAACGGCGGCCTGGCGCTCTGGCTGCTGCCCTCGACGCCGCCGGTGCGGGTGGTCGTCTCCACGCTCGTGCTGCTGGCCCTGGCGAGCTTCCTCCCGCTGATGATCCGCGCGATCCGATCCGCTCGCCGGGCCGCCACCGAGGCGAGCACGGCACCGGCCGGTCCGCGTCCGCACGGTCCCGCGCCCGTCTCCGCCGTCGTGTCGACCCGCCGCCGGCTCGGTCAGGCGGTCACCGGTCTCGCCGTCCTGACGCTGGCCGTCGCGATCGGCGTGGCCGTCGACCCGCAGGCCCTCGGCGGCGACCAGCGCTCCGCGGCCGCCGGCGTCGCCGCGACCGGTCGCACCACCACCGTCAAGGTCACCGCCAAGGACATGCGCTTCCACCCGGCCTCCGTCACCGTCCCCGCCGGCGACAAGCTCGTCATCGAGCTCACCAACACCGACGACGGCGACGTCCACGACCTGGTGCTCGACTCGGGCGCGGACTCGGGCCGGCTGGCTCCGGGCGAGAGCACGCGCCTCGACGTCGGCGTCGTGGGCCGGAGCCTCGACGGCTGGTGCTCGGTGCTGGGCCATCGCCAGATGGGCATGGTCTTCACGGTCCGGGTATCAGGCAACGTGTCCGGCTCAGCGGCGCGCCAGGGGGAGGCCGGCGACCAGAGCCAGCATCAGCACGGCAGCCACGATCACGGCGGACACTCGTCCTCGACGCCGAGCGCCTCGCCGACGCGGCAGCCCGAGGCGCCGGCCTTCACGCCGTACGACGCGAGTCTGCCGGCCGTGGCCGGCAGCAGGGTCCACCGGCAGACCTTCACCGTCAACGAGGGCAGGCACGAGGTGGCGCCGGGCGTGACCCAGGAGCTGTGGACCTACAACGGCACCGCCCCGGGCCCGGTGCTGCACGGCAAGGTGGGCGACCGCTTCGAGATCACGCTGGTCAACGACGGGACGATGGGGCACTCCATCGACTTCCACGCCGGCGAGCGCGCGCCGGACGAGGTGATGCGGACGATCCCGCCCGGGGAGTCGCTGACCTACCGCTTCACGGCCACCCGCGCGGGCATCTGGATGTACCACTGCTCGACGATGCCGATGGCGGCCCACATCGCCAACGGCCTCTTCGGCGCGGTCGTCATCGACCCGCCCGACCTGGCGCCGGTGGACCGCACCTACGTGCTCGTCCAGTCCGAGCTCTACCTGGGCAAGGACGGCGGTCCGGTCGACGTCGACAAGCTGGCCGACGAGAAGCCCGATCTGGTCGTCTTCAACGGCTATGCCAACCAGTACGACGAGCATCCGCTGACCGCGCGCGTCGGAGAGCGGGTGCGCATCTGGGTGCTGGATGCCGGGCCCAACCGGGCCTCGTCCTTCCACGTCGTCGGCGGGCAGTTCGACACGGTCTGGTCAGAGGGCGCCTACCGGCTGCGCCCCGGGGCCGGCGGCGCCCAGGTGCTGCCGCTGCTCCCCGCCCAGGGCGGCTTCGTCGAGCTCTCCCTCCCCGAGCCCGGCCACTACCCCTTCGTCTCGCACATCATGGCCGACGCCGAGCGCGGCGCCCACGGGATCCTGGAGGTGACCCGCTAGCGAGCCCGGCGGACCCGGCCCTCGTCCCAGACCGGCTCGGGCGACTCGTAGACGGCGCCGTCCTCGCCGAAGACCAGGAAGCGGTCGAAGCCGCGGGCGAACCAGCGGTCGTGGGTCACCGCGAGCACGGTTCCCTCGAAGCGGTCCAGGCCCTCCTCCAGCGCCTCGGCCGACTGCACGTCGAGGTTGTCGGTCGGCTCGTCGAGCAGCAGCAGGGTCGCGCCGGAGAGCTCGAGCAGGAGGATCTGGAAGCGGGCCTGCTGGCCGCCGCTGAGCGACTCGAAGGCCTGCTCGGCGGCGTGGGCCAGCTCGTAGCGGTCGAGCGCCCGGGCGGCCTGCTCGCGCCCCATCCCGTCGCGGCCCAGTCCGGTCGGCCCAGCGTCGCCACGGTGCAGGATCTCCAGCAGGGTGCGGCCGATCAGCTCGGGATGCTCGTGGGTCTGCACGAACCAGCCGGGCCGGACGCGGGCGCCCAGCTTGGCCCGCCCGGCATGCCGGACCGGCTCGATCGCCACGTCCTCGACCGGCTGGTGCTCCACGTCGGGATCGCTCCCGCCGGCGGCGAGCAGCCGCAGGAAGTGGGACTTGCCCGAGCCGTTGGAGCCGAGGACGGCCACGCGCTCGGCGTACCAGACCTCCAGGTCGAAGGGACGCATCAGGCCGGTGAGCTCCAGACCCTCGCAGACCACGGCACGCTTGCCGGTCCGGCCGCCCTTGAGTCGCATCGAGACCTGCTGCTCGCGTGGCTGCTCGGTCGGCGGCCCGGCCTCCTCGAAGCGGCGCAGTCGTGTCTGCGCGGCGCGGTAGCGCGAGGCCATGTCGGAGTTGTAGGCGGCCTTCTGCTTGTACATCAGCATCTGCGCGCGCAGCTTGGCGTGCTCCTCGTCCCAGCGCCGGCGCAGCTCCTCGAAGCGCGCGAACCGGTCGCGGCGCGCCTCGTGGTACGACGCGAAGCCGCCCGGGTGCGTCCACGCCAGGTTGCCTGCGGCGCCCAGCTCGACGGTGACGATCCGGGTCGCGGTGTTGGCCAGCAGCTCCCGGTCGTGGCTGATGAAGAGGATCGTCTTGGGCGACTCCCGGATCCGCTCCTCCAGCCAGATCTTGCCGGGTACGTCGAGATAGTTGTCCGGCTCGTCGAGCAGCAGCACCTGATCGGGCCCGGCGAGGAGGTACTCCAGCACCAGCCGCTTCTGCTCCCCGCCGCTGAGCGTGGCCAGCCGGCGGTACTTCGCCTTGTCGAAGCCGATGCCCAACGCCGCCGTGCAGCAGGTGTCCCAGACGACCTCGATGTCGTAGCCGCCGGAGTCGGCGAACTCCGCGAGCGCCGTGGCGTAGCGCATCTGGGTGTCCTCGTCGTCGACCTCCATCAGCCGCAGCTCCAGCCGGTCGACCTCGGCCGCCGCCGCGCGCACCCGGGGCGGCGAGACCGACATCAGCAGGTCGGCGACCGTCGGGTCCTCGCCCAGCCCGGCGCCGACGGCCTGCCGCATGATGCCCAGGCCACCGGAGCGGGTGACCGCGCCGGCGTGTGGGTCGAGCTCGCCGGTGATGATCCGCAGCAGGGTCGTCTTGCCGGCGCCGTTGGCGCCGACCAGCGCGGCCTTGGCGCCCTCACCCACCCGGAACGAGACGTCGTCGAGCAGCACTCGCCCGTCGGGCAGCTCGTAGCGCACTCCGGCGACGTCCACATGACCCACGGGCGACGATTCTCCCTCCCGCCGGCCGTCCGGGCCAGCGAGTTAGCGGCAGGTCAGTGCGCGCCGACGAGGTTGAGGCCGACCACGCCAAGGACGATCGCCGTCAGCGAGGCCGCCTTGACCCAGGACATCGACTCGCCGAGGAAGAAGACGCCGATGATCGCGACGACCGCGGTGCCGGCGCCGGCCCAGATCGCGTAGGTCACCGAGACCGGCAGCGTGCGCACGATCATGGCCAGCAGCCAGATGGAGAGCGCGTAGCCGGCCACGACCAGCGCGGTCCAGCCGGGGTCGGTGAACCCCTGCGCCCTCGGCAGCAGCGCCGTGGCCGCCACCTCGGTGCCGATCGCCAGCGCCAGCAGAATCGCCGCGCCCACCATGTCACACGCTCCTCGTTCATGTGTAGCACTCGCTACATCGCACTAAATGTAGCACATGCTACGTTTGCGTGCATGGCCGACAAGCACGACGCGCTGCTGCATGCCGCGACGGACCATGTCCTGGAGAGCGGCCTGATCGGGCTCTCCCTGCGGCCCCTCGCGGCCGCCGTCGGCACCAGCGACCGGATGCTGATCTACCACTTCGGCTCCCGGGACGCGCTGGTCTCGGCCGTCGTCGCGGAGACCTCGCGCCGGGCGGTCGAGGTCATCGACGCGCTGCCCGGCGCCCGGACCGTGCGCTCCGGGGTCACACGACTCTGGGCGACGTACCGGACCGAGCCCGTCTCCAGCTGTCTCGACGTCTACTGCCAGGCCGCCGCGACCGGCCTCATCGGGCGGGAGCCCTATCTCACCGATGCCCGGGAGAGCAACGTGGAGTGGGGCCGCGCGCTGCGCTCCTACTTCGTGCGCTGCGGCGCCACCCCCAAGCGCGCGGCGCGCATCGTGACCCTGGTGGACTCCGCGCTCTACGGCTTCCACCTGGACCTGATCACCGACCGCCCCGACGAGCTGGCCCGCGGCGTCGCCGACCTGGCCGACGCCGCGCAGGGGCTCAGCTAGCGCCGTCCTCCATGACCGCCGCGCGGCCCGCCTCCAGGCGGGCCACCGGGACGCGGAAGGGCGAGCAGGAGACGTAGTCGAGGCCCACGCGCTCGAAGAAGTGGATCGAGTGCGGGTCGCCGCCGTGCTCGCCGCAGACGCCGACGTGCAGGTCGGGCCTGGCCGAGCGGCCCTTCTCCGTGCCCATCCGCACCAGCTCGCCGACGCCGAGGGTGTCCAGCGACTCGAACGGCGAGACGTCGAAGATGCCGTTGTCGAGGTACGTCGAGAAGAACGACGCCTCGACGTCGTCACGGGAGAAGCCCCACGTCATCTGGGTGAGGTCGTTGGTGCCGAAGGAGAAGAACTCGGCCGACTTCGCGATCCGGTCCGCCAGCACCGCCGCCCGGGGCAGCTCGATCATCGTGCCGAGCTTGTAGTCCACGGCGCCGCGCTCTCCGGCCACCTCCTCGGCGACCCGCTCGATGTGACCGCGGATCACGTCGAGCTCCCGGACGCTGGCCACCAGCGGGATCATGATCTCCGGCCTCGGGTCGCCGCCGGCCGCCGTACGATCCGCCGCCGCCTCCAGGATCGCCCGCGCCTGCATCTCGAACAGCCCGGGGATCAGGATGCCCAGCCGCACCCCGCGCAGTCCCAGCATCGGGTTCTGCTCGTGCAGCCGGCGGACGTGGTCGAGAAGGACCCGGTCGCGCTCGTCGACCGAGCCGGCATCCTCCTGGCGGGCGACCTTGACCGAGAGCTCGGTGAGGTCGGGCAGGAACTCGTGCAGCGGCGGGTCGATCAGCCGGATGGTCACCGGCAGCCCGTCCATCGCCTCGAGGATCTCGGTGAAGTCCGCGCGCTGCAGGGGCAGCAGCGCCGCCAGCGCGGTCTCCTGCTCCTCCGGCGAGTCGGCCACGATCAGGTCCTCGACCAGCTGACGGCGCTCGCCGAGGAACATGTGCTCGGTGCGACACAGACCGATGCCCTCGCCGCCGAACCGGCGGGCCCGCGCGGCGTCCTCGGGGGTGTCGGCGTTGGCCCGGACCCGAAGCCGGCGCACACGGTCGGCACGGGCCATCGTGCTCGCCACCGCCTCGACCAGCTCGTCGTCGACGCTCTCGCCCTCGAAGTGCCGGACCACCACCGAGTCGCTGACCGGGACGGCGCCCGCGAAGACCTCGCCGGTCATGCCGTCGATGGAGATCACGTCGCCCTCGGCCAGCGTCCGCCCGTCGCGTACGGCGAGCCGCTTGCCCGCCACGTCCACGTCGAGCGTCTCGGCGCCGCACACGCAGGTGCGGCCCATGCCGCGGGCCACCACCGCCGCGTGCGAGGTCTTGCCGCCCCGGCTGGTCAGGATGCCGGTGGCCGCGACCATGCCGTGCAGGTCATCGGGATTGGTCTCGCTGCGGACCAGGATCACGTCCTCGCCGCGCCCGGCCCACTCCACCGCGGTGTCGGAGTCGAAGACGATCCGGCCGACCGCGGCGCCCGGAGAGGCACCCATGCCGGTCGCCAGCAGCTCCTTGTCCGCCTGCTCGTCGAAGCGCGGGAACATCAGCTGGGCCAGTTGGGCGCCGGTCACCCGGCGCAGCGCCTCGTCCTCGTCGATCAGCCGCTCGGAGACCATCGTGCGGGCGATGCGGAAGGCCGCCTCGGGGGTCCGCTTGCCGACCCGGGTCTGGAGCATCCAGAGCCTGCCGCGCTCGATGGTGAACTCGATGTCGCACATGTCGCGGTAGTGGCCCTCCAGCACGGCCATGATCCGCAGCAGCTCGTCGTAGGAGGTCTTGTCGATCCGCTCCAGCTCGGCCAGCGGCAGGGTGTTGCGGATGCCCGCGACCACGTCCTCGCCCTGGGCGTTCTCCAGGTAGTCGCCGTACACGCCGGAGGCGCCGGTGGCCGGGTCACGGGTGAACGCGACGCCGGTGCCCGATCCGGCGCCCAGGTTGCCGAAGACCATGGCGATCACGTTGACCGCGGTGCCGAGGTTCTCCGGGATGCGCTCGCGACGGCGGTAGAGCCGCGCCCGGTCGGTGTTCCAGGACTCGAAGACCGCCCGGACGGCGAGGTCGAGCTGCTCGCGCGGGTCCTGGGGGAAGGCGCGGCCGGAGTGCTTCTCGATCAGCTCCTGGTACGTCGCCACGAGGCCGGTCAGGTCCTCGGCGGTGAGCTCGGGGTCGGCCGTCACGCCGCGGTCGGCCTTGAGCCGGTCCAGCGCCTCGTGGAAGACCTGCGACTCGATGCCCAGGACCGTCGCGCCGAACATCTGCAGCAGCCGGCGGTAGGAGTCCCAGGCGAACCGCGGATCGCCCGACCTCGCCGCGAGCCCTTGCACCGAGGCGTCGTTCAGGCCGACGTTGAGGACCGTCTCCATCATCCCGGGCATGGAGAACTTGGCGCCCGAGCGGACGGCTACCAGCAGCGGGTCCTCGGGGTCGCCGAGCCGCTTGCCCATGACGCCCTCGAGCCGGGCCAGGTGCTCGCCGACCTCGGCGTCGAACCCCACCGGCACCGCGGCGTGCTCCAGGAAGGCCCGGCAGGCGTCGGTGGTGATGATGAACCCGGGCGGAACCGGCAGGCCCAGGTTGGTCATCTCCGCCAGGTTGGCGCCCTTGCCGCCCAGCAGGTCCTTCTGGTCCTTGTTGCCCTCGGCGAAGTCGTAGACGAAGGTGGTCATGCCCCATCATGGCCTGTCGCCGGGGCGGTCGGTCAGGGGCCTTGGTCCTCGCGCTTCCCGGCCCGCGACTCCAGCACCCGGAAGCCCTTCGCGCTGGCCAGGCGGGTGGTCGGGAAGCCGTGCTCCCCGAGCCACTCGGCCAGCGAGTCCGAGCCGAGGTTCTTGCCGACGACCATGACCGCGCGGCCGGTCATCCGGGGCAGCCAGCGCAGCAGCAGCTCGTGCAGGGCCTCCTTGCCGACGCGGATCGGCGGGTTGGACCAGATCTCGTCGTACGTCTCGTCGACCGGCACCTCGTCGGGCAGCACCGCCCGGAACCGGTCGGCCACCCCGAGCGCCGCGGCGTTCTCGTTGGCCAGCAGCAGCGCCCGCTCGTTGACGTCGACCGCGGTCACCAGCGTGTCCGGGCACGCCACCGCGACGGCCAGCCCGATCACGCCGTACCCGCAGCCCAGGTCCAGCACCCTCCGAGCGCCCTCCGGCGGCGGCACCTCGCGCAGCAGCACCCCGGTGCCGATGTCCAGCCGCCCCTGGGCGAACACCCCCGACCCCGAGGTCAGCTCCAGCCAGTGCCCCCACACGTTCGCGCTCACCGGCACCCGCGCGAACGGCACACTCGGGTCGGCGGTGAAGTAGTGCTCGTCGGTCACCGTCCCATCCTCCACGACCGCCTCACTCCTTCGTCGACCGCGCCCACAGGTTGACGCCCGACTCGACGGCATGGCGGTCGATGAGCGCCAGCTCCTCGTCGGTCAGCGGCGAGCCGTCGAGCGCGTCGAGGTTGGTGTCCAGCTGCTCGACCGAGGACGCGCCGATCACCGCCGAGGTCACCCGCGGGTCCCGGATCGCCCACTGCAGAGCCAGCTGGGCCAGCTTCTGCCCACGCTCGCGGGCGATGCCGTCGAGCGCGCGCACCCGGTCGAGCACCTCCGGCTCCAGGCCCGCGATCGTCGAGTGCTCGCGGGCGGCCCGCGAGTCCGCCGGCACCCCGTCGAGATAGCGATCGGTGAGCAGCCCCTGCGCCAGGGCGGTGAAGACGATGCAGCCCATGCCCTGCGCCTCGATCTCGTCGAGGAGGTCGCCCTCGATCCAGCGGTTGAGCATCGAGTACGACGGCTGGTGGATGAGCAGCGGCGTGCCGAGGTCGCGGGCGATGGCGGCCGCCTCCCGGGTCTTGACCGCGGAGTAGGAGGAGATGCCCGCGTAGAGCGCCTTGCCGGAGCGCACGGCGTGATCCAGCGCCACCATGGTCTCCTCGACCGGCGTGTCCGGGTCGAAGCGGTGGGAGTAGAAGATGTCGACGTAGTCCAGCCCCATCCGCCGCAGGGACTGGTCGAGCGAGGCCAGCACGTACTTGCGCGAGCCGCCGCCCTGACCGTAGGGCCCCGGCCACATGTCGTAGCCGGCCTTGGTGGAGATCACCAGCTCGTCGCGGTGGTGGGCGAGGTCCTGGCGCAGGTAGCGGCCGAAGTTCTCCTCCGCGCGCCCGTACGGCGGCCCGTAGTTGTTGGCCAGGTCGAAGTGCGTGACTCCCCGATCGAAGGCCCGGCGCAGGATCGCGCGCTGGACGTCCTCGGTCCGGTCGTCGCCGAAGTTCTGCCACAGCCCCAGGGAGAGCGCCGGAAGCCGCAGCCCACTGCGGCCGCAGAAGCGGTACTCCATCGCGTCGTACCGGCTGTCGGCCGGCTGGTAGTCCGGTTCGATGCTCATCCCAGCATCCTGCCCCGCGAGGCGCGCACGGTCACCCCTGGGCAGCGGCGCCCGGCAGCGTGCGCACGGCCCGGGCCGTGCGCGCGCGATCGGCGAGCTCGTCGTCCGGCGGGTAGCCGACCTCCTCGAGGGTGAGGCCGTGGGCGTGGGCGACGGTGACGGCGGAGTCGCGGGCACGCCGGGACAGGACCTCGCCGGCCCACGCCGGCTCGCGGCGCCCCTCCCCGACCGCGACCAGGCAGCCGACGAGCGCGCGCACCATGCTGTGGCAGAAGGCGTCCGCGCGGACGCAGGCGATCAGCACGCCGCTCTCCTCGCGCTCCCAGCGCAGCTCCAGCAGCGTGCGGATCGTGGTGGCGCCCTCGCGTCTCTTGCAGAACGACGCGAAGTCGCGCTCGCCAAGCAGCAGCTCGGCGGCGCGGTTCATCGCCCGCTCATCGAGCTCTCGCGGCCAGGCCAGCACGTGGCGCCTCGCCAGCGGGTCGACCGCCGCGGCGCTGTCGGCGATCCGGTAGGCGTAGCGCCGCCATACCGCCGAGAACCGCGCGTCGAAGCCCTCCGGCGCCTCGGCGACCCGATGCAGCCGTACGTCGCCCGGCAGCACCCCGTTGAGCCGCCGCATCAGCGCCTCCGCCGGCGGGTCCGTGCTCCTGCCCGCGGCCGCGACCAGGGCCGCCTCCTCGACGTCCAGGTGCGCGACCTGCCCTCGGGCGTGCACGCCGGTGTCGGTCCGCCCGGCCACCGTGAGCGTCGTGCCGGTCGTCCGCAGCACCGTGTCCAGCGCCGCCTCCAGCTCCCCCTGCACCGTCCTCAGCCCCGGCTGCCGCGCCCAGCCGTGGAAGTCCGTGCCGTCGTAGGCCAGGTCGAGTCGGAGCCGCACCCGCCCAGTGTCTCAGGCCGGTCTCTCAGCCCACTGCAACAACCTGAAGGACCTCGTCGAAGCCGGCGAAGTCGTCCGGGTTGCGGGTGTAGAGCGGAAGTCCAGCACCAGCCGCGGTCGCCGCGATCATCAGGTCGACCGCTCGCGCAACGCGGGCCTTGCGTCCTCTCGCCCTGACGAGCGCGTAGATCCGGGCGTAGGCCCGAGCCGCGTCGGCGTCGAACGGCAGCGGATCGAAGGACCGCTCCGCTGCTTGGAGACGATCCTGGCGCCGACTCCGCTCGACGGGGTCGTCGGTGGCGAGAGGACCGCTGGCCAGCTCCGCCAGGGTGATGGCGGCGATCGCGCACTCATCGGGAAGGTCCCCGCGATCGACCCGGTCCAGGTCGATGATCACCGAGGTGTCCAGGACACCGCGTCCCTCACGCACGCGGCACCGGGTCCTGGTCGAGCACGGCGTCCACGTCCTCGCGGAACCGGGCGTAGTCGATGCGCGGCCCGTGGAACAGGTCGAGCACCACGTCCCGCGCGACGAACCTGTGCCGGCGCAGGGGCACCAGCTCACCCACACCGACCCCGTTGCGAGTCACCAGGAAGGACTCACCCGCGTCGAGACGACGCATGATCTCGCCGCTGTCGTTGCGCAGCTCCCGCTGACTGATCTCCCGCATACGTCGAGCGTAGCACTCGTGCTACGGAAGGCTCAGGGAAGCGAACGGCCCGCCATCCACGCGGGATGGCGGGCCGTCGATGCGTGTGCCGATCAGGCCTCGGCGTCGTCCTCCGACGCGGCCTCGGCGGCGGGCTCCTCGGGAGCAGCCTCCTCGGCAGCCTCGACCGCGGGCTCCTCGGCGGCCTCGGGGGCCTCCTCGACAGCCTCGGCCTCAGCCGGCGCCTCGGTCTCCTCGACGACGTCCTCGGCCGGGGTCTCCTCGACGACCTCGTCCTTCGGAGCCGCCTTCTTCGGCGCGCTCTTCTGGGCGGGCTTGGCCTTGGGAGCGTACGGCTCGGTCACCAGCTCGATGACCGCCATCGGGGCGTTGTCGCCCTTGCGCGGACCGATCTTGGTGATCCGGGTGTAGCCACCGGGACGCTCGGCGTAGGTCGGCGCGATCTCGGTGAAGAGCGCGTGCACGACGGACTTGTCGCGGATGGTCTTGAGGACCTCGCGACGGTTGTGCAGGCTCTCGGTGGTGCCGAGGGGGGCCTTCTTCGCCTTGGTGATCAGCTTCTCCGCGACCGGGCGCAGCACGCGCGCCTTGGCCTCGGTGGTGGTGATCCGGCCGTGCTCGAACA
Organism: Nocardioides sp.; assembly: GCA_044464665.1. Lineage (GTDB taxonomy): Bacteria > Actinomycetota > Actinomycetes > Propionibacteriales > Nocardioidaceae > Marmoricola. The sequence continues at coordinate 59,116 of JBIQLB010000017.1, forward strand.
GCGCCGTGGCGAGGTTCGAGACGATCAGCCGCTGGTGGGCCGGGCTGCCGCCGAGACGGGCGCCCTTCTTGGGAGTAGGCATTGCTTCTCTCGTTTCTCCCCGGCCGTGTCAGGTACCGGAGTAGATGTGGTGTTCGGTGCTGCTTGCCGTCACGCGTCGTCCTGGTGTGTGTATCGCAAGGCGGAGGAGGGAGGCGGCCTCCAAGCGAAGCGGGCCGTCGACCGACGACAACGCAGCGAGACGCGTGCCAGGGCGGCGCGTGTCAGTACTGCTCGTCCTCGGCGTAGGAGGTGTCGTCGTCCTCGTCGTACGCGGCGAGGGCGGCGGTCGGGTCGAAGCCCGGCGCGCTGTCCTTGAGGGCCAGGCCCATCTCGTGCAGCTTCGCCTTGACCTCGTCGATCGACTTCGCGCCGAAGTTGCGGATGTCGAGCAGGTCCTGCTCCGAGCGCGCGACGAGCTCGCCCACGGTGTGGATGCCTTCGCGCTTGAGGCAGTTGTAGGAGCGGACGGTCAGGCTCAGGTCCTCCACCGGCATGGCGAGGTCCTGGGCCAGCTGCTCGTCGACCGGCGACGGGCCGATGTCGATGCCCTCGGCCTCGACGTTCAGCTCACGGGCCAGGCCGAAGAGCTCGACCAGGGTCTTGCCCGCCGAGGCGATCGCGTCGCGGGGACGGATCGACGGCTTGGTCTCCACGTCGATGACCAGCTTGTCGAAGTCGGTGCGCTGCTCGACACGGGTGGCCTCGACCTTGTAGGTCACCTTGAGGACCGGGCTGTAGATCGAGTCGACCGGCATCCGGCCGATCTCGTTGTCGGCGCCCTTGTTCTGCACGGCGCTGACGTAGCCGCGACCCCGCTCGACGACCAGCTCCATCTCGAGCTTGCCCTTGTCGTTGAGGGTGGCGATCTTCAGGTCCGGGTTGTGCACCTCGACACCGGCCGGCGGCGCGATGTCGGCGGCGGTGACGTCGCCGGCGCCCTGCTTGCGCAGGTACATGGTGACCGGCTCGTCGTGCTCGGAGGAGACGACGAGGCCCTTGAGGTTGAGGATGATCTCGGTGACGTCCTCCTTGACACCCTCGATGGTGGAGAACTCGTGGAGAGCGGTGTCCACCTTGATGCTGGTGACGGACGCACCCGGGATCGAGGACAGCAGGGTGCGACGCAGCGAGTTGCCGAGCGTGTAGCCGAAGCCGGGCTCCAGCGGCTCGATCACGAACCGCGAGCGGAACTCGTCAACGGACTCTTCCGACAGGGTCGGGCGCTGAGCGATGAGCACTGTGGCATTCCTTTCCGAGCCCACCCGCTATATGACGGGCTCGAACTTCGATGAGGTGGGGAGGATTACTTCTTGGAGTAGTACTCGACGATGAGCTGCTCCTGGACGGGCAGATCGATCTGCGCACGCACGGGCAGCGAGTGCACGAGGATCCGCATCCGGTTGGGCAGCGCCTCCAGCCAGGCCGGAACGATCCGCTCGCCGTGGGTCTCACGGGCCACGATGAACGGGGTCATCTCCAGGCTCTTCTCGCGCACGTCGATCACGTCGTGGGCCGAGACCTGGTACGACGGGATGTCGACCTTCTGGCCGTTGACCTTGAAGTGACCGTGCACGACGAGCTGGCGGGCGTGACGACGGGTCCGCGCGAAGCCCGCGCGGTACACGACGTTGTCCAGACGGCACTCGAGCAGCTGCAGCAGGTTGTCACCGGTCTTGCCGGAGCGACGCGCCGCCTCCTCGTAGTAGCGGTGGAACTGCTTCTCCATCACGCCGTAGGTGAAGCGGGCCTTCTGCTTCTCCTGCAGCTGGTTGCGGTACTCGCTCTCCTTGATCCGCGCCCGGCCGTGCTGGCCGGGGGCGTAGGGGCGCTTCTCGAAGGCGGCGTCGCCGCCGACCAGGTCGACACCGAGACGGCGCGACTTCTTGGTCATGGGGCCGGTGTAACGGGCCATGGTTCTTCAGTCTCCTTCAGTCTCGGGGGTCAGACGCGCCGGCGCTTGGGCGGGCGGCAGCCGTTGTGGGGGGTGGGAGTGACGTCCTGGATGGTGCCGACCTCCAGGCCGATCGCACCCAGGGACCGGATCGCGGTCTCGCGGCCCGAGCCCGGGCCCTTGACGAAGACGTCGATCTTCTTCATCCCGTGGTCCATCGCCCGGCGCCCGGCGGCCTCGGCGGCCATCTGCGCGGCGTACGGGGTGGACTTGCGCGAGCCCTTGAAGCCGACGGTGCCGGCCGAGGCCCACGAGATCACCGCACCGGTGGGGTCGGTGATCGTGACGATGGTGTTGTTGAACGTGCTCTTGATGTGGGCCTCGCCCTGGGCGACGTTCTTCTTCTCCTTGCGGCGGACCTTCTTGGCCCCGGCCGCGCGGCTCTTGGGAGGCATGCGTTTTCTCCTACGAAGTTCTGGTCAAAAGATCGGGTCAGGCACTAGTGCCTGAGAAGGCCTTACTTCGCCTTCTTCTTGCCGGCGACGGTGCGCTTGGGGCCCTTGCGGGTCCGCGCGTTGGTCTTGGTGCGCTGCCCGCGGACCGGAAGGCCCATGCGGTGGCGGCGACCCTGGTAGCTGCCGATCTCGATCTTGCGACGGATGTCGGCCTGGACCTCGCGACGGAGGTCACCCTCGATCTTGAACTCGTTGGCCTCGATCGCGTCGCGGAGCTTGACCAGCTCCTCGTCCCCCAGAGTGTGGACCCGGGCGTTCGGGTCGACCCCGGTCTCCGCCAGGAGCTTCTGGGCGCGGGTACGGCCGATGCCGTAGATGTAGGTGAGTGCCACCTCGATGCGCTTGTCGCGCGGGAGGTCGACACCAACAAGGCGTGCCATGTGCAGGCATTTCCCTTCAGTGGTTCACGGTGGTGTGGTCGTGATGCATCCGTTCGCTTCTCGGCTCGCGGCTCCGGCCATCCGCCCCGGAGGTGCTTCGGCGCCCACGACTGGCGCGGGCCCTAGCGATCACGTTGTCTTCGATATGGAGTTGTCGCGCTCGGCCGGGGCTCAGCCCTGGCGCTGCTTGTGACGCGGGTTCTCGCAGATCACCATGACGCGGCCGTGGCGACGGATCACCTTGCACTTGTCACAGATCGGCTTGACGCTCGGGTTGACCTTCATGTCAGCCCTTTCTGGTGTTGAAGCGGCTTACGCTGTGCTGGATGAGCGAGCTCGCGAGCTCGCTCACTTGTAGCGGTAGACGATGCGACCCCGGGTGAGGTCGTACGGCGAGAGCTCCACCACGACCCGGTCCTCGGGGAGGATCCGGATGTAGTGCTGGCGCATCTTGCCGCTGATGTGGGCGAGCACCTTGTGTCCGTTGGTCAGCTCGACCCGGAACATGGCGTTGGGAAGGGCCTCCACGACGGAGCCCTCCATCTCGATCACGCCTTCCTTCTTCGGCATGTCCTCCACAATCTGTCGCACTGTTGTCTACCGTTGACCCGGGAACCGCCACGGCAGGTGCCGTGTGGACCTCGTGAGGCCGCCGTGGCGCCTCAAATCCCCGGGCACGCCCGAGCGGAGCGATCTCCGATCGAGCGGTGGTCCGGGCAGCCGCAAGGCACCACGAAACGAGCCCACGTTGGGCCGACACGACAGTCTAGGCGAAAAGGCCCGCCGACCGTTAATCCGGGTGGCGCCCGGTCAGCCGATGGCGCGAATGGGCTCGACCAGCCGCTCGCCGAGCGTGCGGATGAACCCGACGGGCTCGTTGCCGAAGTGCATGAGGTGGACCTCGGTGACGCCGACCTCCGCGAAGGCCTCCAGCTGCCCGATCAGGGCCGGGTCCTCCGGGTTGACCAGGGCCGACCACAGGATCGTCTTGCGGATCCGGTCGTAGTCGGTGCCCTCGCGCTCGCAGTGCTCGCGCAGGACGCCGAGCTTGTGGGCGATGGCCTCGGGGCCACCCTCGGGGTCGGCGAAGAGATTGCACGCGTCGGCGTACCTGGCGACCAGGCGCAGCGTCTTCCGCTCGCCGCTGCCGCCGATCATGATCGGCGGGGTGCGCACCGGCTCCGGGAGGTTCAGGGTCCGCTCGAGGCGGTAGTGCCGGCCGTCGTACGGCGCGTCGACGCCGTCCCACATCTGCCGCACGATCTGCAGCGTCTCCTCCAGGCGCTCGAAGCGCTCGGCGACCGGCGGGAACGGCACGCCCAGGCCCCGGTGCTCCTCCTCGTACCAGGCGGCGCCGATGCCCAGCATGGCCCGGCCGCCGGAGAGCACGTCCAGCGTGGAGACGATCTTGGCCAGCAGGCCCGGGTGGCGATAGGTCACGCCCGTGACCAGCAGCTGCAGCTCGACGGTCTCGGTCGCCGCGGCGAGGAAGCCGAGGGTGGTGTAGCCCTCCAGCATGTTCAGCTCGGGGCCGCCGCTGGGGATCATCTGGAACCAGTGGTCCATCACGGAGAGGTTGTCGAGCCCCGCCTCCTCGGCGGCGCGGGCGACGTCCAGCATGACCGGCCGGATCGCCGCGCTGCCGCCGGCGAAGTCGTAGTTGACCACGTGCACACCGACCCGCATGCGGCCAACCTACTCCCAGCTCAGGCCGGCAGCACCTGGCGCAGCACCCGCAGCGCGTTGCCGCCCATGATCGCCCGGATCTCCTCGTCGCTGTGCCCGCGACGGCGCAGCTCCTGGGTGATGACCGCCAGCTGGCTGGTGTCCCAGCCGACGGTGGTGGCGCCGTCGAAGTCGCTGCCGAGCGCGGCCGCGCCCAGGCCACCGACCTCGATGACGTGCTCGATCGCGTCGACGACCGCTGCCGGCGTCCGCGCGCAGACAGCGGCATGCCAGTAGCCGATGCCGACGACCCCGCCGGTCTTGGCGACACCGCGGATCTCCTTGTCGGTGAGGTTGCGGTTGACCTTGCAGGTCGCCTGGACGCCGCCGTGGCTGGCGACGACGGGCTTGGTCGCGCGCTCCAGCATCTCCGCGATCGAGGTGTGGCTGGCGTGGGCGATGTCGACGACCACCCCGCGGCGCTCCAGCTCGTCGAAGACCCGCCGGCCGAGGTCGGTCAGGCCGCCCTTCTTCAGGCCGTGCATCGAGCCGGCCACCTCGTTGTCGAAGAAGTGGGTGAAGCCGGCCATGCGCATGCCCGCGTCGTACAGCGTGGCGACGTTGGCGAACTCGCCCTGGAGGTTCTGCAGGCCCTCCACGGAGAACAGCGCCCCGGTGACCTCCTTGCCGGCCTTCCGGCGGGCGAGCAGGCGGTCGAGATCTCCCTTGGTCCGGATCAGCACCAGGCGGCCACCGGAGTCCTTGGCCGCGTCCTCCAGCCGGTGGGCGTGGTAGAGCGAGCGCCGCAGCAGGGAGAACCAGGTGTTCGGCGGCTGCAGCTGGGCGATGGTCAGCAGCGTGATGTTGTCGGTGTCGTCGCCGTTGGCGTCGTAGTTCTGGCCCTTGGGCGACTTCGACACCGAGGAGAAGACCTGGAGGGCGACGTTGCCCTCCTCCAGGCGCGGCAGGTCGACGTGGCCGCGGTCCGAGCGCTCCAGGAGGTCGCGGTTCCACATCAGCGTGTCGGCGTGGAGGTCGACGATCTCCAGGGAGTCGTGCAGCCGCTGGGTGGCGGCGCTGACCTTGGGCAGGTCGGCCGGGACCACCCGGTTCATCCCCCGCTCGACGACGCCGGGCACGACGACGAAGAACGCGGTGGCGCCGACGACGGCGACCACCAGCAGGGCGAGCGCGACCAACCGCGATCGCCGGCTCTTCAGGACCATGGGCGGACTCTACGTCACCCGCGCCCTGACGCCTCGGGTCAGTGCCCGCCCCACGGGACGCCGAGCTCGGCGAGCTTGGCCTGGCCGCCGTCGATCGCGGTGAGGATCCAGGGGCCGTCGGACGTCAGCGTGAAGGTGTGCTCGAAGTGGGCCGCCCGGCTGCCGTCCTCGGTCAGGATCGTCCAGTCGTCCTCGTCGACGTACGTCTCCTTGCTGCCCAGCGTGACCATCGGCTCGACCGCCAGGGCCAGGCCGCGCTCCAGCTTGGGGCCGCGCCCGGGCCGGCCGAAGTTGGGGACGTTCGGCGGCTGGTGCATCGCGGTGCCGATGCCGTGGCCGGTGTAGTCCTCGAGGATGCCGTAGCTGCCGCCGGTGGGGTGCGGCTGCGAGCGCACGTAGGCCTCGACGGCGTGCGAGATGTCGGTGACCCGGCCGCCGAGGCGCGCGGCGGCGAACCCGCGCCACATGGACTCCTCGGTGACCCGCATCAGCTCGCGCACGTCCTCGGCGATCTCGCCCACCGCGACGGTGATCGCGGCGTCGCCGTGCCAGCCGTCGACGATGGCGCCGCAGTCGATCGAGAGCACGTCGCCCTCGACCAGCACGCGGCTCCCGGGGATCCCGTGGACCACGGCGTCGTTGACCGAGGCGCAGATCGTGGCGGGGAAGGGCGGGTGGCCGTAGCCCTTGAACGACGGCACGCCACCGGCCGAGCGGATGTGGTCCTCGGCCAGGGCGTCGAGCTCGGCGGTGGTCACCCCCGGCCGGACCGACGTACGCAGCAGCTCGAGGGTCTGGCCCACCAGCAGGCCGGCGACCCGCATCCGCTCGATCTGCTCGGGCGTCTTGATCTCGACGCCGCGGTCACGGAATCCCACGCCGGCCCGTCCGGGTCAGCTCTGGGACACGCCGGAGAGGGAGCCGAAGATCCGGTCGGTCACCTCGGTGACCTCGCCGGTGCCGTCGACCTCGATCAGCAGGCCGCGCTCGCGGTAGACGTCGATGAGCGGCTCGGTCTGCTCGCGGTAGACCTCCTGCCGCCGCCGGATCACGTCCTCGGTGTCGTCGGCGCGGCCCTCGGTCTGCGCCCGGGCGAGCAGGCGCTGGACCAGCTCCTCCTCGTTGACGCTCAGGACGACGACAGCGTCGAGCTTGTGACCGGTGTGCCCGATCATCCCGTCGAGCTCCTCGACCTGGGCGAGCGTGCGCGGGTAGCCGTCGAGCAGGAAGCCCGGCTCGGCGTCCGGCTCGTCGATCCGGTTGCGGACCATCCGGTTGGTGACCTCGTCGGGGACGTACTCACCGGCGTCCATGTACTTCTTGGCCTCGACGCCCAGCGGCGTGCCCTGCGAGACGTTGGCCCGGAAGATGTCGCCGGTCGAGATGGCCGGGACGCCGAACCGCTCGGCCACGAACCTGGCCTGGGTTCCCTTGCCCGCCCCGGGCGGGCCCATCAGGATCAGTCGCATCAGCGGAGGAACCCTTCGTAGTTGCGCTGCTGGAGCTGGCTCTCGATCTGCTTCACGGTGTCGAGCGCGACGCCGACCATGATCAGCAGGGAGGTGCCACCGAAGGGGAAGTTCTGGTTGGCGTTGACCAGGACCAGCGCGATCAGCGGGAGCAGCGCCACCAGGCCGAGGTACATCGATCCCGGGAAGGTCAGTCGCGAGAGCACGTAGCTGAGGTAGTCCTCGGTCGGCTTGCCCGCCCTGATGCCGGGGATGAAGCCGCCGTACTGCTTCATGTTGTCCGCGACCTCCTTGGGATTGAAGGTGATCGCCACGTAGAAGTACGTGAAGAAGACCGTCAACAGGAAGTACGCCGCCATGTAGAGCGGGTGGTCGCCACGGACGAAATAGGTGGCGATCCACTCCACGATCTTGGAATCGGAACCGGTGTTGAACTGCACCAGCATCGCCGGGAGATAGAGCAGGCTCGCGGAGAAGATGACCGGGATGACGCCGGCCTGGTTGACCTTGAGCGGGATGTACGTCGAGGAGCCGCCGAACATCTTGCGTCCGACCATCCGGCGGGCGTACTGCACGGGGATGCGCCGTTGCGCCTGCTCCATGAAGACGACCGCGGCGACGACGCCGAGACCGGCGATGACCACGCCGCCGAAGACCCACGGGCCGCGGTCCTGCTGGACCGCCCACAGCGAGGTCGGGAAGGTCGCGACCACCTGGGTGAAGATCAGGATCGACATGCCGTTGCCGATGCCGCGGTCGGTGACGAGCTCACCGAGCCACATGATGACCGCGGTGCCGGCGGTCATCGTGATGACCATGATCGCGGCGGTGGCGAAGTTGTTCTCCTGCAGCAGGTTGTTCCCGTACGGGGCGGGGCAACCCTGCAGCAGGTTGCCGCTGCGGGCCAGCGCCACGATGCCGGTGGCCTGCAGGATCGCCAGGCCGAGCGTGACGTACCGGGTGTACTGGGTGATCTTCGCCTGACCGGACTGGCCCTCCTTCTTGAGGGCCTCCAGGCGCGGGATCACCACGACCAGCAGCTGCAGGATGATGCTCGCGGTGATGTAGGGCATGATCCCCAGCGCGAAGATCGTCAGCTGGAGCAGCGCGCCACCGGAGAACAGGTTGATCAGGCCGTAGAGGCCGTCGTCGGACACCTGGTCGAAGCACTTCTGAACGTTGCTGACATTGACGCCCGGAGTCGGAACCTGGGAACCGAGCCGGAAGACCGCGATGATCAGCAGCACGAAGAGCAGCTTCTTGCGCAGATCCGGGGTCCGGAAGGCGTTGACGAATGCCCCTAGCACGTGTCCCTCTTTCGGTCTTCGGATATCAGGCGATCACACCGCCGTAACGGCTCAGTCCCCGAGCCGTGGAAGCCTAACAGGGCAGTGGGCTCCCCCACCCCGATGGGTGAAAGAGTCGCCACTGCCCTGAACAGGTTCTGCTTAGCGCTCGGTCGCGGTGCCGCCGGCCGCCGCGATCTTCTCCTTGGCGGAGGCGGAGAACTTGTCGGCGCTCACCTGGACCGCCACCGAGATCTCGCCCTGGCCGAGGACCTTGACCGGCTGGCCCTTGCGGACCGCGCCCTTGGCGACCAGGTCGTCCACGGTGACCTCGCCGCCCTTCGGGAACAGCGCGGCGATGCGGTCCAGGTTGACGACCTGGAACTCCACCTTGAAGGGGTTCTTGAAGCCCTTCAGCTTGGGCAGGCGCATGTGGATCGGCATCTGGCCGCCCTCGAAGGCGACCGGAACCTGGTAGCGCGCCTTGGTGCCCTTGGTTCCACGACCCGCGGTCTTGCCCTTGGAGGCCTCACCGCGACCCACGCGGGTCTTGGCGGTCTTGGCGCCGGGGGCCGGACGCAGGTGGTGCAGCTTGAGAGTCATAGGACTCACACCTCTCCGTCTACTTCACTGACCGTCACCAGGTGACGGACGGTGTGGACCATGCCGCGGATCTCCGGGCGGTCCTCCTTGACGACGACGTCACCGATGCGCTTGAGCCCCAGCGAGCGCAGGGTGTCGCGCTGGTTCTGCTTGCATCCGATGGACGACTTCTTCTGCTGGACCTTGAGCTGCGCCATCAGCCGCTCACCTCCGCAGCGGCCGCCGCGACGGCCGGGGCCTCGGCACGCGCCTTGAGCAGAGCCGCCGGAGCGACCTCCTCGACCGGCAGGCCGCGACGGGCGGCCACGGCCTCGGGCTCCTCGAGCATCCGGAGAGCCTCGACGGTGGCGTGCACGATGTTGATCTGGTTCGACGAGCCGAGCGACTTGCTCAGCACGTCGTGGATGCCGGCGCACTCGAGCACCGCGCGCACCGGGCCACCGGCGATCACACCGGTACCGGGGGCGGCGGGACGCAGCAGCACGACGCCGGCGGCCTTCTCGCCCTGGACCGGGTGCGGGATGGTGCCCTGCACACGGGGGACGCGGAAGAAGTGCTTCTTGGCCTCCTCGACGCCCTTCGCGATCGCGGCCGGCACCTCCTTGGCCTTGCCGTAGCCGACGCCGACCATGCCGTCGCCGTCGCCGACGATCACCAGGGCGGTGAAGCTGAACCGCCGACCGCCCTTGACGACCTTGGCGACCCGGTTGATCGCGACCACGCGCTCGATGTAGGTGTTCTTGTCCGCGCCGTCGCCGCCACGGCGGCCGTCCCGGCCACCGCGACGATCACCACCGGCGCGCTGTCCGCGCTGGGGTCCGCTCATGAGATCTACCTCTTCCTACTCAGAAGGTCAGGCCGCCCTCGCGGGCGCCATCGGCAAGGGCCGCGACGCGGCCGTGGTACTTGTTGCCGGCTCGGTCGAAGACGACCGACTCGACCCCCTGGCCCTTGGCACGCTCGGCGACCAGCTCGCCGACCTTGCGGGCCTTGGCGGTCTTGTCGCCGCCGAAGGAGCGCAGGTCCGCCTCCATCGTCGAGGCGAAGGCGAGGGTCTTGCCGACCTGGTCGTCGACGACCTGGACGGTGATGTGCTTGGCGCTCCGGGTGACCACCAGGCGGGGCCGCTCGGCGGTGCCGTTGACCTTCTTGCGGCCGCGCATCTGCCGACGCAGGCGCGAGGCGGTGCGAGCCGCGGTGTGCTTGTTGTTCTTCAGCGAGATGGCCATTACTTGCCAGCCTTTCCGACCTTGCGACGGACGTGCTCACCCGCGTAGCGAACGCCCTTGCCCTTGTACGGCTCGGGCTTGCGCAGCTTGCGGATGTTGGCAGCGACCTCGCCGACCAGCTGCTTGTCGATGCCCTGGACCCCGAGCTTGGTCGGGCCCTCCACGGCGAAGGTGATGCCCTCAGGCGCGTCGAAGGTGATCGAGTGGCTGTAGCCGAGCTGGAACTCCAGCTGGGTCGGCCCCTTGGACAGCACGCGGTAGCCCACGCCGACGATCTCGAGCTTCTTCTCGTAGCCCTCGGTGACGCCGACCACCATGTTGTTGATGAGCGTGCGGGTCAGGCCGTGCAGGGCCCGGCTGCGCCGCTCGTCGTCGGGACGCTTGACCTCCAGGGCGCCGTCCTCACCGCGCTCCACGGTGATCGGTGCGGCGACCGCGTGACTAAGGGTGCCCTTGGGCCCCTTCACGGTCACGAGGCTCTCGTCCACGCTCACATCCACCCCGGCGGGAACCGGGACGGGAAGCTTGCCAATGCGCGACATTGCTTGTCTCCTCTCCAGCTCTCGCAGGTCACCAGACGTAGGCGAGGACTTCCCCACCTACGCCCTTGCTGTTCGCCTGACGGTCGGTGAGGAGGCCCTGGCTGGTGGAGATGATCGCCACGCCCAGGCCGCCGAGCACCTTCGGCAGACCGGTGTGCTTGGCGTACACCCGCAGGCCCGGCTTGCTGATGCGGCGTACGCCGGCGATCGAGCGCTCCCGGTTGCGGCCGTACTTCAGGTCGATGGTGAGCGTCTTGCCGACAGCCGGCTCGCCCTTCTCGTCCTTGTTGTCCTCGACCTTCCAGGAGGTGATGTAGCCCTCCTGCTTGAGGATCTCGGCGACGCCGGCCTTGAGCTTGCTGTAGGGCATCGACACCGCGTCGTGGTACGCCTGGTTGGCGTTGCGCAGACGGGTCAGCATGTCTGCGATCGGGTCAGTCATCGTCATGATTCGTGTTCTTTCTCGAAGTGGTTTCGCGATGCTCCGGGCATCGCGACCTGCTACGTGTTAGTTGGGGGCTGTCACCAGCTCGACTTGGTCACGCCGGGCAGCTCACCGCGGTGAGCCATCTCGCGCAGGCAGATCCGGCACAGGCCGAACTTGCGGTAGACCGCCTTGGGGCGGCCGCAGCGCTGGCAGCGGGTGTAGGCGCGCACCTTGAACTTCGGCTTCCGGGCCGCCTTGACCTTCAGACCGGTCTTCGCCATGTCAGTTGCCCTCCTTGAAGGGGAAGCCCAGCTTCTTCAGCAGCGCCCGACCCTCGTCGTCGTTGGTCGCGGTGGTGACCACGGTGATGTCCATGCCGCGCGAGCGGTCGATCTTGTCCTGGTCGATCTCGTGGAACATCACCTGCTCGACCAGACCGAAGGTGTAGTTGCCGCGACCGTCGAACTGGCGGTCGGAGAGGCCACGGAAGTCGCGGATGCGCGGCAGCGCGAGCGCGAGCAGCCGGTCCAGGAACTCCCACATCCGGTCGCCGCGCAGCGTCACGTGGGCGCCGATCGGCATGCCCTCGCGCAGCTTGAACTGGGCGATCGACTTGCGGGCCTTGGTCACCTGCGGCTTCTGGCCGGTGATCACGGTGAGGTCGCGCACGGCGCCCTCGATCAGCTTGGAGTCGCGAGCCGCCTCGCCGACGCCCATGTTGACCACGATCTTGGTCAGGCCGGGCACCTGCATCACGTTGGCGTAGCCGAACTCCTCGCGCAGCGCCGGGAGGATCTCCTCGCGGTAGCGCGTCTTGAGTCGCGGCGTGGGCGCCGCGCTCGTCTGGGTCTCAGTCACTGTCTCACTCATCAGATCTCGTCTCCGGACTTGCGGGAGATGCGCACGCTGCGGGTGGCGGTGTACGTCGAGCCGTCCGGCCGGCGCTTGGTCGCCTCGACGCGCTTGCTGCCCAGGCGGGTGGTGCCCTTGCCGTCGACCAGCATCACGTTGGACACGTGGATCGGCGCCTCGGCGGTGATGATGCCGCCGGTGTTGCCGTCACGGCCGCCGGTGTTGACCACCTTGGTGTGCTTCTTGACGCGGTTGACGCCCTCGACGATCACCCGCTGCTCCTCGCGGAGCACCTGGATGACCTTGCCCTCGGCGCCCTTGTCCTTGCCGGCGATGACCTTGACGGTGTCGCCCTTCTTGATGGCCACGCCCATGTCAGAGCACCTCCGGAGCCAGCGAAATGATCTTCATGAACTTCTTCTCGCGCAGCTCGCGACCGACAGGGCCGAAGATGCGGGTGCCTCGCGGCTCGCCGTCGGCCTTGAGGATCACGGCGGCGTTCTCGTCGAAGCGGATGTAGGAGCCGTCGGGACGACGGCGCTCCTTCACGGTCCGCACGACCACGGCCTTGACGACGTCGCCCTTCTTGACGTTGCCACCGGGGATCGCGTCCTTGACGGTGGCGACGATGACGTCGCCGATGCCGGCGTAGCGCCGACCCGAGCCGCCGAGCACGCGGATGCACAGGATCTCCTTGGCACCCGTGTTGTCGGCGACCTTGAGTCGCGACTCCTGCTGGATCATCGGTTCTTCTCCTGGTTGTCGCCCCGGTTCTCAGCCGCCTGCTGCGGGTGAGCCTGGGGGAACGGACTATGTGTAATGAGGCCTTCGCGGCTCTTGCTACTTGGCCTTCTCGAGAATCTCGACCACGCGCCACCGCTTGGTGGCCGACAGCGGCCGGGTCTCCATGATCAGGACCCGGTCACCGACGCCGCAGTCGTTCTGCTCGTCGTGGGCCTTCAGCTTGGAGTTGCGTCGCAGCACCTTGCCGTAGAGGGCGTGCTTGACACGGTCCTCGACGGAGACCACGACGGTCTTGTCCATCTTGTCGCTGACCACCAGGCCCTCACGGACCTTGCGGCGGGAACGCTCCTGCGTCACGGCTTCCTCACTCATGCGGCACCATCCTTCGCACCCGGAGCTGTCCGGATGCCGAGCTCGCGCTCACGCACCACGGTGTAGATCCGGGCGATGTCCTTCTTGACCGAGCGCAGCCGGCCGTGGCTCTCCAGCTGACCGGTGGCGGCCTGGAAGCGGAGGTTGAACAGCTCCTCCTTGGCCTCGCGCAGCTTCGACTCCAGGTCGATGTCGTTGAGCTCGTCGAGCTCGTGGGCGGTCGCCATCAGTAGTCACCTGCCTCGCGGGTCACGAACCGGCACTTCATGGGGAGCTTGTGCATCGCGCGGCGCATGGCCTCGCGAGCGATGTCCTCCGGCACGCCGGAGAGCTCGAACATGACGCGGCCCGGCTTGACGTTGGCCACCCACCACTCGGGGGAGCCCTTGCCGGAGCCCATGCGGGTCTCCGCCGGCTTCTTGGTCAGCGGACGGTCGGGGTAGATGTTGATCCACACCTTTCCGCCTCGCTTGATGTGACGAGTCATCGCGATACGCGCGGACTCGATCTGTCGGTTGGTCACGTAGTGGCCCTCGACCGCCTGGATGCCGAAGTCGCCGAAGGCGAGCCTCGTGCCACCCTTGGCAGCACCCGACCGCTTGGGGTGGTGCTGCTTGCGATGCTTGACCCTGCGGGGCATCAACATGACGCTCAGCCCTCCTGGGATTCGGTTGCGGGAGCGGGGGCGGCCTCGGCCGTGACCTCGGCGGCCGCCTGCGGGGCACCGCCCTCGGCGCGGTCCCCACGGGTGCCACGGGTCGGACGGTCACCGCGGCCGGGACGGTCGCCACGACCACCGCGGTTGCGGCCCGGAGCGCCGGCGCGCGCGGCGGCCTGCGCCTCACGCTCGGCGCGGGTGGCGGCGACCTCGCCCTTGTAGATCCAGACCTTCACGCCGATGCGGCCGAAGGTGGTCCGGGCCTCGTAGAAGCCGTAGTCGATGTCCGCGCGGAGGGTGTGCAGGGGCACGCGGCCCTCGCGGTAGAACTCCGAGCGCGACATCTCGGCGCCGTTGAGGCGGCCCGAGCACTGGATCCGGATGCCCTTGGCGCCCGAGCGCATCGAGGTCTGCATCGCCTTCTTCATGGCGCGGCGGAACTGGACACGGCCGGAGAGCTGCTCGGCGACGCCCTGGGCGACCAGCTGCGCGTCGATCTCGGGGTTCTTGACCTCGAGGATGTTCAGCTGGACCTGCTTGCCGGTGAGCTTCTCCAGCTCGCCGCGCAGGCGGTCGGCCTCGGCGCCGCGGCGGCCGATGACGATGCCCGGGCGGGCGGTGTGGATGTCCACCCGGACGCGGTCACGGGTGCGCTCGATCTCGACCTTGGCGATGCCGGCGCGCTCCATGCCCTTGGACAGCAGCTTGCGGATCGCGACGTCCTCGCCGACGTAGCTCTTGTAGAGCTTGTCGGCGTACCACCGGCTCTTGTGGTCGGTGGAGATGCCGAGACGGAACCCGTTCGGGTTGATCTTCTGACCCATTACTTGGCAACCTCCGCGGGCTGGACGACGAGGGTGATGTGGCTGGTGCGCTTGTTGATCCGGGTGGCCCGGCCCTGCGCACGCGGGCGCCAGCGCTTCATCGTCGGACCCTCGTCGACGGTGGCCTTGGTGACCACGAGGGTGTTGCGGTCGAGGCTCTCGGTGGTCTCGGCGTTGGCGATGGCCGACTCCAGGACCTTGTAGACGGTCTCGCTGGCCGCCTGCGGCGCGAACTGCAGCAGCGCGAGGGCCTCGTCCACGGGCAGGCCGCGGACCAGGTCCACCACGCGGCGGGCCTTCATCGGGGTGATCCGGACGAAGCGCGCGCTGGCGAACGCCCCCGGCTCGTCACCGAGGAGCGAGTCACGGCGGGCGCTGGTGCGCCGACGCTCAGTAACACTCATTGCTCTGTCTCTCCAGGCTTCTTCTCGCCCCGCGTCAGCGGCGGCGGCTCTTCCGGTCGTCCTTGACGTGACCGCGGTAGGTCCGGGTCGGGGCGAACTCGCCCAGCTTGTGGCCGACCATCGAGTCGGTCACGAACACCGGGACGTGCTTGCGGCCGTCGTGCACCGCGAGCGTGTGGCCGATCATCGAGGGGATGATCATCGAGCGGCGCGACCACGTCTTGATCACGTTGTGGGTGCCGGCCTCGTTCTGCGCGTCCACCTTCTTCTCGAGGTGGCCGTCGACGAACGGGCCCTTCTTCAGACTGCGAGGCATCTCAGCTCTTCCCTATCAACGCTTGTTCTTGCCGGACTTGCGACGGCGGACGATCATCGCGTCGCTCGCCTTGCGCTTGCGGGTACGGCCCTCGGGCTTGCCCCACGGCGAGACCGGGTGGCGACCACCGGAGGTCTTGCCCTCACCACCACCGTGCGGGTGGTCCACCGGGTTCATGACCACGCCACGCACGGTCGGGCGCTTGCCCTTCCAGCGCATCCGGCCGGCCTTGCCCCAGTTGATGTTCGACTGCTCGGCGTTGCCGACCTCGCCGATCGTGGCGCGGCAGCGGACGTCGACGTACCGCATCTCGCCCGAGGGCATCCGCAGCTGGGCCCGCGAGCCCTCCTTGGCGACCAGCTGGGCGCTGTTGCCGGCGGAGCGGGCGATCTTGGCGCCGCCGCCGGGACGCAGCTCGATGCAGTGGATCGTGGTGCCCACCGGGATGTTGCGCAGCGGCAGGTTGTTGCCCGGCTTGATGTCGGCGCCGACACCGGACTCGATCGCGGTGCCCTGGGTCACGCCGACCGGCGCGACGATGTAGCGCTTCTCGCCGTCGGCGTAGTGCAGCAGCGCGATCCGGGCGGTGCGGTTCGGGTCGTACTCGATGTGCGCGACCTTCGCCGGCACGCCGTCCTTGTCGTAGCGACGGAAGTCGATGACCCGGTAGGCGCGCTTGTGGCCACCACCCTGGTGACGGGTGGTGATCCGGCCCTGGTTGTTGCGACCGCCCTTCTTGGGCAGCGGACGGGTCAGCGACTTCTCCGGCGTGGTGCGGGTGATCTCGGCGAAGTCAGCGACCGACGAGCCGCGACGGCCCGGCGTGGTCGGCTTGTACTTGCGGATAGCCATCAGTTATCTCTGCCTGTTCTCGTCTTCCGCCCGGTCAGGAGACCGGACCTCCGAAGATGTCGATGCGGTGGCCGTCGGCGAGGCTGACGATCGCGCGCTTGGTGTCCTTGCGGCGGCCGATGCCGGTGCGGGTACGACGGGCCTTGCCCTGGCGGTTCAGCGTGTTCACCGCGGTCACCTTGACGTTGAAGATCTTCTCGACCGCGATCTTGATCTCGGTCTTGTTCGCGTCAGGGCGGACCAGGAAGGTGTACTTGTTGTTGTCGAGCAGGCCGTAGCTCTTCTCGCTGACGACCGGCGCGATCAGCACGTCGCGGTGGTCCTTGTGCAAGGTGCTCACTTGGTGTCCTCCTCGTCCTTGCCCTCGTCCTTCACCGCGACGAAGGCGTCGTAGGCGCCGCGGGTGAAGACCACGTCGTCGGAGAGCAGCACGTCGTAGGTGTTGAGCTGGTCGACCGCGAGCAGGTGCACGGTGGGCACGTTGCGCAGCGAGAGCCAGGTGAGCGCGTCGTCGCGCTCCAGCACGACCAGCTGACGGCGGTTCTCGGTGATGCCGTTGAGCGCGGCCACGGCGGCCTTGGTCGACGGCTTGTCGCCGGAGACCAGGGACTCCACCACGTGGATGCGGCCGTTGCGGGCCCGGTCGGAGAGGGCTCCGCGCAGGGCGGCGGCCTTCATCTTCTTGGGGGTGCGCTGGCTGTAGTCACGCGGCTGGGGGCCGTGGACGGTGCCACCGCCGGCGAACTGCGGCGCCCGGGTCGAGCCCTGGCGGGCGCGGCCGGTGCCCTTCTGCTTGTAGGGCTTGCGGCCACCGCCGCGGACCTCGCCGCGGGTCTTGGTGGCGTGGGTGCCCTGACGAGCCGCGGCCTGCTGGGCCACCACGACCTGGTGGATCAGCGGGACGTTGGTCTCGGCGTCGAAGATCTCGGCGGGGAGATCAACCTTGACAGTCTTCGCGGCCATCACGCCTCCTGGCTCTTCTTGGCGGCCGAGCGGATGACCAGCAGGCCACCCTTCGGGCCGGGGACGGCGCCCTTGATGAGGATCAGGCCCTTGTCGGCGTCCACCGCGTGCACCACGAGGTTCTGCGTGGTGACGGTGTCCGAGCCCATCCGGCCGGACATCCGGGTGCCGCGGAAGACGCGGCCCGGGGTGGCGCAGGCGCCGATCGAGCCGGGCTTGCGGTGGTTGCGGTGGGCACCGTGGGAGGCGCTCACGCCGGCGAAGCCGTGCCGCTTCATCGTGCCGGCGAAGCCCTTGCCCTTGCTGGTGCCGGTGACGTCGATCTGGTCGCCGGCGGCGAACAGCTCGGGGCTGAGCTCCTGGCCGACCTCGTACGACGCCGCGTCGGCGGTGCGGATCTCCACCAGGTGGCGGCGCGGGGTCACGCCGGCCTTGGCGAAGTGACCGGCCGACGGCTTGGTCACCTTGCGGCCCTCGATCTCGCCGAAGCCGACCTGGATGGCGTTGTAGCCGTCGCTGTCAGGGGTACGGACCTGGGTGATCACGTTGGTCGCGGCGGCGATGACGGTCACCGGGACGACGCGGTTGTTCTCGTCCCAGAGCTGGGTCATGCCGACCTTGGTGCCCAGCAGGCCCTTCACGTTGCGTTCGGTAGTCATCTCGATCTCTACCTCAGAGCTTGATCTCGATGTCGACGCCGGCAGGCAGGTCGAGACGCATGAGCGAGTCGACCGTCTTCGGCGTGGGGTCGATGATGTCGATGAGACGCTTGTGGGTGCGCATCTCGAAGTGCTCGCGCGAGTCCTTGTACTTGTGCGGCGAGCGGATGACGCAGAAGACGTTCTTCTCGGTGGGCAGCGGCACCGGGCCGGCCACCTTGGCGCCCGTCCGGGTCACGGTGTCCACGATCTTGCGCGCCGAGGTGTCGATCACCTCGTGGTCATAGGCCTTGAGCCTGATGCGGATCTTCTGTCCCGCCATCACGCGTCCTTCACTTCGTAGTCCTCACGACGTTCCGTCCCACCGAGGGTTCGGTGGTCCGCCCCTGCTCCCCCAGGCGCGATCCGGGCGGTTTCCCGCCTGAACCTCCGACCCCCGAGGTCGGGCGTGTCGCGCTGATTTCCGACGCGCGTCACCCGGTTCCGGGATCGTTGTCTGGGTTGCTGCCCGGCGGGGGCCGGGCCGAACGGGATCTCCAGGTGCGGCGCAGACGTGCGACCACAGCACTCCGCTGACGCGGAATTCAGGAGAACCTGTTCAGTAGTCAATGTCCGCGCCCCGGCAATCCCGCCGGAGCAACCGGACTATCTTGGCAGACATCCGGCGCAGCGCAAAATCCGGGCTCCGGGGTCCGCGGGCAGGAGGGGATCGGATGATCGACCGGGACCGGCTGGCTCGACGGCGAGCCGACGAGGAGGCGCGCTTCGTCGCCGAGCACCCCCGCTCCGCGGAGCTGGCCGAGCGGGCGCGCGGCTCGCTGCTGGCCGGGGTGCCGATGCCGTGGATGACGCGGTGGCCGGGCTCCTTCCCGCTCTTCGTGGAGTCCGCCTCGGGGGCGCGCTTCACCGATGTCGACGGACGCGAGTACGTCGACCTCTGCCTGGGCGACACCGGGGCGATGACCGGACACGGCCTCCCGCAGGTGGCCGACGCCGTCGCCGAGCGCGCCCGGAGCGGCGTCACCACGATGCTGCCCAGCCCGGACGCCGTCTGGGTCGGCGAGGAGCTGTGCCGGCGGTTCGGCCTGCCGCGCTGGCAGCTGGCCATGACCGCCACCGACGCCAACCGCTTCGTGCTGCGCTTCGCCCGGCATCTCACCGGCCGCCCGAAGATCTGCGTCATGGACTGGTGCTACCACGGCACCGTCGACGAGACCCTGGCCGTGCTGGACGGCGACCGGGTCGTGCCGCGGCCCGGCGCCCTGGGCCCGCAGGTGGACGTGGCCGAGACGACCGTCGTGGTCCCGTTCAACGACCTGGACGCGCTGGAGCGGGCGCTGGCCGGCGGCGAGATCGCCGCGGTGCTGATGGAGCCGGCGCTCACGAACATCGGGATCGTGCTGCCCGAGGAGGGCTACCTGGCCGGCGTACGCGAGCTGACCCGGCGCTACGACGCCCTGCTGGTCATCGACGAGACGCATACCCTCTGCGCGGGGCCCGGCGGGGCGACCGATGCCTGGGATCTGGAGCCGGATCTGCTGGTGGTCGGCAAGCCGATCGGCGGCGGCGTCCCCGCGGCGGCGTACGGCATGAGCCTGGACGTGGCCGAGCGCCTCGCCGGGCCGATGCTCGGGCACGACATCGACGTCGCAGGGGTCGGCGGCACGCTCACCGGCAGCGCGCTGGCGCTCGCCGCCATCAGGGCGACGCTCTCGACCGCCCTGCGCGAGGAGGACTTCGCGGTGGCCGTCCCCCTCGCCGAGCGCTTCGCCGCCGGGGTGTCCGGCGTCATCGCGGAGCGGGGGCTGCCGTGGACCGTGCAGCGCCTGGGCTGCCGCGCGGAGTACTGGTTCTGCCCTCCCCCGCGCACCGGCGCGGAGGCGGCGGCCGCCATCGACGAGGAGCTGGAGGGCTTCATGCACCTCTGGGCGCTCAACCGCGGGATCCTGCTGACGCCGTTCCACAACATGGCGCTGTTCTCGCCCCGGCACACCGAGGCCGATGTCGACCGGCACACCGAGGTGTTCGCCGACGCGGTGGAGGCGCTGCTCAGCTGAGCCCGTCCGCCACGAGCGTGACCAGGTCGGTGGCGATCCTCACCAGCTGGTCCTCGCCGATCCCGTTGCCCTGGACGATCGTCACGGTCACCACCCGGTCACCGAGGTCGGCCGCCGCGCCGGCCATCAGGTTCTCGCCGCTGCCCATCGCCGGCGCGCCGATGTAGACCGTGGCGGCGTCGCCGACGCCCGGGATGTCGTGCTCGGCCGGGTCGGTGATGCTGGCCCTCAGGCCGACGAGGTACGCCGGGAAGCCACCGTTCAGGTCGGCGTACGGCAGCAGGCCGAACGAGCCGCTGGGGGCGCGGAGGTCGCCCTCCTGGGTGAACTCGCAGTCGCCCATCGGCCCGGTCTCGAGCGTGGCGGTCCCGCCCAGGGCGGCGCTCACGTCGGCCGCGGTGACCACCGCGCACAGATCGTCGGGCAGGTCGGCGGCCTCGGTCGGCTCGCTCGCCGACTCCCCCGCGGCCGGCGTCGGGGCGGTGTCCGCCTTCGCGTCCTCGCCGCCGCAGCCGGCCAGAGCCGCTCCGGCCAGCACCAGCCCCGCCGCCACGGCAGCCATCCTCGTACGTCGCATCGTCCCGCCTTCCGCTTCGGTCCGCTGCACAGGATCCCGGGCTCGCGCCGTGCCGGGCGATGGGGATCGTGCGTAATCAGCGTCCAGCCGGACATACTCACCTCGTGGATCGCCTCGCCCTCCTGGCCGGCACGCTGGACCGCGTCCTCGCCCAGGACCTGGAGGGCGCGTCCCTCCTGACCTCCGGTCTCGACCTCGCCGACCCGGTGGTGCTCGCGCTGCAGTGCTTCGTCGCCTTCATGCGCGGCGACCACGCGGCGGCCGGGGATCTGGCCGTCCGGGCCACGGGCGCGCGGGAGCATCCCGGGTGGGACGCGGAGGCGCACGCCCTCGCGGTCACCTCCGCCGCGCTGGCCGCCTCCGGGTCGGGCACCGACGACGACCGGCTCGACGACCTGCCGGACGCCCTGACCGGGGTCGATCCCACGACCCGGTGGGGGGCGTTCACGGCGTACCTCGCGGCGGAGGCGGCCATCGCCAACGCCCGGCTCGGCCTCGCCGCCGAGCTGTATCCGCGCTCGCCCGCGCCCCACGAGGTCTGGCGCGACCACCCCTGGTCCGGCGTGATGTCGGTCTGCGCGGCGCGCATCGCCGCCTTCACCGGCCACATCGACGAGGCCGCCGGGCTGCTCCCCGAGCGCGCCGAGGGGGTGACGGGGTGGATCGTGGCGGGCACCCGGTCACTGGTGGCCGGCAACGCCGGCGACGACCGGACCGTGGCCGAGCTCGCCGAGATCATCGAGCGCGACGGCCCGGCGCCCTCGGACTACCTGGGGCGCGGCGCCTACCTGCTGGTCTCCTTCGGGGTCGTGGCCCTGGGCGACAAGCACACCGGGGCCCGGCTGGTGCTGCGCGCCGGCGGCGACGAGGAGCTGGCCGCGCTCACCGTGATCGATCGCGTCCTGGGCTACGAGATGCTGACCGCCGCGGCACTGGAGACCGACGACCTCGCGGCGGCCACCGCCTGGCAGGCGCGGGCCCAGCCGATGCTGCCGACCCGCGTCGGTGCCCCGTGCGTGGAGCGCATCAACGCCCGCGTCGCCCTCGCCACCGGCGACTGCGTCGCGGCCGAGGCCCACGCCGAGCGCGCGGTCGCGCTCGCCCGGGCCGACGAGCGGGTCATCGAGCTGGCCGAGGGCGAGATCATCCTGGCCCGCATCCGGATCGCCGCCGACCAGGTCGGCGAGGCCAGCCGGGCCCTGCGCGCCGCGGTGCGCGAGGGCGACGAGCGCGGCCATCACGCCGTACGACGGTCCGCGGCGCAGACCCTGCGGGTGGCCCGCCGGCGACTCCCGCCGAGCGCCGGCGCCGGCTGGAGTGCCCTCTCCGAGCGGGAGTGCGAGGTCGCCGAGCTGATCCTGGCCGGCCGGGAGACCGACGAGATCGCCGACCGGCTGCACCTGTCCCGGGCCACGGTGCTGGTGCACACCTCGCGGATCCTCACCGCGTTCGGCGTCGCCACCCGGATCGGCTTCCTGGCCGCGGCCAGTGACCGCGTGGGCGGCGAAGCACGCGAGCTGCCACCGCTGACCCCCCGGCAGCGGGAGGTGGCGGCCCTCGTGGCGGCCGGCCACGGCAACCAGCAGATCGCGACGACGCTGGGCATCAGCGTCAAGGCCGTCGAGAAGCACGTCAGCGACGCCCGGCAGCGCTGGGAGGCGCCGAGCAGGTTCGCGCTGGCCCGGGCCTGGTGGGCTCAGCCGGCCGAGTCGACGCGCCGGTAGGCCAGATCGACGATCGGGCGGCCGGCAGCGATCCCCTTGCGCTCGAACTTGGTCACCGGACGGTCCACCCAGCGCTCGACGGGTCCGCCGGCCAGCCCGGGCTCGGCGTCGAGGACGGCGCGCATCTGCTCGGCGTACTCGGGCCAGTCGGTGGCCAGTCGCCACGAGCCGCCGGGCTCGAGCCGGCTCGCCACCAGGGCGGCGAACGACGCGGTGACCAGCCGGCGCTTGTGGTGGCGCTTCTTGGGCCACGGGTCGGGGAAGAAGGTCCACAGCTCGCGCAGGCCGCCGGGGGCCACCAGGTGCTCCAGGGCCCAGACCGCGTCGATGCTCAGCAGTCGCACGTTGGTCGCGCCCGCCTCGGCGAGCAGGCCGAGCGTGTGCGCGACGCCCGGGCGCCAGACCTCCAGGGCGAGGACGTTCGCCTCGGGGCGGGCCGCGGCCAGCGCGGCGGTCGCCTCGCCGATGCCCGAGCCGATCTCCACGATCAGCGGCGCCTCCCGGCCGAACCGGTCCGCCAGCGCGAACGCCGGGTCGTCGACCGCCTGGTCCGGGATGACCCAGTCCTCGTGGTGGGCATCCCACGACTCCTGCTGGGAGGGCGTGAAGCGGCTGCCGCGACGGGAGTAGCTGAGCACCTCGCGCATCCGCCGGCCGTCGGGGGTGAGCTTGAGGTGCGGGCGCGCGGGGGGAAGCTGCTCGGACACGCGGAGAAGGGTACGCAGGTCGCCGGCCGGCGTCCGTCCCGGGCCGAAGGACCCTGGTCGATCCTCGCTCGGACGCCGACGATGAGGAGAGGGGATCGTGCTGCCGAGGAGGAGCGATGAGCCACCAGTTCGAGATCGCGGAGGAGCCGGGACGCCACGTCGCGGTGACCCGCTTCACCGCCACCGCGGCGGAGATCGGCCAGCGGATGGGGCCGGCGTTCGGCGCGGTCTACGCGTCCCTGGAGCGACACGGCCTCCACGCGGAGGGACCCGCCGTCGCCTACTACGTGATGGGCGCCGACGCCTTCGACGTCCGGGCCGGGTTCGTCGTGGCCGAGCCGGTCGAGCCGGACGGTGAGGTAGAGCCGTTCCGGCTGCCCGCGCGACGGTACGTCGCCACGACGTACGTCGGTCCGTACGAGCAGCTGCCGACCGTGTACGCCGCCCTGGAGGCCTGGGCGCGGGAGGAGGGCCACTCGCTGGACCAGGAGGGGATGTGGGAGGAGTACCTCACCGGCCCCGAGGTGGCCGCCGACCAGCAGGTCACCCGCATCTGCTGGCCCCTGGCCGACTGACCGGGGTCAGTCGCGCGTCGTCGGGAGGGCGGCGAGGACGAGGTCGAGCTTGCGGTCGAGGGCGGCGAGCTCCGCGCGGACGGTGGCCACCTCCGCGTGCAGGCCGTCGAACTCCCGGAAGATCCCGGCGAACCGGTTCCGGAACTGGAGTATCCGCGCGCTGATCCAGTTGACGTCATCGGCGATGAGGTCCAACTCGAGCGCGTTCGGGTCCCAGACGGTGGAGTCCTCCGTTATCCGCCAAGGGAACTCGTCGAGGTCGGTCATGGCCGGGCCTCGAGCAGCTGGACGACGTGGGTGAGCTGGTCCTCGATGCGGCCGAGGCGCTGGCCGTGCTCGCCGACCTGGGTCTGGAGCTGGTCCTGGCCGACCTCGATCCGGTCGAGACGCTGGCCCTGCTCGGCGACCTGGGCCTGGAGCTGGTCCTGGCCGACCTCGATCCGGTCGAGACGCTGGCCCTGCTCGGCGACCTGGGCCTGGACCTCGCCCACCTGGGCCTGAACCTCACCCACCTGGGTTCGGAGCTGGTCCTGGCCGACCTCGATCCGGTCGAGACGCTTGCCGTGCTGCTTCTGGGTCTTCTCGACCTTCTTGACGGGTCATAGGTGGCGTCGAGGTCCTCTTCCAGGCGGGTGACTCGGCGAGGTATCTCTGGGGTGGGAATGCTCATGCCGTCGACCCTAGGGAGCCACAGGTCCGGTGACCATGGGGCAATCCGAATCTGTGGACAACTTCTCGCCGGGAAAGCAGAACGGCCCCGGGCCGAAGCCCGGGGCCGTTCGAAGGAGCTGCTAGATCACCCGTGGATCACTTGGTGATCTTGGTGACGCGACCGGCGCCGACGGTGCGACCGCCCTCGCGGATCGCGAAGCGCAGGCCGTCCTCCATGGCGATCGGCTGGATCAGCTCGACGCTCATGTCGGTGTTGTCGCCCGGCATCACCATGTCGCGGCCCTCGGGAAGGGTCACCACTCCGGTCACGTCCGTGGTCCGGAAGTAGAACTGCGGACGGTAGTTGTTGAAGAACG
>JBIQLB010000018.1:0-78623 GCA_044464665.1 Nocardioides sp.
CCGACCGGGGCTGGTTCCAAGTAACCGAGCCTCCACGAAACCCGGGGCGATTCACAAGGTCAGTCGGTGGGTAATACCCGGTTCGGTGACCGGCTGGAGGGTCAGCTTGTCCTCGTCCAGGGCGGTCTCACCGACACCGACGTAGTCACCCGCCAACTGCGCCCCGGCCTTCCCCGAGCTATGCCGGTAGACGTAGGAAGCGCCATCGGGGTCGTTCAGCACGATCGCGCCATCAACCTCGGTCCGGTCAACCACGGAGAACCCCGCCACACCGGCCTCCGGCCCGGACAGATCCGCCTTCCAACCTGGCCCGAACACGCCCGCGGGACCGGTCGCCGTACCGGCCATCGACAGGTACGACCGGCCGAGGCTGATCGCCTCCCCATATCCGGGCACCACCACGTCAGTCTCAGAGTGTTGGAACTCGCCGGTGAACAACGCCACCTGGCCGGGACCCGCCACGGAGGTCGGGAAGGACCCACCGAACGCGTGTGGGACGACTTGCACCCGCTGCATGGGAGAGGCCTTCGAGATCCCACCCGGGTAGGCGAATACGACCCGGACCTGGACCAGGGCCGTCGAGGCGATCCCGGACTCCACCTTCGGTGTCCACGTCAGCGCAGGGGTCTGCGACATCCCAGTCACGCCGGCCAGGGTCCCCGGCCAGGAGTCTCCGTTGGCCTTCTTGACGCCGGACGCATCCGTCCATCCGTCCTCGGGCCCGGTGCCACTGTCGTCCTGCGGCGCGAAGCGCCATTGCACCTTTGCCGTCTCCGCCCCCGCCGGCGCGGCGGCCAGGACCGGGAACGCGTCAGAGGAGCGATCGTCGGCCAGCGGCTCCAACAGCGCGGCGGGACCGGTTCCGAATCCGATCTGCTTCCACGCCGAGACGGCACCGGCGCGGGTCCGAGACCGGAATTCGATCATCGTGAAGCCTGACTCCGGGATCGCGATCGACGAGGTCGTGGCACTGGTCGACAGCGCCGGCTTGGTCACACCGTTGACTCGCCAGTCGATATCGGCGCCGTTGCCCGACACCGTGCACGTCGTGGAGGCAGCCGGTCGCGTCTCGTACCACTGCCCAGCGGCCACGCCCGTGCATGTCGCCGAGGGGACCACGGGCACCGCGGCATCGACGATGAAGTACCTCCAGCCGCTCCAGGGGCCGGTGAGGGTGTAGACGTCTCGGGCTCGTGCGCGGACGTAGTAGGCGTGACCATTGATGAGGGCGGTCGTGGGCGCGCACCCATCGATCCTGCCTTGATCCCCGCGATCGGCGGTCTCACACGATGATCGCAGCGATGCCGCGGTGCCCGCTGTCGAGTTGTGCACCTCGACCTCGTAGTACAACCGGGTCCGGTCGGAATCGGTCGCGCTGGTGAGCCAACGCGGCTTGGTCGAGGCCACGTAGTTGACGCCCTGCCAGGTCCTCATCGGCGTGCCCACCGCCGGGGTCGGGACCGTGGCCGCATTGGGCGGACCGTTGTAGGTGACCGAGAGCACCGGCACCTTCGTCGCCGAGCCACAAGTGTTGCCGGCCAGGGGCTCAGAGGAGCAGAACGCCTTCTCATAGGTCGCGTCGGTCAACGAGCCCGGCCACATCGCGATCCCGTAGTTGGCGAACCCGCCGTTCGACGGCCCGAATCCCCACTTCTGCGCCATCAGCGTCAGATTCGCGGTGACGAACGCATCGCCCGCCGCGCAACCCGCGCGCCCGTAGTTGCCCGACAAGGTCACGTTCGTGCCGGTCCCACTGGCCTGGGTCGGCTTGTTCGTCCACGTGGTGTTCGCCTCGTTCCATGCACTCCAGGTCGGGTAGATCGTCATCGACCGCGAATCACACGAACCGGCGTGGTACTGATACAGCTTCAGCGTCGCGTTGGTGACCGTCTTCCCGGCGATCTGGGCATTCGACCACTGCATGAACGCGATCCCATAGTTCGTGTTCGTATCAGTCGCCTGACGGCCCACCACCACCTGCGGCTTCGCGCCCTGCACCGCACTCATCCCTTGGCGCACCCAGGTGTCCTGAGCGAACGTCAACGCCGCGATGTCCGGGTCGATGGTCACCGGGTACTGCGTGTCCGGGTCATCGAGGAATCCCTCAGGAGCCCGCAGCGACAGCACATGATCGGTGCCTGCGGCCTTCTCCACCCCGGCCGACAGATCCGACTCCAACGACACCACATTGGTCGGGATGCCGGCATCATCGCGCTGAGCGTCATAGGCCACCAGCGAGGACACCATCCCCACCTGCTTGCCGCCATCGGTCACCTTCAGACCACCCGAAGCGGTCTCCTTGATCCCCAGCTCATCGGCCCGCAGCAAGAAATCGAAGACCGGGTCGTCCTCTGCCGGCCGCTCGTTCAACCGCAGATGCGTCGTGGCGCCACTACCGGTCATCGTGACCACCAGATCAGCGGCCTCCGAGACCCGGTACGTCGCGATGCCACCCTCGATCACCGGCTCCGGCAGCTTCGCCGGCCACCGCACCGCCAACGACGACCCGTCGTCGAAGCCGACATCCACCGCTTCCTTGGACCCGCCGCCGCCCACCGTGACATCGGCAGCCGAGGCCTCCGGCTCGAAATCGCCATCGGGCGTCTCCACCAGGTCGTAGCTCACCGGTTCCCACTCACCAGACTCCTCGTCTTGAACCCGCACCGCGGCACTCGTCATCTCATCGGTAAAGGTGCCATCAGGATTCACCAACCGCCGAAGAGTCTCCGTGCGCGCCGACAGATCCTCCACCGGCTTGCCCAGCAACTGGGCCGTCACCGAGGCGGACACCGCATCCGGGCGCTCGACGATGCCGTCGTCGTCGGAGTCCTCGGCCTCCTCAGGATCCTTCGCATCCCGATCAGCCTCGCCCACCTCGAGAGCGCCCGGCCGCGCCGCGGCAGCAGCATCGAAGCCTGAGGTCATCGCCAACACCAGCGACAACAACACCGCCAGAACACCCGCACCGACCATCCGGACAGGCCAAGACAAACCCCACGCACCCACAGTCCCCACGTCCATTCCTGCGTTCGCCGACAAGACCTCGCCCGAACGAGTCCGCAGAGTCAAACCCAACGTGACGACAAAGGCAACAATGTCTAGATCACATTCTGGCAACGGCGCCGCGAGGTGAGCCGTTCAGTCGAGGGGGCTGCCAGCCGGATTGCGGTCGATCTGAACGGGTTCCGATCGCCGGGAGCACCAGACCCTCGAACACCGCGGGCCGGAGACGGACGACGTGGGAGGCCGCCGATCTGACATCCGACATCCTCATTGGCGCGGCAACCGAGCAGCCGCGCAACGCGCTCAGCTCTCCTCGCGACCAGCGTTCCGGGCCCGACGGAGCCTCCGGATGATCCTTGGAATCCGGCCGTTGCTGAGCTGAATCTGGATCTCAAGTCCCAGGACGCCGGCGGCGAATAGGCCGACGTACCCCGCCGGACCTGGCCGCCCACCATCGAAGGGCCACCACCACAACACCCCAACTGCAGAAAGGGCACCGAGCGCTCGATAGGCCCAGACAGGGTATTCAGGCTCACTCGACAAGTCCGATACCTCCCACTAGTTCTTCGTCTCGTTCGCGGTCACGCCCTCTGCCCTACCTGTCCCGCCACCGAAGCGGGCCTGCCTTCGCCCCCAGCTTTCCTTCTGCACAGCGAATCACAAGGCGCCAGCTTTCGACCAAGAACGACTCTCCAGAGACCGTAGGATTGACCTGTCGACCCAGTTGTTCGCCCTGCCCGCAGCCAGCCCCGCAGATGTTGTGAACCAAGATGTTGACTAGTTACAACTCTGCCAACGCAGTCAGGGCCTCAATGAGCAGGTCGTACCTCTCGCTGATCGCTTCACGCCACTCAGGGTGTCGGAGCACTTCTTGCCGCGCCGCTACCACCTCAAGTGGATTCACGCGACCTTCAGAGACGGCGGCGACAAGCCAGCCTCCGATCGTCGAGTCAAGTTCGGTCGCTTGCATCCACCACTCCCAAACGTCGTTTGGGGAGTCATCTGCCGGGCGTGGTATCGAACTTGCGAGTCGTTCTGCAAGGCGCCGCAGTATCTCTGGAGAGGTCACCATGTGGTCAGAGCCCTCCCTCGAGGGCTGCCGATGCCGCCACCCTTACCCCTAACCCTGACCGTCTTCCAGTGGCACCAACAATCCGAGACAAGCTGACTCCTTGAGTAGCCTAGTCCTTGAGTGACTTCCCGGGGGCTCCGCGCTTGGCGTGGTGGCGAGCGTAGCCGGCGGCCGCGGAACTCTTTGATTCACATTGTCGACTTCCTATGTAACCGCGGCGTTCCAAGAAAGGCTCCCGAACTGTCACATCGTTAGACATGTACGCCGCCGCCACCTCGTGCAACTCCGCCGGCGGCCAGCTTTCACGGTTGGCGGCGATGGCGTCTGAACGAGTTCAATATCGCGACCGGCGTGAAAAGGAAGAGGAAGATCGCACCCAAGCCAAACGAAGGCGCGACTAGTCCGGTCGCCAGATCTCTTCGCACGATTGCGACGACCACACCTACCGGAAACGGACAGAACAGCAGGACCATGCCCATCTTCAACTGGTCGCTCATCGTGCTTCTGCGCCACGCAGCGAACCTACGGATCCGAGAAGAGGCTGGCCCCGACCAGACCGTGCTCGGAAGCGGGCGGTGCTGAATGTCCACGATCTTGGCCCCTCACAGGCTCTCGCTGGGCCTATGGTCGAAAGAAGACAAGGGTGCCACGGGAAGCCTGTTGGCCGCGCGGCGGCAGTTGTTGCCACCCATCACGCAGACCTTCCATTCTCATCTCGACGCTTCCTGATCAGGTCTGCCACCTGGTCCGCTCGGGAGCGGCGGCCGAGGAAGAGGGAGAGATTCCACCGCTGAACTGCGAGGGCGGTGACGCTGCGCCCGTCCGCGGTCCTGATCTTGAGCCCTTCGTACTCGGGCTGAACGTCGGATATCTCCTCCAGTCTGATCACGGTCGACCTGAACGGGTTCCGCACCACAACGAGGTTGTCGCCCACAGCCAGACGCACTCTGGCCGTCATGAACCATGGGTACATCGCTCCCACCAAGATGCAGACAGCACCGATGAGCCGCTCCGAGGTCGCTTGCATCGTCAGCTGATAGATGCCGATCCAGACGAACGCGGATGCTCCGATCGCCGGAAGCACCAGACCCTCGAACACCGCGGGCCGGAACACGACGACGTGGGAGTCCGCCGATCTGACATCCGACATCCTCACGGCGCGACCGCCGAGCAGCCGCACCAGCACTCAGCTCTCCTCGTCACCAGCGTTCCGTGCCCGCCGAAGTCTCCGGATGGTCCTCGGAATCCTGCCATTGCTGATCTGGACCTGAGTCTCAACCACCAATGCGGCGATGACGAAGTAGCCAACGGACTCCGCCATGCCCGGCCGCCCACCATCGAAGGGCCACCACCAGAAGAGCCCGACCACGGTAAGTGCGCCGATCACTCGATGGGCCCAGAACGGCAACTCGAAGTCGCTCGACAGATCCGGCGTCGCCACCACTTCTTCTTCGTGCTCGTTCGTGGTCATCCTTTAACCCTACCTATCACGCCACGGATCGCCGAGATCTGCATTCTTCCTGTGCTGTCGAGGTGGCCATGTCATCTAGTCGAACTCTACATTGGCAAGTGCGAAAACGATCCAAGCCATCCACCATAGATTTCGGACAGCCCATCCCCAAAGCCTCATCGCTTTCCGTGAGCAGTCCGCACCCCAGTTGACATAACGCATTGCGAACAGTCCCGCCAATAAGGCGATGATTGCGAGTAGAGCGAGACTATGTCGCAATTCGGACGTGTTGGTCGAACTTTGCAGTGCCGCCACTTCGCGGACACCGGCCGCCAATGGTAGTCCGAATCCAAAGACAGGAAGGCGACGGCCGCCGGCCTTATCAAGGGCCAATGCGCGCTGCCTTGGGGTGGCCACCCCCTGCTTGCTTGTCCCGGAGAGACCATCTCTATTCTCGACCATATGAGCACCACCTCCGGCCAAGGATTGACAACTACGCGAATCGTGCAGTCGGTCGCGGGATTCTTGAACCGATCGCGCTGGAACATACTTAGTCTAGCCCAGCGAACTTATCTTCTTTACGAACATAGGCGCCGAATTTCTTCGTCGCCACGGAGGTCACAACCATAGCCATACACGCTGGCAGCTATTGATACGGGAGTCGAGAGTCGACCTGTATCCCATCCACCGAAACGTAAGCAGAGATCGAGGCGATCGAAGATGTCGATGCGATCGGCGGGGCAAGTCTAGGTGTTGTCGTTGCCGCCCTCGACGGGGTCGCGGCTCAAGAAGCGGCCGGTGACGGGGTTGACGAGGGAGGATCCCAGTCACTGGGTGACTGCAATCCTCCCCGTTGATCGACTGCTACCCGGCGGAGCGGGAGAGGACCTCGAGGGCGTAGGAGTGCTGGCTGCCGGAGCCGAAGAAGAAGTTGATGCCGACGAAGTTGAACCAGAGGGTGGCGAGGCCGACGAGGGCGATGATGGCGGCGGAGCGGCCGCGCCAGCCGGCGGTGGCGCGGGCGTGGAGGTAGGCGGCGTAGACGACCCAGGTGATGAAGGCCCAGACCTCCTTGGGGTCCCAGCCCCAGTAGCGGCCCCAGGCGGCCTGGGCCCAGATCGGGCCGGCGATGAGGGCGGCGAAGGTCCACACCGGGAAGGCGAAGGCGTGCATCCGGTAGGCCAGGCGGTCCAGGGAGTCCAGGCCGGGCACGCGGGCCAGGTAGCCGTCGCCGGAGGCCGCGTCGGGGTGACGGGAGAGCCAGCGCTCCTTGATGAGGTAGAGCGCCGAGCACATGCCGCCGACGGTGAAGGCGCCGGTGGCGACGATCGCGGCGATCACGTGGATCACCAGCCACGGCGACTGGAGCGAGTCGGGGAGCTTGCCGACCTGGTCGTAGAGGATCAGCACATCGACCATCAGCACGACCAGCACGAAGCCGGTGACGACGGGCGCGAGCCAGTCCAGCCGGTAGCGGCGATAGAGCGTCAGGTAGACCAGCGTCACCACGAAGGTCGCGGTGAGGGTGAACTCGTACATGTTGCCCCAGGGCACGCGCACCGGGTCGGCGGCGAGGCCGCGGGTGACCACGGCGAGCAGGTGGAGGCCGGCGGCGACGACGGTGAGCACGACCCCGATCCGGTCGAACCGTCCGCGCCGCTCCTCGCGCTCCTCCTCGATCTGCGAGGCATCCGAGCCGACCGAGCCGACCGAGCCCGCTGGGACGTCCGAGCCACCTGAGACGTCCGAGGCCGCACCCGCGGCACCCACCAGGACGTCCGCGCCAGCTGCCGAGGCCGACACCGACGCCAGCTCGCTCGCGGCGGCGGACCGAGGCGTGCGGCCCGACGCCCACGCGGCCAGGTGCGCGAGGAACGCCAGGAAGTAGAACGCCGCGCAGACCGCGACGGCCTGGTTGCTGAGCACCTCGAACTGGTCGTGGGTCATGTCCGGTCCTTCTCAGATGCGTTGTCGGTGTCGGCGGCGGGCCCGCCCAGGGCCGCCACCACGGAGTCGATCTCGGCGGCGAGGTCGCCACCGGAGGTGCGGTCGAGGCCGGCGACCTCGACGAGCGTACGTCCGTCGGCCCGGCGTACCCGGACCCAGACCCGCCGCGGACGGATGAACAGCGAGCCGAGCAGGCCGATCAGGGCGAGTACGACGCCGCCGAGCGCCACGTAGTCACCGGGGCTGCTGCTGATCTGCAGCTTCACGAACCGGCTCATCCCGTCGAAGCTGATCGTGCCCAGACCGTCGGGCAGCGTCATCGTCTGCCCGAGCATCAGGTCCACCCGCAACGGCTTGCCGTCGGCCTTGAGGATCGGCTTCAGGCCCTTCTTGTCCAGCGCGTACACCGACTGCGACGTACCGGTGTCCATGCCGAGGTCACCGCGGTAGGCGAGCATCGACAGGGCCGGGTTCTTGGCGTCGGGGAACGCCGAGAAGGGCCCGC
Source organism: Nocardioides sp. (assembly GCA_044464665.1). Classification (GTDB taxonomy): domain Bacteria; phylum Actinomycetota; class Actinomycetes; order Propionibacteriales; family Nocardioidaceae; genus Marmoricola. Next base: position 7,978 of record JBIQLB010000018.1, read on the forward strand.
CGTTCTTGCCCTTGATGAAGGCGTACGTCGGGTAGAACTCGCCCTCGAAGCCGAGCTGGTCCCCGCTGGTGTCGGGCACCTTGATCACGCCGAAGGAGCGGAAGCTGGTGTCCTCGGGCAGGAAGACCACCGGCTCGGAGAAGACCACGTCGCCGCTGCCGTCGCGGACGGTCAGGTGCGGGGCGTAGCCGTGGCCGATCAGGTAGATCTTGGTGCCGTCGATGTTCAGCGGGTGGTTGACCTCGATCCGGGTGTGCTGCTCCGGACCCTCCGCGGCCGTGCGGTAGTCCAGCCCGGCCGAGAACTTGTGCGCCTTGCCGGCGTCGCGACCCTTGAGGATGAAGTCGACGTCGAAGTCGGTGACGGTGAAGGAGAAGCCGCCGAGCCGCTCGGGGTCGAAGAGGGCGCCGGGGCTGAAGTCGTCGTACTGCGCGAGCGAGTCGGCGAAGGTGGTCCCCTCCACCACGATCACGCCGCCCTTGTAGCCGAGCATCGAACCCGCCGCGAAGCCGGCCAGCACGACCAGGATGGAGAGGTGGAAGACCAGGTTGCCCGCCTCGCGCAGCTTGCCCCGCTCGGCGGCGATGTCGGTGACCTCGACCCCGGTAGTCGTCTCGGTGCGGTAGCGGCGCAGCGCCGCCGGGACCCGGGCGAGGACGTCCTGGTCGGTGGTGAACGAGCGGTGCTCGGGCAGTCGCTCGAGCCGGCGCGGCGCCCGCGGCGGCCTGGCCCGCAGCGCGCGCCAGTAGACGCGGGTACGCGGGAGGATGCAGCCCACCAGCGAGACCATCAGCAGCAGGTAGATCGCCGAGAACCAGACCGAGTCGTAGACGTTGAAGAGTCCGAGCCGGTCGTAGATCGGGGTCAGCGTGGGGTGCTTGTCCTGCCAGTTCGCGAGCCGCTGCGCGTCGACGTCGCGCTGGGGCACGACCGAGCCGGGTACGGCGGCCAGGGCGAGCAGGAACAACAGGATGAGCGCGGTCCGCATCGAGGTGAGCTGCCGCCAGGCCCACCGCGCGAACGCCAGCGGGGCCAGTGGGGCAGGGCCGGCCGGGGCATCGCGGCCGGAGCCGGACATCTCCTCGTCCATCAGATGCCTACCAAGACGCAGCCCGGGGACACCACAACCGTCACCACACCATTCCCGGCCATCAGATGCCTGCCGTGAAACCAGGGAAGAACCACTCCTGCAGCTCGCCGACCAGGTAGTCCCACCAGCCGGTGACCAGCATCAGGCCGACCACGACGAGCATCAGCCCGCCGAACCGGGTGACCCAGCGCTGGTGCCGGCGTACCCACCCGATCGCGCCGAGCATCCGACGGTAGGCCAGCGCCGCGACGATGAAGGGGATGCCGAGACCGAGGCAGTAGATCAGCCCCAGCAGGGCGCCGCGCCCGGCACTCGCCTCCTGGCCCGACAGCGCCAGAATCCCGCCCAGGGTCGGGCCGATGCACGGCGTCCAGCCGATCCCGAAGAGCAGGCCGAGCACCGGCGCGAAGGCCAGCCCGACCGCCGGCACGCGGTGGTAGCGCAGGTCGCCCTGCAGCCACGGGACCGCGCCGAGGAAGACCAGGCCGAGCAGGATGGTGAGCGCGCCCAGGACGACGGTGAGCTGGCGGCGGTACTCGAAGAGCCAGTCCCCGACCGCGCCGAAGAGCGCGCCGTAGGAGATGAAGACGAAGGAGAAGCCGAGCACGAAGAGCAGCGACCCGGCCAGCAGCCGGCCGCGGTGCCCCTGGCCACCGGAGGCCTGCAGGTCGGCGCCGGAGAGACCGGTGGCATAGGAGAGGTAGCCGGGCAGCAGCGGCACCACGCACGGCGAGAAGAAGGAGACCAGCCCGGCCAGCAGCGCCACCGGGATCGCCAGCAGCAGCGTCCCGGTGAAGACGGTCTCGCGGAACCAGTCGTCGGCGGCCAGCGCGATCACTGGCCCGCTCCGCTCTGTACGTCGTGCACCAGGTCCACCAGCGTCCGGCGACTCGGGATCCGGTTGATGATCGTCGCCGCGACCCGGCCCTGCTCGTCGATGACGATGGTGGTCGGGATCAACACGCTCGGCCGGACCAGCCCGCGGAAGGCCAGCAGCGTGCGGCCGCCGGGGTCGAAGATCGAGGGGTACGGCACCCCGCGCTTGCGCTCGAAGGCCAGCGGCTTCTCGACGCTGGCGTCACGGGTGTTGATCCCGAGGAAGACCACCCCGTCGGCGGCCAGCTCCCGGGAGGCGTCCGCGAGGTCACCGGCCTCGGCGCGGCACGGCGGGCACCAGGAGCCCCAGACGTTGACGACCACCGTCTTGCCGGCGTACGACGCCAGGGAGAGCGGCTCGCCCTCCAGGCTCTCGCCCTCGACGGCGCCGGGCTTCTTCCGCTCGGCCTCGGGGATCCGGGTGATCAGACCGGTGGCGTCGACGTACCCCTGGTCGCCGCCGGAGGCGAAGCCGGGCCCGCACGCGACCAGCAGGGGCAGCGCGAGCAGCAGGGGAAGGAGCCGGGACAGGGGGGCCATCTGCGTCAGTCGGCGTCCGTCCCGGGCGTGGCGTCGGGCTGGGAGCCCGGCTGCGCCGCGAGGTCGTTGGGCTCCTCGAAGCCGGTGCCCGAGGAGAACGCCGCGCGGCGCTCGGCCTCGGGGATCATGTCGCCGACCGGCTCGGAGTAGGAGACGCCGACCAGCTGCTCGCCGTCGAACTCCAGCGAGGTCAGGCTGCACAGCGTGCACTGCCGCTTGCGCGGGTCGTGCCAGAAGCGGCGCCCCTCGGCGTGCAGCCGGCAGATCCAGATCGGCAGCTGGTGGGAGACGATCACCGCCTCGTGGCCCTCCGCGACGGCGCGCGCGTCGAGGACCGCGGCCCACATGCGCGCGGCCAGCTCGGCGTACGGCTCGCCCCAGGAGGGCTTGAGGGGGTTCCAGAGGTGCCGCCAGGCGGACGGCCGGCGCAGCACGCCGTCGCCGACGGAGAACGGCCGGCCCTCGAAGATGTTGCTCGACTCGATGACCCGCTCGTCGGTGACGATGTCGACGCCGCGGACGGCGGCCAGCGGGGTGGCCGTCTGCTGGGCGCGCTCCAGCGGCGAGGCCACGAGGTGGACGATGTCGCGCCCGCCGATGCGCCGCGCCACCCGCTCGGCCATCGCCTCGCCGCGGTCGGAGAGGAAGAAGCCGGGCGCCCGGCCGTAGAGGATCCCCTGCGGGTTGTAGACCTCGCCGTGGCGCAGCAGGTGGACGGTCGTGGTCATCGGGATCCCTTCGGGGTGGCGGCCGCGGCTCGAGCGGCGGCCGGCAGCGCGTCCAGCACGTGCTGGACGGCGTGGTCGTCGTGGGCGGAGGAGACGAACCAGGCCTCGTAGGCGCTGGGCGGGAGGTAGACGCCGCGGTCGAGCATGGCGTGGAAGAACGCCGCGAAGGCGGCCGTGTCCTGGGTCTGGGCGGTGGCGTAGTCGCGCACCGGGGTGTCGGTGAAGAAGACGCTGAACATGGTCCCCGTGGCCTGCACCCGGTGGGGTACGCCGGCCGCGGTCAGCGCCTCGGCGGCGGCGCCGGCGATCGTCGCGGCGGTGCGGCCGATCCCGGCGTACATCTCCTCGGTGGCGAGCCGGAGCGTGGCCAGCCCGGCGGCGGTGGCGACGGGGTTCCCCGAGAGCGTGCCCGCCTGGTAGACCGGCCCCTCCGGCGAGAGCATCCCCATGACGTCGGCCCGGCCGCCGAAGGCCGCGGCGGGCAGCCCGCCGCCCATCACCTTGCCGAAGGTCATCAGGTCCGGCGTCCAGCCCTCGACCGCGCCGTCGAGTCCCCACTGACCCTGGCGGGTGACCCGGAAGCCGGTCATCACCTCGTCGGAGACGAAGAGCGCGCCGTGACGCCGGCAGATCTCGGCGAGGAAGCCGTTGAACCCGGGCTCGGGCGGGACCACGCCCATGTTGCCGGGGGCGGCCTCGGTGATCAGGCAGGCGATCTCGCTCCCCCGCTCGGCGAAGACCCGCTCGACCGCGGCCCGGTCGTTGTAGGGGAGCACGATCGTGGCCGCCGTCGCCGCCTCGGGCACTCCGGGCGTGCCGGGGATGCCGTGGGTGGCGAGGCCGGACCCGGCCTGGGCGAGCAGCGCGTCGACGTGCCCGTGGTAGCAGCCGGCGAACTTCACCACGACCTCGCGGCCGGTGAAGCCGCGGGCCAGCCGGATCGCCGACATGGTGGCCTCGGTGCCCGAGCTGACCAGCCGGACCCGCTCGATCGGGGTGCGGGCCACGATCTCCTCGGCGAGCTCCACCTCGGTGGCCGTCGGGGTGCCGTACGACGTGCCGCGGGCGACCGCCGCAAGCACATCTGTCTGGACCACTGGATGCGCGTGACCGAGCAGCATCGGGCCCCACGAGCAGACCAGGTCGACGTACCGGCTCCCGTCCACGTCGGTCAGCCAGGCGCCCTCTCCGGAGGCCATGAACCGGGGCGTCCCGCCCACCGCCGCGAACGCCCGCACGGGAGAGTTCACGCCGCCCGGAGTGACCGCTTTCGCGCGGTAGAACAGGTTCTCGGAGGCGGAGGCGCCGGCAGCCGCGGAGACGCCAGCGGAGGTGCTGTCGTTCGGGCTGATCGGGGACACCCCGGCATTGTCTCCGACCGCGCCAACCCGCGGGCCACCGCCTCCCGCGGGCCGCTCCGGACTCGCTCCCGGCCCGGTCCGCCCCCGCTCCGAGGCATGGCCGGGAGCGTCCCTGGGTAACTCGAGAATTGTCGTCGCCCGTTCTCGCGTCATACTCTGGGGCGTACTCCGTTTCACAGGTACTTCCGGGGGATGGATCGGGCATTTCCCACCGCATGACGTGACCGAATGACGACACGCTCGTTGGATCGAGTGGGATGTCCGGCCTAGCCGGGCAGTGTCAGGGGAACAACAGGGGAGACTCACACATGTCCACCAAGCCGATGGGCCGCAAGATGAAGGCGGCGACGCTGGTGCCGTTGGCACTGCTCTCCGCCGCCTGGACCGCCAGCATCGCCAACGTCCAGTCCGCCACGGCCTCCGGCAGCCAGGCCGCCTCCGATCTCCCTGACGGCACCACCGTGCCGTCCCAGGCGATCAAGGCCCCGGCCAGCGTGCCCGTGCCCGGCACCATCGCCCCGGCCGTCCCGGTCGGCTCCGAGGACGCGGTCGTCTCCGCCGCCTCGACCAACGGCATCCCCTCGGCCGCCCTGTCGGCCTACCAGCGCGGCGCGCAGATCATCAACGCCGCCGACTCCACCTGCAACATCCCGTGGGAGCTCCTCGCCGCGATCGGACGGGTCGAGTCCAACCACGGTCAGTACGGCGGCAACACGCTCGACACCGACGGCGTGAGCCGTCCCGGCGTCTTCGGCCCGGTCCTGGACGGCAAGAACGGCACCCAGGTGATCATGGACACCGACGCCGGACAGCTCGACCAGGACGCGGTCTACGACCGCGCGGTGGGCCCGATGCAGTTCATCCCGTCGACCTGGTCGGCGGTCAAGGTCGACGCCGACGGCGACGGCCAGCGCAACCCGCAGGACGTCGACGACGCCTCGCTCGCCTCGGCGGTCTACCTCTGCTCCGGCAAGGACGACCTCTCCGCGCGCGCCGGCCAGGAGGCCGCGGTCTTCCGCTACAACCACAGCCGGGCGTACGTCGACCTGGTGCTGCGGATCATGGAGGCCTACAGCCAGGGCGACTACACCGCGATCCCGTCGGGCACCTACGGCGGCACCGTCTTCACGCCGAGCTACACCTCGGCGATCAAGTCCAAGAAGCACAAGGCCAAGGTCCGCGCCAAGACCAACCCGACCGCCCCGGCGGCGTCCTCGCCGCTGGCTCCGGTGACCACCGACCCGGGCGGCAGCACCGGCGGCAGCAAGCCCGTCGAGGTCCCCGCGACGCCGGTGAAGAAGGACCCGATCAAGCAGGCGACCGAGACCATCACCAAGGCCGTGCAGACGGTGACCGAGCCGATCACCAAGGCGGTCGAGCCGATCACCACGCCGGTCGTGGAGACCCTGGACACCTTCTCCGCGGCGCTCGGCTTCTGCATGAGCCAGCTCCCGGTGCTGGGCACGATCATCAAGACGATCGCCCCGAAGGCCGGCGAGAAGTGCGCGGCCAAGATCCAGGGCAAGACCGAGCAGCAGGCCCAGGGCATCCTCGGACCGCTCAGCGGCATCACCGGCATCTTGAAGTTCCTCGGTCTCGGATAGGAGACCACTCTTCGGACGCAGCGGAGCCCCCGTCGGACGACGGGGGCTCTGTTGTGTCCGGGGTACGCCGAGACCGGCTCAGCGACCGAGCAGCGGCACCGCGTCGAGCGCCCAGTAGCTGAGCACCACGTCGGCGCCCGCCCGGCGGATGGCGGTCAGCGTCTCCACGATCGCCGCCTCCCGGTCGATCCAGCCGCGCGCGGCGGCGGCCTCGACCATCGAGTACTCCCCCGAGACGTTGTACGCCGCCACCGGCACGTCCACGGCGGCGCGGACGTCGGCCAGCACGTCGAGGTAGCCCATGGCCGGCTTGACCATCACCACGTCGGCGCCCTCGGCGACGTCCAGCAGCGCCTCACGCACGCCCTCGCGGCGGTTGGCGGGGTCCTGCTGATAGGTACGCCGGTCGCCGGTCAGCGAGGAGTCCACGGCCTCGCGGAAGGGCCCGTAGAAGGCGGAGGCGTACTTCGCGGCGTACGCCAGGATGCCGACGCCGGTGTGCTGCTCGCCGTCGAGCGCGGCCCGGATGGCGGCGACCTGGCCGTCCATCATCCCGCTCGGGCTGACCAGGTCCACGCCCGCTGCCGCCTGGGCCACCGCCATCTCGGCGTACAGCTCCAGGGTGCGGTCGTTGTCGACCTGACCGTCGGCGTCCAGCACGCCGCAGTGCCCGTGGTCGGTGAACTCGTCCAGGCACAGGTCCGACATCACCGCCAGCTCGTCGCCGACCTCGGCCACGACATCGGTGATCGCCAGGTTGAGGATGCCGTGCGGGTCGATCGCGCCGCTGCCGGTGGCGTCCTTGGTCTCCGGCACACCGAAGAGCATCACGCCGCCCAGGCCCGCCTCGACGGCCGCGGACGCGGCCTTCTTCAGCGTCTCCCGGGTGTGCTGGACGACGCCCGGCATCGAGCCGATCGGCACCGGCTCGCCGGCGCCCTCGCGCACGAAGAGCGGGAGCACCAGGTGGCGCGGCGCCACGTCGGTCTCGGCGACCAGCCGGCGCAGCCCGGGAGTGCGCCGCAGGCGGCGCGGACGCACCTCCGGCCAGCGCGCTTCCCGGTGGGGGCTCACCGCGAGCTGGCCCTCCGCCGGCTCGCCGGGCGTCGCTCGGACGGCTTGGTCACCGGCTGACCGGCCTCGACCATCTCCGCCCGGCGCGCGGCGCCGAACTCGGCCAGCGCGTCGGCCAGCTCCTCCGCGGACGGGTTGCTCGCCATCACGTCCACCCGCAGGCCGTGCTCCTCCGCCGTCTTGGCGGTGGCCGGGCCGATGGTGGCGATGATCGTCGAGGCGTGCGGCTTGCCGGCGATGCCGACCAGGTTGCGCACCGTCGAGGAGGAGGTGAAGACGACCGCGTCGAACTTGCCGGACTTGATCGCCTCGCGGGTCGGCGCCGGCGGCGGGGCGGCGCGCACGGTGCGGTACGCCGTCACGTCATCGACCTCCCAGCCCAGGTCGATCAGGCCGGCGACCAGGGTCTCGGTGGCGATGTCCGCGCGCGGGAGGAAGACCCGGTTGATCGGGTCCAGCACCTCGTCGTACGGCGGCCAGTCCTCGAGCAGGCCGCGGGCGGACTGCTCACCGCTCGGCACCAGGTCGGCCCGCAGGCCCCACTCCAGCAGCGACTCGGCGGTCTTGTCCCCGACCGCGGCGATCTTGAGGCCGGAGAACGCGCGGGCGTCCAGGCCGTACTCCTCGAACTTCTCCCGGACCGCGCGGACCGCGTTGACCGAGGTGAAGGCGATCCACTCGTAGCGGCCCTCGACCAGGCCGCGCACGGCCTTGTCCATCTGCTGCGGGTTGCGCGGCGGCTCGACGGAGATGGTCGGGACCTCCTCCGGCTCCGCGCCGTAGCCGCGCAGCCGTCCCGAGAGCGAGCCGGCCTGGGACTTGGTGCGCGGCACCAGCACCCGCCAGCCGAAGAGCGGCTTGTTCTCGAACCACGACAGGCTGTCGCGCAGCTCGACGACCGGGCCGACGACGGTGACCGCCGGCGCGGCGATCTTGGCCGCGCGGGCGTCGGCGGCGATGTCGGCCAGGGTGGAGACCAGCGTGCGCTGCGAGGTGACCGTGCCGGTCTGGGTCATCGACACCGGAGTGGCCGCGTCACGGCCCGCGGCGACCAGCTCACGAGCGATCTCGGCGATGCTGCCGACCGCGGAGAGCAGCACCAGCGTCGGCCGGTCGGCGTACGCCGCCCAGTCGATGCTCGCGCCGCTGCAGGAGACGACGGTGACCTCGCGGTGGTTCTTGGTCGTCAGCGGGATGCCGGCGTAGCCGGGGACCGCGTTGACCGAGGAGACGCCGGGGACGATCTCGAAGCCGATGCCGGCCTTGGCGCACGCCTGCGCCTCCTCCGGGCCCGAGGCGTAGAGGAACGGGTCACCGGCCATCAGCCGGACCACGCGACGGCCGGTCTTGGCCTGCTTGACCACGACCTTGGCCCGGACCGCGTGGGTGAGCGGCTGGCCGTCCTCGCCGAAGCCGCCGTCGACGAAGAGCGGGCCCTCGGCGGGCGTCTCGTCGGGATCGGCGTCGGCCGCCGGCTCGGGCAGGCCGAGCAGGGCGCGCACCATCGCGGCGTGCTCGGGCAGCTCGGTCACCACGATCTCGGCGGACCTGAGGAGGTCGGCGGCGCGCAGGGTGAGCAGTCCCGGATCGCCGGGGCCGGCGCCCACGAACGAGACCCACCTGGTCGGACGGGCCGACGAGGCGGTGCTGGATGCGGTTGGAGAAGCCATCTTGGTCACGGTTGCCTTCTTGCTGGGTGCTGCTGGTCAGACGGGTCAGAGAACTCGGGTGCCTCACCGAGGAGCTCGCCGGCCCCATCGGCCAGCATCTCTCCGGCGAGGGACCGGCCCAAGCCGGCCGGGTCGTCGAGGGGGCCGGAGGCGGAGCGGCGTACAGCGAGGACACCGTCGGTGGAGAGCGCCACGGCACGGATCCACAGCTCCTCGCCGTCGTCGCCCTCGACCACCTCGGCCAGGGCGCCGACCGGGGCCGAGCAACCGGCCTCCAGCTCGGCGAGGACCACGCGCTCGCAGGTGACGGCCGCGCGGGTCGCCGGGTCGTCCAGGGCCTCGCGCAGCCGCTCGGCCAGCTCGGCGTCGGCCGAGCGGCACTCGACGGCCAGGGCGCCCTGCCCGGGCGCCGGGAGCACCTGGATCGGGTCGAGCACCTCGGTGATCTCGTCCAGCCGCTCCAGCCGGGACAGGCCGGCGCGGGCCAGGACGACGGCGTCGAGCTCGCCGGAGGCCACCTTGCCGATGCGGGTGCCGACGTTGCCGCGCAGCCCGACCAGCTCCACGCCCAGGCCGAGCGCGGCGATCTGGGCCACGCGCCGGGGCGAGCCGGTGCCGACCTTGGCGCCGGGGGGCAGCTCGCCGAGGGTGAGGCCGTCGCGGGCGATCACCACATCGCGGGGGTCCTCGCGCGGCGGCACGGCGGCCAGCTCGATCCCCTCCGCGGGAGCGGTGGGCAGGTCCTTGAGGGAGTGCACGGCCAGGTCGACCTCGCCGGCGAGCAGGGCCTCGCGCAGGGCGCTGACGAAGACGCCGGTGCCCCCCAGGGTCTCCAGGGGAGCCGTGGACACGTCGCCCTCGGTCGAGACCGGGACCAGCACGATCTCCTCGCCGGTGGCCGCGGCGAGCCGCTCGGCGACCAGGCCGGACTGGGCCTGGGCGAGGGCGGAGGCACGGGTGCCGAGTCGCAGGACGCTCATGCCTCGCCCCTCTCGGGCCGGGTGACCGCGTCGACGGCGTCGGGGTCGAGGGCGAACAGCTCGGCCAGGGCGGCGGCGTACGAGATCGCGCCGGCCTCCCCCGCCAGCTCCTTGACCCGGACGGTGGGCTGGTGCAGCAGCTTGTCGGCGACGCGGCGTACGGCGGCCTCGATCTCGGCGCGGGCCGCGGGGTCGAGGTCCGGCAGCCGGCTGGCCAGCCGCTCCAGCTCCCCCTCCACGACGCCGGTCGCCATCGAGCGCAGCGCCACCACGGTCGGGGTGACGCTCGCCGAGCGACGGGCGGCCAGGAAGGAGCTCAGCTCCTCGGCGATGATCGCGCGTACGGCGCTCACCTCGGTGCGCTCGCCGGCACGCTCCAGGTCGCCGGCCAGCGTCGCCAGGTCGATCAGCTCGACGCCGGGCTCCTCGGCCACCTCCGGGCTGACGTCGTGGGGCAGCGCCAGGTCGACCACCGCGAGCGGCCGCGCCTCGGGGTCGGCCACGCCGGCGCGGGCGTGGCGGAGCGTGGGGGCGTCGAGCACGGTGCCGGCGGCGCCGGTGCAGCAGATGACCAGATCGGCCTGGCCGAGGGCGGCCTCGACTCCCTCGAGCGGGATCGCGCGGGCGGCGTACTGATCGGCGAGACGCTCGGCGTTGACCAGGGTCCGGTTCGCGACCACGACCGAGCCGGCGCCGGAGCGGGAGGCCGTGGCGACCGCGAGGGCCGCCATCGAGCCGGCGCCGATCACGACGACGCGGGACTGCTCCAGACTGCCCAGCCGGCGGCGGGCGCGCTCCAGGGCCGCGGTGACCAGCGACGGCGCGGCGCGGTCGATGTCGGTCTCCGCGTGGGCGCGCTTGCCGACGCGGAGCGCCTGCTGGAACAGCGTGTTCAGCGAGGGTCCGACAGTGCCCAGCTCCTGGCCGAGGCGGAGCGCCTCGCGCGCCTGGCCGAGGATCTGGCTCTCGCCGAGGGCCATCGAGTCCAGGCCGGCGGCGACGTTGAACAGGTGGGAGACCGCGCCGTCGTCGTAGTGGACGTACAGGTGCGGGACCAGCGCGTCCGGCGAGGCGCCGGCCGGGGAGACCACCATCCGCGAGATCGCCTCGACGCTGCCGTGGAAGCGGTCGACGGCGGCGTACACCTCGAGCCGGTTGCAGGTCGCCAGCACGGTCGCCTCGCCCACGTGCTCGCTGTCGGCCACGTCGAGGGCCAGCTTGTGGGCGCCCGCCGCGTCGCGCGCGACCTTGTCCAGCAGCGACACCGGCGCGGAGTTGTGGGAGATGCCGACCACGAGAACACTCATCAGGCCACGACCTCGGCACTGCCGGCGCCCTTGCGCTGCTCGTGGTAGGCGAGGATCTGCAGCTCGCTGGAGAGGTCGACCATCCGGACGTCGACGCCCTCGGGGACGTTGAGCACGGTCGGGGCGAAGTTGAGGATGCTGCGGATGCCGGCGCCGATCATCCGGTCGCAGACCGACTGCGCGGCCGAGGCGGGCGTGGCCACGACGCCGATGGCCACGCCGTGCTCGCTGACGATCGCCTCCAGCTCGGAGAAGGGCCGGATCACCAGGCCGGCGACCTCCTCGCCCTGCCGGCGCTCGTCGGCGTCGAGCAGCGCGACGGTGCGGAAGCCGCGGGAGCTGAACCCGGAGTAGTTCGCCAGCGCGTGCCCCAGGTTGCCGATCCCGACGATGACGACCGGCCAGTCCTGGGTCAGGCCGATCTCACGGGAGATCTGGTAGCGCAGGTACTCCACGTCGTACCCGACGCCCCGGGTGCCGTAGGAGCCGAGGTGGGAGAGGTCCTTGCGCAGCTTGGCGCTGTTGACGCCGGCGGCGGCCGCCAGCTCCTCGCTGGAACAGGTCGGGATCCCCGAGTCCAGGAGTGAATTGAGCGCCCGAAGGTAGACCGGGAGGCGCGCGACAGTCGCCTCGGGGATACGGGTAGGGCTCAACGGTCAGCTCTTTCACCAGCCCGCTCCGGTCCCTGCTGACGAGACCTCGCCAAAGCGGACAGCCCGATCACCCTAAGAGTTTGTGAACGTGAGAACAAACTGAGAGCCCGCGACCTAGCACAACTGAGACATTGACCACTCACCGGGGTCTGGGACGCGACCCCTCACGGCGCCGTCAGCTGCGGCCGAGCGCCGCCCGGAGACGGCTCTCGTCGACCCGCCAGAAGTCGTGCTGGCGTCCGTCCACGAGAGTGACCGGGATCTGCTCGGCGTACGCGCGCAGTAGCTCGGGACTCGTGGTGATGTCCACCTCGTCGTACGTCGTGCCGACCTCGGCGCAGACCCGGGCGATGACCTCGCGGGCGTCGTCGCAGAGGTGACACCCCGGCCGCGAGTAGAGGGTGACCCGCGCGCTCACTCCAGCAGCCCCAGCGCCCGGCGCCGCTCGGTGGCACGCAGCCGGCCCTTCTGCACCTTGCCGGTGACCGTGTAGGGCAGCTCGTCGACGACGTGCACCACCGACGGGTGCTTGAACCGCGCCAGGCGCGACTCGCAGTGCGCCAGCACCCGGTCGGCCAGGCCCTGCACGTCGGCGCCCGGCGCCGGTACGACGTACGCGACCACGGCCTCCCCCGCCAGCTCGTCCTCGGTGCCGATGACCGCCGCCTCGGCGACGTCGTCGAGCTCGGCGATCACCTCCTCGACCTCGCTGGGGTAGACGTTGAAGCCGGAGACGATGACCAGCTCCTTGACCCGGTCGACCAGGAAGAGCCGGCCCGCGTCGTCGAGGTAGCCCACGTCGCCGGTCGGCCACCAGCCGGACTCGTCGGGGCCGTCGACGCCGTCGGGCCAGTAGCCGGAGAAGAGGTTGTCGCCGCGGATCCAGATCTCTCCGCCGTCCTCGTCGTCCGGCTCCTCGCCATCCTCATCGATGAGCCGGATCTCCACGCCCGGCAGGGCGGCGCCCACGCTGCGCAGGTCGGCGGGGGCCTCCGGGTCGTCGCCCAGGGTCCCGCACAAGGTCGAGGTGACCACCGGCGCGGCCTCGGTCAGGCCGTAGCCCTGGTGGACGGCGATCCCGGTGCGGGCGACGAACGCCTCCACCAGGTCCGGGGAGAGCGGCGCCGAGCCGCTGAGCGCGAGCCGCACGGGTCCGAGGCGCTCCTCCAGCGAGGGCACCTGCATCCAGTGGGCGAAGACCGGCGGCGCGACGGGTGCGACCGAGACCGCCTCGTCCTCGATGATGTCCAGCGAGCCCTCGGGGTCGAAGCCGTCGACCAGGACCAGCCGGGCGTGCTGGCGCAGCACCTGGCCGAGCACGGCGTTGAGGCCGTAGACATGGAAGAGCGGCAGCACGCCGAGCACCACGTCGCGACCGGTGATCATCGGCGGCTCGACGGCGGCCACCTGCTCGATGTTGGCCAGCAGCGCCCGGTGGCTGAGCATCGCGCCGCGGGGACGGCCCGACGTGCCGCTGGTGTAGAGCAGCACCGCCAGCGCCTCGGGGTCCATGCTGGCCGGCAGCTCGACCTCGGGGGCGGACATCAGGTCGTCCCAGGAGTGCTCGCCGGACTCCGGGGCGGTGCCGATCCCGAGCAGCCGCGGCCGGACGAGCCCGTCGTGGCCGCCCGCCTCGAGCGCCTCGGCGACGCCGTCGGCCGCCGCGCGCACGGTGTCGATCGTCGACTCGTCCGCGACGACCATCCGGGCGCCGGAGTCGACGAGCATCCGGACGTACTCGCCGGTGGCGCCGCGCGGGTTGACCGGCACCACGACCAGGCGGGCCCGCAGCGCGCCGAGGTAGGCGGCGACGAACTCGATCCGGTTGCCGGTCGCGATCATCACGCGGTAGCCGGCGACCAGGCCGGCGCCGACGAGACCGTAGGCGACCTGGTCGGCCAGGCGGTCCAGGGCGGCCCAGGTGACCGAGCGCCCGGTGGCGGCCTCGGAGAGGGCGATGCGGTCCGGTTCGACGCGAGCCGCGCGCGCCAGGAGGTCGGCGACGTTGGACTCCATCCGTGGAGTCTCGCACAGCAGCGGTGTCGACGGTGGAGCCGTACGCCGCCCGGTGACTACCCTGACTGCGTGAACGCCCCTCACCCTCGCCGGCAGGTGAACCTGCGACGCCGCTCCCAGCTGGCCGGCGAGGCCGCCGCCGCGGTGGCCGAGGTGGAGAGCAGCCTGTCGGTCGCCGGCGATCCAGGGGCGGCGGCGTTCTTCGACGTCGACAACACCGTGATGCAGGGCGCCTCGATCTTCCACCTCGCCAAGGGCCTCTACCGCCGGCGCTTCTTCAGCACCCGCGACATCCTCGGCGCCGCCTGGAAGCAGGCCTACTTCCGCGTGGCCGGCGTCGAGGACCCCGAGCACATGGAGGAGGCCCGCTCCTCGGCCCTCGCCTTCATCGCCGGCCACACCGTGGAGGAGCTGGAGTCCCTGGGCGAGGAGATCTTCGACGAGGCGATGGCCCATCGGATCTGGCCGGGCACCCGCGCGCTGGCCCAGCTCCACCTGGACCAGGGTCAGCGGGTCTGGCTGGTGACCGCGGCGCCGATCGAGATCGCCTCGATCATCGCGCGGCGACTGGGCCTGACCGGGGCGCTGGGCACGGTCGCCGAGCACATCAACGGCGTCTACACCGGGCGGCTGGTCGGCGAGATGCTGCACGGACCGGCCAAGCGGGAGGCGATCATCGCCCTGGCACAGCGCGAGGGGCTGGACCTGGCCCGCTGCTCGGCGTACTCGGACTCCTACAACGACCTGCCGATGCTCTCCCTGGTCGGCGACCCGTGCGCGATCAACCCGGACTCGCGGCTGCGCGAGCACGCCCGGGAGCAGGGCTGGCGGATCCGCGACTACCGCACCGGCCGCAAGGCGGCCCGCGCCGGGCTGATCGCGGCTGCGGCGGGCGGCGCGGCGGCCGGCGGGCTCGCCGCCGCCGCGGCGCTGCGCCGCCGGATCCTCGAGTCCGGCGACGCGGACCGGCGCGGCTGAGCCGGTCCTTTCTCACATCCCGAGGGGTTCTCAGGGCCCCTCCGATGATGAGAACGTGTTCCAGTAGCGGTCTAGCGCGGATGCCCGGAAGGGTTGGCATGCCCGTTTCGCGCGTTTTACTGTGTTACTCGGGTTCACGGGTTATTGTTCAGGAGGACCCGGCTTGGGGGAGCTGGGAGGGGAGCGGTATCAGATGACCATGGGTGGGGAGCTCGCACGCGGCTTGGCCGTGCTGCGCCACGCCCTCGCCGACGTCATCGCCGCCGACCGGCTCACGACCGGCCCCCGTCTCGCCCTCTCCACGCCCGGCACCCCCGCGGAGCCCTGGTGGCTGCGCCCGGACTCGCTGATCACCGCGATGTCGGTGGTGGCCGGCCACGACGACGTGGACGCGCACCCCGGAGACTCCGAGCACTCCAACAGCCACGGCGACGCCGACCTGGCCGCCTCCTCCGCCGAGGACGCCGCCGTCGCGGCCCGGCTGATCGCGCTGGTCGAGCTCGCCCGCGGTGGCGACAAGGAGGCCTTCGGGCAGCTCTACGACCACTACCAGCCGTCGGTCTACCGCTTCCTGTACTACCGGGTCGGCTCCACGACGCTGGCCGAGGACCTCACCGCGGAGACCTTCTTCCGGGCGCTGCGCAGCATGCACTCGTTCCGCTGGCAGGGCAAGGACTTCGGCGCCTGGCTGATGACCATCGCCCGCAATCTCACCGCGGACCACTTCAAGGCCGGGCGCACCCGCCTCGAGCAGACCACCGAGGACATGGGCACGCTGGACTCCACCGCGGCGGGCCCCGAGGGCGAGGTGCTCTCCGCGCTCACCAACGAGGCGCTGCTGCGGGCTCTGGGCGAGCTCCCGACCGAGCAGCGCGAGTGCCTGATCATGCGATTCCTGCAGGGCCTCTCCATCGCCGAGACCGCCGAGATCCTCGGCCGGAGCACCGGCGCGATCAAGCAATTGCAGCTCCGCGGCGTCCGCAGCCTCGCGAAACTCATGCCGGCTGGTGAGCTCGGATGAGAGAATTCAGAAAATTTGGACATTTCGGCGTAACCCCCCGGGTGGGTGCGTCGTTTGACCCTGTTGACGACTCCCGCAGCACCCCCGTGGGGCGTCGGAACACTCCCTCCCGAGAAGCAGGACACAGACCATGACTCCGTTGATGCCGAGCCGTCGCGCGGCCGAGGAGTTCGCGAGCGTGCTCGAGGGGTCCCGACCGGACCTCGCGGACCGGTACGCCGACCTCTCCGGCTGCGTGGGGCTGCTGGAGCGGCACGACCCGGTCACACCGCGCCCTGAGTACGTCGCCGACCTCCGCTCGCGGCTGATGGACGCCGCGGACACACTGCTCCTTCCCGCCGACGCCGAGCTCGCTCCCGTGCTCCCGCTGCGGGCTCCCGCCGAGCCGGTCCGTCCGCGCCGCCGCGAGCGCCGTCTCGGCGCGGTCGCGGTCGCCTTCGTCCTGGTCGGCGGCTCCGCCGGCGTGGCAGCCGCCGCGGAGGGCTCGCTGCCCGGAGACACGCTGTACCCGATCAAGCGCAGCCTGGAGAGCGCCAAGGTCACCCTGAACCCCAGCGACAAGGGCAAGGGCAACGACCTGCTCGGCCAGGCCGACACCCGGCTGCGCGAGGTCAACAGCCTCGTGGCCGGCAAGAAGACCGACAAGATCAACCAGGCCCTGGAGGACTTCCAGACCAGCGCCGCCAAGGGCTCGGACCTGATCCTCACCGCCTTCCAGCGCGACGACGACTCCGCCGACCTCAACGAGCTGCGCGACTTCGCCGCCACCCAGATGGACCAGCTGCAGGAGATGTCCGAGGCGGCCCCGGCCGGCTCGCAGGACGCCTTCGCGTCCGCCGCCTCGCTGCTGGCCGACATCGACCAGCAGGCCAGCGCGCTCTGCGGTGTCTGCGGCAGCTCGCTGCTGGAGATCCCGAACACGCTCCTGGAGTCCGCCTCGGCGCTCTCCGACCTGCTCAGCATCCCGAAGCCGCAGGCCGGCAGCGCGCCGGCCCAGGAGGCGCCGACCGCGGCCCAGGAGCTGGCCGACGCCGCTCAGAACGTCGCCAAGACGCTGCCGAAGGCCCCGACGCCGCTGGCGCCGCCGGTCACGGCCAACAGCCTGGTCCCGTCGATCGGCGGGACGGACGGCGCCAAGAGCGGCGGCGGCAAGGCCTCGGGCGGCAGCTCCGGTGGCATCTTCGGCGACAGCGAGGTCGCCAACCAGGTGACCCAGCCGATCAAGACGGTCACCAACGCCGTCACCAGCGGCGTGGGTCAGACCCTCGGCATCATCGACGGCATGACCGCCGGCCTCACGGCTCCGCTGACCGGGCTGGTCACCAACACCGTCGACACGCTGGTCAACGCCCTGCTGGGCACCGGGGCGAGCAACGCCACCGGCGCCAAGTCCTCGCTCGGCAAGAAGTAGCCGGCGGCCGGTCGACCCGTCAGGCCGTGTCGAGGCTGGTCAGCCGAAGACCGAGGACCGGTCCATCAGCAGCGTGTAGAGCGTCTGCTGGATGGTCTCGCGCACCTGGTCGGTCACGTTGAAGACCAGCATCGGGTCGTCGGCCGCGCCGCGGTCGTAGGAGTCGGTGCGGATCGGCTCGCCGAACTCGATGACCCACTTCGACGGCAGCGGCACCAGGCCGAGCGGGCCGAGCAGCGGGAAGAACGGCGTGATCGGGATGTACGGCACGCCCAGGAGCCGGGCCAGCGAGGGGACGTTGCCCACCAGCGGGTAGATCTCCTCCGCGCCCACGATCGAGGTGGGGATGATCGGCACGCCGGTGCGGATGGCCGCGGAGACGAAGCCGCCGCGACCGAAGCGCTGCAGCTTGTAGCGCTCGGAGTAGGGCTTGCCGACGCCCTTGAAGCCCTCGGGCCATACGGCCACCAGCTCGCCGCCGCGCAGCAGCCGCTCGGCGTCCTCGTTGCAGGCCAGCGTCGCGCCGCCCTTGCGGGCCAGCTCGCTGACCACCGGCAGGCGGAAGACCAGGTCGGCGCCGAGCGCACGCAGGAACCGGCCGGAGTGGTCGCGCACCGTCACCGCGGTCATCAGGCCGTCCACGGGGATGGTCCCGGAGTGGTTGGCCACCACCAGGGCACCCCCCTCGGCCGGGATGTTCTCCACCCCGCGCACCTCGATGCGGAACCACTTCTGCGCGATCGGGCGCAACGCGGCCAGCAGGAAGTGCTGGGTGACCTCCTCGTCGAAGCCGAACTCGTCGACGCTGTAGTCGCCGGTCAGCCGGCGGCGCAGGAAGGCGAGGAAGGCGGCCAGGCGCGGCTCCCAGTTGTCCCCGAAGACCTCCTTGGCCGCGACGGTGAAGCCGGCCAGCCAGTCCACGGCCGGGATGCCCGGGGTCGGGTGGCGGTGGTCGGCGGTCACCGGGGGACGGACGGGGAGCTCCGCGGCCGGCTGGGCGGCCTCGGGCTGCTCGACGCCCTCCGCCTGCCCGGACATCTGCCCGGAGGTCTGGTCGGACGCCTCGTCGGTGGCCGGCACCTCGGCGGGCTCGGCCTGGTCGCGCTTGCGGGACCGCGCCCCGGCCAGGCTGCGGGCCGAGCTGGACGGCTTGGCGCTGCCGGTGCCGCGCCCGGGCTTGCCCCGAGTGCCCAGCGGGATGATCTCGGCGTCACCCATGGCTGCCTCCTGTCACCGCCGCGCGGTCGGTCGAGCCGCTCAGCACCGCGCCCGCGATCGCGCTCTCCACGGCGCGCACCCGCTGCTCGGAGAGGAGCCCGGGGTCCAGCGACGCCGCGAACTCGGTGAACGCCTCCGCGGTCGTGCACGAGGGCTGGAAGCCGAGCACCTCGCGCATCCGGGTGGTGTCCACGCCGCGGCCGTAGGTGAGCAGGGCGACCTGCTCGGGGGAGAAGTCCGCGCGGCGCATCTGCCGGACCGCCGAGCCCACCGAGGCGAGCGCGAACGACGGCATCGGCAGCGAGGGCCGGCCGAGGCGCCGGATGGCCTGGCTGAGCATCAGCACGCCGTCGCCGGCCACGTTGAAGGTGCCGGCCACGTCGCTCAGGGTGGCGTGCTCCAGCACGTCGAGGAGGTCGCGGTCGGCGAGGAACTGCATCCGCGGGTCGAAGCCCAGCACCGTGGGGATGACCGGCAGCCGGAAGTAGTTGGTCAGCGGCGTGGTGAGACCGGGGCCGACCGCGTGCGCCGTGCGCAGGGTGGTCACGCGTACGTCGGGCCGGCGGCGGGCGAAGCCGCGGACATAGGCCTCGACGTCGGCGACGTCCTTGGGGAACCCGCCGCCCAGCCGCCGGGCGTTCATGTCCTCGGTGAACATCGCCGGGTCGCGGCTGGAGGAGCCGTAGACCGCCGTGCTCGACTTGACCACGACGTTCTCGAGGTCGGGCGCCTGCTGGCAGGCGGCGAGGAGCTGCATCGTCCCGATGACGTTGAACTCCTTGGCGGCGCTGCGACCGCCGGCCGCCGCGCCCGGGCCACCTGCCGGGAGCACGCTCATGTGCACCACGGTGTCGACCTGCTCGCGCACGATCACCTTGGCGATGACCGGGTTGCGGATGTCGGCGCGGACGAAGGACACCTCGCCGAGGTCTCGCCGGGGTGGCGTCACGTCGACGCCGATCACCCGGCCTACCTCAGGCGACTGCGCGAGCTGGCGCGCGAACCGCTGACCGAGGTCCCGCGAGACCCCGGTGACGAGGACGGTCCGACCCATGGGGGGATGTCCGGTCCTGGCGAGGGACTACTTGCCGAGACGACGACGCTGGACGCGCGTCTTCTTCAACAGCTTGCGGTGCTTCTTCTTCGCCATGCGCTTGCGGCGCTTCTTGATGACAGAACCCACGGGTGTCCTTCTTGTGCACGGGACGGGAGCCAGCGACTGCTCCCCGGAAGGGGCCCAGCCTATCGGCAGCCGTGCAGCGGCGACGAATCGAGCGACGGAATGAGATCAGCCCGCGTCGTAGAACGCCTTCTTCAGGTAGTCGTCGACGTCGTCCTCGCTGACGCGGAACGACCGTCCCACGCGCACCGCCGGCAGCTCGCCGCTGTGCACCAGACGGTAGACCGTCATCTTCGACACACGCATCACCGAGGCCACCTCGGCGATCGTCAGGAACTTCACCTCGGAGATGCCTCCGGACAGGTTCGAACCCATCACGCACCGCACTTTCTGGCGCCACGCCCTCCGGCTTCCCCACCGGAGCTCACGCGTACACGCTCAGGCGAGAATAGAGCCTGTGTGACTGGTGGGGAAGGGTTATACGCAGGCTCACTCATGAGAACTAGACCACCACTAGACCAGTTGGGGGTCGGATCGGGCGCTCGGACGACCGCCGACGGGCTGTGAAGAGCCTTTAGTACCCGCTCGGATCCAGGCCATGCTCGGGGAAGACCGAGCCCCTGGTCTCGTGGATCGCGCGGTCCAGCCAGGTCTGCGGGTCGTACCCCTCCGACCAGTCCCGGTACGCCGGGGTGCGCCCGTCGGTCATCCGCGACGGAGCGCGCACGCCGACCAGCTCGGCCACCTCCTCGCGCCAGTCCAGCGGCGTCTCCAGCACCGGCTCGACCGGCCGCCCGCCGACGATGCCGAGCAGATGCGTCCACGCCCGCGGCACCACGTCGGCGATCGCGTACCCGCCGCCGCCGACCGCGACCCAGCGCCCGCCGGCGACCTCGTGGGCCAGGTCGTGCAGCGCCAGGTAGCTGGCCCGCTGACCGTCGACGGTGAGCATCAGGTGGGCCAGCGGGTCCTCGCGGTGGGAGTCGCAGCCGTGCTGGGTCACCAGGATGTCCGGGGCGAAGGCACGCAGCAGCGGCGGGACGATCGCGTGGAAGCCACGCAGCCAGCCGGCGTCGGAGGTGCCCGGCGGCAGCGCCAGGTTGACCGCGCTGCCGAGCGCGTCCGGCCCGCCGATGTCCGCGGGGAAGCCGGTGCCCGGGAAGAGCATCTGGCCGGTCTCGTGCAGCGAGATGGTCAGCACCCGTGGGTCGTCGTAGAAGATCCGCTCCACGCCGTCGCCGTGGTGCACGTCGACGTCGACGTACGCCACCTTCTTGGCGCCGTTGGCCAGCAGCCAGGTGATGGCCACCGCCACGTCGTTGTAGACGCAGAAGCCGCTGGCGCGGTCCGGCATCGCGTGGTGCAGCCCGCCGGCGACGTTGGCCGCGTGGATCATCTCGCCGCTCCACACCCGGCGCGCGGCCTCCAGGCTGGCGCCGACCACGTGCCGCGCGGCCTGGTGCATGTTCGGGAACGTCGGGTTGTCCTCGGTGCCCAGGCCGAAGGCCGGCGCGATCCGGGAGGGGTCCTTGCTGGAGAGCTCGACCGCCTCGATGAGGGCCGCGTCGTGGACGGTGAGCAGGTCGTCGTCGGTGGCGTCCGGCGCCTGGACCTGGGTCAGGCCGCCCGGCCCCACCGTGCCGAGGGCACGGGCCAGGCGCATCGTGAGGTCGACGCGGACCGGGCTCATCGGGTGGTGCGGCCCGAAGTCGTAGCCGGTCAGGGACTCGTCGAAGACCACGCAGGAGCGATCGGCACAGCCGGGCTCGCCGGGTGTCACTGCATCCCCTGCGCGAGCTCGCTCGAGCGGTCGCGGGCGGCCTCCATCGCCGTGATGAACGCCGCGCGCACCTTGTGGTCCTCCAGCTCCCGGATCGCCGCCGCCGTGGTGCCGCCCGGGGAGGTCACCTGCTCGCGCAGCACGGTCGGGTGCTCGCCGGTCTCGCGCAGCAGCTTGGCCGAGCCGACCACGGTCTGCACGACCAGCTCGGTCGCGGTGGAGCGCGGCAGGCCCAGGTGCACGCCGGCCTCGATCATCGACTCCACCACGAAGAAGAGGTACGCCGGACCGGAGCCGGAGATCGCCGTGACCGCGTCCTGCTGCTTCTCCGGCACCCGGACCACCCGGCCCGTCTGGGAGAGCAGGTCCTCGGCGATCGCCAGATGGGTCTCGTCGCAGTGCGTGCCCGGGGAGATCGCGGCCATGCCCTCGTCGACCAGGGCGGGGGTGTTCGGCATGACCCGGACGACGGCCACGCCGTCGGGGATGTGGCTCTCGATGGCCGCCGTGGTGATGCCCGCGGCCAGCGACACCAGCAGCTGCCCGGGCCGCAGGTGCGGGGCGATCTCGGCGAGGACCTCGGCCATGTCCTGCGGCTTGACCACCAGGGCGACGGTCGCCGAGCTGGCGGCGGACTCGAGGTCCTCGACCACGCGCACGGCGTACTTCTCGCGCAGCTCCTCGGCGCGCTCGGGCCGCTTCTCCACGACGACGAGGTCGGCCACGTCGCGCCCGCCGCGGATGAGGCCGGAGAGCAGCGTCTCCCCCATCACGCCGGCGCCGATGATCGCCACTGTCATTGAAGGGCCTACTTCCTCGAGATCAGCGAACGCAGGAAGAATGTCAGGTTGGCCGGCCGCTCCGCGAGCCTTCTCATCAGGTAGCCGTACCACTGCGCGCCGTACGGGACGTAGACGCGCATCCGCACGCCGGTGGCGGCGATGCGGCGCTGCTCCTCCGGCCTGATGCCGTAGAGCATCTGGTGCTCGTAGCTGTCCGGGGACCGGTCCAGCCTGGTCGCCAGCGCCGCCGCGATGCGGATCATCCGCGGGTCGTGGGTGGCGATCATCGGGTAGCCCTCGCCCTCCATGAGGACCTTCAGGCAGCGCACGTAGGACTCGTCGATCTCCTGGCGGCGGACGTAGGCCACCTCGGCCGGCTCGTCGTACGCGCCCTTGCAGAGCCGCACCCGCGAGCCGGCGTACGCCAGCGCCCGGCAGTCGTCCTCCGTGCGCCGCAGCATCGCCTGGAGCACCGCGCCGGTCTCGGGGAACTCCTCGCGCAGCGCGAGCAGCGTGGCGAGCGTGCGGTCGGTGGTGGTGTGGTCCTCCATGTCCAGCGTCACTGTGGTGCCGGCGGCCCGGGCGGCGGCCGCGATCCGGCGCGCGTTGGCCAGGCTCAGCCCGGCCCCGACCCCTGGGAGCGCCTGGCCGATGGCGCTGAGCTTCACGCTCACCTCGGCGTGCGGCGCGAGGCCGCGGCGGTCCAGCTCGGCCAGGAGATCGAGGTACGCCGTGACGGTCGCCTCGGCCTGCGCCTCGTCGAGGGTGTCCTCGCCCAGGTGGTCCAGGGTGACCAGCAGCCCGGCGCCCGCCAGCTCGCCCGTGGCCCGCAGGCCGTCGTCCAGCGTCTCGCCGGGCACGAAGCGGGCGACGATCCCACTGCTCACCGGCAGCCGGGTGACCAGCTCCTTGATCTGCTCGCTGCGAGCGAGCACCAGCAGTGACTGACGCAGCATCCGCCCTCCCCTCGACTCTCCGCTCGGCCAACCTACGCGACCATCCTGTCCCGGCCCGGTCCCGCCCGCCAGGACCGTTGGTCACCGATCAGGCCGATGTGCGGCGCAGGGTGAGGGCGCCCAGCACGAGACCGGCCACGACGAAGGCGGCCACGATCGCCACGTCGCCCCACAGGGCCGGGTCGGTGTCGGTGGCGACCTTGGTCATCGCGTCGACGGCGTAGGAGAGCGGCATCCAGTCGGAGAGGACGCGCAGTACGTCGGGCAGCTGGTCGCGCGCCACGAAGAGCCCGCACAGCAGGATCTGCGGGATGGTGATCGCCGGCATGAACTGGACGGCCTGGAACTCCGTGCGCGCGAACGCCGAGACGAAGAGGCCCAGCGAGCTGCCCAGGACCGCGTCGATCACCGCGACGACGAGCAGGATCCAGGCCGGCCCGGCCACCTGCAGGTCGAGCAGCCACAGGCACACCGCGACCGCGATGGCGGCCTGGACGGCGGCCGCGAGACCGAAGGCGATGGCGTAGCCGACGACGAAGTCGCCCTTGCCCGTGGGCATCGCGAGCAGCCGCTCGAGCGTGCCCGAGGTGCGCTCGCGCAGCGTGGTCACCGAGGTGACCAGGAACATCACGATGAACGGGATCAGCGCGAGCAGGGCGGGCGCGAGCCGGTCGAAGCCCTCGCCGGGCAGGTCGCTGAAGATCCACCAGAGCAGGGTCATGATGATCGTCGGCAGGATCAGCAGCATCGCCAGCGTGCGGTGGTCGCGGCGCAGCTGGGTGAGCACCCTGCGGGTGACGGCGAAGGTGATGCGCGGGGTCATCGTCCGCTCCTCTCCGCCGCCTGCTCGACGATCTGGAGGAAGGCCGCCTCGATGTCCGAGGCGCCGGTCGCCTCCAGGAGCCCGGCCGGGGTCTCGTCGGCGATCATCCGGCCGTCGCGCATGAGCAGCAGCCGGTCGCACCGCGTCGCCTCGTCCATCACGTGGCTGGAGACGAGCACGGCGGCGCCGTCGTCGGCGAGCCGGTGGAAGGTGCGCCACAGGTCGCGGCGCAGCACCGGGTCGAGGCCGACGGTCGGCTCGTCGAGCACGATCACGTCCGGCTCGTGCAGCAGCGCCACCGCGAGCGAGACCCGGGAGCGCTCACCGCCGGAGAGCCGCCGGACGACCTGGTCGCGGTAGCCGACGAGGTCGACGGTGCGCAGGCACTCGCCGATGCGGCCGTGGTCCACGCCGAGGACGGCGCCGAAGAAGGAGAGGTTCTCGGCCACGGTGAGGTCGTCGTACACGCTGGGCGCCTGGGTGACGTAGCCGATCCGGCTGCGCAGGCTCGCCGAGCCGGCGGGCTCGCCGAGCACCCGCACGCTGCCGCCGGTGATCCGCTGGACGCCGACGATCGCGCGCATCAGCGTGGTCTTGCCGCTGCCGGACGGCCCAAGCAGGCCGGTGACCTCGCCGGCGCGCACGGTGAAGCCGACCTCGCGGAGCACCTCGATGCCGCCGCGGACCACGCGCAGCCCCTGGACGTCGACGGCCTTATTCACCATGCGTTGAAATCTACTCCTCCGGCGCCGTCGCCGGCAAGGGATCAGTGAGATAGCGCTGCAGGGCCGGGCCGACCGTGGCGACCAGGTCGGCGGCCGGCATCGAGGCGACCGGCTCGACCTCGAGCAGGTAGCGCATCACCACCAGCCCGATCACCTGGCTGGCGACCAGGGGCATCCGCCGCTCGGGTTGGTCGATGCCCATCGCCTCGCCCAGCGGCAGGATCACCGCGCCCAGGAAGCCCTCGCGGATCATCGCCTCGGCGCCGGGCTCGAGCACGTGCCGGGCGAATCCACGCAGCCGTACGCCGATCACCGGGTCGTCCCACACGGAGAGGAAGGTCGTCAGCAGCCGCTCGCCCGCGCCCTCGGGCCCCTGCGCCGCGACCGGGGCCAGCACCTCGCGCGGATCGACGGGGAGCTCCAGCGACGCGACCAGCAGGTCGGCCTTCGTGCCGTAGTAGTGGTGCACGAGAGCCGGGTCGACGCCGGCGCTCGCGGCGATCGCGCGGACCGTCGTGCCGGAGAACCCGCGGTCGGCGAAGAGCTCGCGCGCCGCGGTCAGGATCGCGGCCCGGGTGTCCGGCGACCCCGGCCGCCGCCCACGCTCACCCACCGGACGGTCCCCCGCTCACGTCGCCGTCGTCCGGGCGAAGTGCAGCCGGCCGAAGGCGAGCGAGGCGAGCAGGTCGGCCTCGCGCTGCTCGGGCGTGCCCGCCTTGCGGGTGTTGATCTCCATGACGATGTGGCCGTCGAAGTCGTTCTCGGCCAGGTGCTCCAGGAACTCACCGCACGGCTGGGTGCCGCGCCCCGGGACCAGATGCTCGTCCTTGGCCGAGCCGCTGCCGTCGGTCATGTGGATGTGCCGCAGCCGGTCGCCCAGGCGGCGGGCCATCGCGATCGGGTCGCTGCGGGCCGTGGCGGCATGGGAGAGGTCGATCGTGGTGTTGGCGTAGCTCTCGCTGGAGGGGTCCCAGTGCGGCTGGTAGACGTCCATCTCCCGACGCGAGGTCGCCCGCCAGGGGTACATGTTCTCCACGGCGAAGGCCAGGCCGGTCTGCTCCTCCAGCCGGGCGATCCCCTCGACGAAGCCCGCGGCGTACTCGCGCTGCCACCGGAACGGCGGATGCACCACGACCACGTCGGCGCCGAGCTCGTGGGCCATCTCGGCGCTCATCTCCAGCTTCACCCACGGGTCAGTCCCCCACACCCGCTGGGTGATCAGCAGGCAGGGCGCGTGGATCGCGCACACCGGGACCTCGTGGTAGTCGCGCAGCCGGCGCACCTTGTCGACGTCCTGGCTGATCGAGTCGATGCTGACCATCACCTCGACGGCGTCGTACCCCAGGCGCGCGGCGTACGCGAAGGCATGGTCCACCGACTCGGGATAGACCGAGGCGGTGGAGAGGGCGAACAAGGGAGCCATCGCAGCTCGCCTCAGCCCAGGACGCTGAGCTTGTCGAGGCGCTCCAGCAGGATGCCCTCGCGCAGGGCCCAGGGACAGATCTCCAGCTCGGGGAGCTCGAAGATGTCCATCACCGCCGAGGCCACGAACGCGCCGGCCACCACCTGGTGGGCGCGCTCGGGCGAGACGCCCGGCAGGCCGGCGATCTCCTCGGGGCTCATCGCCACCAGCTTGGGCAGCCACCGCTCCAGCTCGGCGGCGGGAAGGATGCGGCGCACGTAGAGACCCTCGCTGGACGGCGCCGAGCCGCAGATCCGGGAGAGCGAGCGGAACGTCTTGGAGGTGGCGACCGCGTGGTCCAGCGGGCCCTGGCGCAACAGCGAGCCGGCCTCGCGGGCGATGTCCGCGCGGATGCGCCGGCGCAGCTCGCGCAGGGTCTCCTCGTCGGGGCGGCCATCGCGGAAGTACGTCCGGGTCAGGCGGCCCGCGCCCAGCGGCAGGGACCAGGCGACGTCGGGCGCCTCCTCGGCGCCGGCGGCGATCTCCAGCGAGCCGCCGCCGATGTCGACGACGCCCAGGCGGCCGGAGGACCAGCCGAACCAGCGGCGTACGGCGAGGAAGGTCAGCCGGGCCTCGTCCTCACCGGAGAGCACCTCGATGCGCACGCCGGTCTCCCGCTCGACGTGGTCGAGCACTTCCTCGGAGTTGGTGGCCTCGCGCACCGCCGAGGTGGCGAAGGAGCAGATCTCCTCGCAGCCCTTGTCCTCCGCCAGCGCCAGCGCGCGCGAGACGAACGCCGCCAGCGCGGCGATCCCGGCGTCGGTGACGGCCCCGGTGGCGTCGAGGTGCTCGGCCAGCCGCAGCGGCTCCTTGACCGAGGAGGCCGGCATCGGCGCGGCGCCGCCATGGGCGTCGACCACGAGCAGATGCCCGGTGTTGGAGCCGATGTCGAGCACGCCCAGCCGCATACGACGAGGCTACCCAACGAACCTCGTTTCCCTTGCGCGTAGGGTTCTATGCGTGCCTGAGGTCGAGCTGGGATTCCCCCGCGCGTGGCTGGAGTTCACCGATCCGGCCGACGAGGGACAGGTCTACCGCTGCGACCTGACCTGGCTCACCTCGCGGTGGACCTGCATCTTCGGGCAGGGCTGTCAAGGCATCTACGCCACCTCGCCGGACGCGGGCTGTTGCACCCTCGGCGCCCACTTCGCCGACGGCGAGGACGAGGAGCGCGTCGCCGCCTGGGTCGAGAGACTCGACGACAGCCTGTGGCAGCGGCGCTCGGAGGCGCTGACCCCCGGCGGCCGGCTCTCCCGCAAGCGCTGGACCGAGGTCGAGGACGGCGAGCGCAAGACGCGGGTCGTCGACGGCGCCTGCATCTTCCACAACGGCCGCGGGTTCCCCGGAGGCTACGGCTGCGCGCTGCACGCGCTGGCGCTGCGCGAGGGCGTCCACTTCGTCGAGACCAAGCCGGACGTGTGCTGGCAGCTGCCGTTGCGGCGTACCTTCCGCGAGGTCGAGCGGACCGACGGCACGACGTGCCAGGAGATCAGCATCGGCGAGTACGACCGGCCCGGATGGGGCCCCGGCGGCCACGACCTGGACTGGTACTGCTCGGGCAACACCGAGGCGCACGTCGGCGCGGAGCCGGTCTATCTCTCCAGCGCCACCGAGCTGATCGCGCTGATGGGGCAGCCGGCGTACGACGTCCTGGCCGCCGCCTGCGAGACGCACCTGCGCTCGCGCAGCACCCTGGCCGTCCACCCGGCCTCGGCCCGGGCAGCGGAAGCGGAGTAGTTGAAACCGGTCGGCTCGGACGACCCCGGTGTCCGGCCCGGAATCCGACCGGGCCACAATCGACGCATGCGTCTGGATCACCTCGTCTTCGCCGCCGGCCCTGACGGACTCGCTGCCACTGCCGACCGGCTCGCCCGGCAGCTGGGCGAGGAGTTCCAGGACGGCGGCGTGCACCCCCGCTTCGGCACCCGCAACCGGATCCTGCCGCTGACCGGCGGCACCTACCTGGAGCTGGTCGAGGTGCTCGACCACCCGGCGTCCGACAAGGCCCCGTTCGGCCAGGCCGTCCGCGCACGCTCCGAGCTCGGCGGCGGCTGGCTCGGCTGGGTCGTCGCCGTCGACGACATCGCTCCGCTGGAGCAGCGCCTGGGCCGCGAGGCGGTCAACGGCAACCGGCACCGCCCCGACGGCGTCGAGCTCCTCTGGAAGCAGCTGGGCGTCAAGGGCCTGCAGGCCGACCCGCAGCTGCCGTTCTTCGTGCAGTGGCAGAGCGACCCGTCCGAGCACCCCTCGCGGGGCGCCAGCGGGCGGATCTCCCTGGAGGCACTGGAGATCGCCGGCGACCCGGCCCGCGTGTCCGACTGGCTGGGCGAGAGCGTCGAGGCGCCGCTAGAGGACGTCAAGGTGGAGTGGGTCGCTCCCAACGGCACCCCCGGCGTCGTGGCCGCGCAGTTCCTGACCCCCGGTGGCGTCGTCCGCATCTGACGGGCGCCACGGTCCCGTCTCGCCGGGCGTCTCGGTCCGGCCGAGCCCGAACATCTGGTACGACCCGGCGACCTACGAGCTGGAGAACGCCGGCTGCGACCGCGCCGGCGTCCTGTGGTCGGCCATGCGCGCGCTGGGCGACTGGACCGGCCGCGACGTCCTCGACATCGGCTGCGGCACCGGCTACCACCTGCCCCTGCTGGCCCGCGACGCCGCGACCGTGACGGGCGTCGAGCCGCACCCTCCCCTGGCCGCGATCGCCCGGCGCCGGACCCGCCGGCTGCCGACCGTGCGCGTCCTGGACGGCGGCGCCTCCGCGCTTCCCCTGCCCGACGGGTCGGTCGACGTCGTCCATGCCCGCTGGGCCTACTTCTTCGGCCCTGGCTGCGAGCCCGGGCTGGCCGAGCTCGACCGGGTCGTCCGGCCGGGCGGGATCGCCTTCGTGATCGACAACGACCCGGCGCGATCGACCTTCGGCGAGTGGTTCCGGCGCGGGTTCCCGAACGTCGATCCACCCACGGTCGAGGCGTTCTGGGCCTCCCATGGCTGGTCGCGCGAGCGGCTCGAGATCGCCTGGTCCTTCGACTCGCGCGCCGACTTCGAGGCCGTCGTACGCATCGAGCTGCCGACCGCCGTCGCCGAGGAGGTGCTCGACGAGCACCCGTCGCTGACCGGCGTGGACTACGCGGTCAACCTGTGGTGGCGGGGGTTCTGAGCCCGCTCACGGCTCCCAGCGCCGGCTGGAGCGGCGTACGACGAGGGTGGGCTCGAGCATCCGCGCGGGACGCTCGACGGCCTTGAGCGACAGCACGGTGTGCAGGATCTCGACGATCTCCACCGCGACCTGCTCCAGGGGCTGACGGACCGAGGAGAGGCCCGGCCAGGCGACGTGGGCGCCGAGGGAGTCGTCGAAGCCGACCACGCCGATGTCGCGCCCGGGGACCAGCCCGCGCTCATGGCAGGCGTGCAGGACGCCGAGCCCGATGGTGTCGCTGACACAGGCGAAGGCGGTCACGCCCGGGTCGTCCAGGACGCGGTGGGCGGCCATCCGCGCGGCGTCGACGTTGTCGGTGATGCGCACGCCGAGCCCGTCGGTGTCCACGCCGGCGTCGGTCAGCGCCGCCCGCCAGCCGGAGCGGCGGTCCTCGCCGATCCGCGAGCTCTCCTCCCAGCCGAGCCAGGCGACCCGGCGGTGGCCCGTCGCGAGCAGGTGCTCGGTGGCCAGCCGGCCGCCGTGGGCGCCATCCACGTCCACCCAGGGATGAGTGGCGCCGGGGTCGTCCCAGGGCCGGCCGAAGGTGACGAAGGGCGCGCCCACCCGTCGCAGCAGGTCGGCCTGCGGCGTGCCGGCGTACGTGTCGGTGATGACGAAGGCGTCGACGGCGGTGGAGCGCAGCAGCTCGTCGTACCCGTCCAGGGGATCGTCGGGATCGCCGGAGAAGAGCAGCACGTGGTGCCCGGTCTGCGCGGTCGTCTCGACCAGGGTGTGCAGGAACCGGTCCATCAGCGCGTTGCTGGTGCCCTCCTGCGCGGGCTCGAAGCGCAGGCCGACCAGATGGGAGGTCTTGGTGCGCAACTGCCGGGCCGCCCGGTTCGGGGTGTAGCCGAGCTCCTCGATCACCGCCTGGACCCGGGCCAGGGTGTCGGGACGGAGCAGCGCGGGGTTGTTCAGCGCGTTGGAGACGGTCTGCCGCGAGACGCCCGCCCGGTCCGCGACCGTGGACAGGGTGGGGTGCGGCTCGGTCAACCGTCGGCTCGGACTCACCCCTGCTCCTCGCTCCCGTGCGGCGGATGGAACGATCCAATGCTACTGCGAGCGGCGCGTGCCGTGTCCTGGACGGTTCTGTCGGCGGTAGCACGTATGTTCGACTCATGGCGAAGAGCAGCTCGAAGACGGCCCGGTCCCGCTCGGCGTACCACTGCACGGAGTGCGGCTGGGAGACCGCGAAGTGGGTGGGCCGCTGCGGCGAGTGCCAGGCGTGGGGATCGGTGGCCGAGCGCGCGGTGGCCACCACCCGGGTCGGCGCGGGCCCGGTGACCCAGCCGGCCCGGCCCATCGCCGAGGTGCCCGCGGAGGACTCCCACGCCCGGAGCAGCGGCGTGCCCGAGCTGGACCGGGTGCTCGGCGGTGGCCTGGTCCCGGGCGCGGCGATCCTGCTGGCGGGCGAGCCCGGCGTGGGCAAGTCGACGCTGCTGCTGGAGGTCGCCGCGGAGACGGCCGCGATGGGCCAGCGCACGCTCTATCTGACCGGCGAGGAGTCCGCCTCGCAGGTGCGGCTGCGGGCCGACCGGACCGACGGGATCCAGGACGAGCTCTACCTCGCCGCCGAGACCGACCTCGGCGCCGTGCTCGGCCACGTGGAGGCGGTCCGGCCCTCCCTGCTGGTCATCGACTCGATCCAG
Source organism: Nocardioides sp. (assembly GCA_044464665.1). GTDB lineage: Bacteria > Actinomycetota > Actinomycetes > Propionibacteriales > Nocardioidaceae > Marmoricola. The sequence continues at coordinate 38,998 of JBIQLB010000018.1, forward strand.
ACGATCAGCGCCGGTGACGTCGACGGCGTCCCCGGCGGCGTCTCCCAGGTCAAGGAGGTCGCCGGGGCGCTGATCCGGATGGCCAAGCTGCACAACATCACCGTGGTGCTGGTCGGCCACGTCACCAAGGACGGCTCGATCGCCGGGCCGCGGGTGCTGGAGCACCTGGTCGACGTGGTGCTGCACTTCGAGGGCGAGCGCTCCTCGCGGCTGCGGATGGTGCGCGCGGTCAAGAACCGCTTCGGTCCCGTGGACGAGGTCGGCTGCTTCGACCTGTCCGGCGAGGGACTGACCGCGATCACCGATCCCTCCGGCCTCTTCCTGGACATCCGCCGGGGAGCCGTGCCGGGCACGTGCGTGGCGGTCACCATGGAGGGCCGCCGCCCGCTGCTCGGCGAGGTGCAGGCGCTGGTCACCCCGGCCGCGTCCGACCACCCGCGACGGACCACCTCCGGCGTGGACTCCTCCCGGGTGGCGATGATCCTGGCGATCCTGCAGCAGCACGCGCGGATCCGGCTGAGCGGCTACGACGTCTTCGTCTCCAGCGTCGGCGGGGCCCGGCTGACCGACCCGAGCAACGACCTGGCCATCGCCCTGGCCCTGGTCTCCGCCCTGCGCCAGCGTCCGCTCGGCCGTCAGGTCGTGGCGGTCGGCGAGCTCGGCCTCTCCGGTGAGCTGCGGCGGGTCCGCGACGTCGCCGTCCGGCTGGGCGAGGCCGGCCGGATGGGCTTCCGCTCGGCGCTCGTGCCCGCCGAGGCCGAGGCGTCCACCGGCCAGAGCCGGGTCCGCGACGGCATGCGCGTGCTCGACGTCGGCGAGGTGACCACCGCCCTGGAGCTGCTCGGCCTGCTGGGAGAGAGCGGGTCGCAGAGCCCGTCCGAGGCGACCTCGCCGCGCTACTGAGCAGGTCGCCGGGCAGGTCGCTGGGCAGGTCGCTGGGCAGGTCGCTGGGCAGGTCGCTGGGCAGGTCGCTGGGCAGGTCGCCGGGCAGGTCCCTGGGCAGGTCCCTGGGAGGCGCTGGGCAGGTCTCGCGTACCCCGCTCGCCCACCGGGTGGGAACCACGGAGCGGGCCGCCGCGTCGATAGACTCGTGATCGTGGCCGCCCCAGACGACTCACCGGACGCCGAGCGCCTGCGCGCGACCCTCGCCAGCATCGCGCCGGGCACGCCGCTGCGCGACGGGCTGGAGCGGATCCTCCGCGGCCGCACCGGCGCCCTGATCGTCCTGGGCAACGACCGCATGGTCGAGTCGATCTCGACCGGCGGCTTCGCGCTGGACGTGCCGTTCACCGCCACCGGACTGCGCGAGCTGGCCAAGATGGACGGCGCGATCGTCATCGACAGCGACGTCTCCCGCATCCTGCGCGCCAACGTGCACCTGATGCCGGACCACACCATCCACAGCGACGAGACCGGCACCCGGCACCGCACCGCGGACCGGGTCGCCAAGCAGACCGGGTACCCGGTGATCTCGGTGTCCCAGTCGATGCAGATCATCGCGGCGTACGTCGGCGAGACCCGGCACGTGCTGGAGGCCTCGGCCCAGATCCTCTCCCGCGCCAACCAGGCGCTGGCCACCCTGGAGCGCTACAAGCTCCGCCTCGACGAGGTCTCCAGCACGCTCTCCGCGCTGGAGGTCGAGGACCTGGTCACCGTCCGCGACGTCGCCGTCGTCGCCCAGCGGCTGGAGATGGTCACCCGGATCGCCCGGGAGATCGAGGCCTACGTCCTGGAGCTCGGCACCGACGGACGCCTGCTCACCCTGCAGCTGGAGGAGCTGGTCACCGGCGTCGACGCCGAGCGCGAGCTGGTCGTCCGCGACTACCTGCCGGCCCGGCGCCGCAAGCTCACCGCCGAGGCCGTGCTCGCCGACCTGGAGTCGCTCTCCTCCACCGACCTCGTCGACATCTCCGCCGTCGCCAAGGCGATGGGGCTCGGCGGCCCGGAGAGCCTGGAGAGCGCCGTCTCCCCGCGCGGCTTCCGCCTCCTCGCCCGCATCCCCCGCCTGCCCGGCCCGGTCATCGACCGGCTGATCGAGCAGTTCGACACCCTCCAGAAGCTCCTCTCCGCCGGCGTCGAGGAGCTCCAGATCGTCGAGGGTGTCGGCGAGCTCCGCGCCCGCAGCGTCCGCGAAGGCCTCTCCCGCCTCGCCGAGTCCAGCATCCTCGAGCGCTTCGTCTGATCCGGACGGCTCCTAGGCCTCGGCCCGCAGCACGTCGGTGTGCGCGAAGTCGTCGCCCTTGAAGAGCAGCGGCTCACCGGTCGCGCCGCTGAGGGCATAGGCGAAGCAGTCGCCGAAGTTGAGCCGCGCCGGCGAGCCCGACCCGCGGCCGTAGCGGCGGAAGGCCGCGCGGGCGAGACGCACGTGCTCCTCGGTGACCGGCTCGACGGCGATGCCGGCCGCCTCGACGAGGCGGTCGAAGCGGGCGCCCACCTGTGAGCCGGCACCGTCCGCCACCATCGCCGCCTCCAGCCAGTTGGCCGCGGAGACCCGGCTCGGGCTGTCGACCAGCACGGCGGCGAAGCGCTCGGCCTCCGGCTCGTTGCGCAGGATGGCGACCAGAGCCGAGGAGTCGACGATCATGCCGGCAGTCCGGTGGCGGGGTCGTAGAGATCCTCGACCTGCTGAACTCGCTCATCCGCCGGGGCGGCCGGCTCCCAGGCCAGGGCGATCTCATGGATCAGGTCGAGCCGCCGGCGTCGATCGGTCTCGGCCGGATCGGTGCCGTAGGCGCTGAGCAGTCGCTCCAGCGCCTCCTCGATCGCCCCGGTCTGCGTCTTGCCGGTCACACGAGCGGCCTCACGCGCCAGGGCATGGACTCGCTCGTTCTTGATGTTCAGGCTCACCGATCGCTCCGATGGGTAGACATCTACCTTCTGGCGATTCTACCCATCTACCCGAGCCGTGGGATTCAGCGGTTCTGAGCCTGCGCCTTCTGCTTCTTCTTGCTCTTCGGCTTGGCGGTCTTGGTAACGACCGCGGGGGCTGGGGCGCTCAGCCGCACCTGGACGTCCGCCGGCTCGGAGCCGATGGCGGCGGCGGCCACGTGGTAATAGCCGGGCATGGCCCAGTCGGTGGCGCGGCCGCAGTCGGCGTCGGAGCGGCGGCCCGACCAGGTCACCGGCACCTCCACCGGCTCGGTGCTGCGCACGGTCACGGTCGAGCGCGGGACGGCGCGGCGGCAGTCCTGGGTGGTCCAGATGCGGTCCTTGCCCGAGGTCACCTTGACCACGATCGAGCGCGAGGAGACGGCGAAGGTGCAGGCCGGCCGGATGCCGGTCAGCCGCAGGATGATCTCGATGGGAGCGCCGGCGACCGGCTCGGCGACCGACGGCGTCACGGTGATCTCGTCGACCGTGCACGGTCCGGTCGGCTGGGCGAGCACCACGGGGGTCCCGGTCTGCCGGGGCGCCCCGGTCGAAGTGGGCGGAGCGACCGGCACGGGCCCGAACATCGTGGGCTGCGGGTTCGGCTTCTCGCTCGGCGCGCTCGCGGGCGTGCGGACCGCGGCCGGCTCGGCGCGATGCTCCGCGGCCGGCGGGTCGTCCCCACCGCCGGCGATCAGCCGCGCCACCGCGAAGACCAGGGCCAGGACCGTGGCCAGCACCAGGACGCGCCGGAACCAGTAGACACGCGCCGGCAGGGGTCCCTGCGGCCGCCCGATCGGCCGTCCCTGCGCTGCCATGCGGCCACCGTAGGAAACTTGCCGTCGCGGTTCACGCCGCCTCGCCGCCCGACCACCGATCGGCCCCTCCTACAGTGGCCCCGTGGGTGCGCCGGAGAGAGACGAGCTGGTCGCGCCCGTGCTCGCCTGGTACGCCGCCCACGCTCGCGATCTGCCCTGGCGCCGGCCCGGGACCAGCCCATGGGGCGTGATGGTCTCGGAGTTCATGCTCCAGCAGACGCCGGTCGCGCGAGTGCTCCCGGTCTGGGAGGCCTGGATGTCGGCCTGGCCGGAGCCGGCCGATCTCGCGGCGGCGCCCAGCGGCGAGGCGGTCCGAGCGTGGGGACGACTCGGCTACCCGCGCCGCGCCCTGCGGCTGCATGCGTCGGCCGTCGCCATCGTCGACCGGCACGATGGCGAGGTGCCGGACACCTACGAGGCGCTGCTGGCCCTGCCCGGGGTCGGCGACTACACCGCCGCGGCGATCGTCAGCTTCGCCTTCGGCCGCCGGCACGTCGTGCTGGACACCAACGTGCGCCGGGTCCTGGCCCGTGCGGTCGAGGGCGTGGAGCTCCCGGGCACATCGCCGACCAAGGGCGAGCGCGAGCGCGCGGAGTCGCTGATCCCCGAGGAGGCGCCGGCGCTGTGGGCGGTCTCGGTGATGGAGCTCGGCGCGCTGGTCTGCACGGCGGCCACGCCGGCCTGCGAGCGCTGTCCCCTCCTCGACCGGTGTGCCTGGGTGGCCGCCGGCCGTCCGGCGTACGACGGGCCACCGCGCCGGGGCCAGGCCTGGGCCGGCACCGACCGCATGGTCCGCGGCCGGCTGATGGCCGTCCTCCGCGACGGCGGCGACAGCGTCGCCCGGCACCAGCTCGACGCCGTCTGGGACGACCCGGTCCAGCGCGACCGCGCCCTCGCCTCGCTCCTCGAGGACGGCCTGGTCGTCCGCGCCGGCGACCGCTACGCGCTGCCGGGCTGAGCTCCCACACGCGGCCAGCACGATCAGCCGGCCCGGATCACTCCAAGCAGATGCGCCTTGACCAGGCTCATGTCGTCTTCCACAGCGCCGACCTGCCTCTCCAGCCCACCCAGCCGGGTCCCGATGACCTCGAACCGAGCGTCCGTATGAGTCGTCGCCGTGTCGAACCGAGCGTCCGTGTGAGCCATCGCCGCGTCGAACCGGGCGTCCACGTGCTCCCTCACCGCCGCGAACTGCGCCTCCGTCCACTCACGCGCGGCAACGAACTGCTGATCGACCGCCGCGAAGCCGGCCTCCATCTGAGTTCGCAGCACCGCGGTCTCCGCCCGCAGGACCGCGGTCTCGGCCCGCAGCGTCTCGGTCTGGGCCTTGAGCGCGCGCATCATCCAGGCGTGACTCAGCGCCGTCATCGCCGCGACCGCGCTGATGACGGCCCAGGTATCGGGATCCATCCACCCCACCTCCTCAGTGTGACTGACGCCGAGGACTTTGCCAACACGGTTGGGCTGGCGCGATCGGGTGGCGAGGATCTGTGGAGAACCCCGCCGAAAGGCGGCCTGTGGACGGTTCCTGCCGGGCCGAACGCACTCGAGCCGCCCGTCACCAGGTGACGAGCGGCTCGAGCGTCGGATGGATCAGACGGCGGCTTCCTCGCCCTCGCCGGTCACCTCGACCGGCGGGACGTCGGGCAGCTCGGCTCGCTGGGTGCCGGCGAACGTGAAGGCCGCGTCCGTGCCCTCGCCCTCGACGTCGACCAGGACGATCTGTCCCGGGCCGACCTCGCCGTAGAGCATCTTCTCGGCCAGCACGTCCTCGATCTCGCGCTGGACCGTGCGCCGCAGCGGACGGGCGCCCAGCACCGGGTCGAAGCCCCGCTTGGCGAGCAGGTCCTTGGCGGACTGGGTCAGCTCGATCGTCATGTCGCGGTCGCGCAGTCGCAGGTCCACCGCGGCGATCATGTTGTCCACCATCGCCACGATCTGCTCCTGCGTCAGCGGCGGGAACACGATGATCTCGTCGACACGGTTGAGGAACTCCGGGCGGAAGTGCTGCTTGAGCTCCTCCGAGACCTTGGACTTCATCTTCTCGTAGGTGCCCAGGGCGTCGGAGGCGTTGCCGAAGCCCAGGCTGATGCCCTTGGAGATGTCCCGGGTGCCGAGGTTGGTGGTCATGATGATGACGGTGTTCTTGAAGTCGACCACCCGGCCCTGGGAGTCGGTCAGACGACCCTCCTCCAGGATCTGCAGCAGGCTGTTGAAGATGTCCGGGTGCGCCTTCTCCACCTCGTCGAAGAGCACCACCGAGAACGGCTTGCGGCGGACCTTCTCGGTGAGCTGGCCGCCCTCTTCGTAGCCGACGTATCCCGGAGGCGAGCCGAACAGCCGCGAGACGGTGTGCTTCTCGGAGAACTCGCTCATGTCGAGCTGGATCAGCGCGTCCTCGTCGCCGAAGAGGAACTCCGCGAGCGTCTTGGACAGCCACGTCTTGCCGACGCCCGAGGGGCCGGCGAAGATGAACGAACCGCCGGGACGCTTGGGGTCCTTCAGGCCCGCACGGGTACGCCGGATCGCCCGGCTGAGCGCCTTGACGGCCTCCTCCTGGCCGATGACGCGCTTGTGCAGCTCGTCCTCCATCTTGAGCAGCCGGGTCGACTCCTCCTCGGAGAGCTTGACGATCGGGATGCCGGTCGCCACGGCGAGCACCTCGGCGATCAGCTCCTCGTCGACCTCGGCGACGACGTCCATGTCACCGGCGCGCCACTGCTTCTCCCGCTCGCCCTTGGCGAGGATCAACTGCTTCTCCTCGTCGCGCAGCCGCGCGGCGGTCTCGAAGTCCTGGCCGTCGATCGCGCCCTCCTTGCGGCGGCGGACCTCGGTGATCTTGTCGTCGAACTCGCGCAGGTCGGGCGGAGCGGTCATCCGGCGGATGCGCAGCCGCGAGCCGGCCTCGTCGATGAGGTCGATGGCCTTGTCGGGGAGGAACCGGTCGGAGACGTAGCGGTCGGCCAGCGTCGCCGCGGAGACCAGCGCCTCGTCGGTGATGGTCACCCGGTGGTGGGCTTCGTACCGGTCGCGCAGGCCCTTGAGGATCTCGATCGTGTGCGCGATCGAGGGCTCCTGGACCTGGATCGGCTGGAAGCGGCGCTCCAGCGCGGCGTCCTTCTCCAGGTGCTTGCGGTACTCGTCCAGCGTGGTGGCGCCGATGGTCTGCAGCTCGCCGCGGGCCAGCATCGGCTTGAGGATGCTGGCGGCGTCGATCGCGCCCTCGGCGGCGCCCGCGCCGACGAGCGTGTGCAGCTCGTCGATGAACAGGATGATGTCGCCGCGGGTCTTGATCTCCTTGAGGACCTTCTTCAGCCGCTCCTCGAAGTCACCGCGGTAGCGCGACCCGGCGACCAGGGCGCCGAGGTCGAGGCTGTAGATCTGCTTGTCCTTGAGCGTCTCGGGCACGTCGCCGCGCACGATCGCCTGGGCCAGGCCCTCGACGCAGGCGGTCTTGCCGACGCCGGGCTCGCCGATGAGGACGGGGTTGTTCTTGGTACGGCGGGACAGCACCTGCATGACCCGCTCGATCTCCTTCTCGCGCCCGATGACCGGGTCGAGCTTCCCCTCCTTGGCGGCCTGGGTGTAGTTGCGGCCGAACTGGTCGAGCACCAGGCTGCTGGACGGCGCGGCCTCGGGGGCCGTGCCGGCGGTCTGGGTCTCCTTGCCCTGGTAGCCGCTGAGCAGCTGGATCACCTGCTGGCGGACGCGGTTCAGGTCGGCGCCGAGCTTCTGCAGCACCTGGGCGGCCACGCCCTCGCCCTCGCGGATCAGGCCGAGCAGGATGTGCTCGGTGCCGATGTAGTTGTGGCCGAGCTGCAGCGCCTCGCGCAGGGAGAGCTCCAGGACCTTCTTGGCGCGCGGGGTGAACGGGATGTGACCGCTCGGCGCCTGCTGCCCCTGGCCGATGATCTCCTCGACCTGCGCGCGCACGCCCTCGAGCGAGATCCCGAGGCTCTCCAGGGCCTTGGCCGCGATGCCGTCGCCCTCGTGGATCAGGCCGAGCAGGATGTGCTCGGTCCCGATGTAGTTGTGCGAGAGCATGCGGGCCTCTTCCTGGGCCAGCACGACGACACGTCGGGCTCGATCGGTGAACCGCTCGAACATGGGCTACTCCTTGCTCAGACTCCGCGGGCCGTGGACGCACGATCCGCACGCCTGTCCAACCCTGATCCCACCCTACGTGTTCCGCCCGAACCGCGCCTTCGCTCTCAGCGAACATGTGCAGAGCGCTCTCAGCGAACACGTCGAGACGCCACGCGGGCTCCGAGCGGGCGGAGGCGCCTACTTGAACTTGCCGGTGTACGGGACGGCGTACCAGACCGTGCGGTGGGTCCAGTTGCGCGCGCCCAGGCGCTTGCCCGAGCAGACGGTGATGGTCAGCCGGGGCTTGCCCCAGGCGCCCAGGATCTTCTTCAGCGGGGCCTTGTTGCGCGGGTACGTCGCCTTCTTGACGACCTTGTAGCAGGCGGCCCGGGCATCGCCCTGCAGCCAGATGACGCTGCCCTTGCGCATCTTGCGCAGCATCGAGTTGCCCAGAGCCGAGCCGTTCGGCCAGGTGTGCGCGTTGAGCGGCACGGCGCCCGCGCGGGTGCCCGGCCCGCGGCTGGGGTACCACCCGACGGTCCACTTGCCCGAGGAGTTCAGCGGCGGGGTGCCCATCTCGCCGGAGCGGGTGCGTCCGACCTTCGAGACCCGGAACCAGCCGCCGACCTTCGAGATCGCGGCCTGCTTGGGCTTGAACTCGTGCGTCGCGCTGGGGCACTTCGCGGCCTTGCGTGCCGGGGCGGACGCGACGGTCCCCCCGCTCCCGGCGGCCTCCGCCGAGGCTCGCACGGTCGCCGCCAGGGTGACCACCAGCATGGTCGCGACCAGCACGCTGCCGATACGACGCATGACGACACCTCCCGCCCCTGCCGACGCCGATCCGTCAGTCTAGGCTCAGCCGCCGCTCACTGGCCCGGCTGGACCAGACCGTGCTCCCAGGAGAAGACGACAGGAGCGGGCAGCGCGTGGCGGATCACCGAGGAGAATGCCTGATCTGTCGCCCGCCCGCCACCCTCAGCCAGGGCGCGAGGGCGTGCTGCCACCCCGGAGCGAAACCGCGCCTCCCCCGTCCGAGGGACGAGGGAGGCGCGTCGACGAGAATCCGCTCAGTGTGCCGCGAGATAGGCCTCGCGGACCTCGGCGGCGACCCGGCCGCGGTCCGGCACGGTGTAGCCGTTGTCGCGGGCCCAGGCCCGGATCTCGGCGGGGGACGGACCGCTGTTGTTGCCGCGGGCCGAGCGACGGCGGCCCGAGGAGGCGCGCCGTGCGTGACCGACGTAGGGAGCCAGCGCGTCGCGGAGCTTGCCGGCGTTCTTGGAGTTGAGATCGATCTCGTAGTCACGGCCGTCCAGGGCGAAGCTCACCGTCTCCTCCGCCTCGCTGCCGTCGATGTCGTCCACCAGGACGATGTTGACCTTCTGTGCCATTTGATGAATCCGTTCCGAGTCGTATTCAGTGGGATATCGGAAATCATAGCCACATCGAGGGCCTATTCGGGGCGCAGGAGGGGGAAAAGAATCGTCTCGCGAATCCCGGCGCCGGTCAGCAGCATGATCAGCCGGTCGATTCCCAGGCCCATTCCGCCCGCGGGAGGCATGCCGTATTCCATGGCCTTGAGGAAGACCTCGTCGAGCTCCATGGCCTCCGGGTCGCCCGCGGCGGCCCTCAGCGACTGCGCCACGAGCCGCTCGCGCTGGACCACCGGGTCGTTCAGCTCGCTGTACGCCGGCGCCAGCTCGACGCCGTTGATGATGAGATCCCAGGCCTCGTTGATGCCCGTCTTGGAGCGATGCGCCTTGGCCAGCGGCTTGACCTCCGCCGGGTAGTCCATGACGAACGTCGGCTGGATCAGGTCGTCCTCGCAGAGCTGCTCGTAGAGCTCGACCAGGATCTCCGCGGCCCCCCACTCCGGCTTCAGCTCCACCTCGCGACGGTCCGCGTGGGCGCGCAGCTCCTCGGCCGTCGTCAGGGGCGTGACCTCCTCGCCGAGCGCCTCGGAGACCAGGTCGTGGATGGCCGCCTGGCGCCACTCGGCCTCCAGGTCGATCTCGCTGCCGTCGCGTCCCGGCACGACGGTCCGGCCGACCGCGCGGGCGGCGTCGAGCACCAGCGCGCGGGTGAGCTCCATCATCGTGAACTGGTCGCCGTAGGCCTGGTAGGCCTCCAGCATCGAGAACTCCGCCGCGTGGGTGGAGTCCAGGCCCTCGTTGCGGAAGGTCCGGCCGATCTCGTAGACCTGGTCGACGCCGCCGACCAGGGCGCGCTTGAGGTCCAGCTCCAGCGCGATCCGCAGCAGCATCGGCTGGTCCAGCGCGTTGAGGTGGGTCTTGAACGGACGCGCGGCCGCGCCGCCGTTGGTCAGCTGCAGGATCGGCGTCTCGACCTCGACGTACCCACGCTGGTGCAGCGTCTCGCGCAGGCTGCGCAGCACGGTGGCCTTGGTGCGCACCATGTCCCGCGGCTCGGGCCGCAGCATCATGTCGACGTACCGCAGCCGGATGCGCGCCTCGTCGGAGAGCGGCCGGTGCTCGTTGGGCAGCGGGCGCAGCGTCTTGGCGGCCATCGCCCAGCCGGTGGCCTGCACCGAGAGCTCGCCGCGACGGCTGGTGATCACCTCGCCGGTCACGGAGATCAGGTCACCCAGGTCGACCTCGGCCTTGAACTCCGCGAGCCCCTCCTCGCCGAGGTCGGCCAGCGAGAGCATCGCCTGGATCTCGGCGCCGTCGCCGGCGCGCAGCCGGGCGAAGCAGAGCTTGCCGGTGTTGCGCAGGAACATCACCCGGCCGGCGATCGAGACGACGTCGCCGGTGTGGGCGTCCGGGCCGAGCGTCTCCGCGTCGTACGCCGTCACGACCTGGTCGATCGTGTGCGTGCGCGGAACCGCGACCGGGTACGGGTCGATCCCGCTGTCCAGCAGCCGCTGTCGCTTGGCCCGGCGTACCTGCTCCTGCTCGGAATGGTCGTCCTGCGACTCTACGTGCGGCTGCTCGGTCACGGGACGCAAGCCTACTGATTGCGTTCGAAGACCAGCTCCAGGCCCAGCAGGGTGAGCCACGGCTCGTGCACGGTGAGGCTGGCGCACTCGTCGACGACCACGACCGCGAGGCCTCCGGTGGCGATCACGTCGACGTCATCGGCGTCGGCGCCGAGCTCGGCGATCATCCGGTTGACGATGCCGTCGACCTGGCTGGCGAAGCCGTAGAGCATGCCGGACTGCAGCGCCTCGACGGTGTTCTTGGCGATCACCGAGCGCGGCCGGAGCAGCTCGACCTTGCGCAGCTGGGCGCCGCGCCGGCCCAGCGCCTCCAGGGAGATGTCGATGCCGGGCGAGATCGCGCCGCCGACGTACTCCCCGCGCGCGCTCACCACGTCGAAGGTGGTCGCGGTTCCGAAGTCGACGACGATGGCCGGCCCGCCGTACAGGGTCGCCGCGGCCAGCGCGTTGACGATCCGGTCGGCGCCGACCTCGCGCGGGTTGTCCATCAGGACCGGTACGCCGGTCCGCACGCCCGGCTCGACGACGACCGAGGGCAGCGCCGCGTGGTGGGTGGCGAGCATCTCGCGCCACTCGTGGAGCACGGCCGGGACCGTCGAGCAGACCGCGATCCCCTCGAAGGAGGGGGCGCCGCTGCGCTCGACCAGGCCGCCGAGCAGGACGAACCACTCGTCGGCCGTGCGCCGCTCGTCGGTCGCCACCCGCCAGTGCGCGATCACCTCGCCCTCGCGCACCAGCCCGAGCGTGGTGTGCGAGTTGCCGATGTCGGCGCAGAGGAGGATCACGTCTCCTCCACCAGATCCAGGCCGAGGTCGAAGACCTTGACCGAGTGGGTGAGCGCGCCGACGGAGATGAAGTCGACGCCGGTCTCGGCGACCTCGCGGGCCCGCTCGAAGGTCAGCCCGCCGGAGGCCTCCAGGGTCGCCCGGCCGGCTGTCAGTCGTACCGCCTCGGCCATCGTCGCCGGCGGCATGTTGTCCAGCAGGATCCGCTCGCAGCCGGCCTCCAGCAGCTCGGCGAGCTGCTCCAGCGTGGTCACCTCGACCTCGACCGGCACGTCGGGGTAGCAGGCCCGCACGGCTTGGTACGCCGGGACGACCCCGCCCGCCGCGATGACGTGGTTGTCCTTGACCAGCGCCATGTCCGTCAGGCTCATCCGGTGGTTGACGCCGCCACCGCAGCGCACGGCGTACTTCTGCAGGGCGCGGTAGCCGGGCAGCGTCTTGCGGGTGTCCAGGACGCGGGCGCGCGTGCCGGCCAGCGCCTCGACCCAGGCGGCCGTCGCGGTCGCCACGCCGGAGAGGTGGCAGGCGAAGTTCAGCGCGGTGCGCTCGGCGACCAAGAGGCCGGAGGCCGGGCCGCTGACCCGCATGACCACGTCGCCGCGCTCGACCTTGCTGCCGTCGGGAAGCCGGTCGGTCACGACGGCGTCCTCGCCCATGACCACGGCGAAGACCAGCTCGGCGATGCCCAGGCCCGCGACCACGCCGGCCTCGCGGGCGCCGAGCTCGGCGACCCCGCGCGCCCCGGCGGGGATGGTGGCGTCGGTGGTGACGTCGACCTGTGGACCGCCCGCCGGCAGGTCCTCCGCGAGCGCGTCCAGTATCTGGGCGTGAATCCGGCGCGGGTCGAGACCAGCTCCGGCCAGCTCGGCGAGGAGACCGGCGGGCATCGCGTCGTACGGCGTCATCCGGCGCCGCCGTCGGTGGCCGGGCTGGCGGAGAAGGCCGCCCGGACCGCGCCGTCGGCCAGGGTCACGTCGAAGTGGCCGGCGAACCGCGCGTCGTCGCGCTCGGGGAAGTCCTCGCGCCAGTGCGAGCCGCGGGTCTCCTCGCGCAGTCGCGCGGCCTCGGCCAGCGCGGTGCTGATCGTGACCAGGTTGGTGGTCTCCCAGGCGGCCGTGCCCTCGACGCCGTCGCGGCCGGCCAGGTCGCCCACGATCTTGCCCAGCGTCTTCAGCGCGATGTCGAGCCCGTCGGCCGAGCGGAGGACGCCGGCCCGCTCGGTCATCGTGGCCTGCAGCAGGCCACGCGCCTCGGCGTCGACGATCCCCGCCACGCGCCCGTCGGGGGCCGGGGCGGCGTGCGGGCGCAGCTCGCCGGGCAGCACCTCGGAGATGCGGCGGGAGAAGACCAGGCCCTCCAGCAGCGAGTTCGAGGCCAGCCGGTTGGCGCCGTGCACGCCCGAGCAGGCCACCTCGCCGGTGGCGTACAGGCCGGGGACGGCGGTGCGTCCCCACAGGTCGGTGACCACGCCGCCCGAGGCGTAGTGGCAGGCGGGCGCGACCGGGATCAGCTCGGTGACCGGGTCGATGCCGTGGGAGCGCGCCGTCGCGAGGATCGTCGGGAAGCGGCGCTCCCAGAACTCCGCGCCCAGGTGCCGGGCGTCCAGCCACATGTGCGGCTTGCCCTGCTCGTGCATCCGCCGGGTGATCGCCTTGGCGACCACGTCGCGCGGCGCCAGGTCGGCCAGCTCGTGCTGGCCCTGCATGAAGCGGACGCCGTCGAAGTCGACGAGGAAGGCTCCCTCGCCGCGAACGGCCTCGGAGATCAGCGGCTGCTGCCCCTGGGCGTCGGGGCCGAGGTACATCACGGTGGGGTGGAACTGGACGAACTCCAGGTCGCGCAGGACCGCGCCGGCGCGCAGCGCGATCGCCATGCCGTCGCCGGTGGAGACCGCCGGGTTGGTGGTCTGGGAGAAGACCTGGCCGAGACCGCCCGAGGCCAGGACGACCGCGCGGCAGCGCACCGCGCCGATGCCGTCGCGCTGGCCCTCGCCCATGACGTGCAGGGTGATGCCGCAGACACCGCCGTCGGCGGCGAGCTGGAGATCGACGGCGAGCGCGTGCTGGATCACCTCGATCTCCGGGGCGGCCGCGATGGCCGCGACGAGCGCGCGCTGGATCTCGGCGCCGGTCGCGTCGCCGCCGGCGTGCGCGATCCGGTCGCGGTGGTGCCCGCCCTCGCGGGTCAGGGAGAGCTCGCCGTCGTCGGCGTGGTCGAAGTTGGCGCCCAGGGCGATCAGCTCGCGGACCGCCTCGGGGCCCTCGGTCACCAGTACCTGGACGGCCTCGCGGTCACAGGCGCCCGCGCCCGCGACCAAGGTGTCGTGCTCGTGCTGCTCCGGGGTGTCCCCGGGGCCGAGCGCGGCGGCGATCCCGCCCTGGGCCCACTGGGTGGAGCCGGCGGCGAGCACGTCCTTGGTCACCACCAGCACCTTGCCGACGTGCTCGCGCAACCGCAGGGCGGCGGTCAGTCCGGCCACGCCGGAGCCCACCACCACCACGTCCGCGTCGATGCTCCAGCCGGGCGATCCGGCGGTGAGCCGGCCGGGGATGGCGGGTCTGGTCACGGCGTGACGTTACCGCGCCGCGAGGACGTCGCCCCGCGTCAGGCCGCTCAGGTCGGGGGCGTCGGCGGGATCGGCGCCGGTCGAGACGATCCGGTTGGCCGCGTCGACGAAGACCACGTGCGGCTGATGGCTCCGCGCCTCGGCGGTGTCCATCTGGGCGTAGGAGATCAGGATGACCAGGTCGCCGGGGTGCACGAGGTGGGCCGCGGCGCCGTTGATGCCGATGACGCCGGACCCGCGCTCGCCGGCGATCGTGTAGGTCTCCAGCCGGGCGCCGTTGGTGATGTCGACGATGTGCACCAGCTCGCCGGGGAGGATGTCCGCGGCGTCGAGCAGGTCCTCGTCGACGGTCACCGATCCCACGTAGTGCAGGTCGGCCTGGGTCACCGTGGCTCGGTGGATCTTGCCGTTCATCATCGTGCGGATCATCAGGGCTGGCCTTCCAGGTCGAGGGCGACGTTGTCGATCAGGCGGGTGCTGCCGACTCTGGCGGCGATCAGCAGCCGGGCCGGGCCGGTCTCCGGCGCCGGGCCGAGGCCGGGGTCGGTGAGCTCGAGGTAGTCCAGGTCCACCCCGGGCGTCGTACGCAGCTCGGCGCGGGCCCCGCCCAGGGCCGCCTCGGCGCCGCGGGCCGCGTCGTCGCGGGCCCGGAAGAGCGCACGCGAGAGCACCACGGCGCGATGACGCTCGTCCTGGTCGAGGTAGCGGTTGCGGCTGGACATCGCCAGGCCGTCGGGCTCGCGGACCGTCTCGGCGCCGACGATCTCCACGCCCAGGCAGAGCTCGGCCGCCATCCGCCGGATCAGGGCGAGCTGCTGGTAGTCCTTCTCGCCGAAGACGGCCACATCGGGCCGCACCAGGCCGAGGAGCTTGGCGACCACGGTGAGCACGCCGCGGAAGTGGGTCGGCCGCGAGCGCCCTTCCAGTACGGCGCCCAGCGGGCCCGGGTCGACCGTGACGCCGGCCGGCCGCTCCGGGTCGAACGGGCCGGAGGGGTACATCTCCGCCACGCTCGGCGCGAAGACGACGTCCGCTCCCTCGCGAGCGCAGAGGGCGCGGTCCTCCTCCAGGGTGCGCGGATAGCGGTCGAGGTCCTCGCCGGCCGCGAACTGCGTGGGGTTCACGAAGACCGAGACCACGACCACGCCGTCGGCGCCCACCTCGGCCCGCGCCCGGCGCACGAGCGCGGCATGGCCCTCGTGGAGCGCGCCCATGGTCGGCACCAGGGCGACCCGGCCCGTCCCCGAGCCCAGCGCCGCCCGGAGCTCCTCACGGCTGCCCGCGAGCACCGGCAGAGTGGTCACTGCAGGCCGGACCGGTCCGGAGCAGGCGTCTCGACGCCGGCCAGCGCCGCGTCGAGGACGAGCAGCAGCTTGTGCGCGCGGATCGGCAGCAGCCGGCCGTCGAGCACGGCCCGGTCGGCGGTGGCCTTCGCCATCGCGACGTACGACGGGATGGTGCCGGGCGCGTGCTCGGCGAGGTCGGCCAGGTGCGCGGCGACCGTGTTGACGTCGCCGCGGACGATCGGGCCGGTCAGCGCCGCGTCGCCGGAGGCCAGCGCATTGTCCAGCGCGGCGGTCAGCAGCGGGCGCAGCGTCGCGGCCGGGTCGTCCGCGCCGGAGGCGGCCAGCAGCTCCATCGCCTGCGCGACCAGGGTGACCAGGTGGTTGGCGCCGTGGGCCAGACCCGCGTGGTAGAGCGTGCGCTTGTCCTCGGGGACCCACATCGGCACGCCACCGAGGTCGGCGACGAGACCCTCGACGACCGCGCGGTCCTCGGGCTGGGCGGTGATGCCGAAGACGCAGCCGTGCAGCCGGTCCAGGTCGACGGCGGTGCCGGTGAAGGTCATCGCGGGGTGCATCGCGATCGGGTGCGCTCCGATGGCGGCGGCGGCCAGCAGCACGGTCAGGCCGTGGCGGCCGGAGGTGTGCACGACGTACTGACCCGGACGGATCGCGCCGGCGCCGACCAGCGTGCTGGCGACGTTCTCCAGCATGTCGTCGGGCACGGTCAGCAGGAGCAGGTCGCAATCGCGGGCCACGTCGGTCGGCTTGGCCATCGGGACGCCCGGGAGCAGCGCGGCGGCACGCCCCTTGGACGCGTCGGACTCACCGGCCACGGACACGACCTCGTGCCCGGCGGCGCGCAGCGCGGCCGCCAGCACGGCGCCGACACGGCCGGCGCCCACAACTCCGATACGAGTCATCGAGCAATCGCCTTTCGTTCCAGCCCCTGGTCGGGTGCCGGACTACTTGAACAACGTCGAATGTACGCCCGCGCTTCCGCGCACGTCACCGGGTCGGCGGGGTGGGTTGGATCACACGCCGCGCTCAGAGCGCGGGTCAGTCGCGAGTCGGTCGCGGGTCAGTCCGGGTCAATCCTGGGTCAGCCCCCGGCGCAGCCTCGACCGCAGCCGCCGGCCGACGACCCGGAGCAGGTCGCGGCTGCCGGTCTCCTCGACGGTCGGGCCCGTGGGGGCCGGGGTCGCGCCGGCGCTCTCCGCGATCGAGTCGAGCACGTCGACCAGGACGCCGACCGGGAGCCCCAGGGTCGCCGGATCGACCGGGTCGGGAGCGTCGTCCGGCAGCCGCAGATGCTCGGGGTCGCCGACGACACGGACCGGCAGCGCGGCGATCTCGGCGATCCGGCGCTCGCTGATCTCCCGCACCTGGGCGAAGGCCCACCCGGGCAGCACCGCCCCGCGCGAGCCGGTCGCCGGCTGCCGGCGGAGTCCCCGGACCGCGGCCCGGGACCACCCCACGCGGTCCGGTGAGTCCCAGCCGCGCTCGACCAGTGCGGCGTTGAGGCCGCGGATCAGCTCGGCCTCGGCCCAGGACAGGCTCTGGTTGACCCGGTCCAGGTCGGTCCTGATCCGCAGCACGCCCGCGGGAAGGCCGAGGAGACGGGAGAAGACGTCGGTGAGCTGCCCGCGATCGGTCTCGTCGGCCACGATCAGGGTGAACCGGCCGGGCCCCACGACCTCCGTCCAGCGCTCGACCAGCGCGGCGGTGTCGTGCCCCATCCAGACCCGCGACCACTCCGGGTCGTCGGGCAGGCCGTCGGCCAGGACCCGCCGCAGCCAGTCCTCGAAGGAGCCGAGGTAGCCGGCGCGGACGCGCTGCTGCCACTCCGAGGGGAGATACCGATCCAGCCGCCGCGCCACGGCGACCACGTGCACCGCGTCGCCGCCGAGCTCCTCGACGAGCCGGCGGGCCTGATCGGCGTCGGCGCGCGCGTAGTTCTCGTCGCTGACGCAGACCCGCTGGTCGCCGGCGGCACGCACTTGTGCCGCGAAGTCGTCCCACTCCCGGCGAGGTACGCCGCCGCGAGGCGCGCCGGGCAGCCCGAACGCCCAGCCCGCCCGTCGGGGCCGGGGGTGACGGCCCGGATACGCCACGCCGTGCCGGGCGATCTCCTCGCGCGAGTCGAAGAACGCGCTCTGCAGCGAGGTGGTGCCGGTCTTCGGCGGCCCGAGGTGCACCAGCCGCGCCCCCGCGGGCAGGAGCAGCTCGTCAGGCATGGGCCGAACCCTACCGAGGGTGACTCCCTCTGAGAGACTGTGGCGGCTTCATCGCGGGCCCGGACGGGCCCGCGTCAGATCAGAAGGAGCGCGTCGGTGTCCTCTCGTGTAGCGGTGATCCTCGCCGGCGGCGTCGGCACGCGGGTCGGGCTCGACATCCCCAAGCAGCTGATCAAGGTCGCCGGGCGCACCATCCTCGAGCACACCGTCGCCACCTTCCAGGCGCACCCGATGGTCGAGGAGATCATCGTGATGATGGCGCCGGGCCACCTCGACGCGGTCCGCGAGATCGTCCGTGCCGGCGAGTACGACAAGGTGCGGCACATCCTCGAGGGGGCGGAGACCCGCAACGGCACGACGCTCGCCGCGCTCGCCGCGATCGCGGACGACGACGCGCGGGTGCTCTTCCACGACGCGGTCCGGCCGCTGCTCAGCGACCGGATCATCACCGGCTGCTTCGAGGCGCTGGAGGAGTACGACGCCGTCGACGTGGCGATCCCGTCGGCTGACACCATCATCGAGGTCGACGAGCGCAACGTGATCCGGGCGATCCCGCCGCGGGCCAACCTGCGCCGCGGCCAGACCCCGCAGGCCTTCCGGGCCGGCACCCTGCGCAAGGCGTACGCCGTCGCCGCCGGCGACCCTGACTTCCAGGCGACCGACGACTGCACCGTCGTCCTGCGCTACACCCCCGAGGTGCCGATCTGGGTGGTGACCGGCGACGAGCGCAACATGAAGGTCACCGAGCCGATCGACGTCTACCTCGCCGACAAGCTCTTCCAGCTGACCAGCAGCGACGCGCCCGAGGCCCGGACCGACGAGCAGTACCGCGAGATCCTCACCGGCAAGGTGATGGTGGTCTTCGGCGGCTCCTACGGCATCGGCGCCGACATGGCCGCGATGGCCGAGGGATTCGGCGCGCGCGTCTTCCGCTTCAGCCGGTCCAGCACCGGCACCGACGTCGGCAAGCGCGAGGACGTCGCCGCGGCGATCCGGCAGGTCGCCGAGGAGGCCGGACGCATCGACTACGTCGTCAACACCGCCGGCATCCTCCCGCGCGGCAGTCTGCTGGAGACCAGCGAGGAGATGGTGTACGCCGCCACGGAGGTCAACTACCTCGGGCCGATCTTCGTGGCCCAGGAGGCCTTCGGGCATCTGCGGGCGACCGGCGGCTCGATGCTGCTGTTCACCTCCAGCTCCTACACCCGCGGCCGCAGCGGCTACAGCCTCTACTCCTCGGCGAAGGCCGCCACGGTGAACCTCACCCAGGCGCTGGCCGACGAGTGGGCCACGTCCGGCGTCCGGGTCAACTGCGTCAACCCCGAGCGCACCGCGACGCCGATGCGCACCAAGGCGTTCGGCGAGGAGCCGCCGGGCTCACTGCTGGAGTCCGAGGTCGTCGCGCGCGCCTCGCTCGACGTGCTCACCTCCGACCAGACCGGTCACATCATCGACGTGCGCAAGAGCGACCCGATCACCGCGATGATGCAGATCGGCGCAGAGACCGACGAGGTCTAGGACCGGCGTACCCTTGAGCGCGCCTTGCCGGCCAGCGCCTTGAGCAGCTCGCGGCCACCGGCGTCCTCGACCGACGATCCTGCCGGCTCGCCCTTGCCCTCCAGGTAGCGAGCGGCCTTGAGGCTGCCTTCGATGGCGGCGCTCGCGGCGCCGGCGGCCACCTCGGCGGGCACCACCAGCCGGTCGGGGACGACGGCCGGCTCGGGCCGCTCGGCGGGCACCCGCAACCACTCCGGGTCGCCCACGACACGGACGGGAAGCGCGCGCACGCGCTCGACCCGCTCCTCGCTCAGCTCGTGCACCCGCTGGTAGGCCCAGTCGGGCAGGACCGCGGCCTTGGGACCGCTGAGCTCCGCCGAGGTCAACCGCAGCCCCTTGACGATCGCGCGGCCCAGGAGAGTGCACTCGTGGCGGGTGTGGCCCTGCGCGGCGTACTCCCGCATCACCAGGCGCAGCACCTCCGCCTCGGCCCAGGTGAGGCTCTGGTTGGCCGGACCCGAGCTCTGCCGCGGATCCAGCACGCCGTCCGGGATGCCGAGCAGGCCCTGGAAGACGCGCACCAGCTGGCCGCGGTCGGAGTCGTCGGCGATCACCAGGGTGAGCCGGTCGGGGCCGACCACGCGGGCCCAGCGGTCGACCAGCGCGCCGACGTCGTGGCCCATCCAGACGTGCCAGCGCTCCCAATCGCTCTCGTCGTCGCCGAAGACGCGGTGGAGCCAGTCGTCGAAGGACGAGGTCATCCCGTACTTCACCCGCTCCTGCCACTGCGAGGGCAGGAACCGGTCGAGCCGGCGCGCGAAGACCAGCACCTGCGCGCGGTCGCCGCCCAGGTCCTCGACGATCCGCGCGGCCTGGTCGTCCTTGGCGCGCGCGTAGTTCTCGTCGCTGATCAGCACCCGCCGGTCCCCGGCGTCGCGCACCTGGTCGACGAGCCCCTGCCAGTGACTGATGTCCGGGCGCTCCGGCGGACCGCCCGGAAGGCCGATCGCCCACCCGGCCCTGCGTGGCCGCGCGCTGTCCCCGGCGTACACGACCCCGTGCTCGACCAGCTCCTCGCGGGCCGCCCACATCATCGACTGGATGGCCGTGGTGCCGGTCTTCTGCGGTCCGACGTGCACCAGCCGGGTGCCCTCGGGGAGGAGCAGGTCAGACATGAGGTGGACCCTACCGGGGTGCGGCTCGCGACCGATCTCACGTGTCCGACCTGCCTGGCAGGCTGCCCTCCGTGAACGCAGCCGAACGCACGCCACACGCCTGGGTCGATGAATCCGTGCACGTCGGCGCCGGCTTCTACGTGCTGGCGGCGACCGTCTGCCTCCCCTCCGACTGCGACCGTCATCGATCCGTTCTGCGGCAGTGGGTCCGTTCGCCACGACATCGACTTCACTGGAGAGACGAGGAGCACAGGGACCGTCTGAGGATCGCCCGATCCCTGGCCGGCCTCGGGCTCGACCATGTCGTCGCGATCGGCAGCCCTCTCGACCCGAAGCGCCAGGAACGGGCTCGACGCAAGTGCCTCGAGCGCCTGCTGACACATCTCCACGCCGACGGGATCGCCACTGTCTGGATGGAGACCAGAGGTGTCGTTCAGGACCGCAGGGATCTGGCGATGGTCGCCTCGATGCGATCCTCCGGGATGCTGACGGCGTCGCTTCATGTCATGTTCGCCCGTCCTCTCGACGAGCCGATGCTATGGATTCCTGACGCCGTCGCGGGCGCGATCGCGGCAGCCGTGAAGGGCGTCCCGGCGTATCGAGACCCCATCAAGGCTCAGGTGACCAAACTCGACACTTTGCTCTGAGGACGGAGCCCCGGAAGCGCGAAAGCCGGGTCCCGTCATGCGGCGGGGATCCCGGCTTCACTTCCTCACACCCCTCGGGGGGAGGCACAAGATCAGTATAGGGCTGCGGGCCCTATCGACCCAGCCGGCGCGTGGCACGGCGGCGGAGGACGCCGAGCAGCTCGCGGGCGGGGACCTCGGAGACCGGGCGGCTCTCGGGGTCGGCTCCGCCGGCGGGCTCCGTCGCGGCCACGGCGGCCAGGCGGGCCTGGCGGATCCGCTCGTCGACCCGGTCCTTGTCGATGGCGGCGGCGTCGAAGAGCACCCGCTCGTACTCCTCGGACAGCTCGTCCAGCCGCGCGGAGGCCGCCGCGTCGACACCGTGGCGGTCGGTGAGGATCTGCAGCTGCTCCCAGACCGCCTCGGCCAGCTCGCTGAGGTCGCGCGGGACCTCCAGCTCGTCCCAGGTCACCTGGTGGCGCCGGAGCCCGGGGTCGATGAACTCGTCCACGGCCGACCCACCACCGGCCGCGATGTCCTCGGCGTACCGCAGGCCCAGATCGTCCTGGAGGCCCAGCAGCACCGGCCGCCAGTCCTCGAGGAGATCGGTGTAGCGGACGAAGGCCCGCGCCTCACCGCGCGTCTCGCGCTCGCTGATCAGCGAGCTGTTGACCCAGCGGGCGACGTTGAAGATCTCGTAGCGCTTGCGCTTGGCCAGGGCCGCGGGCGACTCGGCGTCCGCCTGCCCGGAGTAGTACGTCGTGCGGCTGCCGACCACCTCGGCGGGATGCCGCAGCATCGAGATGTAGCGGATGCCGAAGCCCTGCGTCGCGGCGGCGTCGCGCCACAGTCGCTGCACCCAGACCGAGCGCGGGTCCTTGACCACCATCTGGTCGTGGCCCTCGGAGCGGTCCGCGACGAATCCCGCCAGCCGCTCGCGGTCCTCGTCGGTGATCGCCTTCTGCACCAGGCCGAACGCCTCGGGGCGGCCGTCGAAGACGTTGACCGCGACCCGCTCGGTGAGCCGGTTGTGGAAGCGGACCGCCCACTTGGACTCGAAGAAGCCCTTGGGGTTGGAGTCGTTGGCGCCCAGGTAGGGACCGGGCACGTGCAGGCCGAGGTAGTGCAGCGTGCCCGACATCGTGCTCGTCCCGCTGCGGCCGGTGCCGGTGATCAGGACGAGGACGCGCTCCGTGGCCGGCATGGCGGCGAGACTATCGATGCTCATGCGTCACCCCGCGGCACGATCACCCGGTCCACGAACCGCTGACCGGCGTGGCCGTCCTCCAGGTCGAGGTACGCCGCCCGGAACGCGGCGTACTCCTCGCGATGGCGCTCGACCAGCCCCGGCAGGTCGGCCAGCGCCTCGGCGACCTCCGCGGTGGTGTCGAGCAGCGGACCGGGCGCGGTCGGCTCGAAGTCGAAGAGCCAGCCACGGGTGTCGTGGTAGCGGGCCAGATCGGGGACGTGGAAGACCATCGGCTTGCCGGTCACGCCGAAGTCGAAGCGCAGCGAGGAGTAGTCCACGACGCCGGCGTCGGCGGCCAGGTAGAGGTCGGAGACCTCCGGGTAGTCGGTCACCTCGATCGTGCCGGGCAGGTCGGTGCGACCGCGCGTCCGCGCGTTGAAGGCGTGGCCGCGGACCAGGAAGACGTAGCGGTCCCCGAGCATCCGGTGCGCCTCGGCGAAGTCGAAGAAGTCGACCATCGCGGCGCGCATGTCGTCCGGGGAGAGGTAGTCGCGGAAGGTCGGCGCGTAGAGCACCGCGATCTGGTCCTCGCGGATCCCGAGGGAGTCGCGTACGGCGGCCCGGATCGCCGGCGCCTCCGGGGAGAGCAGCACGTCGTTGCGCGGGTAGCCGATCTCCAGCACCGGCCCGTCGTACCCGAAGTCACGGGTCAGCAGCGGGGTGGCGTACGTCGCCGGCGAGACCAGGTAGTCCCACTGCGCCGACCGCTCGGCGTAGGAGCGGATCCGGTCCTCGGGGAGGTCCATGTTGCGCCAGTGCGGCAGGCCCATCTGCTTGAACGGGTAGCCGTGGAAGGTCTGCACGAGCACCTGGTGACCGGGCTTGCGGTGGTACGTCGGCTGGTACATGTTGTCGACGTAGTAGTCGACCGAGTTGATCAGCTCGTACCACTCGGCGGTGTTGACCACGACCGGGATGCCGTCCTCGGGCACGACGACCGCGTGGTCGTGGACGGCCCAGTAGACGGGCAGATCCGAGCCGCGGCGGCGCAGCTCCTGCTGGATCGAGAGGCCGTTGTCGGTGGCCTTCTCGCCGAAGTAGGAGCGGAAGAGGATGCCCCGGGTCCGGGTGGTCACCGGCTGCTCCTGCAGCAGCCGCTGGCGGTAGGGGCCGCGGTCTCCGCGGACCGGGCGGACCAGCGCCAGCCGCAGGGACGCCTCGGGGTCGCGGATGAGCAGGCCCTCGTGGTCGGGGGTGTCCAACGGGACCGGCAGCCGGTCGGCCAGCGGCGTGCCGATCCGCATCGGCAGCTCGTGGACCTCGGCTCCGGCGCGCACGGAGAGGAAGAGCTCGTGCTCGCCGTGCGGGAGCGGCCGGTCGCCGAAGCGATGGACGGGACGGCGCAGCGGGAGCTCCGCGCGGAAGACGCCGCCGGTCGCGACGACCTCCGGGCCGCGGGTCGCGCCCTTCTTGTGCCGGCTGGAGAGCCAGATCTCGGCGCCCTCCGGCAGCCGCCCGTGGACCCGGCCCTCGACGACCAGGCGCTCGCGCTCGACCAGCACGGACACGGCCTGGGCGGTGAGCCGGTGCTCGGCGAGGGTCAGCTCCAGGTCGGCGTCCGGGACGATCTCCCAGCCCTCGCCGACGCCTGCCGCGGGATCGGGGACGACGAGCGCGGCGAACCGGTTGTCCACGTAGCGCCCGACGATCGACCAGGTCGCCGGCGCGCCCTCCTGCAGGCGGGGCGCCGGAGGGAGCGCGAGCGAGAAGGCGGCGCCGCGGACCTTGGCGGTCACCGACACCTGGCCACACCGGGCCTCCACGCTGGCCACCTGCCCCGCGTCCGGACCGGCGAGGCGGCCCGAGACGGTGCGCCCCTCCACGCTCACCTGCTCGACCTCGACGGAGGCCGGCAGCGCGCGCAGCCGGAGCGGCTCGAAGACGCTGCCCTGCGGGACCACCCGCCGCCCGTCGCCGAGCCGGACACCGTGCAGCGAGCCGAGGTTGCCCGAGCGCACCAGGTGCGTGATCGGCCCGTCGACGGTGAAGCCGCAGGCGCTGACCCGTACGCCGAGCGTCCAGGTGTCGCGGCGGTCGGGCCGCTCGAAGAGCTCGGCGACGGGGATCTCGACGGCGAAGGTGCCGGCCGAGTAGTCACACCAGCTCACCTCGTTGGCCGGCCAGATGCCCGGCGGCCGCCCGATGCTGTCGACGACCAGCTCGTGGCCGTCGCGCTGGCGGCGCAGGACGACCTGGACCGAGGAGTCGTACGTCGCCAGGTCGATGCGCTTGATGTAGGCCCAGCCGGTCAGCCGGCACACCGGCTCGCCGTCCCGGGTCTCCCAGGTCATGCTCTCCAGCGCGTGCCAGAGCACCAGCTGGTCGGGGTGCTGGAGGAAGAGCTCGTCGGGCAGCGCCGGATCGCCGAAGCCGGGCAGCTCGACCAGGACGCCCTCGGCCGTGGGCCTCGCGGGAGTGTTGTCGCGCGGCTCCTTCTCCAGCGTGGCGAGGACCTGCAGGTCCTCGCGCCGGTCCTGCCGGGCCAGCTCCAGCATCACCCGGTAGATCGGGGGCGTCCGCCGCCAGACCTCGGCCGGAGCGCCCTCGGTGAACTCCAGCACGGTCGCCCGGATGGTCTTCCAGAACTCGTCGTCGGAGATACCGCGGCTGCGGAGGTACCAGTGCAGGTGGGAGTCGAAGAGGGTCAGCAGCCAGGCGTCGTAGATCTCCTGGCTCGCCTCGGCCTTCAGCGCGTCCCGGGTCAGATGGAACGCCTCGATCCGGGCCAGCAGGTCGGGCATGGTGTTGGTCTGCTGGCTGATGGACGTCTTGTCCTCGCGATTGCGGTAGTGGTAGACGACCTCGGTCAGCAGGTCGATGCTCCGCGCGCGGTTGTAGAGCTGGCTGATGATCGGCTGGTCCTCGTAGGCCACTCCCTCGCGGAACCACAGGCCCTGCTCCAGGAAGAAGTCGCGGCGGAACAGCTTGTTCCAGGTGTAGAGATTGCGCAGCAGGGTCAGGTGCTCGGGCAGCGTGATCCCGCGCCGGATGCCGGTGTGCACGCGGGAGACCCAGGCCGGCCGCCAGGCACGGGTGCGGTCGAACCGGCGTACCGACCCGACGACGATGTCCGAGCCCGAGCGCCGGGCGCTGCTGATCAGCGCCCACAGCGCGCCGACGGGCAGGGCGTCGTCGGAGTCGACGAAGGTGAGGTACTTGCCGCGGGCCGCGCGGATGCCGGTGTTGCGGGCGGCGCCCAGGCCGCCGTTGGGCCGGCGGATGATCCGGAAGCGGCCGTCACGCTCGACGAACCGCTGCGCGATGGCCAGCGAGCCGTCCAGGGAGCCGTCGTCGACGAGCAGCGCCTCGAAGTCGCGGAAGTTCTGCGCCGCGATGCTCTCCAGGCACTCCTCGAAGTACTCCTCGACGTTGTAGAACGGCACGATCACGCTGACCGCCGGGCGGATCACCCGTCGCAGCTGCCGGTTCTCCCGGGCCCATCCGACGGTGCGGCTCGCGTATCCGCGGAGACGGCCCCGTAGACGAGTACGGAGGCTCTGGATCGGACTCATGGCGGGGCTCAGCCTACCGACGGCTCCCCGAAGAACCTCTCGACGGTACGCCGCGCGGAGTGGCCGTCCTGGTGGGCGTTGTAGACCCGGTTGAGCTCGGCGTACGACGCGGCGTGACGGGACCGCACACCGTCGAGGTCGCCCAGCGCCTCCACCACGTCGGCGCGGTCGCGCAGCAGCGGGCCGGGCGCCGTCGGCTCGAAGGGGAAGAGGAAGCCGCGACCGTCGCCGGAGTAGCGCTCCAGGTCGGGCACCAGGAAGAGCATCGGGATGCCGGTCAGCGCCACGTCGAAGCGCATCGAAGAGTAGTCGAGCACGGCGGCGTCGGCGGCCAGGATCAGGTCGTTGATCTCCGGGTAGCCGGTGACGTCGAGCACCTGGGCGCCGCTCGCCTCGACCCGCGGCGCGGTCATGAAGCGGTGGCCGCGCAGCAGCAGGGTGTAGCCCGGGCCGAGGTCGGCGGCGGTCGCTGCGACGTCGAGGTGGTCGACCATCGGCGCGGAGCGGAAGCCGACCGCCTGGTCGTCGCGCCAGGTCGGCGCGTAGAGAACGACCGTGCTCTCCTCGGCGATCCCGAGCCGCTCCCGGGCCGCGCGTCTCGTGTCCTCGTCGGCGGCGACCAGCGCGTCGTCGCGGGGATAGCCCTCCGCCAGGATCTCCCCGTCGTAGCGGTAGCCCTCCCGGTAGTGCACGTCCATCTCGGGCGCCGGCGTGAGCAGCAGCGTCCAGTTGCGGGAGGTGCGATCGAGCTGCTGCTCGACCCGGCTGGGCGTGAAGCCCTTGGACAGCCAGAGCCCCAGGCCCATCGCCTTGGACGGGTAGCCGTGGAAGGTCTGCAGCACCCGCTGCTCGGGCCGCCGGCGGAACCACGCCTCCAGCTCGATGTTGGTGACCACGTGGGCCGCGCTCGCCAGTGCGGCGTACCACGCGCGGCTGCGCCACAGCACGGTCTCGGCGCCAGCGGGGACATAGGAGCCGGCATCGGCGACCGCCCAGACCTGACGGAGATCGGGGCGCGTGCGGGTCAGCTCGTCGGCGATCGCTCGCGGGCTGTCGGTGGCGCTGGCGCCGGTGTAGGCCTGCAGATAGACCAGGCCCTCGTCGAGCTCCCGGGCCGGGTCGGCGTACCACTCCTGGAGGCGGCGCTGGCAGTACGGCCCGATCTCGTCGTCGGCCAGCGGCGGGCCCAGCTCGACGATCAGGCGATGGCCGCCCCCGTCCACGGGCGCGGCCTCCTGCAGGGAGATCACCGCGCGATGGTGCTCGGTGAGGACGGTCTCGGGGAGGCGGGCGGCCAGCGTCGGGGCGAGCGCGAGGGGCTCGTCGGCGGCGAGGACGTAGCGACCCGTCGGCGCGGGCCGGTCGCCGAGGCTCCAGGGGTCGTGGCGCAGCGTCCAGTCGACCGCGCTCTCGGTACGCCGCGCGGCGAGCTCGGCCGGGCCGGTGAGCCGCAGGTGGCCGGGGTCGGAGGTGGTGACGCTCAGCGTCTCGCCGTCGAGGCGCACGTCGGTCAGGACCGGACCCGTCGGGCGGGGCGACGGCGCTCCCGGCTCGACGACGAGCACGAAGCCGGGCCGCCCGACCCGCAGGACGCGCGCGCCCAGCACGCCGGCGGCGGAGACGCCGGGGGCGAAGGCACCGATCGAGCCGCTGCGGTCCTGGTCGCGGACGACGCCGGTGCGCTCGAGCCCGGCGACGCGAACGGTCACCTCGACCCGCCAGCGGCCGCCGTCGGCCAGCGCCGTCAGCGGGACGGCGACGTCGATGACGCCGCGGTCGTGGTTCACGTGCCGGGTGCCGGCGTGACGGGTGACCTCGCGGTCGGCGGAGAGCGTGGCCGGCACGTCGATGCGCGCGCCGTGCTCGTCGTGGAGCGCGACCGTGACCTCGGGCTCGTGCTCGGTGAGGTCGACGCCGGCGACGTACCCGAAGAGACGCAGCCGCAGGTCCTCGCCGTCCAGCCAGAGACGCCGGGCCGAGAGCCGCAGCGCGGTCTCCGCGTCGGCCAGGGCCAGCAGCGGCTCCGGCACGTCCACCGGCAGCACCGCCGCGACCACCCCGTCGGCGGCCCGGGTGGCGAGCTGACCGTCCTCGAACCGCCGGTCGGCGACGAGCCGCACCAGGTCCCCGCGCCGGTCCTCGGCCGCGAGCCAGGCCTTGACCCGGGTCTCGACCGGCACCGCCGCGAGCTCCTCGCCGGCGGCCTCGACGAGCAACGCCGCCCAGCGGTGCAGCAGATCCCACTGCCCCTCTTCGTGCGGCCCGGTGTCGTACCGCTCGGCGTCGTCGAGGAAGGCCGTCAGCTCGGCGATCGTGCTCGCCGCCCATCGGGCGCGCCACTCCTCCGGGACCGTCGCCAGGTCCTCGCGTCCCGCCGCGACCGCGCCGGCCAGCGCGTCGCGCATGTCGCGCAGGCCGCGGACCGAGGGACCGGATCGCGGCCGGGAGAGCGGCTCGCTCAGCACCAGCGGCGACGGCTCGGAGGCCAGGGCCGCGGCGGGCAGGCTGCCCACGGGCACCCCCACGCCGAGGTCGGCCAGTAGGGCGCGCGGCCAGATCGCGCAGCCGGTGGCGGCGGTGCGGATGCCCGGGCCGACGGCCCAGGCGCGCTCGGAGCCGTCGAGGGCGTCGACCGCCTCGGACAGCGCCCGCCGGTCCACCTCCTCGCCGGCGCGCAGGACCACGGCGTACCGCGCGCCGAGCGCCGCCACGACCCCCGCCGCGTCGCCCACCTCGTCGCCGGTGGTGCGGACCCGCCAGTCCTCGCCGGCATGCCGCAGCGCCACCTCCCGGTCGGCGTCGTCCGTCCCCGCCAGCGGCACCACGACCTCCAGCGCACCGCCCGCGAGCCCCCGCAGCCGGTGCAGCGACGCGTCCAGCCCCGCCGCGTCCGCGGTGGGCAGCACGACGACCCCCAGCCGCGGCCGCAGCAGGCGCGCGCGCCGCAGCAGCCCCCGCGCCGCCCGCGCGGCGCTCCTCCGGTCCGCCATGCTCACCTCCTCCGCTGTGCTGGCCCATCGTTGCAGGCCGGTTCGGCCGCCGGGCCCGTCGACTCCGGTCAACCCAGGAGTGCGAGCGGAACGACGCCGATGCCGTCGGAGCGGCGATAGGCAATGGGGCCGGTGTTCACCACGATGGCGTCGAGCACACGAGAGCCCAGCTGATCCTGGAGCCAGCGCAGATGGCGGACATCACGATCCTGAACCGTGTTCGCCAGCTTGATCTCGATCGGCAGCACCCGGCCGTCGTCACGTACGACGACCAGGTCGATCTCGTGGTCGCCGTTGCGCGTCCGCAGGTGTCCGACAGAGGCCTCGGCCGCTTGCGCGTGCACCCGGACGCAGAGCGTGACGAGCGCGTCGAAGAGACGGCCCAGCATCGTGCTCTCCTGAGGCCCCAGCGGCAATCCCTCGCCATCGATGAGCGCGTCGACGCCGAGACCGAGCAGGCGCGCCGCGAGCGCCGGGTCGGCGAGGTGGTGCTTGGGCGCCTGGCCCAGGCGGGCGAACACGCTCCCACCCGGGGTCCATGCCGGAACCGGGTCGAGCAACCAGATCTGCGCCAAGGCGTCCCGGTACGCGGTGGTGGTGGTCTTGGCCGGCTTCTCGGTGACGCCCGCGGTGGCAGCGTTGAGGATCTCGGCATAGCTCGCCGTGCTCGCGGTCGCCGCGGCGTAGGCACGCAGCCAGTCGAGCATGACCTCAGGTCGTCGAATGTTGAGCCCGGCCTCGGGAACATCTCGATCGACTGCGTTGCGGAGATAGCCGTCCAGAGCCGCCCGGGTCGCACGAGCGCCGAGACCGCGGAGACCCGGCAGTCCCGGTCTGACGATCTCCTCTGCGTAGTCGGCAAGGCGAAGGCTCGTCTCGCCGTACAGATCCGGCCGCCGGCCTTGCAGAAGCGTCTCGATGCGGACGGTCGGCTCGACGAGTCCTCGCTCCACCAGCGTCATCGGCCGCATCCGGAGCCGGGCAATGCGTCCGGCTCCACTGTGCGCGGTCGCACCCGGCTCTGGGCTGGCGCTTCCGGTCAGCAGGAACTGAGAGGGACTGCGATCGTCATCCACCGCACGGCGTACGACGTCCCAGACCTCCGGCACCTTCTGCCACTCATCGACGAGCAGGGGGCGCGCCCTGCGCAGAATCGACTCGGGATCGGCGGCGACTGCCTCCCGGACGGACTTCGAGTCGAGCTTGGCCAGGCCGATCGCTCGCTCCTCCGCCGTCGAGGTCTTCCCCACGCCCTTAGGTCCGTCCAGAGCGATGGCGGGGAGCTCGCCGAACAGCTCGTCGAGCTCCTCATCCACGACGCGGTGCGTGTAGACCATGGATGAACCATACCGGTAGCAGGAACTGAATCAGACCATTAGCAGCATCTGAATCCTACAGATAGCAGGAGCGTCTCAGCGGGCCCGCAGGTAGGCGACCTGCGCCCGGACGGAGAGCTCGGCGGCGCCCCAGAGGACGGGGTCGACGTCGGAGTAGACGATCTCGACGATCTGGCGGGGCAGATCGTCGGTGGAGATGCCCTCGGGATGCGGTCGCGCCTCGATCTCGGCGAGGGCGGCGCGCACCTGGTCCAGGCGCTGGTGGCGGTGAGAGATGTAGTAGTCCAGGACGGCGAGGGCGTCGTCGATGACCGGTCCGTGGCCGGGCCAGATCGTGGTGGCCTCTCGCGACTCGGCCAGCGCGTGCAGCCGGTCCAGGGAGTCCAGGTAGGCGCCGAGCCGGCCGTCCGGGTGGGCGACGACGGTGGTCCCCCGCCCCAGCACGGTGTCGCCGGTCAGCAGCGCGCCCTCGGCCGGGAGATGGAAGGAGAGCGAGTCGGCGGTGTGGCCCGGCGTGCCGACCACCCGGATCTCCAGCCCGTCGACCTCGACGACATCGCCGTCGTTGAGGCCCTCGCTGCCCAGCCGGTACGCCGGGTCGAGGGCCCGGACGCCGCAGCCCATCCGCTCGGCGAAGCCGCGCGCGGACTCGGAGTGGTCCAGGTGGTGGTGGGTGAGCAGCACCGCGGCCACCTCACCGGCGGCCTCGGCGACCGCATCCAGGTGACCCTGGTCCGGCGGGCCCGGGTCGATCACCACCGAGCGCCGGCCGCCGGGCTCGCGCAGCACCCAGGTGTTGGTGCCGTCCAGCGTCATGATGTTCGGGTTGGGCGCCAGCACGCAGGCCGCGCGCTCCCCGAACGAGCCGCCGGCCCAGGTCACGCCCCGCCCCCGCGAGCAGACCCCCAGCGGGCGGCGCTGTCCCGGGTCGCCAGCAGCGCCTCGGCGTTCGGCGGCGTCGAGAGCGTCAGCCCGTCGTCGATGCCGACCACCTCCGGGCAGAACATCTCCACGCGCCGCTCGTCGGTGGCGTCGAGGAGTGCCGCGGGGTCGGCGTACTGGGCGACGTCGAGGCAGGTGAGGTACGTCGGGGGCAGCATCAGCACGTCCTGCGTCTCGGCCCGCTCGACGGCCTCGATCGCGGGCAGCCAGACGACGTGGTCGGACTCGCCGGAAACGTCGCGGGTGTGCTGGCCCTCGGGCAGCTCGGCGACGAAGAACCAGGTCCGGTAGCGCTTCGGCTCGAAGACCGGCGTCAGCCAGCCCGACCAGGCGCCCAGCAGGTCGGTGCGCAGCACCAGACCGCGGCGGTCCAGGAAGTCGGTGAGGGAGAGCTCGTGCGCCTCCAGCGCCTGCCGGTCGGCCTCCCAGTCGTCGCCGGTCGTGTCGGCGACCACGGAGCCCGCGGACTCCCCGGCCAGCAGGACGCCGGACTCCTCGAAGGTCTCGCGCACGGCCGCGCACACCAGCGCCCGCGCCTTGTGCTCGTCGACGCCGAGCCGCTCGGCCCACTCCGCGGGGGACGGGCCGGCCCAGGCGACGGCGTGGTCGAAGTCGCGCGGGTCCACCCCGCCGCCGGGGAAGACGCACATGCCGCCGGCGAAGGCCATCGAGGTCTGCCGCCGCAGGAGGTAGACCTCCGGGCCGCGCTCGCCCCGCCGGCTGAGCACCACCGTGGCGGCGTCGCGCGGCTCGGCCGGCTCCTTGCGGCCGTCGACGAAGGCGGCCGCATGGTCGGCGAAGTCGGCGGGCAGCCGGACGACTCCCACCACGTCTCTAGATCTCCACCAGCAGCTCGACCTCGACGGGGGCGTCGAGAGGGAGCACCGGCACGCCGACCGCGGAGCGGGCGTGGCGGCCGGCCTCGCCGAACACCTCGCCGAGCAGCTCGGAGACGCCGTTGGCGACCGCCGGCTGACCGGTGAAGTCGGGCGTGGAGGCGACGAAGGCGACGACCTTGACCACGCGCTTGACCGCGGAGAGATCCCCGACCTCGGCGCGGATGGCGGCGAGCGCGTTCAGCCCGCACTGCCGGGCGCACTCGACGGCCTCCTCCTGGCTGACCTCGCCCCCGACCTTGCCGGTGAGCAGCAGCTGCCCTTCGCGCATCGGCAGCTGGCCGGAGGTGTAGACGTGCTGTCCGCTCCGGACGGCGGGGACGTAGGCGGCGACGGGAGCCGCCACTTCCGGGATGCTCAGGCCGAGCTCGGCCAGGCGCTCTTCTGGAGTGCTCATCGTCGCCCTACTCGGCCGGTCGCTTCAGGAAGGCGATCAGCCCGCCCTGCTCGTTGCGCTCGATGTGGACCAGCTCCCAGCCGTCCTCGCCGAAGTTGTTCAGCATCAACGTCTCGTTGTGGAGCGGGATCGGAGCCACCTGGTACTGCCACTTGTTCATGCAGCGATGCTAGAGCGGCACGGCGCGTCGGTGCGACGTACCCCACACCCGACCGGCGGAACAAGCCGGGCCGCGCCGATGGTTGAACGTTCCATGACCTCTCCGACCGACCGTCGCCCCCGCCTCGCGATCCTTGCCACCAGCACCCGCCCCGGCCGTCAGGGCATCGCCGTCGCGGAGTGGTTCCGCGAGGCCGCCGAGAAGCACGGCGCCTTCGACGTCGACTTCGTCGACCTGGCCGAGGTGGACCTGCCGTTCCTGGACGAGCCCAACCACCCGCGCCTGCGGCAGTACACCCACCAGCACACGCGGGACTGGAGCGCCCGGGTCGCGGCGGCCGACGCGTTCGCCTTCGTGATCCCCGAGTACGACTACGCGATGCCGGCGACGCTGCTCAACGCGCTGCAGACGCTCTCGCGCGAGTGGGCCTACAAGCCGGTCGGGTTCGTCAGCTACGGCGGCGTCTCCGCGGGCCTGCGCTCGGCGCAGATGACCCGGGGCGTGGCCGCCTCGCTGAAGATGTTCACCCTCGCCGAGGGCGTCTCGCTGCCGATGTTCACCCAGTTCCTCGACGACGAGGGCCGGGTCCACCCGAACGAGGTCATGAGCGACTCCGCGGTCGTCGTCCTCGACGAGCTGGCGAAGGTGGAAGCGGCCCTGCGCCCGCTGCGCGACTGACGGGCGCGCCTCTAAGATCACGCCCATGC
The DNA here is from genome assembly GCA_044464665.1 of Nocardioides sp. GTDB lineage: Bacteria > Actinomycetota > Actinomycetes > Propionibacteriales > Nocardioidaceae > Marmoricola. Next base: position 72,085 of record JBIQLB010000018.1, read on the forward strand.
CGGACTTCCCGAAGGTGCAGGTGCACGTCGTCACGGGCAAGGGCGGCACCGGCAAGTCCACCGTGGCGGCCAGCCTCGCGCTGGCGATCGCCTCACGCGGCAAGACCGTCCTGCTGTGCGAGGTCGAGGGCCGTCAGGGCATCGCGCAGATGTTCGACGTGGCGCCGCTGCCCTACGAGGAGCGGCTGGTGGCCACGGGCTCGCGGGCACCGGGCGAGGAGCGCGGCGACGTCTACGCGCTGGCCATCGACGCCGAGTCCGCGCTGCTGGAGTACCTCTCGATGTACTACCACCTCGGCCGCGCCGGACGGGCCCTCGACCGGTTCGGCGTGATCGACTTCGCCACCACGATCGCGCCGGGCGTGCGCGACGTGCTGCTGACCGGCAAGGTGTACGAGGCCGCGCAGCGCAACGCCCGCAACAAGGGCGCCAGGACGTACGACGCCATCGTGCTCGACGCCCCGCCCACCGGGCGGATCGCCCAGTTCCTCAACGTCAACGACGAGCTCGCCGGTCTTGCCAAGATGGGCCCGATCAAGGGTCAGGCCGACACCGTGATGACCCTGCTCCGCTCCGAGCGGACGGCCGTGCACCTGGTGACCGTGCTGGAGGAGATGCCCGTGCAGGAGACCGTCGACGGCGTCGCCGAGCTGCGCGCGGCCGGCCTGCCGGTCGGCGGGATCGTGGTCAACCTGGTCCGGCCGCAGGACCTCGACGAGGACGCGCGCGCCAATCTGCTGGCCGGCGCCGTCGACGAGGCGGCACTCACCACGACGCTCACCTCCGCCGGGATCGAGGTCACCGGGGATCTGGTCGACGTCCTCGTCGCCGAGGGTCGCGACCATGCCGAGCGACGACGGCTGGAGGACGAGCAGCGCGCGCTGGTGGCCGCGGTCGGCGTGCCGACGTACGAGCTGCCGCGACTGCCCACCGGCGCCGACCTCACCGGCCTCTACGAGCTGGCCGAAGCGCTGTGCGAGCAGGGGCTGGCATGAGCGCGCGGGAGCGGCAGCGGACCTCGCGGGTGGGACCCCTCGCGGCCACGCACGAGCCGGCGCACCACCTGGACATCGACGAGCTGCTGGACGATCCGGCCACCCGCATCGTCGTCTGCTGCGGCTCCGGCGGCGTCGGCAAGACCACCTCCTCGGCCGCGATCGCGCTGCGCGCCGCCGAGCGAGGCCGCAAGGTCGTCGTGCTCACCATCGACCCGGCCCGGCGCCTGGCGCAGTCCATGGGCATCGAGGCCCTGGACAACGTGCCGCGGCCCGTTCCCGGCGTCGGCGGCACCGGCTCGCTGGACGCGATGATGCTGGACATGAAGCGCACCTTCGACGAGGTGGTGGAGAGCCAGGCCAGCCCGGAGAAGGCGCAGCAGATCCTCGACAACCCCTTCTACATCGCCGTCTCCAGCTCCTTCGCCGGGACGCAGGAGTACATGGCGATGGAGAAGCTCGGCCAGCTGGACCAGGACGCCCGCTCGTCCGGCCGCTGGGACCTGATCGTCGTGGACACCCCGCCCTCACGCAGCGCGCTGGACTTCCTGGACGCGCCGGAGCGGCTCTCCAGCTTCCTGGACGGCAAGTTCATGCGCCTGCTGCTGGCGCCCGCCCGCGGCCCGGCCCGGCTGATGACGGCCGGCTTCGGCATCGTCACCAAGGCGATCACCAACATCATCGGCGGGCAGGTGCTCTCCGACATGCAGGCCTTCGTGGCGGCGTTCGACACCCTCTTCGGGGGCTTCCGGCAGCGGGCGCAGCGCACCTTCGAGCTGCTCCAGGCCGACGGCACGGCGTTCCTGGTGGTGGCCGCTCCGGAGCCGGACGCGCTGCGCGAGGCGGCGTACTTCGTGGAGCGGCTCAGCGCCGAGGACATGCCGCTGGCCGGGCTGGTCGTCAACCGGGCGAGCCTGGACCCGGCCGGCGACCTGAGCGCGGCGACGGCGATGGCGGCGTACGAGCGCCTGCGGGACTCCTCCGACGAGGGGAGCCGGCTGGCGGCGGGGCTGCTGCGGCTGCATGCCGAGCGGAAGCTGGTGGTGGAGCGGGAGACCCGGCTGCGGGAACGATTCGCGACCGGGCACCCCGATGTGGCGACGCTGGTGGTGCCGGCCCTGTCGACCGACGTCCACGATCTCGACGGGCTGCGCAGGATCGGCGACCTGATGGCCGCCGGACCGGCCTAGCGCGCGCGGATCGAGCGCGGGGGCCTCCTCACCCCCGGCGCGATCGGCGCGTGGTCAGGCGGACGCGGTCTGGGCGCTGGCGGCGTGGGCGTCCTTGGCCGCCTCGAGCAGCGCGCGCCACGAGGTGACGTTCGGACGACGGCGGAGGACGGCGCGGCGCTCACGCTCGGTCATGCCGCCCCACACGCCCCACTCGATGCGGTTGTCCAGCGCCTCCGCGAGGCACTCGGCGCGCACCGGGCAGGCGGCGCAGACCAGCTTCGCCTTGTGCTGCTCGGCGCCCCGGACGAAGAGCTCGTCGGGACTGGCCTGCTTGCACGACGCGACCGTCGTCCATTCCTCGTTCCAAGACATATTGGCTCTCCCCCAAGTCGATGCCCGACCGCGGCCGGGCGCCCCACTGGCAACACTGAGACATTCGGCACTGTCGGGGGTTGCCTGAGCCACTCTGCTCGAATAGCCCGAATTGACTAGTTCTCCGTAGGTCACCCGGGGAGCCCTCCCCGCACGACCGGGCGGGGGCGCTACCGGCGCTCACCTAGACTCGTCGCCATGTCCTCTCGTCCCGCGGGCCAGCCCACCGTGGCCGCACAGCTGGTCACGCTGGTCGCGATCTCCGCGCTCATGGGCATCCTCGTGGCCGGCCTGGCGATCCCCTTCGCCGGCGCGATCGGCCTCGGCGGCCGTGCCCTGGAGAAGACCACGAAGAGCCTGCCCGAGGAGCTCGAGGCCGACCCGCTCTCCCAGCGGACCCGGGTGCTCGACTCCGAGGGCAAGCTGGTCGCCACCTTCTACGACCAGAACCGCGTCAACATCGGCCTGGACAAGGTCGCCGACATCATGCGCGAGGCGATCCTCTCCATCGAGGACTACCGCTTCTACGAGCACGGCGCGATCGACCTCAAGGGCACCCTCCGCGCGTTCATCACCAACCAGGCCAACAACGGCGTGACCCAGGGTGGCTCCTCGATCACCCAGCAGATGGTCAAGATGACGCTGATCAACCAGGCCAGCACCAAGGCCGAGCGCGAGGCGGCGACGGCCGACACCTATCAGCGCAAGATCCAGGAGCTGCGCTACGCGATCGGCTTCGAGCAGCGCTACTCCAAGGACTGGATCCTGGAGCGCTACCTCAACATCGCCTACTTCGGTGACGGCGCCTACGGCATCCAGGCGGCCTCACGTCACTACTTCAGCCGCAACGCCAGCGAGCTCACCCTGCCGCAGGCGGCTCTCCTCGCCGGGCTGGTGAAGAACCCCGTGGGCTACGACCCGACCCGGTTCCCCGAGAAGGCGCTGGCGCGCCGCGCCGTGGTCCTGAACCGGATGGCGCAGCTCGGCAAGATCTCCGAGGAGGAGGCACGGGAGGCGGCCGACACCAAGCTCGGCCTGAAGCTGACCCCGATGCGCAACGGATGCCTCGGCACCAAGGCCCCGTTCTTCTGCGACTACGTCCGCCGCTACCTCCTGGCCGACCCCGCGCTCGGCAAGACCGAGGCCGACCGGCAGCAGCTGCTCAACGCCGGCGGGCTGACCATCAAGACCACGCTGGACCAGAGCTACCAGAAGGCCGCCGACAGCGCGACCGCCGCGCACGTCCTGGCTACCGACAACGCGATCGGGGCCCTGGCGATGGTGGAGCCCGGCACCGGCCAGGTCAAGGCGATCAGCCAGTCCCGGCCGATGGGCCGCAAGGCCAAGCAGGGCGAGACCTTCCTCAACTACGTGGTCGACAGCAAGTACGGCGACGCCAACGGCTTCCAGGCGGGCTCGACGTTCAAGGTCTTCGTGCTGGCCGCGGCGCTGGAGCAGGGACTCTCGCCCTCGACGTCGTTCAACTCGCCGCCGAGGATGGACATCCCGCAGAACGAGTTCATGACCTGCAACGGGCCGTACCCGGTCCGCGCGCCGTGGTCAGTGAGCAACTCCACGGGGAGCGGCACGTTCAACATGTACCGCGGCACCCAGCATTCGGTGAACACCTACTTCGCCCAGCTGGAGAAGAAGACCGGACTGTGCAAGCCTTACGATCTGGCCCGCAAGATGGGCGTCGAGTTGACCGACCCCGACCATGAGCGGGTTCCCTCGTTCGTGCTCGGCGTGGCCAATGTGAGCCCGCTGGAAATGGCCGGCGCCTACGCCACCCTGGCCGCGCGAGGCAAGCACTGCGACACGCGGCCGGTCACCGAGATCCGCAACAGCGAGGGCAAGATCTTCAAGGCCTACCCGGCTCAGTGCCAGCAGGTGATCCAGGAGAACACCGCCGACACCATCAACGACATCCTCCGGGGAGTGATGCTGCCCGGCGGCTTCGGCTCCCGGCTGGCGCTGAACAAGCCGTCGGCAGGCAAGACCGGCACGATCAACTCCAACATGGCCGTCTGGTTCAACGGCTACACGCCGGCTCTGGCGACCGCGTCGATGATCGCGGGTGCCAACCAGGAGGGCCACTGGGTCACCCTGAACGGTCAGCGCATCGGCGGCCGCTACGTCTCCAGCGCGTTCGGCTCCACCGTCGCGGGGCCGATGTGGTCCGACGCCATGCGGGCCATCCAGGACCAGCTGCCGAACGAGAGCTTCACGCGGCCGACGATGCTGCCCGGCTGGAGCATCGAGCCGGCCGTCGAGAAGCCCAGCAAGAGCGCCAAGCCGCGCAAGCAGAACCACGGCAAGGGCAAGAACAAGGGCAAGAACAAGGGCAACCACCGGCCCGACGAGGACCACGAGCTGCGCGAGGACGACTGAGGCCGTCCCTCAGCCGAGCTGACGGCGGACCTCCGCGGCGACGACGCCGCCATCGGCGCGCCCCTTGATCTTCGGCTGCAGGGAGCCCATCACCTTGCCCATCGCGCGCATGCCCTCCTCGGCGGCGCCGGTGGCGGCGATGGCCTCGCTCACCAGGGCGGCGATCTCGTCGGCGTTGAGCTGCTCGGGCAGGTAGTCCGCGATCACCGCGGCCTCGGCCCGCTCCTTCTCCGCGGACTCGGTGCGACCGGCGTCCTCGAACGCCTCGGCCGCCTCGCGGCGCTTCTTGCCCTCGCTGGTGAGCACGCCGAGGACGTCCTCGTCGGTGAGCTCGCGCGCCTCCTTGCCGGCCACCTCGGCGTTGGTGACCGCGGTCAGCACCATCCGCAGGGTCGAGGACCGAATCTCGTCGCGCGCCTTGATGGCGGCGGTGAGGTCGGCGCGAAGACGGTCCTTCAAGTCACTCATGTGGGCCATTGTGACAGCCTGTCGGGGTGTCACTCTCCTTGGTTTCCCGCGCCGCGCTGGGCGTCGGCGTCGTCGGCGCGCTCGGGCTCGGGTACGCCGCGGGGATCGAGGTCCGCAGCTTCACGCTGCGCCGGTTCGACGTGCCCGTGCTGCCCCCGGGGCACCGTCCGCTGCGAGTGCTCCACCTCAGCGACCTGCACCTGACCCCCTCCCAGCACCGCAAGCGGGAGTGGCTGGCCTCGCTGGCCGCTCTCCGGCCCGACCTGGTGGTCAACACCGGCGACAACATCGCCCACCAGCGGGCGGTCCCGCCGCTGCTGGAGGCACTGGGCCCGCTGCTGGACGTGCCGGGGGTCTTCGTCTTCGGCTCCAACGACTACTTCGCGCCGAGCCTGCGCAACCCCGTGCGCTATCTGCTCCCCGACGACGGCAGGCGCAGCACGCACACCCCGCAGCTGCCCTGGCGCGAGCTGCGCGAGGCGTTCGGCGCCCGCGGCTGGACCGACCTGACCAACACCACCGCGTCGCTGCGCATCGGCGACAGCGAGATCGCCTTCGCCGGCGTCGACGACCCGCATCTGGAGTACGACGACCTGGCCGCGGTCGCCGGTCCCGCGCCGGCCGGGGCCGATCTGCGGATGGGGGTCACGCACGCGCCGTACCTGCGGGTGCTCGACCAGTACGCCGCCGACGGCTACGAGCTGGTCCTGGCCGGCCACACCCACGGCGGGCAGCTCTGCCTGCCGGTCAAGGGCGCCCTGGTCACCAACTGCGACCTCGAGCCGGCCCGCGCCAAGGGCCTGCACCGGCACCCGGCGGACTCGATGCCCGGCCAGCCGGGGACCTCGTGGCTGCACGTCTCGGCCGGCGCCGGCACCTCGCCGTACGCCCCGGTGCGCTTCTGCTGCCGCCCGGAGGCGACGCTGCTCACCCTCCGGCCGCGCTGACCGACCCCGCCGCGGGCCCGGTTCGGAGCACCTGCCGGGCTCCGGTAGACTTCCCACGCTTTCGGGGTGTGGCGCAGCTTGGTAGCGCGCATCGTTCGGGACGATGAGGCCGCAGGTTCAAATCCTGTCACCCCGACTGGTGTGATGTCTCAAGACATCGTGGAGGGCCGAACCCAATAGTGGTGGGTTCGGCC
>JBIQLB010000019.1:0-77265 GCA_044464665.1 Nocardioides sp.
AGCGCACCTGACTGGGGGTCAGGGGGTCGCAGGTTCAAATCCTGTCAGCCCGACATTGTGATGTCTCAGGACATCGGCGGTGGATCGATCCGAGACGCGGGTCGATCTCTGCGTACTGCCCGGGTGTCGGAGGCCCTCTCTATCGTTTCGACATGGCCGGGAAGCGGAGGTACTCCGACAAGCAGCTGGCCGGGGCCGTGGCCATCTCTACGTCCTGGCGGGGCGTGCTGCGCGAACTCGGGCTAGCCGCTACTTCGGCGAGCGCGATGAGATCGGTGCGCTCGCATGCCGACGAGCTGGGCATCGACTACCGGCACTTCAGAGGACAACGGGGGTGCTCGGAGGACGACCTTCGCGCGGCGGTGGCCGCAGCCGGCACGTGGCTGGAGGTGGCCGAGCAGTTGCGTCTCCGCGATCGGACGGCGATCGCCTTCTTGAAGGGCCACGCCGCTCGGCTCGGTCTTGACGTCGCGCACCTGCCGGCGCCGCCGCCTGCGACGGCGGATCCGCCGCAACCGGATCTCGCCCGTCTCGATCGTGCCGGCTCGATGCTGGCGGCTGCCTGGTTCACGTTGTGCGGCAACGATGTCTCCTGGCCGCTCGAGCCCGGCCGATACGACCTTCTCGTCAGCACCGCCGCGGGTATTCGTCGCGTTCAGGTGAAGACGACCACGGCACGCGCCGGGAGGACCTGGAAGGTCTATCTCTCGACCTGTCGCCACGGACGCACGGCATACACCCCTGAGGAGATCGACGACTTCTTCGTGATCGACGGGGATCTCGGCTACTACTTGATTCCGTTGGCGGATGTCGGTGGGCTGCACGCGCTCCATCTCAGTGCCTATCAGCACTATCGCCTGCCGCGGGTTCCCGTCGACCGGCGGTGCACGGCCTGAGGACTACACGGTGGTGCTGCGCCCCAGCTCGGAGCTCAGCGACCAGATCACCGCGACCGAGAGCGCGACGATCGTGATCGACCAGAACGGGTAGTAGGGCATGAACGCGAACGCCGAGACGGCGATGACGACCCCGAGGACGATGCCCGAGACGAGGCCCCAGGCCTGGCCGGCGAGGATGCCGCAGCCGACCAGCACGGCGAGGATGCCGACGATCAGGTGGATCCAGCCCCAGGTGGTCAGGTCGAAGGCGAAGACGTAGTCGGTGGTGGCCACGAAGACCTTGTCGTCGAGGATCGCGGCCAGCCCGGCGATCGCTTGGAAGACGCCGACCGTGAGCAGCGTGACGCCGCCGAAGACGGCGACGCCGTAGGCCCACATGCCGGAGGAGTGCTGGGACGAGGTGCTCATGATGCTCCTTCGCAGGGTGATGGCACGTTCCTCTGCGACGCTAGCCACGCGACGGTGGCGTGCTCTCACCCGGATCGGGTGACTCTTCGCCGGCCTCCAGGGCCTCGAGGATCGTCGGGTAGCTGAGCGGCTCCTCGCCCTCCACGCCCCGTCGCAGCACGTCGCGCACCTGCCCGATGGGATGGGTGAGCGCGAATCCCACGCCCATCCGCGCGAGATCGGCCTGGAGCTGGACGATCATCGCGGTGCCCGTGACGTCGACCGTCGGCATCGTGTCCGCGTCCAGCACCACCCGGGTGACCTCGGAGCCCTCGACCAGGTCGCGCACCCGCTCGCGGACGTGGTCGGCGTTGCCGAAGAAGAGCGGGCCCTCCACCCGCACCACCAGCACGCCCGGGACGGGAGCGAGGTCGTGGCGGCGGTCCCGGTCGACCCAGACGGTGGTCGCGGTGATCGGCTGCTCGGTCGGGACCAGCACGGCCACGTGCGGGCGGGAGGTCCGGGCGAGCAGGAGGACCAGGGAGACCGCGATCCCGATGGCGAGGCCGGGCAGGGTGTCGAAGATCAGCACGCCGAGCAGGGCCGCGATGGCCGCGAGGAAGTCGGCCCGCGCGGCGTACCGGTAGATGCTGGCGAGCTGCGTGGTCTGCACCCGCCAGAGCCGGCGCAGCGAGGCGACGTCGACCAGCTCGACGACGGCGGCCAGGACGATCGCGGCCAGCGTGGCCTCGGGGAGCTGCTCGAAGAGGCCGGTCAGGAACAGCAGCGTCAGGACCGTCAGCACGGCCGCGGCCATCCCGGAGAGCTGCGAGCGTGCGCCGGCCGATCCGTTGACGGCCGTCTTGGAGAGGCTGCCGTTGACGACCATGCCGCCGCACAATCCGGCCCCGACGTTGCCGGCGCCGAGGCCGAGCAGCTCCCGGTTGGCGTCGATGTCGTAGCCGGCCTTGGCGGCGTACGTCTTGGCGGCCCCGAGGCCCTCGGCGAAGCCGACGAGCATGACGCCCGCCGCCGGCCCGATCAGGTCGAGGAAGCTCGAGAGCGACACATCGGGCAGGCCGGGAGCGGGGAGCCCTGATGTGATCGTGCCGACGATCGCCAGGCCGTGCTGGTCCAGGTCCAAGAGCGCGACCGCGGCGATGCCGAGCAGGGCCACGACCAGAGAGCCCGGCAGCCAGGGCAGCAGCCGCTTGAGCAGCAGCAGCGCCGCCAGGCTGACCAGCCCGACGGCCGTGGTGAGGCCGTCGATGCCGCCGAGCTCGGAGAGCACGTGCCAGGCCTTCTCGAAGAAGTCGCCCTCGCCGCCCTCGAGGCCGAGGAGCTTGGGCACCTGGCCGATCATGATCGTCAGCGCCAGGCCGATGATGAACCCCTTCAGCACCGGCTCGGAGATCAGCGAGGCGAGGAAGCCCAGGCGGAGCACGCCGGCCGCGATGGCCACGGCGCCGGTGGCGAGCGCCAGCGCGGTCGTCATGGCGAGGTAGTCGGCGCCGGAGACCGCGAACGTCCCGACGACCCCGGCCGACAGGGCCGCGGTCGCCGACATCGGCGAGACCACCAGGTGTCGTGAGCTGCCGACGACGGCGTACAGCAGCAGGGCCGGGACAGCGGCGTACAGGCCGACCACGGGGGAGACGCCGGCGATCGTCGCGTACGCCAGGGACTCCGGGACCAGCACGGCCCACACGGTGAGCCCGGCCACCAGGTCGCCGGTGATCGAGGACGGACGGTAGCCGCCGAACGACGGGAACAGGAGGCGTCCGGCCACAGAATCTCCTCGTCTCTCGCTGACGGCCCTCACGCTAGGCGTCCCGGACGCGGGCGCGGCTCGCCCGAACCAGGTGATCGCCGTGGGGCCGGCCTTCCCTACGCTCCGAGGATGGGCCAGGTCATCGGAGACATCCTCCCGGTCGCGCTGGGCGTGGCGATCTCGCCGGTTCCGGTCATCGCCGTCGTGCTGATGCTGCTGGCGCCGAAGGCGAAGGCGGCCAGCGTCGGCTTCCTCCTCGGCTGGATCGTGGGCGTCGCGGTCGTGGTGAGCCTGGTCGCGCTGCTCGCCGGAGGCGCGGCGACCGACGACGGCGAGCCCTCGACGACGGCCTCGGTGATCCAGCTGGTGCTGGGCCTGCTGCTGCTCCTGGTCGCGGTCAAGCAGTGGCGCTCGCGACCGAGGCGAGGAGAGACGCCCGAGCTGCCGAAGTGGATGGCCGCGATCGACTCCTTCACCGCGTGGAAGGCGGCGGGCCTCGCGTTCGTCCTCGCCGCGGTCAACCCCAAGAACCTGACCCTGGCGCTGGCCGGCGGCGTCACGATCGCCTCCGGCGACCTGTCGTCCGGCGAGACCTGGGTGGCGATCGCGGTGTTCGTCGTGATCGCCTCCTCCTCGGTCGGGCTGCCGGTCCTCGGCTACCTCGTGGCGCGCTCCCGGATGCAGCACCCGCTCGACGAGCTGAGGGTGTGGCTCACCGACAACAACGCGACCGTGATGGCCGTGCTGATGCTGGTGCTCGGTGTCGCGACGATCGGCAAGGGCCTCGGCGCGCTGATCTGAGCGAGCGGGCTACGGCGCGGCCGGCTGCCGGTCGGCGGGCTCGGCCTCGGCCTCGGCCGAGGGTCCGGCGAGGACCTCCACGAGGAGCAGCACAGCCGCGCCAGCGTGGCGCCCAGCTCCCCGGTGGTATAGCCGGCCCGGTCGCGGCGCTCGCGAATCCGGTCCAGCAGCTGACGGGTCGTGGCCCGCACGCTGGCGCCGGCCGGACCGGTGAGCCAGGCGATCGCGGCGATGATCAGCGAGACCACCAGCAGCGAGCGCAGCGAGAGCCGGATGAAGCTCACCAGCTGGTCGAAGACGGCGGCGGCCGCCGCGGGCGGCACCACCTCCGTCGGGACCGCGCGCAGGTAGAGCTCGCGCCCGACGTTGAGGAAGAGGCCGAGCAGCAGCATCGAGACGGCCACGCCGAGGGCCGCGCCGATGAGGGCCCGTCGCCGGCTCCGGGCGAGGTAGATCCCGCCGGCCAGCAGCACCACGCCGATGATGGGCAGCGCGGTGGCGAGCGCGTCGAGGAGCCGGAAGGCGCGCTGGGCACGGACGATGTCGGCGGACTGGATGATGGTGAACTGCGCCTGCACGGTCGGCAGCCGCTCGACGAGGGTGAAGCCGCGCTCGACCAGGCGGGCCTTGACCGCGTCGATGACGGTGGCGAGGTTGACCGAGACGGTGTTGCCGCTGACCCCGACCGCGCCGTGGCCCTCGCCGGTCAGCAGCGCGACCAGCTGCACGTGTGCCTCGCGGTTGGCCTGCTCCCAGGCGTCGGCGAACTGCGGCGAGCGCACCAGTGCCCGCACCTGCCGGGCGATGAAGCTCTCCACGCCGTTGGCCAGCGGGGTGGACAGGGCGTCGAGCGCCGCGCCGACCGTGGGGGAGACGCCCCGGTCGACCAGCCCGTCGACGACCGAGTCGGTCACCGAGCGCACGTCGAGCCGGGTGGTGATCTCGTCGGTGATGCGCTGGGAGACGGCCGCCTGGACGGCCGGGTCGTGCGCGAGAGGGGCGACCGTGGCGACGTACAGATCGGTGTCGCGGACCTCGTCGCGCGCCCACCGCGCCACGACCGCGAGGGGCGCGGTGCAGACGGCGATCACGATCAGCAGGGCCCCGACGGCGGTGCGCCAGCGCGCATGGCGGCGGGTCGCCGGCTCCTCTCCGGCAGCGGCCAGCTCGCCGCGCAGCGCGGCGACCTCGGCTCGGAGACGCTCGACCTCGTCCTCTGTGTTCCCGGGGTTGCTCACCTGCCGATGGTCCCGTGTCGGGTCCGAGCGCCGCAACCCGCTCGCCGGTTTCCCTCAAGTGCGGGAGACATCGGCCGTTTCCAGAGGTGCAAGCACCACGAGGAGACGTGATGATCGCCATCGAGCATGGATGCCCTGACACCATTCCGGCCGCCTGCGCCTGCGGGCAGGACCTGGACTGCACCCACCGCGAGCACTGCCCGCGCTGCGGAGCCACGCTGGCCCAGTCGGCCTGAGACCCGGGCCACGAGCCGACCGGCCCGGCGCGGGCCGGCCTGAGCCGTCGTCGGCCGCGCGCTGGATAGGCTGAGCGCGCGATGCGCGAGACTTCTACCGGCGCCGGACGAGCGCCAGCCACCCTGTGGACGCTGCCGAACGTGGTCAGCCTCCTGCGGCTGCTCGGCGTCCCGCTGTTCCTCTGGCTCGTCCTGGGCCCGGAGGCCGACGTCTGGGCGCTCGTGGTGCTGATGGTCTCCGGCGTCACCGACTGGCTCGACGGCTACCTCGCCCGCCGGCTGAACCAGACCTCCAAGCTCGGCGAGATCCTCGACCCTGTCGCCGACCGGCTCTACATCCTCGCGGTCGTCATCGGCCTGGCGCTGCGCGACATCGTCCCCTGGTGGGTCGCGCTGATCCTGCCGGCCCGCGACCTCTTCCTGTGGTGCCTGGTGCCCTTCCTGCGCACCCGCGGCTACAGCGCGCTGCCGGTGCACTTCCTGGGCAAGGCGGCGACCTTCAACCTGCTCTACGCCTTCCCGCTGCTCTTCATCGGCGACGGCGAGGGCGACATCGCGACGCTGGCCCGCGTCTTCGGCTGGGCCTTCGCGCTGTGGGGGATCGGCCTGTACTGGTGGGCCGGCCTGCTCTACGCCTGGCAGGTGCGGACCCTCCTCGCCGATCGCGACCGGCGGGCGCCCGACGTGGCGGCCCGATGAGCGGCCGGTGAGCGGGCCCGCGCGCCAGGGGCCGCCGGAGGCGACGCGCCCCCTGCCCGACCAGGTGACGATGGGGCTGCTGGAGTTCGTCACCGCCCACGCCCTGGACGAGGACTACTACGCCCACGCCGCCGAGGCCCGCCGGTCCGGTCAGGCGGGGCCGGGCCGGCCCGTGATGGGACTGGCCGGCGCGCTGGCGCTGGCGATCTTCGCCGTGCTCGCGGTGACAGCCGCCGCGCAGACCTCCCAGAACAGCGTCTCCGACGAGCGCGAGCGCCGCGAGCTGGTCAGCCAGGTCCAGGACCGCCGGCACGATCTCAACCAGGACCGGGCCGCCCTGCGCGAGCTCGAGCGTGAGGTACGCCGGCTCGAGCGCGCCCTGCTCGTCGCCAACAGCGACGACCGGCAGCTGCTCGCGGACCGGGAGATGCTGGCGATCAAGACCGGGGTGGACCCGGTGCGCGGTCCGGGCGTGGAGATCGTCGTCGACGACGCGCCCAACGCCCGCGCCGACCGCGAGCGGGTCCTGGACAGCGACCTGCAGAAGATCGTCAACGGCCTGTGGCAGGCCGGGGCCGAGGCGATCAGCATCAACGGCCAGCGGCTCACCAACCTCTCCGCCATCCGGCACGCGGGCAGCGCCATCACGGTGAACTTCACCTCGCTGAGCCGGCCGTACCGGGTCCTCGCCATCGGCGACGACAAGAGGCTGCAGGGCGATTTCGCGGAGACCACGACCGGTCGGACGTGGTTGGATCTGCAGCGTCAGATCGGCCTGCGATTCACCATGCAGGCCCGCACCTCGATCCAGGTCCCCGGCGCGGGGACGCCACAGCTGCGCTACGCGGTGACGAAGGGAAAGAAGCTGTCGTGATCGCCGTCATCGGACTCATCGCCGGCATCCTGGCCGGGCTCGTCCTCAAGCCGGACGTGCCGCTGGCCTTCGAGCCCTACCTGCCGATCGCCGTCGTGGCGGCCCTCGACGCGGTGTTCGGCGCCTTCCGGGCCTTCCTCGACGGCATCTACGACGACCGGGTCTTCGTCATCTCCTTCATCGGCAACGTCCTGGTCGCGGCCCTGATCGTCTTCATCGGCGACAAGCTCGGCGTCGGCGCGCAGTTGTCCACGGGTGTCATCGTGGTGCTGGGCATCCGGATCTTCGCCAACGTGGCCGCCATCCGGCGCCACCTGTTCCACGCCTGAGGACCGAGACACCGAGAGCACCGATGACCCCCAGCGACGACCCGGACGCAGCCGGCCGGAGCGCCCCCAGCGGCGCCGGCGGCAACCTGCGGCGCGCGCTGCTGCGCCCGGGTCGCGGCCAGATCGTGGTGGGCCTGCTGCTGGCGGTGCTGGGCGCGGCGACGGTCACCCAGGTGCGCCTGGCCGGCGCCGACGACGACTACGCCGGCATGCGGCAGGCCGACCTGGTCCAGGCGCTCAACGGTCTGCAGGCCGCGTCCTCGCGCACCGAGCAGGAGATCAGCGACCTGCAGCAGACCCGGGACTCGCTGCGCTCCACCCGCAACAGCCGCGACGTCGCGCTCAAGCAGACCCGCGAGGAGCTCACCGTCCTGGGCGTCCTGGCCGGCACGGTGTCGGCCAGCGGACCGGGCATCCGGATCAAGGTGGAGATCCCCGAGGGCCAGCTCAGCCTGAACTACCTCCTCGACGGCATCGAGGAGCTGCGCGACGCCGGCGCCGAGGCGATGGAGTTCAACGACTCGGTCCGGGTGGTCGCGCAGACCGCCTTCGAGCAGGGGGCCGACGGCCTGGAGATCGACGGCCGGGCGGTGCGCTCGCCGTACTTCATCGACGTGATCGGCAACCCGGACACCCTCGCCTCCGGCATCGCCTTCCCGGGCGGGTTCCAGGACGACGTGGAGCTCGACGGGGGCAAGGTCACCGTCACCAAGGGCACCCAGATCCAGGTCACCTCGGTGCGCGAGCCGGTCGCTCCGCGCTTCGCCGAGCCGGTGCGCTGAGACCGCTCCGCTGACACCGGCTCCCCGGGACCGGGCGGGCTGCGCGGGGCCGTCACGGTGTCGTAGGTTGTCGCCATGCTTCCCGAGGACCTGAGGTACACGGCCGAGCACGAGTGGGTGCGGACGCCGGGCGAGGCGGACGGCTCGGTCCGCGTCGGCATCACCGACTACGCCCAGGACGCCCTGGGCGACATCGTCTACGTGCAGCTGCCGGCGGTCGGCGACGAGGTCGCGGCCGGCACCGCCGTCGGCGAGCTGGAGTCCACCAAGTCGGTCAGCGACGTCTACGCGCCGGTGAGCGGCACCGTGGTGGCCCGCAACGAGGCCCTGGACGCGACCCCGGAGCTGGTCAACACCGACCCGTACGGCGAGGGCTGGCTCTTCGAGGTGGCGCCCAGCGGCGACCCCGGCGAGCTGCTCGACGCCGCCGGCTACTCCGCGCTCATCGAGGCCTGACCCCCGCGGGTTTTCCCGTCCTCGCGCTCGTGGCGGGGTGATAGGTTCGCAGCGAACCGTGAACCTTGACTGGGACTTGAGGGTTGAAGATGCAGCAGTGCCCCCAGTGTGGGAGTGGGAACGCCGACAACGCGAACTTCTGCTCGCAGTGCGGCACCCGGCTGGAGGCGGCTGCCCCCAGCGACGCCACGATGACCTTCGCCGGCGCGACGCCGCGTCCCGAGCCGGAGGACCGGGCGGCGCTCAACGACGCCGACGCGGCCGCGGTCGACGCGCTGCCCGCGGGCAGCGCGCTGCTGATCGTCCAGCGCGGACCGGGCTCGGGGAGCCGCTACCTGCTCGACACCGACGTGGTCAGCGCCGGGCGTCACCCGGAGAGCGACATCTTCCTCGACGACATCACCGTCTCCCGGCGGCACGTGGAGTTCCGCCGCGACGCCGGCACCTACCGGGTGCACGACGTGGGCAGCCTCAACGGCACCTACGTCAACCGCGATCGCATCGACGACGTGCTGCTGCAGAACGGCGACGAGGTGCGCATCGGCAAGTTCCGGCTGGTCTTCTTCTCCAGCGCCGCCGAGGGCTGAGCGCGTGCGTCAGCAGCCGCGCAAGAGCATCGGCCAGGCACTCGCCGAGCTCTCCGCGGAGTTCCCCGAGGCGGACATCAAGGAGTCCAAGCTCCGCTACCTCGAGACCGAGGGCCTGATCACCCCGGAGCGGACGCCGGCCGGCTACCGCAAGTACTCCGTGCAGGACATGGAGCGGCTGCGCTACATCATCCGCGTGCAGCGCGACCACTACCTGCCGCTGAAGGTCATCCGCGAGCACCTGGAGGCGATCGACCGCGGCCTGGAGCCGCCGGCGCTGCCGGGCGGCCCGACGGTGCCCTCGCCGGGGAGCGGGCCGGATCTGGGCCACCTGCTGGGCGATCGCGGCGCCGACGTGCGGATCTCCCGGCGCGAGCTGGTCAAGACGGCCGGGATCACCGAGGAGTTCCTCACCGCGCTGGAGGAGTTCGGCCTGGTCCGGACGCGCCCCGGATCGCGGCACTACGACAGCGACGCGCTGCAGATCGCGACGACGGCGGGGGAGCTGGCGACGTACGGCATCGAGCCGCGTCACCTGCGCTCGTTCCGCACCGCCGCGGACCGCGAGATCGGGCTGGTCGAGCAGATCGTCGCGCCGATCCGGCGCAGCCGGGAGCCGGGCGCCGAGGGCCGCGCGGCCCAGATGACCGAGGAGATCCTGGCCCTGGCGCTGCGGCTGCACGCCATGCTCGTGCGGACCGGGCTACGCTGAACGGGTGCGCGAGGTCGAGGTCGTCGGAGTCCGGGTGGAGATGCCCTCCAACCAGCCGATCGTGCTGCTGCGCGAGTCCGGCGGCGAGCGCTATCTGCCGATCTGGATCGGCGCCGTGGAGGCGACGGCGATCGCCTTCGCCCAGCAGGGCGTGGTCCCGCCGCGGCCGTTGACCCACGACCTGCTCAAGGACGTCATCGACGCCACCGGCAACGAGGTCTCGGAGATCCGGATCACCGAGGTCAACGACGGGGTCTTCTACGCCACCCTGGTGCTGGCCTCCGGCGTGGAGGTGAGCGCGCGGCCCTCGGACTCGATCGCGCTGGCGCTGCGCACCGGATCGAGGATCGTCTGCGCCGAGGACCTGCTCGACGAGGCGGGCATCGCCGTGCCCGACGAGCGCGAGGAGGAGGTCGAGCGCTTCCGCGAGTTCCTCGACCACGTCTCGCCGGAGGACTTCGAGGAGCCACCCAGCTGAGGTGCGCAACCCTGAAGTAGAGGTTGAAGGTCGCCGACACGCCGTGACGCGTCTTTGACCAACCCTCAACCTGAGGTTTACGTTTCGGAATGTCTTCGCTGTAACTTCCACCTTCCCCGGGGTTACGCTGAGCGGAGGATGACTTCGGAGGTCGCAGTGGGCACCAAGAGCACAGACGAGACGGTCGACGTCCAGCACGCCGTGGAGGCAGCGGACGAGCAGGGCCTGCTCTTCACCGACGACGTCTCGCCGCTGCCCGACGATCTCGGCTACCGCGGCCCGACGGCCTGCAACGCGGCGGGCATCACCTACCGCCAGCTCGACTACTGGGCCCGCACCGGCCTGGTGGAGCCCTCGGTGCGCAGCGCCACCGGCTCGGGCACCCAGCGGCTCTACGGCTTCCGCGACATCCTGCTGCTCAAGGTGATCAAGCGGCTGCTGGACGCCGGGGTCTCGCTGCAGCAGATCCGCACCGCGGTGGCGCACCTGCGCGCCCGCGGCACCGACGACCTGACCCAGGTCACCTTGATGAGCGACGGCGCCTCGGTCTACGAGTGCACCAGCAACGACGAGGTGATCGACCTGCTGCAGGGCGGTCAGGGCGTCTTCGGCATCGCCATCGGCGGTGTCTGGCGCGAGATCGAGGGCTCGCTCTCCGACCTGCCCTCCGAGCGCACGGCCGAGGACGCGAGCGCCGACGGGGACCACGCCGGCGACGAGCTCGCCGCCCGCCGCCAGGCGCGACTCACCGGCTGAGGCTCGCGTCCCTGGTCCCGCGGAGCGGGTAGATCGCTGGTAGATTGTGGCCCGCTGACAACCCTGCACGGGAGAGTCTCCGGCTGGTCGCGCGAGCGGTCCGGCACCGGAGCGCCGAAGGGGCAATTCCTCCCCGGAACCTCTCAGGCGCCAGGACCGTGCGGGCGAGGCGACTCTGGAGCCGGCCGGTGACAGAGGGGGAGGTCGACCCGACGCTGCTGGGATGCACATGGACGACCTGCTCACCTTCACCGACCGCCACATCGGCCCCGACGAGGCCGACATCGCCGCGATGCTCAAGACGGTCGGCTTCCACTCCCTCGACGCGCTGATGGACGCCGCCGTGCCCGGCCGGATCCGGCTGGAGGGCGCGATGACGCTGCCCGAGCCCGCCACGGAGACCGTGGCCGCCGCCGAGCTGCGTGCCCTGGCCGGCCGCAACACCCCGGGCATCGCCATGGTCGGCCTGGGCTACCACGGCACCGTGACGCCGGCGGTGATCCGGCGCAACGTGCTGGAGGACCCGTCCTGGTACACCGCCTACACGCCCTACCAGCCGGAGATCAGCCAGGGCCGGCTCGAGGCGCTGCTGAACTTCCAGACGATGGTCGCCGACCTCACCGGCCTGCCCACGGCCAACGCCTCGCTGCTCGACGAGGGCACGGCGGCTGCCGAGGCGATGACCCTGGTCCGCCGGGCGCAGCCCAAGCAGGAGGGGCCGTTCGTGGTGGACGCCGACGCGCTGCCGCAGACCGTGGAGGTGGTCCGGACCCGCGCCGAGGCCATGGGCATCGACGTCGTGGTGGCCGACCTCGCCGGCGGGCTGCCCGAGGGCGCGCTGAGCGGCGTGCTGGTGCAGTACCCGGGCGCCTCGGGCCGGCTCGCCGACCCGAGGCCGGTGATCGAGGCGGCGCACGAGCGCGGCGCGCTGGTCGTCGTCGCGGCCGACCTGCTGGCACTCACCCTGCTGGAGGCCCCGGGCGCCTGGGGCGCCGACGTCGTGGTGGGCAGCTCCCAGCGGTTCGGCGTCCCGCTCTTCTACGGTGGTCCGCACGCGGGCTACATGGCGGTGCGCGCCGGCCTGGAGCGGCACCTGCCCGGCCGGCTGGTCGGCGTCTCGGTCGACGCGGCCGGCCGTCCGGCGTACCGGCTCTCGCTGCAGACCCGCGAGCAGCACATCCGGCGTGACCGGGCGACCTCCAACATCTGCACCGCGCAGGTGCTGCTCGCCGTCGTCGCCGCGATGTACGCCGTGTACCACGGCCCGAGCGGCCTGCGCGCCATCGCCGGCGGGATCAATCGCCGGGCCGCCGGCCTGGCCGCCGCGCTGAGGGCCGGCGGCGTCGAGATCGTGCACCAGCACTTCTTCGACACCGTGCTGGCCCGGATCCCCGGTCGCGCCGCCGAGGTGGTCGCGCTGGCCCGGGAGGCCGGCGTGCACCTGCGGCTGGCCGACGACGACCACGTGGGCATCAGCGTCGGCGAGACGACCGACGACGCCGCGGTGACGGCCGTGCTGCGTGCCTTCGGGCTCTGCGACGCCCCGCACGACGGAGAGTCCCTGCCGGAGGAGCTGCGCCGGCAGACCGACTTCCTCACCCACCCGGTCTTCAACAGCCACCGCTCGGAAACCTCGATGCTGCGCTACCTGCGCCGGCTCTCCGCGCGCGACTACGCGCTGGACCGCGGCATGATCCCGCTGGGCTCGTGCACGATGAAGCTCAACGCCACCACCGAGATGGAGCCGGTCTCGCTGCCCGGCTTCGCCGACCTGCACCCGTTCGTGCCGGCCGAGGACGCGACCGGCTACGCCCGCCTGGTGGCCGATCTGGAGGGCTGGCTGGCCGAGGTCACCGGCTACGACCGGGTCTCGATCCAGCCCAACGCCGGCTCGCAGGGCGAGCTGGCCGGTCTGCTGGCGATCCGCGGCCACCACCGCGCCCGCGGGGACGAGGGGCGCACCGTCTGCCTGATCCCGTCGTCGGCCCACGGCACCAACGCCGCCTCCGCGGTGATGGCCGGCATGAAGGTCGTCGTGGTCGCCTCGACCGAGGGCGGCGCGGTCGACCTGGACGACCTGCGGGCCAAGTGCGCCGAGCACGCCGACGCGCTGGCCGCGATCATGGTGACCTACCCCTCGACGCACGGCGCCTACGAGGACACGATCTCCGAGCTCTGCGAGATCGTGCACGCCCATGGCGGCCAGGTGTACGTCGACGGCGCCAACCTCAACGCGCTGCTGGGCTATGCCCGCCCCGGCGAGTTCGGCGGCGACGTCTCGCACCTGAACCTGCACAAGACGTTCTGCATCCCGCACGGCGGCGGCGGTCCCGGCGTCGGACCGGTCGGCGTTCGCGCGCACCTGGCGCCGTACCTCCCCAGCCACCCGATGCACCCGGAGACCGAGAAGCGCTCCGGCATCGGCCCGATCAGCGCGGCGCCGTACGGCTCGGCCGGCATCCTGCCGATCTCCTGGGCCTATGTGCGGATGATGGGCGCCGAGGGCCTGACCCGGGCCACCTCGGTCGCGGTGCTCGCCGCCAACTACGTCGCCGCCCGGCTGCAGGAGCACTACCCGGTGCTCTACCGCGGCCACAACGACCTGGTCGCCCACGAGTGCATCCTCGACCTGCGCGGGCTCACCAAGGAGACCGGCGTGAGCGTCGACGACGTCGCCAAGCGGCTGGTCGACTACGGCTTCCACGCGCCGACGATGAGCTTCCCGGTGGCCGGCACGCTCATGGTCGAGCCGACCGAGAGCGAGGACCTGGCCGAGCTGGACCGCTTCTGCGAGGCGATGATCGCGATCCGCGGCGAGATCGACCGGGTGGCCGCGGGGGAGTGGCCGGTGGACGCCTCGCCCCTGCGCGGCGCGCCGCACACCGCCGAGTCGCTGCTCGGGTCGCTGCCGTACGACGCCGAGCTGGCCGCGTTCCCGACCGGCTTCGACCCGGACAAGTACTGGCCGCCGGTGCGCCGCATCGACCAGGCGTACGGCGACCGCAACCTGGTCTGCGCCTGCCCGCCGCCCGAGGCCTTCGCCTGAGACTGCCGATGAGCGACGACACCGGGGCGGACGCCCGCCGCCAGGCCGTCCTCGAGCGCCTCCAGGGCGAGGGCCGGCTGCCGTCCGTCGTGGCGTGCGTGGCCCGGGAGGGCCGGCCGATCTGGACCGGGCGGGCCGGCGACGGCGAGGCCCGGCAGTACCGGATCGGCTCGCTGACCAAGACCTTCACCGCGGTGCTCGTGCTGCACTGCCGCGAGCGCGGGCTGCTCGACCTGGACGACCCGCTGGGCCGGTTCGTGCCCGAGTCGGGCTACGCCGAGGCCACGCTCCGGTCGCTGCTGGCCCACCACTCGGGGATGCAGTCCGAGCCGGTCGGCCCGTGGTGGGAGCGATCGCCGGGTGTCCCGGTCGAGGACGTGATCGCCGGCAACGACGGCAGCGGGCGGGTGCTGCCGCCGGGGATGGCCTTCCACTACAGCAACCTCGGCTACGCGCTGCTGGGCGAGGTGGTGGCCCGGCTGCTGCGGGAGACGTGGTGGACGGCGGTGGTCGACCGGCTGCTGGACCCGCTGGAGCTGCGCGAGACGGCGTACCGCCCGGGGCCGGGAGCGGCCCAGGGCTACAGCGTCGACCACTTCGCGGGCACGCTGGCGCCCGAGCCGCACACCGACACCGGCGGCATGGCTCCGGCCGGCCAGCTGTGGAGCACGGTGGCCGATCTGGTCGCTTGGCTGGACTTCCTGGTCACCGGGCACCCCGAGATCCTCACCGCGGACAGCCTGGCGGAGATGGCCCGGCCGGCCGCGCCGGCCTCGGACTACGGCCTGGGACTGCGGCTGCTGGAGCACGGTGGCCGTCGGCTGGTCGGGCACACCGGCTCGATGCCCGGCTTCCTGGCCGCGGGCTTCGTCGACCCGGCCACCCGTGAGTCGGTGGTGGCGCTGTGCAACGCCACGACAGGTGTGCGCACCGAGCTGCTTCCGGGTCTGCTGCTCGACGGCGAGAACCGGGAGCCGGGGGAGCCGTGGTCGCCCTCGCACGGCGTGCCCGCCGAGGTGCGCGAGGTGCTCGGGCTGTGGTTCTGGGGCCACAGCGCCCAGGAGCTGCGCTGGCACAACGGGCTGCTGGAGCTGCGCAGCATCGCGCTGGGCGACCGGACCGACCGGTTCGCGCTCACCGAGGACGGGTTCACCGGGGTCGACGGCTATCACCTGGGCGAGACGCTGCACGTCCACCGGCGCGGCGACGGCTCCGTCGGGCACCTGGAGTGCGCGACGTTCCGCTACACCCGCTCCCCGGAGTGACGGCACCGGATCAGAGCGCCTGGGAGACCGAGCTCATGTTGAAGTCCGGCACGCGCAGGGCCGGCGTGGCCGTCCGCGAGAAGTAGTCCTCGCCCCACTCGCGGGAGAAGCTCGGCACGGTCGCCGAGGCCGCGCTGAACCGCCGGAGCAGGTCGACCGGACTCTCGTTGAACCGGAAGTTGTTCACCCGGCCGGTGATCTCGCCGCCCTCGACGCGGTAGACCCCGTCGCGGGTGAGTCCGGTGAGCAGCAGACTCTGCGGGTCGACCTCGCGGATGTACCACAGGCAGGTCAGCAGCAGCCCGTCCTCGATGTCGCCGATGAGGTCGAGCTCACTGCCGGTCCCGCCCTCGACGTCGAGCACCAGGTTGTCGATGCCCGGCGTCGCCGGCTGGCCGGTCAGCACCGCCGTGTGCCGGGTCTGGATCAGCGAGGTCAGCGTCCCGCCGGCGATCCAGGGCGTGCGGCCGAGGGCCAGGCCGTTGTCGTAGACGCTGCTCTCGTTGGACGACGCCGCTGCGACCACGAACGGCGCGCACTCCAGCCCGGGCTCGGCCGGGTCGGAGTAGAGCGTGACCTCCGGCCGGGTCAGCGACTCGCCGATGCGCGTGCCGCCGCCGGGCCGGGCGTAGACCGACTGGCCCTCGTGGGCGACCCGGGCGCCGGCGCTCCAGTAGGCGTCGACCATCAGGTCCGCCACCGCCGACGGCGGCAGCACGGTGTCGTAGCGGCCGGCGGGCAGGTCCACGCGGCGCTCGCCCCAGGAGAGCCGCGTGGCCAGCTCCTCGGCGAGACCGTGCGCGGAGACGTCCGCGAAGTCGCGGGTCGCGCGACCCACCCAGGCGCTGTTGGCGAGATCGGCCGACTTGCCGGTGCAGCCCACGTGGCCGGTCGGCTGCACGTGGCGCAGCCGCAGTCCGCTGGACGAGCCGAGGTACGTCGTCGCCATCTCGTGGTTGACGAAGCCGTAGAGCACCCGGCCCGCCGCCTCGGCGTCGGCGAACACCTGGCCGAGGTCGGCGGCGACGTCGCGGTAGACCTCGATCCCGGTCTCCACGGCCGGCTCCTCCCAGTCGGCCGAGACGGTGCCGCCGGCCAGCTCCGCGACGTCCTCGGCCGGCGAGGCGTCGCGGGCCGCGGCATCGGCCTGCGCCACCAGCGCGGCGACCTGCTCGGGCGAGGTGGCCGTGCCGCTTACCGACGCGGTGCCCTCGCCCTCGAAGGCGATCGCGGTGACGTGCACCCCGGACATCACGCCGTTGGTCGTCATGGTGTTGTTGGCCCAGCGCAGGTTGGCGCTGCTGGAGGCCTCGACGATCACGACGCACTGCTCGGAGGACGAGGCGGCCAGGCCGCGCTCGACCAGCTCCTGGGCGCTGCTCATGCGTCCCCCTCCTCGACGGTGTTGAGCACTCGCACGTCGCGGAAGAGCGCGCTCGGACACCCGTGGCTGACCGCGGCCACCTGGCCGGGCTGGGCCTTGCCACAGTTGAACGCCCCGCCGAGCACGTAGGTCTGCGGTCCGCCGACCGCGGTCATCGACCCCCAGAAGTCCGTCGTGGTCGCCTGGTAGGCCACGTCGCGCACCTGGCCCGCGAGCCGGCCGTCCTCGATCGCGTAGAAGCGCTGGCCGGTGAACTGGAAGTTGAACCGCTGCATGTCGATCGACCAGGACTTGTCGCCGACGATGTAGATCCCGCGCTCCACCTCGGCGATGAGCCCGTCGGTGTCGGGACCGTCCGGCGCCGGCTGCAGCGAGACGTTGGCCATCCGCTGGATGGGGATGTGACCGGGCGAGTCGGCGTACGCGCAGCCGTTGGACGGCCCGGTCGCGGGGTACGCCGCCGCTGTCGCGCGGTCGAGCTGGTAGCCGACCAGCACGCCGTCCTTGACGATGTCCCACGAGCGGGTGGCGACGCCGTCGTCGTCGAAGCCGATCGTCGCCAGGCCGTGCGGGACCGTGCGGTCTCCGGTGACGTGCATCAGCGGCGAGCCGTAGCGCAGCGTGCCGAGCTGGTCGGGCGTCGCGAACGACGTGCCCGCATAGTTGGCCTCGTAGCCGAGCGCGCGGTCGAGCTCGGTCGCGTGCCCGATCGACTCGTGGATGGTCAGCCACAGGTTGGAGGGGTGGATGACCAGGTCGTAGCGCCCGGCCGTGACGCTGGGGGCGGCGAGCTTCTCGGCAAGCAGCCCGGGCAGCTCGGCGATCTCCGTGTCGAAGTCCCAGGCGCCCTGGGCGGGGTCCCCGGCGAGGTACTCCCAGCCGCGGCCGACCGGGGGAGCGATCGTGGCCATGGAGTCGAATCGCTCGCCGTGCGAGCCGTAGCACTCCACGAACGGCTGCAGGCGGACCCGCTGCTGGGTCGTGGTGGTGCCGGCCAGGTCGGCGTAGAACTTGATCTCCTGCACCTGCTGGAGGCTGGAGCTGGCGTGCTCGACCCCCTCGGCCGCCAGCAGCCGGCCGCTCCAGTCGCAGAGCAGCTCGGCCTTGGCCGAGAGCGGGACGGTCAGCGGGTCCACGTCGTACGCCGAGACCCAGGTGACGTCGTCGTGAACGGGCTCCTCCGAGAGCCGGACCGGGATCCGGGTCATCTCCGCGGCGACCTGCGCCACGGCGACGGCCCGCTCCGCGGTGATGACCGCCTCGTCGGTGCTCAGCACCACGCTGCTGGCGAAGCCCCACGCGCCGCGGTGCACGACCCGGACGGCGAAGCCGAGGTCCTCGCTGTCCTCCGCGCCCTGGAGGCGGCCGTCGCGGGTGGTGAGGTGCTGGTAGCGGACCCGCTCGAAGCGGAAGTCCGCGTGCTCGACGCCGAGGTCGCGGGCCCGCGAGAGCGCCACGTCCGCGAGCCGGCGGTGCGGGAGGGTGGCGAAGCCGGGATCGATCGAGTGGTCACCCATGCCGTCGACCCTAGGCGATCAGCACGGTCGAGCCGTCCCGGCCCTTGACGACGTCCAGCCTGACCGGGATGCGGGTGCGCATCTCGGCGACATGGCTGACCACGCCGACGGCCCGACCGCCCGCACGGAGCTGGTCGAGGGTGTCCATCACCAGCTCCAGGGTGGTCGCGTCGAGCGCGCCGAAGCCCTCGTCGACGAAGAGGGTGTCCACCCGGATGCCACCGGACTCCGCGGTCACCACGTCGGCCAGGCCGAGCGCGAGCGCCAGCGAGACCACGAACGACTCGCCGCCGGAGAGCGTCACCGGGTCGCGCGCCTCGTCGGTCCACTGGTCGCGGACGGCCAGGCTCAGCCCGCCGCGACGGTCGCCCACGGCCCGCTCGGCGGTGTGCTCCAGCAGGTAGCGGTGATCGCTCATCACCGCGAGCCGCTCGTTGGCGGCCGCGACCACCTGGCCCAGCCGGGCGGCGAGGACGTAGGCCGAGAGCCGCATCTGGCGGCTGTTGTCGGGCCCCTTGCCCTCGGCCAGCTCGGCCAGCGAGCGGACCCGGGCATGCTCCTCGCGCAGCGGCGCCCAGGCCGTGAGCGCCCGGTCGAGCTCGGCGCGCAGTCGCTCCAGGCCGGCCGCCCGGCGGACGGCGGCGGCATGGACGGCGACCGCCCGCTCGTGGGCGGTCGCGGCCTCCTGGCGCTCGGTCTCCGCGGCAGCCACGTCCGGCGGGTCGGCCGTGCCGGCGGCGAAGGTCTCCGGATCGGTCAGCACCGCCTCGACGCGGGCGTGCCGGGCGGCCCGGTCGGCGAGGGTGGTGCGCAGCGACTCGCGCTCGGCGGGCTCCAGGCGCGCGGCGGCCGCCAGCGGCGGGGCGCCGAAGCCGTGCTCGGCCGCGACGGCGACGAGTCGGCCGGCGGCCTCCGCGGCCGCCCGCTCGGCCCGTTCCCGCTCGACGAGCGCCTCCCGCGCCGCGCCCGCGGCGTCGGCCAGCCGCTGGTGGGCGGCGATGGTGGTGGGCAGGTCGTCGGCGCCCGCCAACAGGGCGTCGAGCTCCTCGGCGATCGCCTGGTGTCGCGCTCGCCGCTCGGCGAGCCGTGCCTCGGTGCTCTCCAGCAGGGTGCTCTCCCGGGCCGCGACGAGCTCCAGCTCGTGGCTCTCCCGGACGAGCTCCTCGACCGCGGCGCGGGCCCGGGGGAGCTCGGCCGTCGCGGCGCGGGCCCTGGCGACCTGGTCGAGCAGGACGGCCCGGTCGGCCTCGAGGTCGGCGACCGGCCGCTCGCCGACGGCCTCGCGGGCCTGCGCCAGCAGGTGCTCGTCGGTGCGGGCCTGGTCCTCCAGCGCCGCCAGCGTGAGCTTGGCGTCGTCGAGGCGCTTGAGCGCGGCCTCCTCGTCGGCCCGTGTGGGCGCTCCGGGAGCGGAGCGGGCGGGGGACGGGTGGTCGAGCGAGCCGCAGACGGGGCAGTCGGCGCCCACCGCGAGCGAGACGGCCAGCTCGGCGGCGATGCCCTCCAGCCTGCGCTCGCGGACCTGGAGCCAGGACTCCTGCAGCTCCAGCACGGCCTCCTGCTGGGCCAGCCGGGCCGCCAGGCTCCTGGTGAGCCGGTCGTCCAGGCCGGCGAGGGTAGCGGCGACGCGGAGCCGCTCGTCCAGGCCGGCGAGCGCCGTCTCCGCGGCCACCAGCCCGGCCGAGGTCTCGGTCAGCTCGCCGACGGCCTCCTCGGCCGTGGCACGCAGCTCCGGCAGGGCGGCCAGCCGCTCCCGGCAGCCGGCGATCGTCTCGCGCCCGGTGGCCAGCGCGGCCTCCGCGGTGGCGATCTCCTCGCGCAGCGACTCCAGCTCCCGGGCGCGGGGCAGGAAGCCGCGGGCGAGCGTCGCCTGCTCGGCCGCGGCCCGCTGATGCTCGCGCAGGTCGTGGCCGTCGAGGGCGGAGACGTCCTCGCCCAGGAGACGCTCCAGGTCGGCCAGCCGGTGGGCGGCCGCCGAGCGCGCCGACGCGGCGGTCTCCTCGACGGACTGAGCCATCTCCGCGACGGGTCGCACCGCCTCCGCCCGGTCGGCGGCGTCGAGGGCCGCCGCCATGACGGCTGCCTGCTCCTGGCCGGCGTCGAGCTCCGCGCGGGCCCGCTCGGCCGTCTGGTAGCGGCTCCACAGCTCGTGCGTGCGGGTGGCCGAGGCCGCGGCCTCGGCGGCCTCGGAGAGCCGCCGCTGCTGCTCCGCGACGGCCGTCTCGGTCTCGGTGACCGTGGCGGTCAGGCCGGTGGCGATCGCCTCCACCCAGCCGGTCAGCTCGCCGCCGCCCGCCACGGCAGTCAGATCGGCGGGGTCCCAGCCTTCGGGCCACGGGCTCTCGGTCGCCTCGCTGAGCCGGTGCAGCAGCCCGGCCACCTGGCGCTGGCGCTCGGCGGAGTCCCGGCCGAGCGCTCGGCGCCGCTCGGCGAGCCACTGCTCGACGCGCTCGAAGCGGGCGGTGCGGAAGAGCGTGGTGAGCACCCGCTGGCGCTCCTCCGAGCTGGCCCGCAGGAAGGTGTCGAACTGGCCCTGGGGGAGCAGCACCACCTGGCCGAACTGGTCCAGGCTCATCCCGAGCAGCTCGGCGACCAGATGGCCGGCCTCGTCTAGCCGGTGGGTCCGCGCGATCCAGGCGCCCTGCGCGTGCTCCTGCTCCTCGACCAGGACGTGGGCGTGCTCGGTCGTGGTGCCCGTGCCGCGCTTCTTGGGCCGCTCCCAGGCCGGCGAGCGGGTGAACCGGAAGCGCCGGGCGCCGATGGTCAGCTCCAGGACGACCCGGGGGCCGATGCCGTCCGCCGCGTGCTGGCTGCGCAGCTGTCGCGCGGCGGCCCGGTCGCTGGGGACGTCGCCGTACAGCGCGAAGCAGACGGCGTCGAGGATCGTGCTCTTGCCCGCGCCGGTGGCCCCCGAGAGCAGGAAGAGCTGCGCCTCGGTCAGTCGGTCGAAGTCGACGCTGACCGTCTCGGCGAACGGCCCGAAGGCGGTGATCTCGAGGTGGTGGAGGCGCATCAGGCCACCACCTGTCGGTCGGCCTCGGGGTCGCCGCAGCAGGCCTCGACCGCGTCCTGGAGCAGCCGGGACTCGGCGGCGTCGGCGGGACGGCCGCGGAGGACCTCGACGAACTCCAGCGCGACGTCGTGGTCGCTCTGGCCCGCGCCGGTGCGGGCGGCCGGGACGGTGGCCGGCCGCACGCCGTCGGGCTCGAAGGCCAGGGAGAGCAGATGCGGGAACCTCCGCTCCAGCCTGGCCTTGGCCTGGGCCGGCCGGGCGGTGTCGGTGAGGACGGCCTGCACCCAGGCACGCTCGGCGCCGACGTGCCGGGCATCGGTGAGCAGCTCTTCGATCGGGCCCCGCAGGCGGGCCAGGGGCCGCGGCACCGGCGCCTCGACGAACTCGGCGGCGGCGAGCCCGGACGGGCCGAGGTCGACCAGCCAGGAGCCCTTGAGGTGGTCGGCCTCGGAGAAGGAGTAGGCGAGGGGGGAGCCGGAGTAGCGGATGGTCTCGGTCAGCCGCTGCCGGCCGTGCAGGTGCCCCAGAGCGGTGTAGTCGATGCCGGCGAAGAGCTCCGCGGAGACGACCTGCACGCCGCCCACGGAGATGTCCCGCTCGCTGTCGCTGGGCAGCCCGCCGGCGACGAAGGCATGGGCCATCACCACCGACCGCGCCCCGCCCCGCGTGTCGAGGTCGGCACGGACCCGGCGCATCGCCTCGCCCAGGACCGCCTCGTGGCCCCGGCCGGCCAGCCCCCAGGGCTCGCGCAGGTGATCGGGCTCCAGGTAGGGCAGGCCGTAGACCGCGACCGGCCCGTGCTCGTCCTCCAGCAGCACCGGGGCGCCGACGTCGCGGGCGTGAGTGCGCAGGTGGATGCCGGCGGAGTCGATCAGCCTGGCCGCGAAGCCGAGGCGCTGGTGGGAGTCGTGGTTGCCCGACGTCAGCACCACCCGCGCCCGGGAGGCGGCGAGCCGGACCAGCGTCTCCTCGGCGAGCGCCACGGCGTCCACCGGCGGCAGGGCCCGGTCGTAGATGTCTCCCGCGACCACCACCAGGTCGACCCGCTCGGCCTCGACGGTCTCGATGAGGTGGTCGGCGAAGGCCGCCTGGTGCGTGAGCATCCCGGCCCCGTGGAACTGCCGTCCCAGGTGCCAGTCGGAGGTGTGGAGGATGCGCACGCCACCACGCTAGGCAAGGGCCCCGACAGAAGCCGGGCGACACACGGCCGGCCCCTGGCTCTAAGGTGTGACGATCGGGTCATAGGAGGTGTGCGTGCGTCGCAGAGCGGGATCGGGATCCGCGGTCGTGGTCGGTCTGATGGCGCTGACACTGCTCGCCGGCTGCGGCGACGACGGCGGCACACCGGGCCCGGGCACCAGCTCCGGCCCCTCCTCCGAGCGCGGAGCGGCCTGTGCCGACAGCTCGGCCGTGGACTCCGCGGACACCCTCGCGTCGATCGATCTCGACGGCGACGGCACCCGCGAGCCGGTCCTGCTCACCGCGCCCGGCGGCGAGTGCGGCGACCTGCTCTTCGCGGAGGTCGACGGCGCCCCGCACGGCCTCGACACCCCGGCCCTGTCGCCGATGGAGGACGCCACCCGAGCGGTCCAGCTGCCCGGCCGCAAGGGCGAGCTGCTGCTGGTCGAGCAGGGCCAGGTCGGCGGCGGCTACCAGCCCCGGCTCTTCGGCTACGCCCGCGACGGGCTGGCCGAGCTGGTCGAGGACGACAAGCCGGTGCTGCCGTTCGTCGCGACGGACGCCACGGTGATCCCGTACACGGTGAGCTGCGCCCGCAACGGGTTCGTCATGGACCGCGCGGTCGCCCACGAGCCCCCGGGCGTCGTCTTCGCCTGGGACATCCAGCGCACGACGTACCGCGTCAAGGGCACGAAGGTCACCCACGGCAAGGCGCGCGAGACCGCCGACAACGTGCTGCCCGAGCGCCTCGGCGAGGAGTACCCCGCGCTGGCCCGGCACGACCTCTTCCCGGACTGCTGAGGTCCCGGCTACTCCACCGTGGCGATCTCGACCGGCGTCTTCGGCGCGCCGTCGCCGGCTCCGTCGGCCGTGCCGGCCGCGGCCACCGTCTTCACGACCTTGAGGCCGGCGGCGTCGAGGTGGCCGAAGACGGTGTAGTTCGGCGGCAGCGGCGAGGCGGCGTACACCAGGAAGAACTGCGAGCCGTTCGTCGACGGCCCGGCGTTGGCCATGGCGACCGTCCCGGGCCCGTAGGTGCAGACCTCGCGGCCCGACGAGGAGTCGCACGGCGCCAGCCGCGGGTCGTTCTCGATCAGCTCGTCGGCGAAGGAGTAGCCCGGGCCGCCCGCGCCCGTGCCGGTGGGGTCGCCGCACTGCAGCACGTAGATGCCGGCCGTGGTCAGCCGGTGGCAGCTGGTCTTGTCGAACCAGCCCTTGCTGGCCAGCCAGGTGAAGGAGTTCACCGTGCAGGGCGCCTGGGTGGTGTCGAAGGTGATCGGGATGTCGCCTGCGCTGGTGGACAGGGTCAGCGACGTGGGCATGTCCGCGGGCGGGGTCGCCGGGGGAGGATCGACCTTCTTGGGCGGCGTACGGCCGTCCTCGGGGTAGCGGCAGGCGGAGGTCTCGCCGGCGGCGTCTGCCTTGTCGCCGGAGTCGTCACCGCAGGCGGTGAGCGTGGTGAGCGCCAGGAGCAGGAGCGCCGGGGCGATGAGGGCGCGCAGACGGGTCGGCATGTGCCTCACATCTCGAAGTGCTCGTTGGGATCGCCGTCCCACAGCCGTCCGTCGGGGCTGCCGAGCCCGCCGATCGCCGCCATCTCGTCCTCGTCCAGCTCGAAGCCGAAGATGTCGGTGTTGGCCTCCTGGCGCGCCGGGTCGGCGGACCGGGGCAGCGGCACCGAGCCGAGCTGGAAGTGCCAGCGCAGCACGACCTGGGCCGGCGAGACGTCGTGCGCCTCGGCCGCGGCCCGGATCGGCTCCTCCTCGAAGAGCGCGCCGCCCTTGGCCAGCGGGCTCCAGGCCTCGGTGCGGATGCCGAGCTCGTCGTGGAAGGCGCGCAGCTCCTCCTGCGGGAAGTACGGGTGCATCTCCACCTGGTTGACCGCGGGCACCACGCCGCTGGAGTCCATGATCCGGTCGAGGTGCTCGGCGGTGAAGTTGGAGACGCCGATGCTGGTGACCAGCCCGTCGCGCTGCAGGTCGACCAGAGCCCGCCAGGCCTCGGTGTACTCGTCGCGCTTGGGGTTGGGCCAGTGGATCAGGTGCAGGTCGATGTGGTCGGTGCCGAGGCGGCCCAGCGACTCGCGGGTCGAGGCGATCGCGGCGTCGTACGCGTGGTGGCGGCCGGGGATCTTGCTGGTGATCCGGAACTCGTCGCGGGGCAGCTCCGAGCGGCGTACCGCCTCACCGACCGTCATCTCGTTGCCGTAGTTCACGGCCGTGTCGAGCAGCCGGTAGCCCGCCGAGATCGCCGACGAGATGGCGGTCAGGCCGTCCGCCCCCTTGAGGGTGTACGTCCCGAACCCGATGACGGGAAGCTCCGTGCCGTCGTTGAGGTCGTAGATCGGAATCTCCATGCGCCGGAGCGTAGCGAACCCGGGCGCTCCCGGGCCGGGTGTCACCGACTCTGGTCCGTACCGGTCGCCGGCGGGCCTCTCCTCGGATCTCGCCAAGTCACAGGTTCCTGACAGGCTGATGGCGCACGATGGAGGCATGACGGAGCAGGAGCCGGCGGAGACCACCCGGGAGAGTGACCCGGAGGGTGGCGCCGATGACGGTACGACGGCCGCGCCCACGCGGCTGCGGGACCGGACGTTGAACCTGGGCACCGCCGTGGCCGCGTGCGTCGCGACGCTGCTGGTGGGTGGTGTGGTCGGCGCCAGTCTCGGCGCGCTGGCCGCGAGCAACGACGACGACCACCGGATGACGCGGCACATGCAGCCCGGGCAGCCCTGGCAGCGCGGCGGCCCGCCCGGCGTGCCCGGTCCCGGCAGCCCCGGCCGGGGTGACGGCGAGCGCGGCTGGCAGCGGATGCCACGACCCCAGCTGACCGACGAGCAGCGCGAGCAGATGCGGGAGTGGATGCGCCAGTGGCGTGAGGACGCCACCACGCCGGACGGCTCGACGCCCACGCCGACGCCCTCCCCGGGCGCGTCGAAGGGCTGAGGCCACCTCGTCTAGGCTCGGTGGCCGTGCGCCACCTCTCGGTCGAGTTCCCCGCCGAGCTGCCGGTTTCCGCGCGGCGCGAGGACATCGCGGCGGCGATCCGGGACCACCAGGTCGTGATCGTCGCGGGGGAGACCGGGTCGGGCAAGACCACCCAGCTGCCCAAGATCTGCCTGGCGCTGGGACGCGGCGCGGAGGGCGGCGGCCTGATCGGCCACACCCAGCCCCGCCGGATCGCGGCGCGGAGCGTGGCCGAGCGCATCGCCGAGGAGCTCGGCACCGAGCTGGGCGACGTGGTCGGCTACCAGGTGCGCTTCACCGACCGTACGTCGGCGCGCAGCCGGGTCAAGGTGATGACCGACGGCATCCTGCTCGCCGAGATGCAGCACGACCGCGACCTGCGCCGCTACGACACGCTGATCATCGACGAGGCCCACGAGCGCAGCCTCAACATCGACTTCATCCTGGGCTACCTCAAGCAGCTCCTCCCGCGGCGCCCCGACCTCAAGGTGATCATCACCTCGGCCACCATCGACCCCGACCGGTTCGCCCGGCACTTCGCCGCGCCGGACGGCACGCCGGCCCCGGTCATCGAGGTGTCCGGGCGGACCTACCCGGTGGAGGTCCGCTACCGCCCGCTGCTGGTGACCGGAGAGGAAGCCGGCGGTGACTCGGACGATTCCGAAGGGGAGGTGCTGGTCCGCGACCAGACCGAGGCGATCGAGGCGGCGGTGGCCGAGCTGTGCGCCGAGACGGCCGGCGACATCCTGGTCTTCCTGCCCGGCGAGCGGGAGATCAAGGACACCGCCGACGCGCTGAAGCACCGGGCCGAGGGGCGGGGCGGTGGCCTGGGCGGCTTCGACATCGTCCCGCTCTACTCCCGGCTCTCGGCCGCCGAGCAGCACCGGGTCTTCGAGCGGCACACCCGCCGCCGGGTCGTCCTGGCGACCAACGTCGCGGAGACCTCGCTGACCGTGCCGGGCATCACCTGCGTGGTCGACACCGGCGTGGCCCGGATCAGCCGCTGGTCGACGCGGACCAAGGTGCAGCGGCTGCCGATCGAGCCGATCTCGCGAGCCTCGGCCAACCAGCGGTCGGGACGCTGCGGCCGGGTGGAGGCGGGCATCGCGATCCGCCTCTACTCCGAGGAGGACTACGAAGGCCGCCCCGAGTTCACCGACCCGGAGATCCTGCGGACCGGCCTGGCCAGCGTGATCCTGCAGATGACCGCGCTGGGGCTCGGCGAGATCGCGAGGTTCCCCTTCATCGACCCGCCGGACGCACGGCAGGTGCGCGCCGGCACGACGCTGCTCCAGGAGCTCGGCGCGCTGGCGGTCAAGGGCGGCCCGAAGGCGCGCCCGCGGCTCACCGGGATCGGCCGCCGTCTGGCCCGCCTGCCGATCGACCCGCAGCTGGGCCGGATGATGCTGGAGGCGGACCGGCTCGGCTGCCTGCGCGAGGTCATCGTCATCGCCGCCGCCCTGTCGGTCCAGGACCCGCGCGAGCGTCCCGCGGAGGCCCAGGCGCAGGCCGATCAGGCGCACGCGCGCTTCCGCGACCAGCGCTCGGACTTCATGGCCTGGCTCAACCTTTGGGAGCACCTGCGCGAGCAGCAGCGCTCGATGGGCTCCAGCGCCTTCCGCCGGATGTGCCGCGCGGAGTACCTCAACTACGTCCGCGTCCGCGAGTGGCAGGACTTCGAGTCCCAGCTGCGCCAGGTCGCCAAGCAGGTCGGGCTCACGCCGGGCCGGGAGCGGCAGGGCGGCGCCCGCCCGGAGGAGCAGATCCACCGGGCGCTGCTCACCGGCCTGCTCTCCCACATCGGGCTGCGCGACCGGGACCGGCGTGACTACCTCGGCGCGCGGGGCGCCCGCTTCGCGATCTTCCCCGGCTCGGGTCTCTTCCGCCGCCAGCCCGACTTCGTGATGGCCGCCGAGCTGGTCGAGACCTCACGGCTGTGGGGCCGTCAGTGCGCCGCCATCGACCCGCTGTGGGTCGAGCGCGCGGCCGAGCACCTGGTCTCGCGCTCCTACTCCGAGCCGCACTGGTCGAAGAAGCGGGCCTCGGTGGTCGCGACGGAGCGGGTCACCCTGTACGGCGTGCCGCTGGTCGCCGGCCGGCTGGTGGCGTACGGCGCCATCGACGCCGAGCTCTCCCGCGAGCTCTTCATCCGCCACGCCCTGGTCGGCGACGAGTGGCACAGCCGGCACCGCTTCCTGGAGACCAACCGCCGCCTGCTGGAGGAGGCCGCGGAGGTCGAGCACCGAGCCCGCCGGCGGGACCTGGTCGTGGACGAGGAGACGCTGGTCGACTTCTACGACCGGGTGCTGCCCGCGGACGTCGTCTCCGGCGCCCACTTCGACGCCTGGTGGAAGCAGGAGCGCCGCACGCGGCCGGATCTGCTCACCTTCGACCCGGCGATGCTGGTGCGCGAGGCCGCCGCGGAGGTCAGCGAGCAGGACTTCCCGAGCGAGTGGCGCGACGGGTCGCTGGCCCTTCCGCTGGACTACCACTTCGAGCCCGGCTCGGAGGAGGACGGCGTCAGCGTCGAGGTGCCGCTGGCGACCCTCAACCAGCTCCACGACGACGCCTTCTCCTGGCACGTGCCCGGGCTGCGCGAGGAGCTGGTCGTCGCGCTGATCCGCTCGCTGCCCAAGCGGCTGCGGGTGAGCTTCGTGCCCGCCCCCAACGTGGCCCGCGCCTTCCTCCAGGCGGTGCCGCCCTCGGAGGAGCCGCTGACCGAGGCGCTGGCGCGCTACCTGCGCTCCACGACGGGGGTGCACGTGCCGCCGGAGTCCTGGGACTGGTCCAAGGTGCCGGCCCATCTCCGGCCGACGGTCCGCGTGGTCGACGAGTCCGGGACGCTGGTGGCCTCCGGCAAGGATCTGGCCGGCCTCAAGGCACCGTTGCGCCCGGCGGTCGCCCAGGCGATGGCGGACGCGGCCAGCGACGCGCGGCTGACCGCGACGGGGCAGACCCGCTGGACGTTCGGGACGATCCCGGCGACGTTCAGCCAGGTCCGCGCCGGTCACGAGGTGCGCGGCTGTCCCGCTCTGGTCGACGAGGGCGACACCGTGGGCCTGCAGGTCGTCGGCACCGAGCGCGAGCAGGCGGCCCTGCACCGGCGTGGCGTACGCCGGCTGCTGGCGCTCGACACTCCCCGGCTCGACCTGCTGGCCGGCCTGGACAACGCGGCCAAGCTGGCGCTCTCCGGCTCGCCGTACCCCTCGGTGGCGGCACTCGTGGACGACTGCGTCCTGGCCGCCCTGGGTGAGCTGGTCGAGGAGGCCGGCGAGGTGCGCGACGCCGACGCCTTCGACCGGCTGCGGGAGGTCGCCGCCGCCCAGGTCGAGGAGCGGGCACGAGGCGTGCTCGCCCTGGTGCTGCGGATCCTCGGGGACTGGCGGGAGGTCGAGCGCGAGGTGCACGGCCGCGTCGACATGGCCCTGCTGCCGTCGATGTCGGACCTGCGCGACCACCTGGCCCGGCTGCTCTCACCCGGCTTCGTCGCGGAGGCCGGGACCGCGGCGCTGCGCCATCACCCCCGCTACCTCGCCGCGATCGCCGAGCGGCGACGGCGGCTGGAGGCCGAGCCCGCGCGGGACCGGGAGCTGATGCTGCGCGTCCAGCCCTTCCAGGACGCCTGGCGCCACCGCATGGAGGCCCTGCCCGAGGGCCGGCCGCCGGACGACGAGCTGGTGCGGCTGCGCTGGATGGTCGAGGAGTTCCGGGTCTCGCTGTGGGCCCAGCACCTCGGCACGCCGTACCCCGTCTCCGAGCAGCGGCTGCAGAAGCTGCTCTGAGGCTCCGGCCGGAATCTCCGAGATCTCTCGGCCGGGGATGTCGAGAACCCGCTCGCGGCTCCGTCCCCGCAGTGAACACGGCCACAATGGGCCGTATCTCACCGAGGAGAACACGATGGCCAAGTACCTGCTGCTCAAGCACTACCGCGGCGACCACGAGCTCGCCCACGGCGGCCTGGTCCCGATGGACCAGTGGACGCCGGAGGAGATCTCGGCCCACATGCAGTACATGCGCGACTTCGCCGCCCGCCTGGAGGCCTCCGGCGAGCTCGTCGACAGCCAGGCGCTCTCGCCCGAGGGCACCTTCGTCCGGTACGACGGGGAGGGCCGGCCGCCGGTCACCGACGGCCCCTTCGCCGAGACCAAGGACCTGATCGCCGGCTGGATGGCGATCGACGTCGACTCCTACGAGCGCGCCGTCGAGCTCGCGGGGGAGCTCTCGGCGGCGCCCGGTCCCGGCGGCGCGCCGATCCACGAGTGGCTCGAGCTGCGGCCGTTCATGGGCTCGCCGACCACGGTCACCGAATGAGCGAACCGCCGCTGCGGGAGCTCGTGCCCGCGGTCATCGGCGTCCTCGTCCGGCGCGGAGCCGACTTCGCGTCGGCCGAGGATGCCGTGCAGGACGCCCTGGTCGAGGCGCTGCGCGTCTGGCCCGAGGACCCGCCGCGCGATCCCAAGGGCTGGCTGGTGACGGTGGCCTGGCGCAGGTTCCTCGACGCGGTCCGCGCGGACGCCTCTCGCCGCCGGCGCGAGATCCGCGTGGAGGAGGAGCCCGCGCCGGGCCCGGCCGAGACGGCCGACGACACGCTCCGGCTCTACTTCCTGTGCGCTCATCCCTCGCTGACGCCGGCATCGGCCGTCGCGCTCACCCTGCGCGCGGTCGGCGGCCTGACCACGCGCCAGATCGCGCGGGCCTATCTGGTGCCGGAGGCGACCATGGCCCAGCGGATCAGCCGGGCCAAGCGCACCGTCGCCGGTGTCCGGCTCGACCAGCCCGGCGACCTCGCCACCGTCCTGCGGGTGCTCTACCTGGTCTTCAACGAGGGCTACTCCGGCGACGTCGATCTCGCCGCCGAGGCGATCCGGCTCACCCGCCAGCTGGCGACCATGGCCGATCAGGAGGAGGTGGCCGGGCTGCTGGCGCTGATGCTGCTCCACCACGCCCGGCGGCCGGCCCGGACGCGGGCCGACGGCAGCCTCGTGCCGCTCGCCGAGCAGGACCGCGGCCTGTGGGACACCCGGATGATCGCCGAGGGCGTCGGCATCCTCCAGGCGGCCCTCGCCCGCGACCGGCTCGGAGAGTTCCAGGCGCAGGCCGCCATCGCCGCGCTCCACGCCGACGCGCGGACGGCCGAGGAGACCGACTGGGTCCAGATCGTGGAGTGGTACGACGAGCTGCTCCGGCTCACCGACAACCCCGTCGTCCGGCTCAACCGCGCCGTCGCGGTGGGCGAGGCCGACGGGCCGCGGGCCGGGCTCGCCGCCCTGGCCGAGCTGGATCCCTCGCTGCCGCGCCACACCGCGGTGGCGGCGTACCTCCACGAGCGCGACGGCGACGGGGCCACCGCGGCACGGCTCTATGCCGAGGCCGCCCGCTCGGCGCCCACCCTGCCCGAGCGCGACCACCTCACCCGCCAGGCCGCGCGGCTCAACGCGCTTCTGCCCTCCTAGCCCAGATAGGGCCGGGCCGCGTCGAGCACGGCCTCGAAGACGCGCCGGTCCACGGCCGCGCCTTCGCGGCGCACGGCGGCGGGGTCGAGGCGGAGCAGGCGGTTCAGCCGGACCTCGCTCGGACGCGCCTCGCGGTCCCAGCCGCCGGTCCCGATGTCCATCCAGTAGCGGCCCATCGCCGCCTCCTGGGCCGCGTCGCGGTCGTGGTCCTTGCTGGTCAGCTGGAGGGCCAGCAGGTCGGCGCCGTCGCGGCCGATGACCAGGACCGGCCGGTCCTTGCCCTGGCCGGGATCGTCCTCGTAGGGCACCCAGGCCCACACGACCTCGCCGGGATCGGCGACGCCGTTGCGGTTCGGCCGGTAGCCGAGCCGGTCCGGGCGCAGCCGTGGGATCACCGGACGTCGCAGCCGGGGGAGTCGCATCTGGCCTCTCGATCGCCGCTGGGGATTGTGCGCCGGGCCGGGAGCGCCTCACGGCGCGTGGCCGCTCGTAGCGGCTGAATGTGGGACCCGGGGCTGCCACGGCCCGGCGCATCGGAATTCTAACCGGCGGGACACGTCGCGCGTGCGCGGTTGGCTACAGGTCGCCGCGCAGCTCCAGGCGACCGGCGTGCTCGAGCTGGTTGGCCAGCGTCATCAACCGGGCCGCGGACAGGTCCGTGGCGTACGTCGAGGCCTCGCCGTGTGCCTCGGAGTGGGCCCGGCCCGCGGCCGAGACCCGGGCGAAGGCCGCTGCCCGGAACAGCGTGTCGGCGAAGTCGCCCTCCACGACACCGCGCAGGACGGCGTCGACGAGGCGGCGTACTTCGTCGGGGCCCGGTGGGTGCTCGATGCCGGAGATCGCGTCGGCGACGGGCGCCAGGGTGCTGCCCAGGTCGTACTCGGCCGCGGCCGTCCGCGGATCGGCGTGCACCCAGGCGCGCAGCACGTAGAGCCGCCACAGGACCCCGGGCAGCGTGTCCGGCCCGGCGCCGGACCAGAGCTCGGCGAGGGTGTCCAGGCCCTCGGAGTCGGCCAGGTGCACGACCCGCTGGACCAGCTGCTCGTCCGCCGTGCCGCGCGTGCCGCGGACCAGCGCGATCGCCGCGCGCTCCGCCGCCTCGGCCAGGACGGCCGGGTCGGTCCCGGTCGTCTCGATGGCCTCGAACCGCCCGGCTCCCGGCAGGGAGGGGCGGTGGTGCGGACGCGTGCTCACCGGACCAACGTACGCCGCGCGCGAGGCCGGCGTGGCCGAACGCCGCGCCGCTCAGCCCAGGCGCGGAGCCGCCGCCTGGACCATCCGCGCCATCGGCTCCTGGCCCGCGGGGTAGTTGTAGTCCTGCCCGGAGCTGTCCATCCGCAGCACGGTGAGCCGGGTGCCATCGAGCACCGTGCCGAACGCGTGGAAGCGGCCGACGTCCTCGCTGCCCTTCGGGAGCCAGCTGACGAGGTACCAGGTGGCCTTGCCGGCGTCCGTCGGGACGGCCGTGATCGCGCCGACCTTGACCCGCTTGCCCTCGACCATGCCGCGGCACTTGCCGTGCCAGGAGCGCAGCACCGCCGCGGCCCGGTTGGCCGTCGCGGTGTCGGGGAACTCCGCGATCTGCTGCGCGGCGCTGTCGTCGGAGTCGTCCGGCGGGAACCAGGTGCGCTCGACCACCTCGGTCGCGCCGATGCTGCCCAGGTCGAACTTCGCGCAGACCCCGAAGGCGTCGGCGCTGGCCGGGCCGGTCTCGCCGTCGCGCCACTCCCACTCGTCGTTGAGCCCGGGCACGGCGCCGGTCGCCAGCAGCCGGTCGGTCAGCGAGCCGAACTGCTCGGCCGGCGTCGTGACGACCGGGGACGGCGCCGGCTCCGTGGTGGCCGGGGTGGTGACCGGGGCCGAGTCGACGGGCGCCGCCGGCTCGTCGTCGCCGCACCCGGCGAGAGCGCCGAGCAGGACGACGGAGAGGGCGGCAGCGAGCAGAGTGGAACGACGCGGGGAAGGCATGTGCCCACAGTAGAGACAGATCACATCCGCGGCCGACGGTCCCGTGCGGCGTGTCCCGCTAGGGTTGCGACTCGGCGGAAGGAGCATCGGGATGGCCATCTCATCGACGCGCGGCGGCGGCAGCGGACGTCGCCGTGCCGGGGTGGTCCTCGCGCTCGCGGCGCTGGCCCTCACCGTGCTGCTGACAGCCTGCTCCGGCGAGGCGGACCCACCGCCGCCGGCGCCCTCGACGCCGGCCGGCCCCGCGCTGCTCACGGTCGCGGTCTACGGCCCGCCGCCGGTCATCACGGCGTACGCCAAGATCGCCGCGGACTTCTCCGCCGAGAACCCCGACACGGTCGTCAACATCCGGCCCTACGACAGCCACGAGGCGCTGACCACCGCCCTCGACAAGCAGCTGACCGACGGGACGCCGCCGGACGCCTTCCTCATCGACCAGAGCGACCTCACCGGGCTGCTGGACGCCAAGGCGATCAGCCGGCTCGACGAGCTCCTGGCCGAGCGCGGCGTGGACTTCGGCGACGGCTACCAGCGCCACGCGCTGGAGGCGTTCAGCGCCGACAACGGCCTGCAGTGCATGCCCGTGGACGCCTCGCCGCTGGTCGTCTACTACAACACCGCGCTGGTGAACCTCGCCCGGCTCACCGAGCCCGGCGACTCGCCGGTCAACGCCCAGACCGGGTGGAACGTCGACCAGTTCGAGGCCGCCGCCCGGCAGTCCGTGCGGCCCGGCGTCCGCGGCGTGTACGTCGCCCCGACCGTCGAGCAGGTCGCCCCGTTCGTCTGGTCCAACGGCGGCGAGATCGTCGACGACGAGGAGGCTCCCACCACGCTGACGCTCTCGGAGGAGTCGAGCGCCGAGGCGATGGAGCGACTGCTGGAGATCGTCCGCGACCCGCAGCTGACCTTCAACCAGCGCCAGCTCGAGCGCCGCTCGGCCCTGGCCCGCTTCCGCTCCGGGCAGCTGTCGATGATCCTCGGCTACCGCGACCTGACACCGACGCTGCGGGAGCAGGAGAACCTCAGCTTCGATGTCATGCCGATGCCGCGCCTCGGCTCCAAGGCCACCTCGGGCACGATGACGGCGCTGTGCCTGAGCAGCGCCTCGGAGCACGTGAAGCAGACCGCCGACTTCCTGGCCTACGCGGTCTCCGACGAGGCCAGCGCCCTGCTCGCGGCGACCGGCTACGCCACGCCGACCAACGTCGACGTGGTGAACTCCGACGCGTTCACCCAGCCGGATCTCCAGCCGGCCAACGCCGCGGTCTTCCCCGGCCAGGTCCGCAACATCCACCTGCTGCCTTCGGTGAGCACCTGGCCCGACGTGGAGGCCAAGACCGCCGAGCTGCT
Source organism: Nocardioides sp. (assembly GCA_044464665.1). GTDB lineage: Bacteria > Actinomycetota > Actinomycetes > Propionibacteriales > Nocardioidaceae > Marmoricola. Next base: position 34,144 of record JBIQLB010000019.1, read on the forward strand.
GACCGGTCTCTTCTACGACCCGGTGATCGAGCCGCTGGAGGGTCGCCTGAAGGCGATCGACGCCGCGTCGGCGCCGCTGTTCACCCCGGTGCCGTCCCCGAGCCCGTCTCCCAGCCCGTCCCCGAGTCCCAGCAAGAAGTAGCCGGTCAGCTCACCGCGGGGTTGCGGATGGCCTCGCAGATGATCGGGCCGATCAGGTCGATCTGCCACTGCCGGGCGCCCATCCGGGAGAGCTCCGCGCCCACGGCCGCGTCGAGGTCGCCGGAGTCGGCGTCCGGCGGCGTCCAGAGCACCCGGCGCAGCGAGTCGGGCGTGAGGAGGTTCTCCACCGGGACCTCTCGCTCCTCGCTCAACGCGGCGATGCGGGTCCGCGCGACGGTGAGCCGGCCGGCGGCGACCGGGTCGCGCTCGGCCCAGACGCGGATCTGCGGCGGGCCGTCGGAGCGCGTGGCCGCGGGAGGCAGCTCCTTGTCGGGCAGTGCCCGGGCCCGCTTGAGGGCGTTCACCCAGTCGTCGGCGTACCTGCGCGCCCCGCGTCCGTGGAACCCCTGGGTCTGCAGCAGCAGGGCGCGGTTGGTCGGCAGCGCGTTGGCGGCGGCGATGATCGCCGAGTCGGGGATGAGCCGTCCGGGCGTCGTGTCCAGCGAGGCGGCGAGCTCGTCGCGGACGGTCCACAGCTCGCGGACGGCGGCCAGGGCGCGGCGGTTCTTGGTCTTGTGGATGCCCGAGGTACGCCGCCACGGGTCCTGACGGGTGGCCGGCTCGAAGTCCAGCAGGTGCTCGAACTCCTGACGGGCCCACTCGTCCTTGTCCGACTCGGCGAGCTGCTCGGCGAGCACGTCGCGCAGCTCGATGAGCACCTCGACGTCCAGCGCGGCGTACTCCAGCCACGGCTCGGGCAGGGGGCGCTTGGACCAGTCCGCGGCCGAGTGCTCCTTGCGCATCGTCCGGCCGAGGATGACCTCGACCAGCGTGGCCAGCCCGACCCGGGGATAGCCCAGCAGCCGCGCGGCCAGCTCGGTGTCGAAGAGGGCGCGCGGGCGCAGCCCGATCTCGCGCAGGCAGGGGAGATCCTGGGTGGCCGCGTGCAGGATCCACTCGGCGTCGCCGATCGCGGTGTCGAGCCCGCCGAGGTCGGGGAAGCCGACCGGGTCGATGAGCGCGGTGCCGGAGCCCGCCCGGCGCAGCTGCACCAGGTAGGCCCGCGAGGAGTAGCGGTAGCCCGAGGCGCGCTCGGCGTCGAGCGCCACCGGACCCGAGCCGCCGCGGACCGCCTCGACCACCTCGGTGAGCCCCGAGGGCGTGTCGATGATCCCGGGCAGGCCGTCGCGCAAGGTCAGCAGGGGGAGCGGTGCTTCCTCGGGCTGCGGGTCGTTCGCGGTCGTCTCGGTGTCGCTCATCGGGTCAGGAGCCTACGAGCCGCGCTGGCCACGTCGTGACGGGATGGTCGCGACCCCGGCCGGCACCGGCGGCAGCCCGGCCGCGGTGCAGAGCAGCTCGCCCCAGGCCTCGACGTGCCCGGTCAGGTCGCCGACCGGCGTCCAGGAGGCGCGGATCTCGATCTGCGCGGTGGCCGGCTCGCCGGCCATCCCGCCGAAGCTCTCCGAGGCCACGCTGGTCACCGTGCCCGAGGGCGCGACGTACTCGGCGCCGTGCGCCTCCAGCGCCTCGGTCAGCCAGCTCCAGCCGACCTCGGCGAGCAGCGGGTCGCTGACCAGCTCGGGGTCGATGTCGGCGCGGGCGTAGGCCACGCACCGGAAGGTGCCGTTCCAGGCGTCGTTGCCCGCGGGGTCGTGCAGCAGCACGATGCGCCCGGTGGCGACGTCCTCGCCGGAGACGGTGACGTCCGCGGAGAGAGCCGAGGCGTACGGCGCGATGCGCTGCGGCGCCGGCATCTCCTCGACCAGCACCTCCGGCCGGAAGCCCGCCGCGCGGAGCTGCCCGACGGCACGCTCGAACTCGGCTGGCGCCTGGTCGAGCTGGCGTTCGCGGGGTGCGGGCATGGCCTCAGCGTAAGTTGCCCCGGCCGATCCCGCTCCCCGACTCGCCGCCCTGACCTGCGAAGATCGGCTCATGGCCGCCCCCGACCCCACCGCTCTCGCCGACTCCGCCTTCCTGCGGGCCGCCCGCGGGGAGCCGGTGCCGCACACCCCGGTCTGGTTCATGCGGCAGGCGGGACGCTCGCTGCCGGAGTACCGCGCGGTCCGCGAGGGGATCAGCATGCTCGACTCCTGCATGCGTCCCGATCTGGTCACCGAGATCACCCTCCAGCCGGTACGCCGCTACGGCGTGGACGCGGCGATCTTCTTCTCCGACATCGTGCTGCCGCTCAAGGCGATCGGGGTCGACCTGGACATCGTCGCGGGCGTCGGGCCGGTCGTCGCCCGGCCGGTCCGCACGCTCGAGGACGTCGCGGCGATCCCCGACCTCACCCCGGAGCACGTCCCCTTCATCACCGAGGCCGTCCGCCAGCTCGTGGCCGAGCTCGGTCCCACGCCGCTGATCGGCTTCGCCGGGGCGCCGTTCACCGTGGCGTCGTACCTCGTCGAGGGCGGGCCGTCGAAGGAGCACGCCGCGACCAAGGCGATGATGTTCGGCGCTCCCGAGGTCTGGGACGCGCTGCTGACCAAGATCGCCGCGGTGTCGACGGCCTACCTGCGGGTCCAGATCGAGGCGGGCGCCAGCGCGGTGCAGCTCTTCGACTCCTGGGCCGGCGCGCTCTCGCGGCAGGACTACCGGAGCTCGGTGCTGCCGTACTCGACCCGGGTGCTGCGGGCCGTCGGCGACGTGCCCCGCATCCACTTCGGCGTCGGCACCGGCGAGATCCTCGACCTGATGGGCGAGGCCGGGGCCGAGGTCGTCGGCGTCGACTGGCGGGTGCCGCTGGCCGAGGGCGCCCGGCGGGTGGGCGGGCGAGCCGTCCAGGGCAACCTCGACCCGACGCTGGTCTTCGCGCCGACCGAGGTGATGCTCGCCCGGGCCGACGAGGTCCTCGCCGCGGGGCGCGCGGCACCGGGACACATCTTCAACCTCGGTCACGGAGTGCTGCCGTCCACCGACCCGGACCAGCTCGCCCGGCTCACCGACCACGTGCACCGGGCCAGCGCCCGGGACTGAGAGCTCCTACTGCTCCTCGCCGGCGGCGCGCGGGCGTCGCGAGCGGCGTACCAGCAGCAGGATCGCGAGCAGGACGGCCAGCGCCGCCGCGAACGGCAGCAGCATGCCGAGCGCCGTCACCGCGACCGAGGCGGTCGCGACCAGCGCCTGCCAGCCGCGCTGCAGGCCGCCGAGGAAGCCGGTGTGGGTGACCTCGTCGGGCTCGGGGCGGCTGAGCTCGACGGTGATGGTCGCCAGCGCGGTCTGGTCGGCGAGGTACTTCTGCTGGCTGAGCAGCGAGTCGAGCTCGGCCTGGCGGCTGCTGAGCTGCTTCTCCACCGCGATCACGTCGGCCACGCTCGCCGCCCGGTCCAGCAGACGGCGCAGGCTGGCCACGCTGGCGGTCTGGGCCTTGACCCGCGCGTCCACGTCGAGCACCTGCGTGGTGACGTCCTCGGCGTTCTGCTGGCGGTCGCGCAGGATGCCGAGATCGGCGAGCTGGTCCATCGCCTGCTCCATGCGGCTCGCGGGCACCCGGAGGGTGAGCGTGACGTGCTCCATCCGCCCGCGGTCGTCGGAGCTGGAGCGCTCGTCGGCGACGTGGCCGCCCAGCGCGCTCACCACGGACAGCGCCCGGCTGCGCGCGTCGTCCAGTCGCCTGGCGGTGATCCGCAGCGACGCGGTGGAGATGACCGAGCGGTCGGCCGCGGCCGCCTCCTTGGCGCCCGCAGCGGCGGAGTCGTGGAAGGCGGCGCCGTCCTGGAGGGCCTCTCCCGGGCTCCCGGCGGAGACCGCGCTCGCGGGCTCGGCGGCCCGGTCCGCAGCGCCGTTCGACGCGTCGTCCTGACCGGCGCAGGCCGTCAGCAGCACGGTGAGGGCGGCCGAGCCCGCCAGGATCGAGAGGGTGCGCAGTCGTGGGCTCATGCCGCTCTGACGCGGGCGCACCCCGACCGGTTCCGGTCGGTGATCGGCGCTTTGACACAGTGGGGTCGTGCGAGAGAGCGGACCGAGGGTCGTCGTGGTCGGCGGCGGCATCGCCGGGCTCGCCGCGGCGTACCGGCTGGGCGTCGAGCGGCCCGACGCCGAGGTGGTGGTCCTGGAGGGCTCACCGGAGATCGGCGGCAAGCTGCGGCTGGGCGAGGTGGGCGGCGTCGGCATCGACCTCGGCGCCGAGTCCATGCTCAACCGCAGGCCCGAGGCGGTCGGGCTGGCGATCGAGGCCGGGCTCGGCGACGACCTGGTGCATCCCGCCACGATCAGCGCGAGCCTGTGGAACCGCGGCTCGCTGGTGCCGATGCCCCGCACGCTGATGGGCATCCCGACCGATCTGCGCACGCTGTCCCGGGTGATCTCGCCCGCCGGCCTGGTCCGGGCCCGGCTCGACGGGGTGCTGCCGGCCACCTCGCTCGACGGCGACGTGAGCATCGGCCACCTCGTGGAGGAGCGGCTCGGCAAGGAGATCGTCGACCGGCTCGTCGAGCCCCTGCTCGGCGGCGTGTACGCCGGGCATGCCCGATCGCTCTCGGCATGCGCGGCCGTGCCGCAGGTCGTCGCGCTCCTGCAGCGGGACCGCTCCCTGGTGAAGGCGGCCGCCGAGGCGATGAGCGCGGCTCCCTCCGAGGTACCGGTCTTCGCCGGGATCGCCGGCGGGCTGGGCCGCCTGCCCGGCGCCGTGGCCCGGGCGAGTGGGGCGACGATCCGGACCGGCTCGACCGTCCGCGACCTGGCCCACCGCGCCGGCGGCGGCTGGATCCTCGTGGTCGGCGAGACCCGCGATCCGGTGCTGGAGCACGCGGACGCCGTCGTCCTCGCCACGCCCGCGCCGGCTGCCGCCCGGCTGCTCAGCGACGTGGCGCCGCGCGCGGCGCTGGAGCTGGCGCGGACCGAGTACGCCTCGGTCGCCATCGTCACCCTCGCCTTCCCCGCGGCGGGATTCCCCGCTGTGGAGGGCTCCGGCTTCCTGGTGCCGCCGGTGGACGACCGGGCGATCAAGGGCGCGACCTTCTCCTTCGCCAAGTGGGGCTGGGTGCGCGAGTCCGGGGGAGACCTGGTGCTGATGCGCGCCTCCCTGGGCCGCTTCGGCGAGGAGCGCTCGCTGCAGCGCACCGACGAGGAGCTGGTCGCCCTGGCCGTCTCCGACCTGCGCGAGGCGATCGGGCTGGCGGTCGACCCTGTCGACAGTCACGTGCAGCGCTGGGGCGGGGGACTGCCGCAGTACTTCGTCGGCCATCTCGACCGCGTCGCCGCCGTGCGGGCCGAGGTGGGCCGCCTTCCGGGGCTCGCCGTCTGCGGCGCGGCGTACGACGGCCTGGGGATCCCTGCCTGCATCGCCTCGGCCGATCGTGCCGTGGGAGAGATCCTGGCCGACCTGCCCGAGCCCGCCTGACCACCGAGAGGGACAATGGCCGCATGGGTGTGAGGAACGCACGCGAGCTGAACGACACCATCCGCTACACGATGTGGTCGGTCTTCCGGCTGCGCGACCTGATCGGAGACGGTGACCGCGAGGCGCTGGCCGGCGAGGTGGAGGCGCTGCTCAAGGGGCTCGACGCCGAGGACATCGTCGTGCGCGGCCTGTACGACGTCGCGGGTCTCCGTGCCGACGCCGACCTGCTGCTGTGGACCCACGCGGCGACCTCGGACGCGCTGCAGTCGGCCTACCACCGGCTGCGGTCCACCGCCTTCGGCCGCCGGCTCGACCCGGTCTGGTCGCAGATGGCGCTGCACCGGCCCGCGGAGTTCAACAAGAGCCACATCCCGGCGTTCCTGGCGGAGGAGGAGGCGCGCGGCTACGTGTGCGTCTACCCGTTCGTGCGCTCCTACGAGTGGTACCTCCTCGAGGACGCCGAGCGGCGCAAGATGCTCGCCGACCACGGCAAGATGGGCCGCGACTATCCCGACGTGCGCGCCAACACCGTCGCCTCCTTCGCGCTCGGCGACTACGAGTGGATCCTCGCCTTCGAGGCCGACGAGCTGCACCGGATCGTCGACCTGATGCGGCACCTGCGCGGTTCCGAGGCCCGTCGCCACGTGCGCGAGGAGATCCCCTTCTACACCGGCCGCCGGGTCTCGCCCGCGGAGCTGATCGCCGCCCTGCCCTGACGGCGGGAACCACCGCGATCGATCGTGCGTCCCAGGCCCATGAGGATCCTGGGAGCGACGGCGGCCGTCGTGGTGCTGGTGTCCGGGTGCGGGTCGGCGGGGGAGCCCGACCCCGGGCGCGTGGCCGGATCCGTCAGCTCGCCCCCGGCGACCGCGATGCCGGCGCGCGTCCCGGCGGCGGACGGCGAGGTGCAGACCCGGGGCCTGGTGACGGTCATGGACACGGGCCGACCCGAGCTGTGTGCCGGTCCGGTGGCGACCTCGCTGCCCCCGCAGTGCGGCGGCCCGCCGATCGCGAACTGGGACTGGGAGAAGCACGGCCAGGGGATGTACGAGTCCTCCGGCAAGGTCCGCTGGGGCTCCTTCTGGCTGGCCGGGACGTTCGACGGCACTTCCTTCACGGTGACCGAGACCATCCCGGGTCTGTACGACGCCGTGCCCCAGCTCGATCAGCCGGACTTCAGCACACCCTGTCCCGAGCCGGAGGGCGGCTGGCGGGTGCTGGACCCGGCGAAGGTCACCGACGACACCGTGGACGCGCTCTTCGCGGCGGCCCGCCGGCTTCCCGGCTACGCCGGCGCCTGGATGGATCGCTCGCGGATCCCCGCCGACGCACCGGAGGAGAAGGCGAACGACCCTGCGCTGATCACAGTCAACGTCCAGGTGACCGGTGACGTCGCCCCCGCCGAGCGAGCGCTGCGCAAGGTCTGGGGCGGCGCGCTCTGCGTGACGCGCGCGACGCACACCGAGGCCGAGCTGCGGGCGATCCAGCACCGGCTGAACAAGCTGCCCGGGATGCTGTCCAGCAGCAGCGGCTTCGACCGGATCGAGGTCGAGGTGCTCTACGACGACGGGTCGCTGCAGCGGTGGGCCGACGCGGCGTACGGCCAGGGACTGGTCGAGATCAGCTCGGCTCTGGCTCGAGCGTCAGGCTGATCGAGTTGATGCAGTAGCGCTGGTCGGTCGGGGTGTCGTAGCCCTCGCCCTCGAACACGTGGCCGAGGTGGGAGCCGCAGTTCCCGCAGCGCACCTCCGTGCGGGTCATGCCGAGGCTGTTGTCGGTGATGTACTCGACGCGGTCCTCGGCCAACGGCGCATAGAACGAGGGCCAGCCACAGTGCGACTCGAACTTCGTCTCCGAGCGGAACAGCTCGGTGCCGCACGCGCGGCACCGGTAGACGCCGACGGTCTTGGCGTCGGTGTACTCGCCGGTGAACGGCCGCTCCGTCCCGGCCTGGCGCAGCACCTGGTACTCCTCGGGAGTGAGCTGCGCGCGCCACTCCGCGTCGGTCTTCTCCACCTGGTAGGCCATGCCAACAGCCTAGGGTGAACACCATGGCCACCAAAGCGACCGAGGTCGACGCCGCCGGTACGCCGGTCCGGGTGACCAGCCCCGACCGGGTCATCTATCCCGCCACCGACACCACGCCCGAGGCGAGCAAGCTCGACGTGGTGCGCTACTACCTCGCGGTCGAGGACGGGATCATGCGGGCGCTGCGCGACCGGCCGGTCGCGCTGGAGCGGTGGACCACCGGCGTGCATCCGGGCATCAGGCTCTCCACGGGGTACGGCGACAAGAGCGACGCGTTCTACTCCAAGCGGGTACCCAAGGGCGCGCCGGACTACGTGACCCCGACCCGGATCGCCTTCCCGAGCGGGCGGACCGCCGAGGAGGTCTGCGTCGACAAGCTGGCCACCGTCGCCTGGTGCGCGCAGATGGGCACGATCACCTTCCACCCGTGGCCCACCCGCAGCGGCGACAACGACCACCCCGACGAGCTGCGGATCGACCTGGACCCGCAGCCGGGCACGACCTTCTCCGACGCGGTCCGGGTCGCCGGCGTCGCCCGCGAGCTGCTGGAGGAGCTCGGCCTGGTCGGCTTCTGCAAGACCAGCGGCAACCGCGGCGTGCACATCTACGTGCGGATCGAGCCGCGCTGGAGCTTCGACGACGTCCGTCACGCCGCGATCGGCTTCGGCCGCGAGCTGTCTCGGCGCGACGACCAGGTGACGACGGCCTGGTGGAAGGAGGAGCGGGGTGAGCGGATCTTCGTGGACTTCAACCAGAACTCCCGCGACCGCACCATCGCCTCGGCCTACTCGCTGCGCCCGCTGCCCGGCGCCCCCGTCTCCACCCCGATGACCTGGGAGGAGCTGGCCTCGACCAAGGACCCGCGGGAGCACACCCTCTTCTCCGTCCCCGAGCGTCTCTCCGACGGCGACCCTTGGGCCGCCATCGACGACCGCGCCTGCTCCCTCGAGCCCCTCCTGCGCCTCTTCGAGGAGCAGGGCTCCGTCGAGCTCAACTACCCGCCCGACTACCCGAAGATGCCCGGCGAGCCGCCCCGGGTCCAGCCGAGCAAGAAGGTCGCGGAGCACTGGGACGAGCACGGCAACCGGATCGAGACGTGAGCCCGGCCTGCCCGTGCGGCGGGCCTTCGTACGACGCGTGCTGCGGGCCGATCGTGCGCAACGAGCGGGCCGCGACGACGGCCGAGGAGCTGATGCGGTCGCGCTACACGGCGTACGTCGTGGGGGAGGCCGACCATCTCTTCCGCTCCTGGCACCCGCGGACCCGCCCGGCGGAGGTGAGCGCCGGGCCGCGGTGGACCGGGCTGGAGATCCTCGACGGGGTAGCGGGAGGCCCGGAGGACGAGGCCGGAGAGGTGGAGTTCCGCGCGTCGTACGAGGGCGGAGCGCTGCACGAGCGCAGCCGCTTCGAGCGTCGCGGCGGCCGCTGGGTCTACGTCGACGGCGACATCCGCTGAGAGGGCTCAGAGCCCGGTGATGCCCTCTTCGCCGTAGTGCTCGGCCTGCTCGTCGAAGCTCTCGTGCTCCAGCAGGTGCAGGACCGGGACGCCCAGCTTGCGACGGGCCCGCGAGGTCCAGTCGAGGTGGAAGAACTCCGAGACGACGTGGGGCCGGGTGAGCACGATGGCCTCGGCGGCGTCGACGTCACCGACCTTGATCGCCAGCGCCTCGATCGGGTCCACGCTGACGATCTCGCCGGTGGCCTGGGCCCCCGCGGCGGTCAGCGCCTCGATCGACGCGGCGAGCGCGGCGCGCGCCTGGTCGAGGATCTCCTGGCGCATCTCGTTGAGCGCGCTCTCGTCGAGCAGCAGGGCCGGGGTGGCCAGCACCTCACCCGTCGCGAGCGCGCCGATGCCGCTCTCGATCTGGGCGGCGGCGTCCTCGACGGGCAGCAGCACGTGGTACCGGACGGGGTCCTCGATGTCCTCGTGCAGACCGTGGATCTGCGTCGCGTCGGCGGTGCTGAGCGCCTGCTCGACGAGCAGTACGACGTTGTAGTCGGTCATCGCCGTCCCCTTTCTCACCCGATGCCCAACACCCTATCCAGGTCGTACTTCACCGGCTCCTCCAACTGCTCGTAGCCGCACGACTCGGGATCGCGATCGGGCCGCCAGCGCTTGAACTGCGCGGTGTGCCGGAAGCGGCGGCCCTCCATGTGGTCGTAGCCCACCTCCAGGACGCGCTCGGGTCGCAGCGGGGTGAAGGAGAGGTCCTTGCCCTGGCTCCACCGGCTCTGCGTGCCGGCCACCCGGTCGGGGTTGGCGACGGCCCACTCCTCCCAGGCGCCCCACGGGTGCTCCGAGAGCGGGCACTCCAGGGGCTTGAGCTCCTCCAGCAGCTCCGCGCGGCGTGCCTCGGTGAAGCTCGCCGAGACCCCGATGTGCTGCAGCGCGCCGTCGGCGTAGAGGCCGAGCAGCAGCGAGCCGAGCAGGGGCCGCTCGGGCGTGGAGTTCTTGTGCAGCCGGTAGCCCGCGACGACCACGTCGGCGGTCCGCTCGTGCTTGATCTTCAGCATGGTCCGCGCGTTCTCCTGGTACGTCGCGCCGGGAGGCTTGGCGATCACCCCGTCGAGCCCGGCCCCCTCGAACTGCTCGAACCACGACTGCGCCTCGTCGGGGTCGGTCGTCGTGCGCGTCCGGTAGACCGGCCCGCTCAGCCCCTCCAGCGACTCCAGCAGCGCCCGCCGCTCGCTGAAGGGCCGCTCGACCAGCGCCTCGTCCCCCAGCGCGAGCAGGTCGAACGCGACGTACCCCGCCGGCGTCTTCTCCGAGAGCATCGCGATCCGCGAGGCCGCGGGGTGGATCCGCTCCTGCAGCGCCTCGAACTCCAGCCGGTCGCCTATCGCCACGAAGAGCTCGCCGTCCAGCACGCACCGCTCGGGCAGCTGCTCGCGCATCGCCACGACCATCTCCGGGAAGTACCGCGTCAGCGGCTTGGTGTTGCGCGAGGTCAGCTCCACCTCGTCGCCGTCCTTGAAGACCAGGCAGCGGAAGCCGTCCCACTTCGGCTCGAAGGAGAGCCCGTCGAGCTTCTCCGGGTCGGGGATGCCCTTGACGGCCTTGGCGAGCATGGGCCGGACGGGCGGCATGACGGGGAGGTCCATGGCCCCAATCTAGAGCGGACCGACGGAGTGAAGTCGCCGCCGAGCCCCCGTCTCCCGTGTGAGAAGGATGCCGTCGCCGACTTCACTCCGTCCTTGTGCGAGAGCCGTGGTGTCGTGCAGCACGGCCCGGACGTAGTCCTGGTCGTGCATGACGTCCTCCCAGGCGAAGCGCAGCACGATCCAGCCCTCGGTCACCAGCCGGTTGTAGCGCCGGGCATCGCGACGCAGAGCGGCGCGGTGCCCATGCCAGGCGAAGGAGTCCGCCTCGATGACGACGCGCAGGTCGGTGTCGACCAGGTCCGGGCGGGTGCTGTCGTCGATCCAGACCTGCGGGCGCACGTGGAGCCCAGGCGTGTCCTCGGCCAGCGCGAAGAGCACCGACTCGAACGGATTCGCGCAGAGCCCCGTGGCCGTCGCCGCGACGCGTCTGATCTGCGGGCAACCGGGTCCGCGCGCCTGACGGGATCATCGCCAGGGTGGCGGGCGGGAATCCGTGCCGGAGCGCGGAGTCGGCCACGGCCAGGGCGCTGTCCCAGGGCTCGTGGCGCAGACACTGCTCCAGCGTCAGGGTGGGAGCCGTGACACCGTCGCGCACGTCGTCGGGATGCAGGTCTCCACGGTGCAGCTGGAGGCCGCGCCGCTGCTCGGGCGTGATCTTGCGGCGGACGGGAACGAGGACGTGCGGCCGGTCCGGGACCGCCTTGACCTCCCAGCCCCAGTGCAGGGCGGCGCTGGTCCGGCAGAGGACACCGCTCACGGCATGGGCGGCCCGGCGACCCTCGTCGGCGTGCGGAAGCGCGTAGCGGCCGCGGCCCACGCGGAGCACCTCACCGGCCCGCACGGCCCGGTCCAGCTCCGCGCGGGAGGTCAGCCGGACGAGCGTTCCGTGCGTGGCGATGCCGCCGAGCTCGTGCAGCCAGGAGGTCAGGGACATGTCGCCAGCCTGGCCCGTCGGCGGCGATCTCGCTGTGGCAATCCACAGCCATGCGTCGAGCCGCACTACGCTCACGCCCATGAGCATCAGCGAGCTGCTTCGGCTGCCGGCCGGTCCGGTGGACCTGGGCGCGATCGACACGAACGCCCAGCCCGGGTTCGACGGCGACAAGGACGACGGCAAGGAGGAGCTGCCGCTGCTGGGCGATCCGCTGGAGGAGCTGCAGGAGAAGCTCTATGCGCAGGGCTACACCGGCGGTGGCCGGCGCGTGCTGCTGGTGCTGCAGGGCATGGACACCGCGGGCAAGGGCGGCGTGGTCAACAAGACGGTCGGCCTGCTCAGCCCGAGCGGCCTGCGGCTGAAGTCGTTCAAGAAGCCGACGCCCGAGGAGCTGGAGCACGACTTCCTGTGGCGCGTGGACCGGGAGGCGCCGCGGCCGGGCGAGATCGCGATCTTCGACCGCTCCCACTACGAGGACGTGCTGGTCGCGCGGGTCCGTGAGCTGGCCGAGCCGGCCGAGATCGAGCGGCGGTACGACGCCATCAACGACTGGGAGCGCCGGCTGGTCGAGCAGGGCACCGTGGTCATCAAGTGCATGCTGCACATCAGCGCCGAGGAGCAGAAGAAGCGGCTGCTGGCCCGACTGGACGAGCCCACCAAGCAGTGGAAGTTCCACCCCTCCGACGTCGATGAGCGCGAGCTCTGGCCGGCGTACCAGGCGGCGTACACGCTCGCTCTGGAGCGCTGCAACACCGAGCACGCGCCGTGGTACGTCGTGCCCAGCGACAAGAAGTGGTACCGCAACTGGGCGATCGGCACGATGCTGCACGAGGCGCTGGAGGAGCTGGACCTGGACTGGCCGAAGCCCGACTACGACGTGGCCGAGCAGCGCCGGAGGCTGACCGACGAGGATCCGATCTCGTGACGCTGCCCGTCGTCACGGCGATCAGGTACGTCGCGCCGCTGCGCGAGGGCGGCTCGCTCCCGGGGATCGTGGAGGCCGACGACCTCGGTACCTACGTCTGCAAGTTCCGCGGCGCCGGCCAGGGCCTCAACGTGCTGGTGGCCGAGGTGATCGTCAGCGGACTGGCGGTCGCGCTGGGCCTGCGCACACCGCGGCTGGCCGGACTGGAGCTGACCGACGGCATCGCGCGCTACGAGGCCGACGAGGAGGTGCAGGACCTGCTGCGAGCCAGTCTCGGGCTCAACCTCGGCGTGGACTTCCTGCCCGGCTCGTTCGGCTTCGACGCGACCGTGCCGATCCCGGCCGAGACCGCGGCCCGCATCCTCTGGCTGGACGCTTTCACCGCCAATGTCGACCGCAGCTGGCGCAACCCGAACCTGCTGGTCTGGCACGGCCGGGTCTGGCTGATCGACCACGGCGCCTCGCTCTACTTCCACCACGCCTGGGCCGGCGGGATCACCGATCCGCAGCGGTTCGCCGCGCAGCCGTGGTCGGCCGAGGATCACGTGCTGGCGGCCCACCTCGGCCAGGTGCCGGCCGTCGACGCGGCCTGCGCCGAGGCGCTGACGCCGTCGGTCATCGAGGAGGCCATCGCCCAGGTGCCCGACGAGTGGCTGGTCGGTCCCGCCTCGCCGGCCGAGCTGCGTGCGGCGTACCTGGAGTTCCTGCTGGCCAGGCTGGCGAACCGGAGCGCCTGGCTGCCGGTGCGAGGTGCGGCATGAGCGAGCGACCGGGCGAGCCTGGCGCCTGGATGCCCTACCAGTACGTCGTCCTGCGCTGCGTCCCGCGCGTGGAGCGCGAGGAGTTCGTCAACGTCGGGGTCGTGGCGTACTGCCAGGAGGCGGGCTACCTCGCCGCCGCCTGCCACGTCGACGAGGCCCGCATCCGCGCCCTCGACCCCGGCATCGACATCGCCGCGGTCGGCGCCGCGCTGGAGTTCGTCGACGGCGTCTGCCGCGGCGAGGAGGCACTCGGCGCCATTGCCCGGGCCGACCTCGGCACCCGCTTCGGCTTCCTCAAGGCCCCCCGCTCCACGGTCGTCCAGCCCGGCCCCGTCCACGGTGGCCTCACCGAGGACCCCGCCGCCGATCTGGAGCGCCTCCGGGACGTCCTCGTCCGCTGAGATGGCCGCTACTCGGTCCGGACCGTGCCGACCATCCACAGACGCCCCGTGACGCAGTCCCGTCCGCTCCAGGCCTCGTCGACGGAGTCGACGCCGCCACCGCCGATGGACAGGGCGATCCCCGAGCGCGCCACGACGTCCCCCTCGGCATCGAGCACCTCGAAGGACTTCGAGTCGCCGGTGACCGTGTAGCCCTGGGGCCAGACGAGGGTCATCGGCTCGCCGGCCGTCCGCGCGTACACGCAGCCGTCGTCAACGTCCAGCGTCGCCCTCAGGAGCGCTTCCATGCCGCTGGGCCCTGGGTGATCGCTGGTCACGATCCTGGGCGGTGACGAGGAGCAGCCGCCGATCGCCAGCAGGGCAGCAGCTCCGGCGGCGAGCAGTCCGAATCGCGCGGCTGTCATGGCATCCTTGATACCAGGCCGAGCCTCAGACCGGGACGAGCTCCACCGCTCCCACGGCGTACCGGGCGAGGATGGCGCGGGCGACCTCGGGGTGGGCGCCGAGGGGGTCGGAGACGGCGACGGCGCCGGCCTCCAGGGCGAGCTCGCCGGCGCGGTCGGGCAGCAGGCCGGGGGCGAGGAAGAACGATGCGACGGCGACGTGGCGGCGGCCCTCGCGGCGGAAGGCGCGGACGGCCTCGCCGGTGGCCGGGGGAGTGGCCGAGGCGAAGGCCGCGGTCACCGGCAGCTTGTGCCGGGTGCCCCAGACCCGCGCCAGCCGCGCGACGGCCTGGTTGGCCAGCGGGTCGGAGGACCCGGCGGCGGCGAGCACCAGCGCGTCCAGCTCACGCACCCGGGCCGACCGCAGCGCTTCGCGCAGCCGCTCGTCGAGGACGTCGAGGAAGGACGTCTCCAGGCCCAGCACGCGGGTCGCGCGGATGCGCAGCCCGGGGTGCTGCTCCATCGCCGCGGCGACGACCTGCGGGACGTCGACGCGGGCGTGGAAGGCCTCGCTGAGCAGCAGCGGCACCACCACGATCTCGTCGTAGTGGGCACGGACCAGCTTGTTGACGGCGGTCTCGAAGGAGGGCCGGGCATGGTCGAGGAAGGCGACCTCTATCCGCAGATCAGGACGCATCGCCCTGGTCTCGGCGACCAACGCCTCGATGGTGGCCTTGGAGCGGCGGTCTCGGCTGCCGTGGGCCAGTGCGATGAGGGCGGGTGCGGTCATCGGGCTGTCTCCTTCCTGATCTCGCGGGCGACAGGGGTCGTCTGCGGCGTTCTCTCTCGTCGGTCTCTGGTGTCGCTTACTGGTGGATCCCGCACTCGGTCTTGCCGGTGCCGGCCCAGCGGCCGCTGCGGGGGTCCTCCCCGTCGGCAACACGGCGGGTGCACGGCCAGCAGCCGATCGAGGGGTACCCGTCGTACTGCAGCGGGTTGACCAGGACGCCGTTGTCCTGGATGTAGCGCTCGACCTCCTCGTCGCTCCAGCGGGCGAGCGGGGAGACCTTGACCTTCTGCTTGCGCTCGTCCCAGCCCACGACGGGCGCGATCACCCGGTTGTGGGTCTCGGCGCGGCGCAGGCCGGTGGCCCAGGCGTCGTACGCCGCGAGCGCGTCGGTCAGCGGCTCGACCTTGCGCAGCCGGCAGCACAGGTCGGGGTCGGTCTTGTACAGCTCCGGGCCGTACGCCGCGTCCTGCTCGGCCACCGACTGCACCGGCGTGATGGTGATCAGGTTGACCGGCATCGTCGCCTCGACGGCATCGCGGGTGCCGATGGTCTCGGCGAAGTGGTAGCCGGTGTCCAGGAAGACCACGTCGATCCCCGGCGCGACCCTGGCGGCGAGGTGCGCCAGCACCGCGTCACCCATCGAGGAGGTCACGCAGAACCGCTCTCCGAAGGTGGCGACCGCCCACTCGATGATGTCCTCGGCCGGCGCCAGCTCCAGCTCGGCGCCGACGTGCTGGACCAGCGAGCGGAGCTCCTCGGTGGAGCGGCCGGTCGTCTCCGAGCCGCGGCGGGCGCGGGCGGCGAGCGTCGTGGGGGCGGTCATTGCCCGCCTCCCGACCGTGCGATCCGCCCGATCATGGAGACCTTGAACGCCCGCAGGCAGGCGCGGCACTCCCACGCGCCGTGCCCGGCTCCGTCCGCCTCGTGCGGCCAGAGGTTCTCGTCCCCGCAGTAGGGGCAGTGGAACGGGACGGCGCGCTCGTTGCTCATGCCGGCTCCAGGACCTTCTCGCCGCGCAGCAGATCGTCGTCGGCGCGAGCGACCCAGGCGGCGAAGGTCTCGCCGTCCTCCCTGCCCTCGAGGTAGTGCCCGACCACCACGGTGATGTAGTCGTCCAGGCCCGCGCTGGTGACCTTGTGCGCGCGGAGCTTCTTGCCGAACGCCGAGTGCAGCCCGATGCCGCCGCCCAGGTGCACCTGGAAGCCCTCGACCTGCTGGCCGTCCTCGTCGAGGACCAGCTGGCCCTTCAGGCCGATGTCGGCGACCTGGGTGCGCGCGCAGGCGTTGGGGCAGCCGTTGACGTTGACCGTGATGGGGGTGTCCAGCGTCGGGAACCGCCGCTCCAACTCGCCGACCAGCCGGCGGGCGCGCTCCTTGGTGTCGACGATCGCCAGCTTGCAGAACTCCAGCCCGGTGCAGGCCATCGTGTTGCGCCGCCAGTTGCTGGGCCGTGCGGTCAGGCCGATGCGCTCCAGGTCCTCGACCAGGGCCTCGGTGGACTCGCCGGGCACGCCGACGACGACCAGCTTCTGGTACGCCGTGAGGCGCACACCCTGCGCGTCGTACCGCTCGACGAGATCGCCCAGCGCGGTGAGCGTGGTGCCGTCGATGCGGCCCACGACCGGGGTCGCCCCGACGAAGAAGCGGCCGTCCTTCTGCTCGTGGACGCCGATGTGGTCGCCCTGGTGCAGCGGCGCCTCGGGGGAGGGGTTGTCGACCAGGCGGCGGTGGAGGTACTCGGTCTCGAGCACCTCGCGGAAGCGCTCCACGCCCCAGTCGGCGACCAGGAACTTCAGCCGGGCACGCGAGCGGAGCCGGCGGTAGCCGTAGTCGCGGAAGATCGAGACCACGCCCTCCCAGGCGTCGGCGACGTCGTCCAGCGCGATCCACACGCCGAGCTTCTGGGCGAGCATCGGGTTGGTGGAGAGGCCGCCGCCGACCCACAGGTCGAAGCCCGGGCCGAGCTCGGGGTGGACCGTCCCGACGAAGGAGACGTCGTTGATCTCGGGGGCCACGTCGTGGCTGGGGTGGCCGGTGAGCGCGGTCTTGAACTTGCGAGGGAGGTTGGCGTACTCGGGATTGCCGACGTAGCGCCGCTTGATCTCCATCAGCGCCGGCGTGCCGTCGATGATCTCGTCCTTGGCGATGCCGGCGACGGGGGAGCCGAGGAAGCCGCGCGGGGAGTCGCCGCAGGCCTCCAGCGTGGTCAGCCCGACGGCGTCGAGGCGGTCCCAGATCTCCGGGACGCTCTCGATCTCGATCCAGTGGTACTGGATGTTGTTGCGGTCGGTGATGTCCGCGGTGTCGCGGCCGAACTCGGTCGAGATGCCGCCGAGCGTGCGCAGGGCCGCGGCGTCGAGGATGCCGCCGTCCGTGCGCACCCGCATCATGAAGTAGCGGTCGTCGAGGTCCTCCTCGGCCACCTGTCCGGTCTTGCCGCCGTCGAAGCCCGGAGCACGCTGGGTGTAGAGGCCCATCCAGCGGAAGCGGCCGCGCAGGTCGGCGGGGTCGATGGAGTCGAAGCCGCGCTGGGAGTAGATGCTCAGGATCCGCGCGCGGACGTTGAGCGGGTTGTCGTCCTTCTTGGACTGCTCGTTCTTGTTCAGCGGCTCGAGGTAGCCGAGGGCCCACTGGCCCTCGCCACGCTTCGGCCGCGGTCGGCGCGTCGGTGCTGCGGTGGTGATGGTCATGTCACGTCCTGGAGGTTCGGCCCCGGGCGCTCCCGCGACGTCATGCGTCGGGGCGCTCCGAGCGAGATGGCGAAGGGCTCAGGAGCGATGACACATCATGCTGCGAGTGCGGCCGAGGTCCACGTGACGTCGGCTGACGAGCCAAGTGGAGGTAGCGGCACTGATCACGAGATCAAGTCTCATCTGCTGGACATCCGTTCCACAAACTGGAATCTCATGTCATGAGACGGTCCGTCCAGCATGTGGAAGGGGTCGTGGTCGCCCGAGGGTGCCCGAACGCCGGGACTAGGGTGTCGCCATGAGCGACCTCACCCCCGGTTCCACGCGGGATTCCAGCGACATCTCCCTGGCCGCGACCGCCTCGGCGGCGTACGACGCGGCGCTGAAGGTCATCGCCTCGGTGGAGCCGCGTGTGGCCGACGCCACACGCCAGGAGCTCGCCGACCAGCGGGCGTCGCTGAAGCTGATCGCCTCGGAGAACTACGCCTCGCCGGCCGTGCTGCTCACGATGGGCACCTGGTTCTCCGACAAGTACGCCGAGGGCACGGTCGGCCACCGCTTCTACGCCGCCTGCCAGAACGTCGACACTGTGGAGGCCCTGGCCGCCGAGCACGCCCGTGAGCTCTTCGGCGCGCCGTACGCCTATGCGCAGCCGCACTCCGGCATCGACGCCAACCTGGTCGCCTTCTGGTCGATCCTGGCCCACCGCGTGGAGACGCCCGCGCTGGAGCGGCTCGGCGCCAAGAACGTCAACGAGCTCTCCGAGGACGACTGGGAGAGGCTGCGCCACGAGCTGGGCAACCAGCGGCTGCTGGGCATGTCCCTGGACGCCGGCGGTCATCTCACCCACGGCTTCCGGCCCAACATCAGCGGCAAGATGTTCCACCAGCAGCAGTACGGCACCGACCCGGAGACCGGGCTGCTCGACTACGACGTGGTCGCGGCCAAGGCGCGGGAGTTCAAGCCGGCCGTGCTGGTCGCTGGCTACTCGGCGTACCCGCGGCGGGTGAACTTCGCCAAGATGCGCGAGATCGCCGACGAGGTGGGCGCCACCCTGATGGTGGACATGGCCCACTTCGCCGGGCTGGTGGCCGGCAAGGTCTTCACCGGCGACGAGGACCCGATCCCGCACGCCCACATCACCACCACCACGACGCACAAGTCGCTGCGCGGGCCGCGCGGTGGCCTGGTGCTGGCCCAGGAGGAGTTCGCCGCCGACGTCGACCGCGGCTGCCCGATGGTGCTGGGCGGCCCGCTCTCGCACGTCATGGCCGCCAAGGCGGTCGCACTGGCCGAGGCGCGCCAGCCGGCCTTCCGCGACTACGCCCAGGCCATCGCCGACAACGCCAAGTCGCTCGCCGAGGGCTTCCTGACCCGCGGCGGCAACCTGGTCACCGGCGGCACCGACAACCACATCGTCCTGCTCGACGTCGCCTCCTACGGGCTGACCGGCCGGCAGGCCGAGTCGGCGCTCCTGGAGGCCGGCGTGGTCACCAACCGCAACTCGGTGCCCAACGACCCCAACGGCGCCTGGTACACCACCGGCGTCCGGCTGGGCACGCCGGCGCTGACCACCCGCGGCTTCGGCCACGCGGAGTTCGACGAGGTCGCCGCGATGATCGTCGACGTCCTCTCGCACACCTCGCCGGGCACGACCAAGGCCGGAGCTCCCTCCAAGGCGACGTACGCGATCGCCGACGGTGTCGCCGACCGGGTCCGCGCCCGTTCCGCGGAGCTGCTGGAGAAGAACCCGCTCTACCCCGGGCTCGAGCTGAGCTGACCGCCCGCGCGTCCGCCGGGACGCGGGTCCGCGGTCACCTACGGTGGGCCACATGGCAGTGGGTGGCGCGGAGACACCGGCGCGCCGCTGGACCCTCGAAGCCGTACGCCGGGGGGTGTGGCGACTGCTGGTCGCCACGGTCGGCACGTGCATGCGCAACCGCGTCACGGGGCTGGCCGCCGAGGCCGCGTTCTTCGCGGTGCTCTCCCTGCCGCCGCTGATCTTCGCGCTGGCGGGGTCGATCGGCTACGTCTTCGCCCGGCTCAGCGACACCCAGATCGACGAGGTCCGCGGCACCGTCATCGACCTGGCCGGGCAGGCGCTCACCCCGGAGACCGTCACCAGCATCATCGAGCCGACCCTCAACGAGGTGCTGGCCGGCGGGCGCTACGACGTGGTCTCGATCGGCTTCCTGCTCGCCCTGTGGTCGGGCTCGCGGGCGCTCAACGTCTTCGTCGACACCATCACGATCATGTACGGCCTCGGCGGCCACCGGGGGATCGTCGCGACCCGGGCGCTGTCGTTCCTGCTCTACGTGCTCGGCATGGTGACCGGCGTGGTGACGATCCCGCTGATCGTGGCCGGCCCGCGGCTGGTCGCGGAGGTGCTGCCCGAGCGCCTCGACGTGCTCAACCGGCTCTACTGGCCGACCGTCGTGCTGCTCTGCGTCTGCTTCCTCGCCACGCTCTACCACGTCTCGGTGCCGGTCCGGACCCGCTGGCGCTACAACCTCCCGGGCGCCTTCTTCACGATGTTCTGCTGGATCGTCGGCTCGTGGCTGCTGCGCTGGATCCTCGGCACGACCGCCCAGGGCTCGACCTCGATCTACGGCCCGCTCGCGGCGCCGATCGCGGTGCTGCTCTGGCTCTACCTGCTGGCCATCGCGGTCCTGATCGGGGCGGCCCTCAACGCCGCGTTCGACCAGGTCTGGCCGCAGAAGGAGGTCACCACGGCCCGCGAGGCGCTCCGGGCCCGGCTCGACGCCGTCCTGCCGTGGCGGTGACGGGCCGGGCGCCGATATCCGCATGCGCCGTTGGGCTCGGCGACCTACATTGACGAGGTGAACCAGATCGCGGCTGCCTCCCGCCCCGGCCCCCTGCCCTGGGCCGGCTGCGTCGTCGGCGTCGAGGTGGGCGTCGTCCGGGTGCTCACCGACCGCGGTGAGGTGCGGGCCAGCTATGGCGCGCGGATGCTGAGCCGGATCGCCCGGGACCGAGGCGTTCTGCCCGAGCCGGGGGAGTGGGTCGCGCTGCGGCGATGGAGCGACGGGCGGGTGACCGTCGAGGACTGCTGGGCGCGCCGTACGCCGCCCGCGACGACCGACGGTCCGAGCGCCACCGTCATCCCGCTGCGACGCCGCTGAGGCCCACCGGGGCGTTGCGCGGATCGTGAGCACGCGCGTGCCATGCTCTGCACGTGGGAAACGTGACCCTGCCGACCCCGGTCTTCGTGGCCGGACTCTCGCTGTGCGTCGTCGGCGGCTACCTCGCCGGCTCGGTGCTGGGACCCGACACCCCCGAGCGGACGACGGCCACCGTGGCCAGCTACGAGCCCGCCACCGCGCGACTCTGCCTGAGCGGCGAGTCCGTGTCCGGAATGGACGAGACCGGCGCCAGCGGGAAGCTGTGCGGCACCTGGAGCCACCCGGCCGGCGCGACCGCCCCGCGCAAGGGCGACACGTTCCGCTTCGTCACCCTGGACGCGAGCAAGTCCGACAGCGCCGGTGAGCCCCGCGAGAAGATCGTGATCTTCGGGACCGTGGTCGAGTAGCCCGTGCCCGAGATCGATCCGAAGCCGACGCCGGGCGTGGTGCCAGGGCAGCTCAAGCTCCCGGTCTCGACCCGCTCGCCGTGGTGGGAGCTCTCCCGCCGGCTGCTGCTGGCGCTGGGCATCCTGGCCTTCACGGTGCTGATCGTCTATCTGGACCGCTACAACTACCGCGACAGCGCCCACCCCGACGCCGACGCGATCACCCTGTCCGACGCGATCTACTACACGACGGTGACGCTGAGCACGACCGGGTACGGCGACATCGCCCCGGTCGCCGAGCACGCCCGGCTGATCAACGCCTTCGTGGTCACGCCGCTGCGCATCGCGTTCCTGGTGCTCCTGATCGGCACCACGCTGGAGGTACTCGCCACCCAGGGGCGCGAGATGTTCCGCGCCGCCCGTTGGAGGAAGCACATGGAGCAGCACATCGTCGTCATCGGCTACGGCACCAAGGGACGCAGCGCGGTCGACACGCTGGTCAACAACGGCATCGCCAAGGAGCACATCCTCGTCGTCGACCCCAGCAACATCGCGCTCGGCGAGGCCAACGCCGACGGCTTCGCGGTGGTGACCGGCGACGCCAGCCGCCGCGAGGTGCTGCGGCGGGCCGGCGTCGAGCGCGCCAACCAGGTCATCATCACCACACCCCGCGACGACACCACGGTGCTCGCGACGCTCACCGTGCGGCAGCTCAACCCCGAGGCCTACATCGTGGCCGCGGTCCGGGAGCAGGACAACGTGCCGCTGGTCCGGCAGAGCGGCGCGGACGCCGTGGTCACCTCCTCCGACGCGGTCGGCCGGCTGGTCGGCCTCTCCTCGATCTCCCCGCCGCTCGCGGCCGTCCTGGAGGACCTGCTCACCTACGGCGAGGGCCTGGAGGTCGCCGAGCGCGATCTGCTGGTCAGCGAGGTCGGCAAGGCGCCGCAGACGCTGCCCGACCAGGTCATCGCGGTCCTGCGCGACGAGAAGGTCTACCGCTACTTCGACCCGACGGTCACCCAGCTGGCCCGCGGCGACCGCCTGGTCGTCGTACGCCCGGCACGGGAGCTGCCCTGGGCCCCACGCCCGGGCACCCACGGCGAGGCGCTCGCCGACGACCTCTCCTGAGACGTCCCGGACGGACAGCTGCCCCCACCGGTCCCGATCGCCGGTGGGGGCAGCTTGTGGAGGGCGCCCGCCGTGACTGTGGGGGTCCGCGGGCTCGACAGCGTTATGCCCGGACCCGGGGATCCGCAAACCTGCCCGGCCGAGAATCTCCACGGATCCGGGCGTCGTCCTGGAGTACCGCCGATCGGTACCTCAGGCCGATGGAGGAGCGCCTCGCCGCGACCACGCTGGTGGCATGACCCTTCTGCTCTCGGATCCGCGCGTCGCCGCCGTACCCGTCCACGACCACGACGAGCCCCTGGTCGAGCTCGACCAGCGCTTCGGCCCCGCCGGCGCGCGGGTCCGGCGGGGCCTGGCCTTCCGGCTCGAGCACGCGCTGGGGGCGCTGCCCGCCGGCATCGGCCTCCTGGTCGTCGAGGGCCACCGGCCCGCGTCCGCTCAGCAGGCGATCATCGAGCGGTACTCCGCGGAGGTGCGCTGGTGGCACCCCCAGGCCGACGAGCGCGAGATCGCGCGGCTGACCAGCCGCTTCGTCTCGCCCATCGCGGTCGCCCCGCACGTCGCCGGCGCCGCCGTGGACGTCACCCTGTACGACGCCTGCGGCGACGAGCTCGACATGGGCACGCCGATCGACGCGACGCCCGAGGAGTCCGGCGGGCGCTGCTACTTCGCCGCCGACGGCCTCTCGCCGGACGCGCGGGCGCACCGCCGGCTGCTGGCGAAGGTGATGACCGGCGCGGGACTGGTGAACTACCCGACCGAGTGGTGGCACTGGTCGTACGGCGATCGCTACTGGGCCCTGGCCACCGGCGCCCCCACTGCGCTCTACGGGCCCGTGGACGATGCCGTCCTCGCCGGGCAGGGCGTCCGGTGAGCGCCGCGCTCCTCGAGCGGACCTCGACCGCGCCCGTCGTGGAGATCTCCCTGGCCGCCGTCACCGCGAACGTCCGGGCCATCCGCGCCCACACCGCCGGCGAGGTCATGGCGGTGGTCAAGGCCGACGGCTTCGGCCACGGCATGGCCGACGTCGCCTCGGCGGCGCTGGCCGGGGGAGCCACCCGGCTCGGTGTCGCGACGATCGACGAGGCGCTCGCCCTGCGCCGGTCCGGCTTCCCCGAGCGGGTGCTGAGCTGGCTCAACCCGCTCGGCGCGGACTTCGGGCGGGCCGTCGCCTACGGCATCGAGCTGGCCGCGCCGGGGCGTGCGCACCTCGACGCGATCGCCGGGACGGGCCTGCGCGCACGCGTCCACCTCCACCTCGACACCGGGATGGCGCGCGACGGCGCGGCCCCCGAGGAGTGGGCCGCACTGTGCCAGGCCGCGCGTGCGGCCGAGCTGAGCGGCGCGGTGGAGGTCGTCGGCGTGATGGGACACCTGCCCTGTGCGGCCTCGCCCCGCCACGGCGCCAACGCGGAGGGCAGGCGGCGCTTCGAGTGGGGCCTCCAGGTCGCCCACGCGGCCGGTCTCCGGCCCGGCGACCGGCACCTGGCCGCGACCGCCGCCACGCTGACCGATCCACTGAGCCACCACACGATGAGCCGGATCGGCGCCGGCCTGGTCGGGATCGACGAGTCCGGCTCGACCACGCTGCGTCCCGGGCTGACGCTCACGGCGCCGCTGGTCTCCGTGCGGGAGGTCTCCGCCGGCACGCCGGTGGGGTACGGCGGCGCCTGGGTCGCCCCTGCCCGGACCCGGCTGGGCCTGATCCCGCTCGGCTACGCCGACGGGCTGCCGCGCTCGGCGAGCAACCGGGCGTCGGTCGCGGTGGGCGGCGTCCGCCGGCCGCTGGTCGGGCGCATCTCCATGGACATGGCGGTCGTCGACCTCGGCCCCGTTCCGGCGGCACCGGGCGACCAGGTCGCGCTCTTCGGTCCCGGGGACGACGGCGAGCCCACGGTGGCCGACTGGGCCCGGTGGGCGGGGACGCTGCCACACGAGATCGTCACCGGGCTGGGCGCCCGGATCTCCCGGGAGGTCCGTCGATGAGGCCCGTCCGGGTCGCGGTCGTCGGCGGCGGCGCCAACGCCGAGCACGAGGTCTCGCTCGCCTCGGCCGCGGCGGTCGGCGGGGCGCTGGAGCAGGCGGGCTACGAGGTGGTCGCGCTGACGATCTCGCCGGACGGCGGGTGGCGGGACGCGACCGGGCCGCTGGAGCTGGACGCCGCCGTGACGCGGCTGCGGTCGTGCGCGGTCGTCGTACCGGTCGTGCACGGGCCGCGCGGCGAGGACGGCACGCTGGCCGCTCTCTGCGATCTCGCGGGCGTGCCGTACGTCGGGTCGGGGCTGCTGGCCGGCGCCGTCGGGATGGACAAGTGGATGACGAAGCTGGTGGCCGAGGCGGTCGGCGTGCGGACGGCGAGGGGAGTCCTGCTGCGCCGCGGCAGGCCCGTCCCGCCGGTGGGCCTCCCCGTCGTGGTGAAGCCGGTCGCCGCCGGGTCCAGCCACGGTGTCTCGCTGGTGCGCTCGGAGGCGGAGCTCGACGCGGCCGTCACCGCGGCGTTCGCGCTGGACGACCGGGTGCTGATCGAGGAGGTGGTCGAGGGCCGCGAGGTGGACGTCGCCGTCCTGGCCCGCGCCGACGGCTCCCGCCTGGCCTCGCCGGCACTGGAGATCCTGCCCACGGACAGCGGCATCTTCGACCTCGCCGCGAAGTACGACGGCTCGGCGCGGTTCCTGGTGCCGGCGCCGCTGGGTGATGCCGAGCGCAAGGAGCTGGAGGACGCCGCGATCCGGGTCTTCGACGCCCTGGGCTGCGCCGGCGTCGCGCGGGTGGACTTCTTCCTCACCGACGCCGGGCCGGTGCTCAACGAGATCAACACGATGCCGGGCTTCACCGAGCACTCGCAGGTGCCGCGGATGTTCGCCGCGGCCGGGATCTCCTATCCGGAGCTGGTCGATCGGCTGGTCACCGACGCCCTGACGCGGACATGAGCGCCGGGCGCGGCGTGGTTTCATTGCGGGGTCACGCGCACGTCCAGGGAGGTCCGGCCATCGCAGCACATCCGGTGGGCCCGACGTGACCACCCGCCAGCAGCGGCTCCTGTGGGTCGTGGCCGGCGTCGGCGTGGCGGTCCTCTGCCTGGTCGACATCAACCGCCGCGGCTACGGGCCCTACTCCGACCAGCCCGCCCTCTGGGCCTTCCTCGGCTTCATCGCGCTGTCCATCTCGACGGCGCGGTTCGTCCCCGAGGTCGCGCTGATCGCGGGCTGGGGCGCGGGGCTGACGCAGATCTTCGGCGAGGTCCCTCTCACGGTGGCCGAGGTGTCGCTGGTCGTCGTGCTCTTCTGCGCGGCCCGGTGGGGGCGCGTGCTCACCGTGATCGCGGCCGGCCTGACGATCCCGGCCGCGCCGCTGCTGGCCTACCTGAACCGGTCCTCGGGCATCTACTACTCGCTGCTCGACCGGCATCTGCTGGTGGACCGGGGGCTCACCGTCCTGGCGCTCTTCGGGCTCGCGGCACTCGGCGTGCCGTGGCTGCTCGGCCTGACGCTGCGGTTCCTGGCTCGCGCGGCCCGGGCGCAGGAGGCCCAGCACACCGCCGAGGAGGAGGCCGGGCAGGCGCAGGAGATCGCCCGGCTGCGCGAGGAGCAGAACCGCCTCGCGCGCGACGTACACGACGTGGTCGGGCACTCGCTGGCGGTGATCCTGGCCCAGGCCGAGGCGGGGCAGTTCCTCGACGACGGCGACACCGGCCGGCTCAAGGAGACGATGGCCACCATCGCCACCTCCGCGCGGGCCTCGCTGCGCGACGTGCGCAACGTGCTCTCGCCGGACGCGCGGGCGGCACAGAGCCCGGTCCGGCTGGAGGCCCTGCTCGACGGCCTGGTCGATTCCGGCGGCCGCGCGGCGCAGGTCGCGCAGGTGGGCGCGGCCCGGCCGCTGCCGCCCGAGCTGGAGCAGGTCGCCTACCGGGTGCTGCAGGAGATGCTGACCAACGCGCTCAAGCACGGCGGTGGCGAGCAGCCGCTGCACGTCGAGCTGGCCTGGCCGGAGGACGGCGGGCTCGCGGACTCGCTGCGGATCGAGGTGCGCAACGGGATCGACGTCGCCGCTCCCGCGGCGGAGGGCTCGGGCTCCGGCCTGGACGGCATGCGCCGCCGGCTGGCGTCGGTGGGCGGCCATCTCGACGTACGCCGCCGCGACGCCGCCGAGGGCCCCACGTTCACCGCCACGGCCTGGGTGCCGGTCCGCGACGCAGGCGGTGTCGATGACGGACGATGAGCGGATCGACGTCCTGCTCGTCGACGACCAGGACCTCTTCCGCGAGGGCGTCCGGGTGATCGTCGACGCTCAGCCCGGCATGCGCGTCGTCGGCACGGCGCCGGACGGTCGCGAGGCGCTCCGGCTCGTCGAGGAGCTCGCGCCGGACGTGGTGCTGATGGACATCCGGATGCCGGAGATGGACGGCGTCGAGGCGACCCGGCAGATCTTCCTGCCCGACCGCGTCGCGCGCCGGGCCAAGCCGGTGCGGGTCGTCGTGCTCACGACGTTCAATCTCGACGACCGCGCGGCCGAGGCGATCCGGCACGGCGCGAGCGGGTTCCTGCTCAAGGACACGACCCCGGCCCAGCTGGGCGAGGCGATCCGCACGGTCCACCAGGGCAACGCCGTGCTCTCGCCGGACAACCTGGTGGAGCTGCTGGACGCGCAGTTCCGGGCTCGCTCAGGCGTCCCCGCCAGCTTCGGGTCGCTCACGGAGAAGGAGCGCGAGGTCTTCGCCGCCATCG
Organism: Nocardioides sp.; assembly: GCA_044464665.1. Classification (GTDB taxonomy): domain Bacteria; phylum Actinomycetota; class Actinomycetes; order Propionibacteriales; family Nocardioidaceae; genus Marmoricola. The sequence continues at coordinate 61,024 of JBIQLB010000019.1, forward strand.
CCCTGGGACTCTCCAACGCCGAGATCGCCGAGCGCGTCTTCCTCAGCGAGTCCACGGTCAAGACGCACGTCGGCGCGATCCTGCGCAAGCTGGGTCTGCGCGACCGCGTCCAGATCGTCGTGTTCGCCCACGAGCACGGCCTGACCTGAGCGCCGGGCGACCAGGACCGCCACCGCCGCGAGGACCGCGCCGAACCAGGCCAGCACCAGGTCGCCGATGGTGTCCCGGTAGGCGTTGGCCAGCTCCCTCGACCGGGTGACGAAGGTGAGGTACTCGAAGACCTCCCACGCCAGCGAGACACTCATCCCGAAGGCGATCGAGCGCTCCAGCAGGTGCCACAGCGATGTCGCCAGGGGAGTGGTGAGGAGCAGGAACCCCGCGCACAGCAGGGCGGTGTTGCCGAAGTGGATCGCGTCGTCGAACCACTCCACCCGGTCGTACAGGTCGAGCCGGTTGCCGAGGATGTCGGTGAAGCAGGTCAGCGTGAAGAACATGTCCGCCAACCACGGGAACGGCGCCGCCGGCCTGCGCAGCAGCCACCACGCCGGCAGCACGAACGCCAGCATCGGGTAGGTCACCGCCCGCGCGACCGGCGCCTTGCCCTCGAGGTTCCCCCACGCCGGGTCCAGCAGCACCAGCGCCAGCGACGCCACCAACGCCGCCTTCGCCGCCAGGTCGACGACGATCACCGTCGCCGGCGCGCCCGGCGCGCGGCCGGTGGCGTGGGAGGAGAGTGCGGCGGTCATGTGACCAGGGTCCCGTGAACGACCCGTCGCTTCCAGTGCCCTTCGGCCCCTGATCTGATGGTGGGCGATACTGGGTTTGAACCAGTGACCTCTTCCGTGTCAAGGAAGCGCGCTACCGCTGCGCCAATCGCCCCAAAGGTGGTGCCTGGTATGAAGTTCGAGGTGGGTACGGGATTTGAACCCGTGTAGACGGATTTGCAGTCCGTTGCCTCGCCTCTCGGCCAACCCACCGCGGAGGTTCGGCTTCTCCGAGCGGACGACGAGGCTCGAACTCGCGACCTCAACCTTGGCAAGGTTGCGCTCTACCAACTGAGCTACGTCCGCTTGCGACTACCGTGTGACCGGCGGTGCGAAGAGAACCATAGCGGATACCTCCGCTTGGACAAATTGCGCCCCTCCCGTGTCGCCGAGCCGTCCTCGATGACGTCTACGGTGTGGGCGTGCGCGCATGGGTGAACGGAGTGCTGCTCGAGGATCCCGAGCAGCCGGTGATCGGGGTCAGCGACCACGGGCTGACCGTCGGCGACGGGGTCTTCGAGGCGGTCAAGGTCGTCGAGGGCGTGCCGTTCGCGCTGGGACGGCACCTGGAGCGGCTGGCGGGCTCCGCCGCCGGCCTGGGGCTCCCCGTGCCCGATCAGGACGCGGTCAGGGCCGGGATCGACGCCGTGCTGGCCGGCGGACTGCCGCTGGGCCGGCTGCGGATCACCCTGACCGCCGGGCCCGCGCCGCTCGGCTCGGGCAGGGTCGGTGGCGAGCCCACGCTGATCGTCGTGGCATCGCCCATGGAGCCCGCGGAGGAGTCGGCGGCCGCGGTCGTCGTGCCGTGGCCGCGCAACGAGCACAGCGCGGTCGCGGGCCTGAAGACCACGTCGTACGCCGAGAACGTGGTGGCCCTGGCCTGGGCACGCGAGCGGGGCGCCAGCGAGGCGATCTTCGCCAACACCGCGGGCCACCTGTGCGAGGGCACCGGGTCGAACGTCTTCTACGTCGTCGACGGGGAGGTCCGCACTCCGACGCTGGCGGCCGGCTGCCTGGCCGGCGTCACACGCGCGCTGGTGTTGGCGTGGTGCCCCTGGATCGTGGAGGTCGACGAGCCGGTGGAGGTGCTGCGGCAGGCCGACGAGGTGTTCCTCGCGTCCACGACGAGAGATGTGCAGCCGGTCCGGGCACTCGGCGACCGCACGTTCGACGTACCGGGGGAGCAGACCCGCCGGGTCATGCGCACCTGGGAGGAGCGCAGCCGCGACGAGGCCGGCTGAGCGACCTGCGGGGCAGGAGGCTCAGGCCTCAGGCGCTGAGGAGCGCGCTGATCTCGGAGTCGAGGTCGAGGTGGCCGCTCTCGGCGCCCACCGGCACCAGGGCGGTCATCCGCTGGATGAAGGCGTGCATCTCGCGGGAGCCGACCTGCACGAGCACCTCACCCGAGGGCGAGCAGAGCTCGAGGATGACGACCGCGGTGCCGTCGGAGCTGAGGCAGGGCCACACGTGCACGTCGCCGTCACCGGTGGGCTCGTAGAACCCCTCGATCAGCAGCTCGCGGGCGAAGGTCCAGCGCACGGGGTGCGGCTCGCCCTTGAAGAGAACGCTGACGGCGAAAGGATCGGTGGGGTTGAACTCGAACTCGGCGTCGAGCGGGGTTGCGCCGCCCTGAGCGTCCACGAACTCCAGTCGCATCTGCTCGGTGATGGTTCGAGCGTCCACTGCCTTGTGCATCGATGTGCCTTTCGAAGGGGGCGTGTCTTCCGGATCGACCCTCCTGTCGACCCGAAGCACGACATGCATGAGTGTGCGCAGTCCCCGGGCGACTGCAAGTCGTACCGGCCAATTCGGGCGTTTTCGGGGGTAGTGGTCTACGAGATTGGGCCCACTGGTCTAGTTTGATGGCTTAGTGGCCTAGACCAGATTCCAGGCTGTGACGGACGCCTCGTGAGGGGCGGTCGGGCGGTCGTGCGCCGTCATGGGATCGGTACGGCGTTCCAGGTCGCAGGTCGCGTCGTCGGCCCTCGCGGCGCCCGTGCCAGGACCGGCCGGACCCGGTTCGGGGCACCTGAGGAGATGCGTTAGGGTTGCCGACGCACGCGGGCGATTGGCGCAGTGGTAGCGCGCTTCGTTCACACCGAAGAGGTCACTGGTTCGAACCCAGTATCGCCCACTCCGCGCGCCGAGCGCGGCTCTGCCGTTTGCACCGAAGAGGTCACTGGTTCGAACCCAGTATCGCCCACGAGACTCAGGCGACGTGTGTCCGCTGACAGCGGACCACGTCGCCTCGTCATTTGTGCCTCGCTTCGCTCGGCGGGCGGGGGCTCCGCCACCCGCACCCCCTGAATCATCCGCCCGATCGGCAGACATCGGGCTCGCGAGAAACCGGGCGGCGGCCCACCCGGGCGCGTCGATACGATCGACCGGTCCGCCGGCGTACCGCTAGGAGTCTTTCGTGTCCGAACTGCTCGTCACCGTGATCGGCCCCTCCGGCGAGGAGGAGCGGCGGGTCACCACGGGCACCCGCGCGTGGGAGCTGTTCGCCGAGACCCCGGACGTCATCGCGGCCCGGGTCGACGGCGAGCTGCGCGACCTCGCCCACGAGCTCACCGAGGGCGCCGCCGTCGAGGGCGTGGAGATCGGCAGCCCGGACGGCCTGGCTATCCTGCGGCACTCCACCGCGCACGTGCTCGCCCAGGCGGTGCAGGACCTCTTCCCCGAGGCCAAGCTCGGCATCGGCCCGCCGATCGAGAACGGCTTCTACTACGACTTCGACGTCGAGACCCCGTTCGTGCCAGAGGACCTCGAGCGGCTCGAGACCCGGATGCGCAAGATCATCAAGGAGAACCAGCGGTTCTCCCGCCGTCCGGTCAGCGACGACGACGCCCGCCAGGAGCTGGCGCAGGAGCCCTACAAGCTCGAGCTGATCGGCCTCAAGGGCTCCGCGGGCGAGGCGGGCCAGGAGATAGCGGAGGGCGCGAGCGCCGAGGTCGGGGCCGGCGAGCTCACCATCTACGACAACCTCGACCGCAACGGCGAGACCGCGTGGAAGGACCTCTGCCGCGGGCCGCATCTGCCCACCACGAAGCGGATCCCGGCCTTCAAGCTGATGCGCAGCGCGGCGGCGTACTGGCGTGGGGACGAGCGCAACAAGCAGCTCCAGCGCATCTACGGCACCGCCTGGGAGTCCAAGGAGGCGCTGGCCGAGCACCTGCACCGGCTCGAGGAGGCCGAGCGACGCGACCACCGCAAGCTCGGCCGCGAGCTGGACCTCTTCAGCTTCCCCGACGAGATCGGCTCGGGCCTGGCGGTCTTCCACCCCAAGGGCGGCGTGCTGCGCAAGGAGATGGAGGACTACTCCCGGCGCCGGCACGAGGCGGCCGACTACGAGTTCGTCAACACTCCCCACATCACCAAGGGCCATCTCTTCGAGATCTCCGGCCATCTGGACTGGTACGCCGACGGGATGTACCCCCCGATGCAGCTCGACGCGGTGGGGGAGAAGCCGGGCATCGACTACTACCTCAAGCCGATGAACTGCCCCATGCACAACCTGATCTTCCGGGCGCGCGGGCGGTCCTACCGCGAGCTGCCGCTGCGGCTCTTCGAGTTCGGCACGGTCTACCGCTACGAGAAGTCCGGCGTCGTGCACGGCATGACCCGCGCCCGCGGCTTCACCCAGGATGACGCCCACATCTACTGCACCCGCGAGCAGATGCGCGACGAGCTGGCCAGCCTGCTGGCGTTCGTGCTCGACCTGCTGCGCGACTACGGCCTGGACGACTTCTACCTCGAGCTCTCCACCAAGGATCCCGAGAAGTACGTCGGGGACGACGCGACCTGGGAGGAGGCGACAGCGACCCTCGCCGAGGTCGCCACCGCGTCCGGTCTGGAGCTGGTCCCCGACCCCGGCGGGGCGGCGTTCTACGGCCCCAAGATCTCCGTCCAGGCCAAGGACGCGATCGGCCGCACCTGGCAGATGTCGACCATCCAGCTCGACTTCAACCTGCCCGAGCTCTTCGGCCTGGAGTACACCGCCTCGGACGGCTCTCGGCAGCGTCCGGTGATGATCCACCGCGCGCTCTTCGGCTCCATCGAGCGCTTCGTGGCCGTGCTCACCGAGCACTACGGCGGCGCCTTCCCGCCCTGGCTGGCGCCGGTGCAGGTCCAGGGCATCCCGATCGCCGAGCGGCACCACGACTACCTCGGCGAGATCGCCGCCCGGATGCGGGCCGAGGGGCTGCGCGTCGAGGTCGACGACTCCGACGACCGGATGCAGAAGAAGATCCGCAACGCCCAGCTGCAGAAGGTCCCGTTCATGGTCATCGCCGGCGACGACGACGTGGCCGCGGGGGCCGTCTCCTTCCGCTACCGCGACGGCCGGCAGGACAACGGCGTGCCGGTCGAGGAGGCGATCCGGCGGATCGCCGAGGCGGTGCAGAGCCGCGTGCAGGTGTGAGCGATCACGTGACCGGCCCGGGCGGCGCCGAGCGCGCCGGCTTCGAGGGCTTCGACCGGCTCTGGACGCCCCACCGGATGGCGTACGTCGCCCCGAGCCGGCCGGCCGGCGACGGCTGCCCGTTCTGCGCGATGGAGCATCTCCCCGACGAGGAGAGCCTGGTGGTCTCCCGGGGTCAGCACTGCTTCGTGGTGCTCAACCTGCATCCCTACAACCCCGGCCACCTCATGGTCCTGCCGCACCGGCACGTCGGCGAGCTGGAGGAGCTCGACGAGGACGAGGCCGGCGAGCTGATGGCCCTGACCCGGCAGGCGGTGCGCGTGCTCAAGCAGGTCAGCGCGCCGCACGCGTTCAACGTCGGCCTCAACCTCGGCGGGCCGGCCGGCGGGTCGCTCTCGGAGCACCTGCACCAGCACGTCGTACCGCGCTGGTCCGGCGACGCGAACTTCATCACCGTCGTCGGGGCCACCAAGACGATGCCGCAGCTGCTGGGCGAGACCCGCGCGCTGCTGGCCGAGGCCTGGCACACGATCGTCTAGGCGCGCACGAAGGCCCGCGCCGGTGGCGCGGGCCTTCGTCCCCCCGAGTCCGGATGTCCCGGGTGCGGGATCAGGCGTCCTGCTCCCGGCGGCGCCGGGCGACGACGAGCGCGGCACCCGAGGCGGCGACCAGCGCTCCGCCGGCGAGCAGCCAGGTCAGGTCGCTGCCGTCGCTCTGCTCGGTGGCCTTGGCGGGCATGGTGTCGATGACGCTCCCGGCGTACCGCGACGCCTCGATGCCGTTGCCGACCGGGGCCGGCTCCACGACGGGCGCCACCTTGGTCGCCGCCTTCTCTGCGTCCGCCGCGGGCGCCGCGCCGGCCTGCGCGACCGGCTCCAGGACGGTCTTGGTGGTGGGCTTCGGGGCCGGCTTGGGGGCGGGAGCCGGGTCGGCCTTGGGTTCGGGGTTCGCGAAGCCGTCGGGGCCCTGGGGCTTCTTGGGCTTGGGCAGCGGCGCCTTGTCGTCCTTCGGGGCCGGCGGGTCGACCGGCTCCGGGTTGCCGAAGTCGAGCGGCTTGGGGTCCGGCTGAGCCGGCGGCAGGACGATCACGGGGCCCTGGTCGGCGGTGGCGGCACCCGGCGTGAACGCCAGGGTGGCGGCGGCCAGGGCCGAGGCGGCGATCGGAGCGGCGACGAGGGTGCGGATGGTGCGGTTCATGGTCTTCTCCTGTGACTGGTGAGTGGTTCGTCGCAGGTAGGAGCACCGGGGCGCCACCGGTCTTGCAGCTTTTCGGGAGGTTTCTCGACTTCTTTTCGAGCCGCCCGGGCCCTCAGCCCGCGCAGGGGTCGACGTGCCGGGTGTACGCCGGCCCGGTGGCCTGGTTGCCGCGGGCATCGGTCGCCGTGACCGAGAAGGTGTAGCCGCCGCCGAGGCCGATCGGACCGGCGACGGCCGACCAGCCGGAGCCCGACCGCGACATCGCGGCCGAGCCACTGGTGGGGCCGGTCCAGCGCAGCCGCACGCTCGACAGCCCGGACTCGTCGGAGACTCTCGCCGTCACGGTGACCTCCCACGACGGGCTCGGATCGGCGATCGCCGGCCGGCCCACGGCCGGCGCCCGCTCCTGGCGGATCCGCACGGTGACCGGCACGCTGCCGCCCTCCCAGGAGAGGGTCACCCGCGCCGAGGAGGCTCCCTCGGGCACTCTCGCCCGGTCGGCGCGCAGGGTCAGCGCGGTCGACTCCCCGGGCCCGAGCGACGACTGTCCCGGGGCGACGGAGAGCCAGCCGGCGCCCTCGCTGGCCCGGAAGGTCAGCGGCGTGCCACCGCTGTTGCTGAGCCGGACCGTGTCCCGGGTCGCCGAGCGGCCGAGGTCGATCGAGCCCGACGAGACGGTCAGAGCGCCCGGCCCGGGCTCGCCGGTCACCGCCGTCGAAGCCGTCGCGGGAGCGGACGGCGACCCGGACGGCAGGGCGGACGGTGAGCCGGTCGCCGTCGTCGGGTCCGCGGGGAGCGATGGGGCCACCGCGGTCGGCAGGCCGGGGGAGAGCGTCGGCAGCGCGTCCTCGACCGGTGTGGTCCTCTCCGACGACGGCCAGAGCAGGACGACGGCCACGATCGCGATCACGACCAGAGCGGCCCCAGCCGCCAGGCCGGCCGCCCGCCGACCACCCGAGGGAGTGCGGGTCACCAGCGGCTCGGCGGCGACCAGCCGCACCTCGTCCAGGACGCGGTCCCGGAGACCGGCCGGCGCGGCGAACAGCGGGACCCCGGCGAAGAGGGCCAGTGGACTGAGCATCGTCCGCCGGCGGCGCTCGCAGAGCGCGCAGTCGTCGACGTGGCGGGCCACGCGCTTGCGGATCAGCGGGGAGAACGTGCCGTCCCAGTCGGTCAGCAGGGCGGCCAGGTCCGGGCAGTCGTCGCGGCCCAGGCGGGCGATCAGCAGCGCGCCCAGCGAGCGGTCGACCTGCGCCCGCATCCGGTTGAGCATGACGTAGACGTTCGCCGTGCTCACGCCCATGGCCTCGGCCAGGTCGGCGCCCTCCAGGCCTTGGCGCAGGTGCAGGTCCATCAGCGCACGGTCGCGCTCGGCCAGCCCGGCGGCCGCGTCCCAGACCAGCCGGCGCAGCTCGGCCCGCTCGGCGGCCTCGTCCGGTCCGAGGGCGTCGTCGTCAGCCATGGCGGCCAGCTGCTCGTCGTCGCCGTACGAGACCCGGGTGCGGGCCCGGATCCGCCGCAGGCACTCGCTGCGCACCACGGCGTACAGCCAGGGCCGCAGCCGGCTCGGGTCGCGCAGCTGGGAGAGCCGCTCGGCGAGGATCACGAAGGAGTCCGCCACGGCGTCCGCGGCATCCTCGCGGTGCCGCAGCATCGAGTGCGCGAAGTCGTGGAGCCGGTCGCCGTAGCGGTCGTAGATCTGGGCGAAGGCCTCGCGATCGGCCGCCAGCACCCGGGCGACCAGATCCGCGTCGCTGGGGACCGCGCCGCCGCTCACACCGGGATCCTAGGGCGCGACGAGGCTCGTTGACGGCGTACGACGGCATGGCGCATCCCTCTCCTCCTGACGGGTCGTCCACCCCTAGGAGTCGCGGAACGGCGCCGACCTTGCACTTTTCGGGGCTCCTCCCACCGAGCCGCTGTCCGTGGGGACCGATACGCTCGGTGCGCCATGCTCGAGAGATTCCGCCAGTTCTGGACCAACCTCTGGTCCCCGGTCATCAACCTGCTGCTGCGGTGGGGCGTCAGCCCGAACACCGTCACGCTGGTGGGCACCCTCGGCGTCATCGCCGGCGCGGTGATCTTCTTCCCGCAGGGTCAGCTGCTCGTCGGCGTCCTGGTCATCACCGCCTTCGTCTTCTCCGACCTGATCGACGGCGCGATGGCCCGGCGCTCGGGCACGGTGAGCAAGTTCGGCGCCTTCTACGACTCCACCCTCGACCGCATCGGCGACGCGGCGATCTTCGGCAGCCTGGCGATGTACTACGTCGGGCCGGGGGACAACGACTGGTTCGCGGCGCTGGCGATCTACTGCCTGACGATGGGCTCGGTGACCTCCTACGCGCGGGCCCGCGCCGAGGCGCTGGGCTGGCAGGCCAAGGTCGGCATCGCCGAGCGCGCTGACCGGCTGGTCTCCATCCTGGTCATCACCGGCGTCGCCGACCTGCTGCGCCACCTGGGCGTGGACGACCGGGTGCTCTATGCCATCCCGATCACGCTCGGCGCCCTCGCGCTGGCCAGCACGATCACGGTCGTTCAGCGGATCGTCGTGGTGCACCGCCAGGCCACCGCCGAGGCGGCCGCGGGCGAGGGTCCGTCCGCTTCCTGACGGTCCTCTCGGTGACCGGTGGGTAGCGCCGTAGGCTTGGTGCGAACCCCACCACATCGAGGAGCAGAGCCGTGTCCAGCCAGACCGAGAACCCCGCCGAGCAGTCCGCCGGAACCGGTACCAACCGGGTGAAGCGCGGCATGGCCGAGATGCTCAAGGGCGGCGTCATCATGGACGTGGTCACCCCCGAGCAGGCCAAGATCGCCGAGGACGCCGGCGCGGTCGCGGTGATGGCGCTGGAGCGCGTCCCGGCCGACATCCGCGCCCAGGGCGGCGTCTCCCGGATGAGCGACCCGGACATGATCGACGGCATCATCGCCGCGGTCTCGATCCCGGTCATGGCCAAGGCCCGCATCGGCCACTTCGCCGAGGCCCAGGTTCTGCAGAGTCTCGGTGTCGACTACATCGACGAGTCCGAGGTGCTGACCCCGGCCGACTACGCCAACCACATCGACAAGTGGGCCTTCACCGTGCCGTTCGTCTGCGGCGCCACCAACCTGGGCGAGGCCCTGCGCCGGATCACCGAGGGCGCGGCCATGATCCGCTCCAAGGGCGAGGCCGGCACGGGCGATGTCTCCAACGCCGTGACCCACATGCGCACCATCCGGAAGGAGATCCGCCGCCTGGGCGCGCTGGAGGAGGACGAGCTGTACGTCGCCGCGAAGGAGCTGCAGGCGCCGTACGACCTGGTCGCCGAGGTTGCCCGCACCGGCAAGCTCCCCGTGGTGCTCTTCACCGCCGGCGGCATCGCCACCCCCGCGGACGCCGCGATGATGATGCAGCTGGGCGCCGAGGGCGTCTTCGTCGGCTCGGGCATCTTCAAGTCCGGCAATCCCGCTCAGCGGGCCGAGGCGATCGTCAAGGCCACCACCTTCCACGACGACCCCGACGTGGTCGCCAAGGTCTCCCGCGGTCTCGGCGAGGCCATGGTCGGCATCAACGTCGACGAGCCGGCCCGCTCGATCCAGTTCGCCGAGCGCGGCTGGTAGCCGGCCGCGAAAGAATCGTGACGCGGTGTCACGCTAACTCTTGCATGTGACACCGCGTCTCACTAATCTGGGCGCTCCCAAGCCGGCGAGCACTCAGGAGTACCCGTGACCGCGCTCCAGACCTACGAAGAGAAGCTGCAGACCCTCTCCGAGGGCTCGGTGCACCAGCACTTCGATCCCTGGACCGACATCGACTGGGACAGCCCCGACTTCGCGGTGCGTCTCGACGACCCGCGCTGGGTGCTGCCCGAGGTCGACGCCCTCGGCCGCCACCCCTGGTACAAGGCCCAGCCCCTGGACCGGCGGATCCGCATCGGCATCTGGCGCCAGGCCAACGTCGCCAAGGTCGGCCTGCAGTTCGAGAACGTCCTCATCCAGGGTCTGATGCAGTACGTCTTCGCGCTGCGCAACGGCTCGCCCGAGTTCCGGTACTGCACCCACGAGGCGACCGAGGAGACCCACCACACGCAGATGTTCCAGGAGCTGGTGAACCGCACCGGCGTCAACGTCCCCGGTGGACCTCGGCACTTCCGGGCGGTCGCGCCGCTGCTGCCCCTGGCCGCGCGCTTCCTGCCGAACGTCTTCTTCATCGGCGTCCTGGCCGGCGAGGAGCCCATCGACCACCTGCAGAAGTCCATCCTGCGCGCCGGCGACGAGCTGCACCCCATGCTGCAGCGGATCATGCAGATCCACGTGGCCGAGGAGGCGCGGCACATCTCCTTCGCCCACGAGCGCCTCAAGCAGGAGATACCCAAGGCGGGCCGGCTCCGCAAGGGCGCGCTCTCGGTCGCCTTCCCGGTGATCATGCGGGTGCTGGGCGACACGATCATGGTCCCCGGCAAGGAGATGACCCGCGACGTGGGCGTGCCACCCAAAGTCCTCAAGGAGGTCTTCTGGGACAGCCCGGAGGGCAAGGAGATGCTGCGCGAGGTCTTCGCCGACGTCCGCATGCTCGCCGAGCAGCTCGACCTGATGAACCCGGTCTCGCGGCGCGTGTGGCGTGCCCTCGGCATCGACGGCCGCGCCTCTCGCTATCGCAGCGAGCCGGCCGCCTGACCCGGCGTACCCCATGCCGTACGTCGTCACCCAGTCCTGCTGCAGCGACGCCTCCTGCGTGCTCGCCTGCCCGGTCAACTGCATCCACCCCGCGCCTGGCGAGCCCGGCTTCGCCGAGGCCGAGATGGTGTACGTCGACCCGCGGGCGTGCGTGGACTGCGGCGCCTGCGCGACCGCCTGCCCGGTGGACGCGATCAAGCCGCACACCACGCTGACCACGCCTGAGCTGCCGTTCGTGGAGCTGAACCGGCTCTACTACGCCGAGAACCCGCATGCCGATCGCACGCCCCTGGCGCTGGTGCCCCAGCGGCGGGAGATCCCGGCCGGCGAGATCCGGGTCGCGGTGATCGGGGCCGGGCCGGCGGGACTCTTCGCCGCCGACGAGCTGCTGCGCCACCCGGGCGTGAACGTCGACGTGCTCGACCGGCTGCCCACGCCGTACGGCCTGGTCCGCGCCGGCGTCGCACCGGACCACCAGCGCACCAAGCAGGTCACCCGCCTCTTCGCCGCGATCGAGGGACAGCCCGGCTTCGGCTACCGGCTCGGGGTGGAGGTCGGCCGCGACGTGACGCTGCCCGAGCTCTCCGGGCTCTACCACGCGGTCATCCACGCCGGGGGAGCCGCGCACGACCGCCGTCTGGACATCCCCGGCGAGGACCTCGTCGGCAGCCTGTCCGCGACCGAGGTCGTCGGCTGGTACAACGGCCATCCCGACCACCAGGACGCCGCCATCGACCTCGGTGGGGAGCGGGTGGTCGTCATCGGCAACGGCAACGTCGCCCTCGACGTCGCCCGGATCCTGACCGCGGACCCGGCGGCCCTGGCGGGCACCGACATCGCCGAGCTTCCGCTCGCGACGCTGCGGGGGAGCGCCGTGCGCGAGGTCGTCGTGGTCGGCCGCCGTGGCCCGGCCGAGGCGTCCTTCACGGTGCCGGAGCTGATCGGCCTGGCCGGACTCGACGACATCGACGTGGTCGTGGACACCGGCGGCGTCGAGCCGGACCTGAGCACCGTCAAGGGGCGGCTCCTCGCCGAGCTGGCCATGCGGCCCGAGCGGCCCGGCGCACGTCGGATCGTGCTCCGCTTCTGCGCGGCGCCGGTGCGCATCCTCGGCGAGGACCAGGTCTGCGGGATCGAGCTGGAGCACACCCGGCTGGAGGAGGTCGACGGGCGGATCGCGGCCGTGCCGACCGGCGAGCGCGAGGTGCTCGACGCCGCCATGGTGCTGCGCGCGGTCGGCTACCGGGCGGAGCCGGTGCCCGATCTCCCGTTCGACGCCGAGCGGGGCGTGGTCCCGAACGAGCAGGGACGCGTCCGTCCCGGTGTGTACGTCGCCGGCTGGATCAAGCGCGGCCCCACCGGCTACATCGGCACCAACAAGGCCTGCGCCGAGGAGACGGTCGAAGCGCTGCTCGACGACCTCGCCGCCGGCCTGCTGCCCCGGCTGGAGCTCGGGGCCGAGGAGACCGACCGCTGGCTGCGGCGGCGGGTGCCCGGCCAGATCGACCTCGCCGGATGGCGGCGGCTCGACGCCGAGGAGCGCCGCCGCGGCGCGTCGGCGGGCCGGGCCCGGGTCAAGCTGGTCGAGCGCGAGGAGATGGCGACCGTGGCCTCGAAGCGCCGGACGGAGCCTGCGCGGGGGCGATCAGCCCTAGGCTGGCGGGCGTGAGCAGACACGGCGGCTCCGGGGACGGGCGCGATCAGCGGTGGGCCGCCCACCGCGAGCAGCGCCGCCGTCACATCCTCGACGCCGCCGTGAGCGTCATCGAGCGCACGCCCGAGGGCCAGGAGATCCACGTCTGGCAGATCGCCCAGGAGGCGGGCCTGGGCCGCGCGGTGATCTACCGCCACTTCGCCGACCGCGCCGACCTGGACCACGCCGTCCAGCAGCACGTGCTGCAGCTCCTCATGGACCGCCTCGTGCCGGAGTTCCAGCTGACCGGGACCATCGAGCAGACCATCCACCGCATCGTCCGCTCGTACGTCGCCTGGGCCGCGGAGCATCCCGCGCTGCACCGGCTGGGCGCCGCCGAGACCGACGATCCGGCGCGTCCCGACGCGGTGGTCGAGACCATCAGCGTGATCGCCGACCTGATCGCCACCCTGGTGACCTCCGGCGCCGACCTGCTCGAGGTCGAGCTGAGCGAGGAGGACCGCGTCCTGCTGCGGCCGCTGGTCTACGGCATCGTCGGCCAGGCGGTCGGCACGGTGCGCTTCTGGCTGGCCGACGGCGACCAGACCCCCGCGGCGGAGGTCCTCGCGGCGCACCTCGCGCGCTCCGTGTGGTTCCAGCTCGACGGGCACGCCCGCGACCGGGGCATCGAGCTCGACCCGGACACCCCCTTGGACGCGCTCTTCGCCCGCTTCGCGGGCTGAGGGGTCCTACGCCTGATCAGGGGCCCGGGACCTATGGTCTAGACCATAGGTCCCTACCTGGGGGAAAAGCGCTCAGGTCCCTGTGATACCGACCGATGCAGCCTCCAAGGAGCTTCTCTGCTCCGGGGAGGAAACCATGGACACCAGAAAGATGCGGCAGGTCGGCGAGCGCCGGCCGAGCTGGCTGCTGTGGCTTGGAGGGGCGACCGCGGCGACGATTCTGGTACTGGGGATCAACGGGACGCTGGCGTCCTGGACCCAGGCCATCATCACCAATGACACGAACACCACGAAGGTGACCGACTCGGTCGCCCTGGAGGAGACCTCGGGCGTCCTGGACTGCTCGACCTCGTCCACCGCCGACAACACCTACGTGTGCAGCACCATCAACAAGTACGGCGGCACCACCACGCCGCTGGACCCCGATGGCGTCAACAGCAACACGACCACGGTGACACTCAAGAACGTCGGCACCGGCACCGGCGACCTCACGCTCAAGGCGGACGCCTGCACGAAGTCGGGTGAGGGCCCGAACTCGACCGGCAACCTGTGCGACGAGATCGAGGTCGAGGTGGAGTGCGGCGGTGACGTGAAGTACACCGGCACGCTCACCGCGTTCGCCTCGGCGGCCGCGAGCCCGATCGCCACGCTGGCGGCCGACCAGTCGATCAGCTGCGACGTCACCGTCACGCTGCCCGCCACGGCCCCGGCCGGCATCGCCGGGACCATCGCGTCGCAGCCCATGGACTGGACCCTGGAGGTCTGATCCGATGCGCGTCGTACGAGCTCTCCTCCGGCCCGGGGCCCTGCTCTGGGCCGGAGGGACCGTCGCCGCCGGGATCATGGTCCTCGGTGTCAACGGATCGCTGGCCTCCTGGGCGCAGGCGATCATCACCAACGACACCAACACGGTCGCGACGGGCCAGGCGGTCATCCTGCGCGAGGTCTCCGGGAGCACCTGCTTCTCCTCGGCGTCGGCGACCAACAGCTCGACCTGCAGCACGATCAACGAGTACGGCGGCACCGGCGTGCCGATCATGCCGAACGACTCGCGCAACATCGACGTCGTCTTCACCAACGCCGGTGGCGCCAACGCCTCGACCTTCGCGCTGACCCCGGGCAGCTGCAGCCAGAGCCCCACGGCCGGCAGCGGCAGCCCCGCCGCGGCCAACCTGTGCACCAGCGGCGACCTTCGGGTGGCCGTGAGCTGCTCGCCGGGTGGCACCTACAACGCCGGCTCGGCCTGGTCCGACCTGACCTACGCCGCGGCCGCTCCGTCCACGACACCCAAGACGCACACCGCCTCGTCCGGCGATCTCAACGCCGGCGCGTCGTGGACATGCCGGTTCACCGTCTCGATGATCTCGACGGCGACGCCGACGGCCCAGGGGATCACCGTGTCCCAACCGCTCACGTGGACGCTGACCCAATGAGTCGGTGAGCCTGGATGAGCATGCACGCTCTGGCTCTGCTGCGGGAGGCGCCGTCTCCCGCGGTCGGTGGTCGCCTTCCCGCGCCGGCGCCCGTGACCGATCGCCCTCCGCGCCGGCGGTGGCGCAGCGCCGCCGCCTGGCTGGCCGTGGTGGTCATGCTCGGGCTGATCGGCGGCGCCATCGCCTGGCAGGCGTCCGGCGGTCGCTGGGTCCGCGTCCAGACGCCGTCCATGGGCACGGTCGCCCCGGTCGGCAGCCTGCTGTGGGTCCGGCCGGTCGAGTTCTCCGACCTGCGGTCCGGTGACCTGATCACCTTCCACCCGCCGGGGAGCTCGGCCACCTACAGCCACCGCGTCGAGGTCATCCACGACGACGGGACGATCGGCACCAAGGGCGTGCTCAGTCCCTCCGACCCGTGGCGGCTCGGCTCCGACGACGTGATCGGCCGGGTCGTCCTGCACTGGCCCGGCATCGGCTGGCTGGCGCAGGCCATGCCCATGCTGCTCGTGGGCTCCATGGGGATCGCGCTGATCCGCAGGGTGCTGCCGGGCGCGTGGCGGGCGCCCTCGACGCTGGTGCTCGCCTCGCTGCTCGTCGCGATCGCGCTGAGCTGGTACCGCCCCCTGGTCAACGCCGACCAGCTCGCCTTCGACCGGGTGTCCGGCGGCGCGCGGGCGACGTACGTCGGCACGGGACTGCTCCCCGTCCAGGTGCTCGCCGAGGGCGGGGACGCGGTCGTCCTGCGCACCGGCGAGACCGGCACCGTCTCCGTCGTCGACGCCGACCGGTCCGCGGGCGAGGAGGGCCGGCTCAGCGTGCAGCTCGGCCCGGTCATCCCCTGGTGGTGGTGGGTGCTGATGGTGGGCGCGTGCTTCGTCCCCGCCGCCGTCGACCTGGTACGCCGGCGCCCGCGGAGGTCCGCATGAGCCGCCGACTCGGTCCCGGGCGGCTCGTCGCCTCCCTGTCCGTCGTCCTCGCGATCGGCCTGGCCACGACCGTCTCGCCGAGCCAGGCGGGCTGGAGCCAGGCGACCCTGCAGAGCACCGCGCCCCCGAGCGTGCGGGTCTACGAAGTCCCGACGCCGTCGATGTCGTGCTCGTCCAACGGCGTGCAGATCACCATGTCGTGGAACGCAGTGCCGGACGCGACCAGCTACACCTTCTACTGGCTCAACGGGGCGAACTCGACGACGAAGAGCGCCGGGCAGCTCAGCCACACCTGGATCCCGGCCTTCGCGGTCTTCAGCGCCTGGGTCGTGGCCCATCGCAACTTCGGCTCGGTGACCTGGTCCTCGGACGAGTCCAACCACCGGTCGTACTACGCGGTGTTCGGCGCGGCGGTCTGCGGCTAGGGCATGTCTCCTTATTCGCGAAGCCAGATGGTGATCGCCCGTAGGACG
>JBIQLB010000020.1:0-71765 GCA_044464665.1 Nocardioides sp.
GCCGTCACCGTCGGTGTCGGGGTTGGTGGGGTTGGTCTTGTTCCCGTCGGGGTTCTTGCCGCTGGCGTTGGTGCCGGCGACCTCGTCGCCGTCCCACACGGTGTCGCCGTCGGTGTCCTTGTTGTTCGGGTCGGTCTTGCCGCCACCGGGGTAGGTGGTCGTGTTCTCGACGCCGTCCTTGAGGCCGTCACCGTCGGTGTCGGGCTTGAGCGGGTCGGTCAGGTTGCCGTCGGGGTTCATCCCGCTGGCGTTGGTGCCCTTGACCTCGTCGCCGTCCCAGACGCCGTCGCCGTCGGTGTCCTTGTTGTTCGGGTCGGTGCCGATGCCACCCTCTTCGCCGTCGGTCAGGCCGTCGCCGTCGGTGTCGATGCCGGAGCCGTCGTCACAGGTGATGCCGCCGGCCGGAGCGGTCGCGGTCAGGTTGACCGGGAGGATCTCCACCGAGCCGAGCAGCGGGGCGCCGATGGTGAGGAACGAGCCCTCGGCCCGGGCGAAGGTGCCGCCCGCGTTGTCGATGGTCTCCTTCTTGCCGCCCCACAGGGAGAACTTGAAGCCACCGGCGTTGACCACCATGTTGTTGGCGAAGTCGAGCTTCTGCCAGGTGCCGCCGAACTTGACCTCGATCGGGGGAGCGATCCACTGGACCTTGGCGCCGCCGGCCTTGCCGTTGGCGGTCGCCACGACCTTGACCTCGCCGCCGACGCGCACGCCGAGGCTGCCGAACAGCGTCACCTCGAAGGGCTTGGAGGCGGCGGTGACCTGAACGGCCCGGCCGTCACGGCCGACCTGAGCGGTCGGGTCGCTGACCAGGGTGGTGTCCTGGCGCGAGGAGATGGCCTGCGCGGAGAAGAAGCCCGGCAGGTTGAGGTTGAAGATGTCCGCGGACGAGGAGCTGACCGGCGCGTTCGGGGCCAAGCACTTGTCGCGGACGTCGCGGGCCCAGGCCGAGCCGTTGAACAGCGGGCCGAGGCCGGCGGTCTTCGGGCTGGCGTTGTCGGCCGGCGCGCTCTGGGCGCCCTCGATGAAGTCCGGGCCGAAGCCGAGCAGCTTGCCCAGGAAGTTGCGGTACTGGGCCGTCGAGCGGTTCGTCGAGGCCGCGGTGTTGGTGGTGCCCCGGGTGCTGGCGAGGTAGAGCTCGCCGCCCTTGATGAGGCCGAGGTCGAGTGCGGTGATGTGCGCGAAGTCGGCACTCGCCGAGCTGGTGAAGTACTCGGGCTTCTTTGGTGCGGCCTGAGCCGCGGGTGTGGCGATCGCGACGCCGGCGGCCGCCATCGCCAGCGACGTAGCGATCGTGAGCGCTCGACGAGTCGAGCGTCCTCGCGATGATGCAGACATTGGGTTCCCTCTCCCAGGCGTGTGGCCGTCCCTAGCTGGCCGGCCGCTTTCATGCCGCTCAACGAGATATGTCCGATTCCGCTACCTATGGGTTCGTTCCGGTCTAGCCCGGTGTGCCCTCGCTCCGCTCGGTTGGACGGGCGTGGTCGCGACGCCGTACCCTGGGAGGTGCGCCGGAGCCCGCCTGAGTCTCAGACGGAGCAGACTCGCCGCTCGCTGTCGTCAAAGCGTTCCGATGGTGAAACCGGTTCCGCGTGCTCACCTCACGACATCTGTCCACCCCAAGGAATCCATCCACACATGACGAGCACACCCACTCTCTCCGACGCGCCGCAGGTCGCGATCAACGACATCGGGTCGGAGGAGGACTTCCTCGCCGCTATCGACGAGACCATCAAGTACTTCAACGACGGCGACATCGTCGACGGCACGATCGTCAAGGTCGACCGCGACGAGGTCCTGCTGGACATCGGCTACAAGACCGAGGGCGTCATCCCCTCGCGTGAGCTGTCCATCAAGCACGACGTCGACCCCAACGAGGTCGTCGAGGTCGGCGACCGGGTCGAGGCCCTCGTTCTCCAGAAGGAGGACAAGGAAGGCCGGCTGATCCTCTCCAAGAAGCGCGCCCAGTACGAGCGCGCCTGGGGCACCATCGAGCAGGTCAAGGAGGAGGACGGCGTCGTCACCGGCACCGTCATCGAGGTCGTCAAGGGCGGCCTCATCCTCGACATCGGCCTGCGCGGCTTCCTGCCGGCCTCCCTGGTGGAGATGCGTCGCGTCCGCGACCTTCAGCCGTACGTCGGCCGCGAGCTCGAGGCGAAGATCATCGAGCTGGACAAGAACCGCAACAACGTCGTGCTCTCGCGTCGTGCGTGGCTGGAGCAGACCCAGTCCGAGGTCCGTCACGGATTCCTCACCCAGCTGCAGAAGGGCCAGATCCGCAAGGGCGTCGTCTCCTCGATCGTCAACTTCGGCGCGTTCGTGGACCTCGGCGGCGTCGACGGCCTGGTCCACGTCTCCGAGCTGTCCTGGAAGCACATCGACCACCCGAGCGAGGTCGTCACCGTCGGTGACGAGGTCACCGTCGAGGTGCTCGACGTGGACATGGACCGCGAGCGGGTCTCCCTGTCGCTGAAGGCGACCCAGGAGGACCCCTGGCAGCACTTCGCCCGCACCCACCAGATCGGCCAGATCGTGCCGGGCAAGGTCACCAAGCTGGTGCCCTTCGGCGCGTTCGTCCGTGTCGAGGAGGGCATCGAGGGTCTGGTGCACATCTCCGAGCTCGCCGAGCGTCACGTCGAGATCCCCGAGCAGGTCGTCCAGGTCAACGACGACGTGATGGTCAAGATCATCGACATCGACCTCGAGCGTCGCCGGATCTCGCTGTCGCTGAAGCAGGCCAACGAGACCGTCACCGCCGCGGAGGTCGAGGAGTTCGACCCGACGCTGTACGGCATGACCGCGTCGTACGACGAGCAGGGCAACTACATCTACCCCGAGGGCTTCGACCCGGACACCGGCGAGTGGCTCGAGGGCTACGAGGAGCAGCGCAAGGCCTGGGAGGAGCAGTACGCCAAGGCGCACGCTCGCTGGGAGGCGCACGTCAAGCAGCAGGCCGAGGCCAAGAAGGCCGAGGTCGAGGCGGGCGAGGCCACCTCGTACTCCAGCAACGCCGACGCTCCCGAGGAGGAGGGCGGCTCGCTCGCCTCCGACGAGGCGCTGCAGGCCCTGCGGGAGAAGCTCACCGGCGGCAACTGATCGTCGCTTCGACGGGCCCGAACCCCTGGAGGGTTCGGGCCCGTCGTCGTTTCTCCGGGGGACGGCGATGGCCGGCCCGGCGGCCGCCTACGATGTCGCCTCGTGAGGTGGCTCGGGGGCAGGGTGTGGGCCGCGGCGGCGCTGGCGCTCGCCGTGGTGCTGCCGCTCGCTCCCCGGGCCGCGGCTGCGGAGCCAGCGATCCGCGTCCTCGTCGTCGGCGACTCCATCACCCAGGGCTCGGCCGGCGACTGGACCTGGCGCTACCGGCTCTGGCAGCACCTGCGCGAGGAGCGGGTCGACGTGGACTTCGTCGGCCCGCGCGAGGATCTCTTCGACAACGTCGCCAAGGTCCAGGGCTCGACGGCCTATGCCGACGCGGCGTTCGACCGTGATCACGCCGCGGTCTGGGGCGCCGCCTTCGCGTGGTCCGGCTACACCGCTGGCTCGCTCGGCGATGGCTACGAGCCGGACGTCGTGATCGTGATGATGGGTCTCAACGACCTCACCTTCGGTGGCCGGACGCCGTCGGCGGTCGTGGAGTCGACGCGCGACTGGATCGACGCCGCGCGTGCCCAGAACCCCTCTGTTGACATCGTTCTGGGGCAGCAGACCCCGACGTGGATCGCGCCGTCGGTCGGCGAGCTCAACGCCGGACTGGGCGACCTGGCCACCGAGCTGGACGAGCCCGGCTCCAGGGTGGTGGTCGCCGAGACGGCCGCCGGCTATCAGGAGGCCCGCGACACCTGGGACGGCGTACATCCCAATGCCGTGGGCGAGGTGCGCATCGCGGCGGCGATGGCCGACGCGCTCGGCCTGATCGGGATCGGCGGGTCGTACCCGCGTCCGCTGCCGCGGGTGCCTCTCGGACCCACGACCGCACCGGTCGTGACGGCCGTCCCGGGTGTGCGATCGGTCGTGCTCGACTGGAGCCTGCCGCCGGGCGCGACCGGAGCCGTCGTCCATCGGCGCGACGTGACGGCGGGATCGGCGTGGAGTCGCGGCCCGACGGTGCCGGGCGCCGGGCCGCTGGTCGTCCCCGGGCTGGTGGGAGGCCACCGGTACGCGTTCTCGCTGAGCGGGGTCAAGGGCACCGCGGAGTCCGACGTCCGCTCCTCCGTCGTCTCGGCCGTCGTCGCGCGACCGCCGCTCCGGGCCGTGCGCGTGCGTTCGGCACGCAGCCCGCGTCGCGACGTCGTGCGCACCACCGCCCGGCGATCAGCGCTGGCCGACGGGTACGTCGTGCTGGTCGACCCTGCTCGACGGTGCGGCCGCATGCCCGCGGACCGCGCGTTCGCCGTGGCGGGCCGGGCGCTGCGGGTGCGCCCGGTGGCCCGGATCCGCACCGAGGCCCCGGCGCTGTGGGTGCGCTGGCTCCCGGTCCGTGACGGCGTGCGCGGCGAGATCGCGGCCCGATCCACCCGGTGCACGGAGGTTCGCTGAGCCCGGCCGGTCGGCAGGGACGCGCCGCCCGTAGGCGAGGGCGCCGAGCTCGTCGTGAGGGAGGCGTCGGCTGCCGGCGCCGGCGAAGGCGTCGCTGCGGGCGTAGCGGACCAGGGCGACCAGGCCCGCGATCAGGGCCGGCCCGGCGGCGAGGGTGGTGAGGATCTCGGTCATGGCAGTAATCGTGCTACCGCACGATCAATGCCACCAGTGGCAGAAAAGACAGTGACCCTCGTTTTCCTGCCAGATCCGTGCCATCCTGGCTGGATGCTGACCGACGTCGCCGTCATCGCCTACGACGGCGTGGCCCCCTTCGAGCTCGGCGTCCTCTGCGAGGCCTGGGGACTCGACCGCACCGAGCACGGCGTGCCTCCCGTGGACTTCGCCGTCTGCACGCCGACGCCCGGCGAGATCCGGAGCTCCATGGGATTCGGGCTGAGCGTCGAGCACGACCTGTCCCGCGCCGCGCACGCCGACCTGGTCTGCCTGCCGGCCCAGAAGGGCGGATACCCCGTGCCGCAGGAGGTGCTCGACGTCGTGCGGCAGACCGTCGAGCGCGGCGCGCGGGTGCTCTCGGTCTGCTCGGGCGCCTTCATCCTGGGGGAGGCGGGGCTGCTCGACGGTCGCGGCTGCACCACGCACTGGATGTACACCGAGGAGCTGCAGCGCCGGTTCCCGTTGGCGCGGGTCGTGCCCGAGGTGCTCTACGTCGACGAGGATCCGGTCATCACCTCGGCCGGTTCGGCTGCGGGCCTCGATGCCTGTTTGCACCTATGGCGCAAGGAATTCGGCTCTCGCGTCGCCTCGATGGTCGCCCGCCGCATGGTCGTGCCGCCGCAGCGTGACGGTGGTCAGGCGCAGTACATCGCCCGCGCCGTGCCGGACTGCACCGCCGAGACCCTGGGCCCGTTGCTGTCCTGGGTCGTGGAGCACCTGGGCGAGGACCACGGCGTGGAGGCCCTCGCCGCGCGGGCGCACATGTCGCCGCGGACCTTCGCGCGACGGTTCCGCGAGGAGACCGGCACGACCCCGCACGCCTGGGTCAGCCGGCAGCGGGTGCTCGCCGCCGAGGAGCTGCTGGAGACCACCGACCAGTCCATCGAGTGGATCGCCGGGCAGGTGGGCTTCGGCAACGCCGCCACCATGCGCCAGCACTTCACCCGGGTGCGCGGCACCAGCCCGCAGCGCTACCGGCGCTCGTTCACCTGCCTGGACGAGGAGACGGCGTGAGCTCGCGCCGCAGCACCTTCCCGGTGAGCGTGCGGGGGAGCGCGTCGAGGAAGGCGTAGTCCTTCGGTCGCTTCGGCGGCGCGAGGCGCTCGCGCGCCCAGTCGTCGAGGGCTCCCTCGCTGACCTTGCCGACGACGGCGGCACAGACCCGTTGGCCCCATCGCTCGTCCGGTACGCCGTACACGGCGATGTCCTCGACGCCCGGGCACTGTCCGAGCACGTTCTCCACCTCCGCGGGGTAGACGTTCACGCCACCGGAGATGACCAGGTCCTCGCGCCGGCCGTCGAGATAGAGGTAGCCGTCCTCGTCGAGCCGGCCGAGATCGCCGACGGAGAACTCGTCGCCGTGCCAGGAGGCCGCCGTCTTCTCCGGAGCGCCGAAGTACTCGAAGCGCGCGTGCCGTGGCACCGCGCACCAGATCTGCCCGTGCTCGTCGACGCGCAGCGACCGGCCCGGCCGGGCGCGGCCCACGGTGCCGGGTCGCGCCAGCCACTCCTCGCTGCGGCAGGCGGTGAACTGGCCCTCGGTGGAGCCGTAGAACTCCCAGGTCGATCCGGGCGGGAACGCCTCGATCAGCCTTGTCTTGAGGGCATCTGGGCAGGGAGCGCCGGCATGTGCCAGCAGCCGGAAGGAGCCGAGATCCGGCCAGCCGGCCGTGTCCCAGTGGGCGAAGAGCCGCTGCAGATGGGCCGGCACGCAGAAGGCCGTGGTGGGGCGCTCGGCGGCGATGGTCTCGGTGAGGAAGGCGGCATCGAAGCCGGGTTGCCGTCCGTGCTCGAAGCCGGTGATCCGCCCGCCGGCCAGCAGCGTGCCCATGGCGAAGCGCAGCGGCGCCGAGTGGTAGAGCGGGCCGAGCACGAGGTTGACGTCGCCGGCCTCGAAGCCCCACAGGTCGCGCTCCTCGGCGAGCAGGGCGTGGGCGTCGTCGGGGCCCAGCACGCCGCTCCACACGCCCTTGGGCACGCCGGTCGTGCCGCTGGTGACGTGCATCGGCCGGGCGAGCGGCACCTCGCCGGGTGACCAGCCCAGATCGAGCTCGGCCAGCTCCTCGGTGTCGGTGACGACCAGGGTCGGGTCCAGTCCGGCGAGGATCCGGGTGCGCTCGTGCTCGGTGAGCCGCGGGTCCATCGGGATGGGCACGATGCCCCTCACCAGCAGGGAGAGCACCGCATCGACGTACCTCGTGGAGCCGGGCACCAGCAGGGCGACGCGGTCTCCGGCGTGCAGTGGCATCCCGTCATTCTCCCCACTGACGGATCCGGCCGGCACACCGGCTGCGATACTCCCGCCGTGACCAAGCGAGTCGGACTGACCGGGGGCATCGCCTCGGGCAAGAGCACCGTGTCGGCGATCCTGCGCGAGCTCGGCGCCGTCGTCATCGACGCCGACGCCCTGGCGCGGGAGGTGGTCGAGAAGGGCACACCGGGCCTGGACGCCGTCGTCGCCGAGTTCGGGCCCTCGATCCTCACGGCCGAGGGCGACCTGGACCGCCCGGCGATGGGCGCGCTGGTCTTCGCCGATGCGGGTGCGCGCCGCCGGCTGGAGGCGATCGTGCACCCACTGGTGTTCGAGCGGATCGTGGCGCTGGAGGAGTCCGCACCGGCGGACGCCCTGGTGGTGCACGACATCCCGCTGCTCGCCGAGAGCGGCCGCGCGGACACCTTCGACGCGGTCATCGTCGTGCATGCGCCCGAGGACGTGCAGATCGAGCGGATGGTGCGCGACCGCGGCTGGACCGAGGAGGAGGCCCGCGCGCGGATCGCCGCACAGGCGTCCGCCGAGGACCGGCTCGCCCTGGCGACGTACGTCATCGACAACACCGGGACACGCGAAGACCTCCGCGAGCGGGTCACGGAGGTCTTCGAGGCCCTGCGGGCCTGACTCAGGAGGGAGCCAGGCCCGCAGAGCGAGTCAGGCGGCCAGGTCGGGATCGGCCAGCTTGCGCAGCTTGGCGATCGCCTCGCGCTCGAGCTGGCGGACGCGCTCGGCGGAGA
This sequence comes from Nocardioides sp., assembly GCA_044464665.1. Classification (GTDB taxonomy): domain Bacteria; phylum Actinomycetota; class Actinomycetes; order Propionibacteriales; family Nocardioidaceae; genus Marmoricola. The sequence continues at coordinate 7,759 of JBIQLB010000020.1, forward strand.
TGCCGTGCTTGACGCCGATGTCGGCCAGCTTGTGCTGGCGCCCGTCGACCAGGCCGTAGCGCGAGCGGATGATGTCGGCGGACCGCTCGTCGAGGTGCTCGACCAGCTCGTTGAGCCGGTCACGCGCCTCGGTGTCGAGCACCGACAGGTCCGGTCCCGGCGCGCTCTCCTGGGCGATCAGGTCGCCCAGCGAGGTGTCGCCGTCGGTGTCCAGCGGCATGTCCAGGCTGACGTGCTCGCGGCCCCAGCCGATCAGGTCGATGACCCGGTCGATGTCCAGGCCCAGCTCCTCGGCGATCTCCGCCGGGTCGGGCTCGCGGCCGAGCTGGCGCTCCAGGGTGCGCCGCGCGGCGGAGACCTGGTTGAGCTCCTCGACGACGTGCACGGGCAGCCGGACGACGCGCGCCTGCTGGGCGATGCCGCGGGTGATGGCCTGACGCACCCACCAGGTGGCGTACGTCGAGAACTTGTAGCCCTTGGCGTAGTCGAACTTCTCGACCGCGCGGATCAGGCCGGTGTTGCCCTCCTGGATCAGGTCGAGCATCGGCATCGCGCTGCGGCCGTACTTGCGGGCGATCGAGACAACCAGACGCAGGTTGGCGTTGATGAACTGCTGCATCGCGCGCTCGCCCTCCTCGACGAGCCAGCGCAGCTCGGCCTCGGTCGCGTAGCCGGGAGCACCGCCCTTGCGGCGCCCGACACGACCGGTCTCGAGGAGATGGGCAGCCATCAGGCCGGCTTCGATCGCCTTGGACAGCTCAACCTCGGTGATGGCGTCGAGTAGCGGGGTGCGCGCGATCTCGTCGAGGTACAGCCCGACACTGTCGCGCCCCTCGATCTCTCGCTCGGTCCTGGTTGCGGTCACTGCGGCCTCTCTTCCATGGCAGCGTGGTCCGGTGGTCGCCGGTCCATCCATCTCAACGCTCCGCCGGTGTGCGAGATTCCCCCGTCCCCGGTGTGCGTCTTCACCTCCTCTGACGTCCGGGTCAGGCGCGAAGTTGCACATATGACGGGTTCTCAGGCACTTCTCAAGAAGCGGAGCGGCACACTGGGAACGTGCCCGAAACGCCGTTCTCCACACCTGCGGACCCCGCGGGCCGCCCGATCGACCTCAACGCCGATCTCGGGGAGGGCGTCACCGACGACGCCGCGCTCCTGGAGGTCGTGACCAGCGCCAACGTGGCCTGCGGCTACCACGCCGGGGACGCGGGCGTCATGCGCGAGGTCTGCGACGAGGCGGTACGCCGCGGCGTGGTCATCGGCGCCCAGGTCTCGTACGCCGATCGCGAGGGGTTCGGCCGCCGGCGGATGGACGTCGAGGCGCGGACGCTGACCGCCTGGGTGGCCGACCAGGTCGCGGCGCTCTCCGAGATCGCCGCCTCGGCCGGGGGAGCGGTGGGGTACGTCAAGCCGCACGGCGCGCTCTACAACCGGGTCGTCGACGACGAGCGCCAGGCCGCGGCGGTGCTCGCCGGCAGCGGCGGCCTGCCGGTGCTCGGCCTCCCCGGATCGGCGCTGCTGCGGCTGGCGGCCGCGGAGGGGCGGCTGGCCGTGCCCGAGGGCTTCCCGGACCGCGGCTACACCCCCGAGGGGCGGCTGCTGCCCCGCGACCGCCCGGGCGCGCTGGTCCACGAGCCGGGTGACGTGGCCGCCAACGCGGTGCGCCTGGCCCGGGGCGGCGCCGTGGTGACGGTCTGCGTCCACGGGGACTCCGCCGGCGCGGTCGACGCGGCCCACGCGGTGCACGGAGCGCTGCGCGCGGCCGGCTACCGGGTCGCCCCCTGGGCAGCCTCGAGTCGCTAGGCCGTCCACAGCTGGAGGCCCGTACCTGTGGAGATCGGGCCGAATTCTGTGGACCGAGTCACTGGAGTTGTGGACGAGCCTGTGAGTTGCAAGAAATCTCGAAAAAAGTCGCGCTGAGGTCTTGCGCGCCGTGACCGGGGTCACGTAGAAATCTCTTACCGCGATCCGCAAGGACCGTGGCGGACCGGACGGAGATCCAGGTTCCACCCGGAGGGGCAACCCACCGGAGATCGCCGGGTGACAAGGCGATGGGAGCCAGGAGAAGACGATCGGTTCGGGATCGAATGTCACCGGAATCCCACCAGTGAGGCCCGTGAAACTCATACTTTCACGGGCCTCACGCCAATTTCCGGCACATTTTCCGGCTTTTTCTCAAGCCTCGTCCTCCGCCTCCGGAATATCGGCCACGCGCGCCGGCTGGACGGCCTGGAGGCCCGGGTCGTCGCTGGGGAAGGACATCACCCGGCCAGGCCCCGTCTCGGCGGTCTCGAAGCGGACCGTGACGACGCCGCGGCCCGAGCCCCAGACCCATCCCCGGCCGTGCTCGGCATGCTCGACGTCCATCCCGGGTGACCAGGTGCGCCTCCGGTCGGCGTCGGCCAGGACCCGCTCCACCTCGGCGTCCGGCGCGGGACTCTCGGACTCCTCGCCGCCGCCGAAGAGGTCCTCCTGGATCCAGTCGGCCAGGCCGGAGACGCCGACGCCGAGCAGCCGTACGCCGCCGGAGATGTCGAGGTCGACCAGCAGCGCCCGCGCGACTCGCTCGATCGTCCGGGGCTCGTCCGTCGGCGCCGGCAGGGTGCTCGACCGGGTGTGCGTGGAGAAGTCGTGCAGCCGGACCTTGAGGGTGACCGTGCGCCCGGACAGGCGGGCCGCACGCAGCCGGTCGCTGACCCGCGCCGCCTGCCGGGCCACGAGCGCCTCGACCAGGCGGCGGTCGACGTGGTCGGTGTCGTAGGTGTCCTCGACGCTGACCGACTTGGTCTCGCGCTCGGGCTCGACGGCCCGGGAGTCCTCGGCCCGCGCCAGCTCGAAGAGCCGCTGGCCGTGGGCCTTGCCGAGGATCCGGACCAGCTCGTCGGCGCTGAGCTCCTCCAGCTCGGCCACGGTGTGCACGCCGACCCGGCGCAGGCTCTCGGCGGTCGCCGGCCCGACGCCCGGGATGACGGTGACCTGCATCGGCCGGAGCAGGTCGCGCTCCGTGCCCGGCGCGACCACGACGAGGCCGTCGGGCTTGTCCAGGTCGCTGGCGATCTTGGCCAGGAACTTCGAGCTGGCGATGCCCACCGACCCGGTCAGCCCGCCGGTGACCTCCGTCACCCTGGCCTTGAGCTCCTGGCCGAGGGCGTAGAGCGCGGTCACCGAGCAGTCCGTCACGCCGGGGGCGCCCTCCAGGTCCACGAACGCCTCGTCGAGCGAGAGCGGCTCCACCAGTGGGCTGATCGACACCAGCAGGTCCATGACCGCGCGGCTGGTCTCGCGATAGGCGGCGAAGCGGCCGCCCAGGAAGGCCGCATGCGGGCAGCGGCGCCGCGCTTCGGCTGTCGACATCGCCGAGTGCACGCCGAAGGCCCGCGCCTCGTACGACGCGGTCGCGACCACGCCCCGGCCGCCGACGCCGCCGACCACGACCGGCTTGCCGCGCAGCGAGGGCTTGTCGCGCTGCTCCACCGCCGCGTAGAAGGCATCCAGATCCAGGTGCAGGATCGTCGCCTCGGCTCGCATTCGCGCATCGTACGGCCGGCCACGAATCGTCCACAGGCACGCCGTGGCAGGGCTTCTCCACAGTTGTGCCCACGCCCGATGACGCGCCGGCCCGGGGCCGACACGCTCGGCACATGCAGCCTTTCATCGTCCGCGGTCCTCTCGATCTCGTCGTGCTGGCGCCCCACGTGCTGGGGTTCCGGCCCGAGGAGTCGGTGGTGCTGCTCAGCCTGGGTCCGGGTCCCGGCTTCCATGCCCGGGTGGACCTGCCGTCCACGCCGGCCGAGAGCGAGGAGCTGGCCGAGCTTCTGGTGAGCGTCACCCACGAGCGGGGCGTCGAGGCGGTGGCACTGCTCCTGTTCACTGCCGACGCGGGGCGGGCGGCCGCGCTCGCCGAGGTGGTGACCGACGCCCTGCGCGGTGCCGGCGTGGAGGTCGTCGACCGGCTGCGGGTGCATGCCGAGCGGTTCCACCGCCTGGACGTGCCGGACGACCCCGGGACGCCGTACGACCTGGCCAGCCATCCGCTCACCGTGCGCCGGGTCTTCGCCGGGCTCCGGGTGCACGGCAGCCGCGAGGAGCTGGCCGCCACGCTCCGTCCGGGACCGCACGACGACGTCGTGGCGGTGGAGCGCCATGCCCACCTGGTCGCCCGGCGGCTGGCCTTCGCCGGATCGCGCCCGGGCGGGCAGGCCGCCGAGCATCGCCGGCAGGCGCGCTGGGTGCGTCGCCGGGTGCGCCGGTGGTGCGAGGAGCACGAGCCGCTCTCCGACGAGGACGTGGGGCGGATCGCCGCCCTGATGGCCATCGCCCCCGTGCGCGATGTGGCCTGGGTCGACCTGGACCGGGTCCGGGCGGCCGATCTGCTGGAGCTCTGGTGCGACCTGCTGCGGCGGACCCCGGACGCCCTGGTGCCGGGTGTGGCGGCGGTGACCGCGTTCGTGGCCTGGCTCACCGGCGACGGCGCGGTGGCCTGGTGCGCCCTGGAGCGGTGCGCGGAGGTCACCGGGGGGGCCGAGCCCGACATCGTGCTGGTCGGGCTGGTGACCCGGCTGCTGGCCGAGGCGGTGTCGCCCGACGCCTGGACGCCGATGCTCAGCAGCGCCCTGCCGGTGCTCCGCGCGGAGCCGGAGAGGGAGGACTGATGGCACGCGGACCGCCGCCGACGGCCCTGTCACCGTGGTCGCCCATGCCCTAGGTTGCAGCCATGGGACGTGACGTCGAGGACCAGGAGTTCTCCCGCGCCGACCGGACCCGGCACCGGGAGAAGGTGCGTCGCTGTCTCGACGTCTTCGAGCAGATGCTGCGCCAGTCGCACTTCGAGGCCGAGGACCCGATGACCGGCCTGGAGATCGAGTTCAACCTGGTCGACCACGACGGACATCCCGCGCTGAAGAACGCCGAGGCGCTGGCGGCGATCGCGGACCCGGCGTTCCAGACCGAGCTGGGCCAGTGGAACCTCGAGATCAACGTCGCGCCGCGCCGGCTCGGCGACGGCGGCGCCCGCCGGTTCGAGGAGGACCTGCGCGCCAGCCTCAACCGGGCCGAGGAGCGGGCCGCCGAGGTGGGCGCGCACCTGGTGATGATCGGGATCCTGCCGACCCTGGAGGCCGGTCACCTGGCGCCGTCGACGATCAGCCCCAACCCGCGCTACCAGCTGCTCAGCGACCAGATCCTGCGGGTGCGCGGCGAGGACATCGTCATCGACATCACCGGGGCCGAGCGGCTGGAGACCACGGCGGACTCGATCATGCCCGAGGCGGCATGCACCAGCACCCAGCTGCACATCCAGGTCAGCCCCGAGGAGTTCGCGGCCTACTGGAACGCCTCGCAGGCGATCGCGGCGATCCAGCTGGCGACCAGCGCCAACTCGCCGTACCTGCTGGGCCACGACCTGTGGGCCGAGACGCGGATCCCCCTCTTCGAGCAGGCGACCGACACCCGCAGCGAGGAGCTCAAGGTCCAGGGCGTCCGTCCGCGGGTGTGGTTCGGCGAGCGCTGGATCACCTCGATCTTCGACCTCTTCGAGGAGAACGTCCGCTACTTCCCGGCGCTGCTGCCGATCACCGAGGAGGAGGACCCGGTCGAGGTGCTGGAGGCCGGCGGCACCCCGGGGCTCGACGAGCTGCGGCTGCACAACGGCACGATCTACCGCTGGAACCGTCCGGTCTACGACGTCGCGGACGGCACGCCGCACCTGCGCGTGGAGAATCGCGTCCTGGCCGCCGGGCCGACCGTGGTGGACACCCTGGCCAACGCCGCCTTCTACTTCGGCCTGACCCGGGCACTGGCCGAGAGCGAGCGGCCGCTGTGGACCCAGATGTCGTTCTCGGCGGCCGAGGAGAACTTCCACCTGGCGGCGCGCGACGGCATCGAGGCGACGGTGTACTGGCCCGGCCTCGGTCAGGTGCCGGCCGCCGAGCTGGCGCTGCGCCGGCTGCTTCCCCTAGCCCGCGAGGGCCTGGACCGGTGGGGCGTGACCGGCGAGGAGAGCGACCGGCTGCTCGGGGTGATCGAGGAGAGGTGCCGGACCGGCCGCAACGGCGCCACCTGGTACCGCGCCCAGGTCCGGGAGCGCGAGGACGCGGGGGAGAGCCGGGCCGACGCACTGCGCCACACGCTGATGGAGTACGTCGAGCGGATGCACAGCAACGAGCCCGTGCACACCTGGTAGTCAGCGCCGGCGGAACCTCGCCCACCGGACCGACTCCTCGGTGCTCAGGTTGATCCAGCCGTGCCGGGTGATGACGAAGAAGCCCGGCCACTCGCAGCCGTGCCGGCCGAAGGCGGCGTACGCCGCCGCGAGCCACTGCAGGTCGGGATCGGTGGCGTGCAGCCCGCCGCTGCGGGTCACCCACGGGCAGGCCTCGGCCCGTGCCCGCGCACTCAGCCTGCTCAGCGCGCGGTCGGCCAGGTCGCCGCGCAGCGAGGCGTCCGTGCCCAGGGCATGCGGCACCGCGACCTGCTCCAGGTCGGGTCGTCCTCCGGGGATGCCGACGTGGAACACCACCGGCAGGCTCCGCCGCGTCCCGGCCTCGTCCACGAAGGCGCACAGGGCGGCCCGCAGCCGCCCGGCCAGCGGCAGGGTCTCGGACTCCACGGGATCGGGCTCGGAGGCGGCGTCGCTGGTGCTCATGGGCCCACCCTGGCGCAGCAGGGCCGTCGCCCGCGGCCGTCGTCCACAGGGCGCGGGCTCCCCGTCCGGATCGCCGGTCGCCCTGCCCTCTGCCGGCGCCGGGGCGGGCGTGCGACGATGCCGCCATGGGCTTCCAGATCGCAGGTGAACCAGAGGCCGACCGCGTCCTCGATGAGTACCCGTTCGCGGTCGTCGTCGGGATGATGCTCGACCAGCAGTACGGCATGGAGCACGCCTTCCGCGGAGGCTGGAAGGTGCTGAGCAGGTTCGGCAACCTCGACCCCGCGGCGATCGCGTCGGCGGAGCCGGAGGCGTTCAAGGAGCTGTGCAGCCAGCCGCCGGCGATCCACCGGTTCCCGGGCTCGATGGCCGGGCGGCTGCAGGAGCTGGCGGCGCTGGTGGAGTCGGAGTACGCCGGTGACGTGACTCGGCTGTGGACCGAGGCGGGCACCGGTCAGGAGCTGTTCAGGCGGGTCCAGGCGCTGCCCGGATTCGGCAAGCAGAAGGCGCAGATCTTCGTCGCGCTGCTGGCCAAGCAGCTCGGCGTACGGCCCGAGGGCTGGGAGGCCGTGGCCGGCGACTACGCGCTGGAGGGCTACCGCTCGGTGGCCGACGTCGTCGACCCCGACTCGCTGCAGAAGGTCCGCGACTACAAGAAGCAGAAGAAGGCCGCGGCCAAGGCCTGAGGCCGGCGCGCGCGCCGTCGGGGGTCGATCCGCTCTCCTCAGGCGAGCCGTGTCAGAATGTCCGAGCGGCTGTTGACAGGTACGGGCTTTGCCGCGCCCCGAAGCGCTTACGTTCATGCGAGAGGTAGTTCGTGTCCTCGAACTCGTCCACCAAGACCCCCCGGAAGCAGGCGGCCAAGAAGGCCACCGCGACCACCAAGAAGGCCGCGAGCACGGCGGCCAAGGCGCCTGCCAAGAGCGCCGCCGCGAAGAGCGCGCCCGCCAAGAAGGCGCCGGCGGCGAAGAAGGCCGCCAAGGAGGCTCCCGCCAAGAAGGCCGCCGCCGCGAAGAAGGCGCCGGCCAAGAAGGCCGCCTCCGCCGAGGAGCTGCAGGCCGCCTCCGGCGCGGTGGGCCCTGACGGCAAGCGCACTCTGGTCGACGTCCCTGACGAGCAGTTCGAGGCCGACGTCGCCGCCGACCCGACCATCGAGGAGGACGAGAAGCAGGCGTCCTTCATCGTCTCCGCGGCCGACGACACCGACGAGCCCGAGCAGCAGGTCATGGTCGCCGGCGCGACCGCCGACCCGGTCAAGGACTACCTCAAGCAGATCGGCAAGGTCCCGCTGCTGAACGCCGAGATGGAGGTCGAGCTCGCCAAGCGGATCGAGGCCGGCCTGTTCTCGGAGGAGAAGCTCGCCAAGGGCGGCAAGATCAGCGCCAAGATGCTCGACGAGCTGGAGTGGATCGCCGCCGACGGGCGCCGCGCCAAGAACCACCTGCTCGAGGCCAACCTGCGTCTGGTCGTCTCGCTGGCCAAGCGCTACACCGGCCGCGGCATGCTCTTCCTCGACCTGATCCAGGAGGGCAACCTCGGCCTGATCCGCGCGGTCGAGAAGTTCGACTACACCAAGGGCTACAAGTTCTCGACGTACGCCACCTGGTGGATCCGCCAGGCGATCACCCGGGCCATGGCCGACCAGGCGCGGACCATCCGCATCCCGGTCCACATGGTCGAGGTGATCAACAAGCTCGCCCGCGTGCAGCGCCAGATGCTCCAGGACCTGGGCCGCGAGCCCACCCCGGAGGAGCTGGCCAAGGAGCTCGACATGACCCCGGAGAAGGTCATCGAGGTTCAGAAGTACGGCCGGGAGCCGATCTCGCTGCACACCCCGCTGGGTGAGGACGGCGACTCCGAGTTCGGCGACCTGATCGAGGACTCCGAGGCGATCGTCCCCGCCGACGCGGTCTCCTTCACCCTGCTGCAGGAGCAGCTCCACGCCGTTCTGGACACCCTCTCCGAGCGCGAGGCCGGCGTGGTCAGCATGCGCTTCGGCCTCACCGACGGTCAGCCCAAGACGCTGGACGAGATCGGCAAGGTCTACGGCGTGACCCGCGAGCGGATCCGCCAGATCGAGTCCAAGACGATGTCCAAGCTGCGCCACCCCAGCCGCTCCCAGGTCCTGCGCGACTACCTCGACTGAGGACGAGACGTGCGGCGCATCAAGCTCAGGGGCCTCGCCCTGGCGATCTGGTGCGTCGGCGTAGTCGTCCTGGTGGCCGCGCTCGTCTCGCTGGTCGCGGACGTGGTCGCCTCCGACTCTCCCGCCTGGCGGTCGCTGGCACTCCTGGGTTGGGCGGTCGCGCTCAACCTTCTGGCGCCGCACTTCCAGCGTTCTGACGCGCCTGCGCCGCGATCGTGAGTCGGGTGCCGTCGCACCGGGCCCTGGCAGCGGTCAGCCCGAGAGACGACTAGAGCCATGGGGCACTCGCACTCGCACGGGGCGCCGGCGGCGCCGCGGTTGGTGAGGGGGCTGGCGGCGGCGATCGCGGTGATCGCGGTGGCGACGATCGCGGGGATGGTTGCGCTGTGGCCGGACTCCGGGGACGTGCCGCACGCCCCGAGCCCGTACGCCGGCAAGGGCGTGACCGTGGTCGACGGCGTGGTGAGCACCGTCACGGCGTTCGACTGCGGGGCGGATGGCACCGGGCCGGACAACACCCCGGCGGTGGCCGGCGACTGCGCCCGGGTGACCGCGCGGACCGACGACGGCACGGCGGAGTTCGTGCTGGACCCGACCCGCTATCTCGGCGCGCGGCCCGAGGCGGGGGATCGGGTGCGGCTGATCCGGACCGAGTCGGGCGGCGGGGCGACGTACCAGTTCCTCGACTTCCGCCGGGGCCTGCCGATGGCCCTGCTGGCCGGCATCTTCGCGGTGACGGTCGCCCTGATCGGCCGTTGGCGCGGCGTGCTCGCGATCGCCGGTGTGGCGGTCACGCTGCTGGCGCTCGGGCGCTTCGTGCTGCCGGCGCTGCTGGCGGGAGAGCCCGCGCTGCCCGTCGCGGTGGTGGGCTCGACGGCGATCATGCTGGTGGTGCTCTACCTGGCCCACGGCGTCTCGGTGCGTACGACGGCCGCGCTGTTCGGTACCCTCTTCGGCATCGGCTTCACCGCGCTGGCGGGCCTGCTCGCCACGGACTGGACGAGCCTGACCGGCATCGGCTCCGAGGACGACCGGCTGCTCATCGCCATCGCCCCGAACGTCAGCCTGACCGGCGTGGTGGCGGCCAGCATGGTGATCGCCGGGCTGGGTGTGCTCAACGACGTCACCGTCACCCAGGCCAGCGCCGTCTGGGAGCTGCGCGCCCTCGACCCGAGCACCGGCCGCCGGGCGCTCTTCGGCTCGGCGATGCGGATCGGGCGCGATCACATCGCCTCCAGCGTCTACACCCTGGTCTTCGCGTACGCCGGATCGGCGATGACGATCATGCTGCTGATCTCGGCCTACCAGCTCGGGTTCCGGGAGGTGATCACCAGCGAGCAGATCGCCCCGGAGATCGTCCGGACGCTGGTGGGTGTGATCGGCCTCGTGCTCGCCGTCCCCGCCACGACGCTGGTGGCGGTCTGGCTGGCGCCTGGTCCGGGCAGAACGGCCCGGCGGGGAGCGCACGCGGCCTAGCTCAGGTGGCGACCACGCCGCCGACCCAGACCAGGGTGGCCAGGACGGCGAAGAAGAGCTCGACCAGGATGCCCAGGCCGACCGCCTTGAGCGCCTGGACGGTGGTGGGCAAGGCCTCGGCCGCAGAGGTGCGCCGCCACTCGCCGGCGTACACCCCCAGCACGAACCCGATGACCAGGCCGATGACCGGGATCACGAAGAAGCCGACGATCGCCAGGAGCGTGGCGAAGACGAGCGTGGAGCGCGGGACGCCGCTGAGCTGCAGCCGCCGGCCGGGAACGAGGTACTTCACCACCGTGCCGACGCCGACGAGCGCGGCGGCCGCCACCAGCACCAGCCAGGCGGTCGTGCCGCCCTGCTCGGTGGCCCACAGCGCGATGGCCACGAGCACCAGGATGCTGCCGGGCAGCACGGGCACCACGATGCCGACCAGCCCCACGGCGATCAGCAGCGCGGCGACGATCTCGACTCCGGACACGCTCCACCTCCGGGTCAGAGTCTCCCAGTCCGGTCAGGGAGAACGCAGGAGCCCCGGGCCGCAGGCGGCCCGGGGCTCCTCGACGCGTCTGGGGTCAGCCCTCGCTGCCGGGCGTGTCGGCGAGCTTGTCGGTCTCGTCGTGGACGTAGGTCGCGATCTCGCGGAGCTTCTCGCCATGCTCCCGGGCGTGGTGGGCGCAGAACAGAAGCTCGCCACCACCCTGGAGGGATACGCGCAGGTAGGCCTGGGCCCCGCAGCGGTCGCAGCGGTCGACCGCGGTCAGCGGGGCCGCGCTGGGTGCTGTCGCAGTGGTCACGATTGCCTCTCTTCCTGTGCTTCGCTCAGCCGGCGCTCGGTCTGGCGGGCGTCGTACTGACCTCAACATCCAATCACGCCGGATCCTTCCCGCCATGAGGCTGTCCACATGACCGATCGGATCCGTGATGACGAGTGTTGCTCACCACACAAGGCGATATCGGCAGCGACGGCCCGGCGTTTCGGTTTTTTGGCCGATCCGTGACCTGAAAAGATGGCTCGGTAGACCACCGACGGCCCGCCCGGGCCGTGCGCAGCACGAGGAACGAGTCATCGACAACACGTACAACGCTGGACACCTGCTGGTCCTGGAGGGGCTCGAGGCGGTCCGCAAGCGACCGGGGATGTACATCGGCTCCACCGACACGCGCGGGCTGATGCACTGCCTGTGGGAGATCATCGACAACGGCGTCGACGAGGCGCTGGCCGGCGCGGCCAGCAAGGTCGAGATCGTGCTGCACGCCGACGGCTCCGCGGAGGTCCACGACGACGGCCGCGGCATCCCGACCGACAAGGAGCCCAAGACCGGGCTCACCGGCGTCGAGGTGGTCGCCACCAAGCTGCACGCGGGCGGCAAGTTCGGGGGCGGCTCGTACGTCGCCACGGGTGGCCTGCACGGGGTCGGCCTCTCCGTGGTCAACGCGCTCTCGGCGCGGATGGACATCGACGTGGAGCGCTCGCCGGCCGTCCAGGGGATGAGCTTCCAGCGCGGCGCACCCGGCGTGTTCTCCGGGGAGGGGCCGGAGAGCGCCTTCGCGCCCGGATCGGGGCTCTCGCGCAAGGGCAAGCGGGTCGCGAAGGGCACCACGGGGACCCGGATCCGCTTCTGGCCGGACCGGCAGATCTTCACCAAGGACGCGCGGTTCGAGCTGGACGGGCTGATCGGCCGCGCCCGGCACACCTCGTTCATCGTGCCCGGCCTGGAGCTGGAGATCCGCGACGAGCGCGGGCCCGAGCCGGTGGTCGAGCGGTTCAAGCACAGCGGGGGCATCTCGGAGTTCGCCGAGTTCCTGTCCTCGGGCGAGCCGGTCACCGAGGTGCTGCGGCTGCGGGGCTCGGACACGTTCACCGAGACCGTGCCGCTGCTGGATGACAAAGGTCACATGACCCCGCAGGACGTCGAGCGCGAGCTGGCCGTCGATGTGGCGGTCCGGTGGAGCGACACCTACGACACCGAGGTCCGCTCCTACGTCAACGTGATCGCCACGCCCAAGGGCGGCACCCACGTCTCCGGCTTCGAGGCGGCGCTGACCAAGACCTTCAACGAGGCGATGCGCGGCGCTCGGGTGCTGAAGGTCAACGACGCCGACGTGGTCAAGGACGACGTCCTCGAGGGGATGACCGCGATCGTGACGGTGCGGCTGGCCGAGCCGCAGTTCGAGGGGCAGACCAAGGAGGTCCTCGGCACGCCCGCGGCACGCTCGGTGGTGCGCAAGGTGGTCACCGCGGAGCTGAAGAGGTTCCTCACCTCCAGCAAGCGCACCGAGAAGGCCCAGGCCAAGCTGGTGATGGAGAAGGTCGCCGGCGCGGCCAAGACCCGCATCGTCGCCCGCCAGCACCGCGACACCCAGCGCCGCAAGAACGCGCTGGAGTCCTCCGCGCTGCCGGCCAAGCTCAACGACTGCCGGACCAGCGACGTGGAGCGCTCGGAGCTGTTCATCGTCGAGGGTGACTCAGCGATGGGCACGGCCAAGGCCGCCCGCAACTCCGAGTTCCAGGCGCTGCTGCCGATCCGCGGCAAGATCCTCAACGTGCAGCGGGCCGGCGTGGCCGACGTGCTCAAGAACGCCGAGTGCGCCTCGATCATCCAGGTGATCGGGGCCGGGTCGGGGCGGACCTTCGACGTCGACGCCGCCCGCTACGGACGGATCATCTTCATGGCCGACGCCGACTCCGACGGCGCGCACATCCGCTGCCTGCTGGCGACGCTGTTCTTCAAGTACATGCCCGAGCTGGTCGAGCGGGGCCGGGTCTTCACCGCCGTGCCGCCGCTGCACCGGATCGAGCTGACCAACCCCAAGAAGGGGATGGAGAAGTACGTCTACACCTATTCCGACCCCGAGCTGCAGCGCAAGCTGGCCGAGCTGACCAAGAAGGGCCTGCGCTGGAAGGACCCGGTACAGCGCTACAAGGGCCTGGGCGAGATGGACGCCGACCAGCTGGCCGAGACCACCATGGACCCGCGCCACCGCACCCTGCGCCGGATCACCGTCGACGACGCCGCCCGCGCCGCCGAGGTCTTCGAGCTGCTCATGGGCTCCGACGTCGCCCCCCGCAAGGACTTCATCGTCGCCGGGGCGTACGAGGTGGACCAGGACACGATCGACGCCTGATGTCCGAGGAGGACGAGTACGCCAAGGACATGGTGCCGTTCTCCCCGGGTGAGCACGACGTCCGCATCCCGCGCGGGGACTGGGTGTTCTACGTGCGCGCCGTACGACGCGGTTCCGCCGTGCGGGGCGGCGGCTCGGTGCTGCCCGGCGATCCGGTCGAGCTGCTGATGCTCCTCTCGCTGGGTGCCGTCTCGGCCTTCGTCGACCACCGACTGCGCTGGAAGGTGGCCGTCGTGCGCGGCCCCTCTCCGCGATCTTGGAAGACCGACCGGCTCCGCATCCTGCACAAGGAGCTCCTGGCCGCCGGCGGGTCGCCGGAGCAGCGCGTCGAGGAGCTGGCCGACGAGGTCCGCGCCGGCCGGTTCGACTCCTCGGACTGACCGGCCTCAGGGCTCGAACTGGTGCAGGACGACGGCGACGATCTGATCGTCGTCATCGAAGTAGAGGTCGATCGCGAACCACTCAAGGCACGAGGCGGGGGAGCGGTCGGAGGGCTGCAGCGTGGTCCGGCGGTAGTCGCCGAGCGCGACGACGACGGGTGCGGGTGAGCCGGCGCAGACCGGGTGGAGTGCCATGCCGACGAGCAGGGCGTCCGCGCTCTTCCCCAGGTACCTCCGAAGAGGCGCCAGGAGGTCGATCGGGCCGCTCTGACCCGCGTAGGAGCCAGAGCTCGGCGTACGGACCCACCCCTCCGCGGTGGTCAGGTCGTCGCGGTCGGTCTCGCGGAGGTCGTCGCCCAGGCCCAGGCGCACGGTCGGGGCGAAGGGCACCGCGGCAGCCGTCGTCGGAGTCGGGTCCTCGACCATGGCGGTGAAGGACCTGACCGCTGCCTGGATGGGGCTGAACAGGCCCGACGGGCCCTCCGCGGGCCGGACGCCGACATCGTCGGGGTCGAACCAGCCGGCTATCTCGCAGGCGCCGTCGCGGACGTCGCACCGCACCTGCGCGTCGCGCTCCAGCCCGCTGGTCTCGGCCCTGATCTCGAGGACGATGTGGGTGGCGTCCTCGGCGTGGACGATCGGGAAGTCGAGGGCGGGCAGTCCGAGACGCACGTCGTCGCCAGCGCGCCGTGCGAGCAGCTCTCCCGCATCGCTCGCGTAGACGATGACGCCGCTGAGGCCGAAGAAGGCCGGACCGACGCGATCGAAGCGCTCGGTCACGACCAGCCGGTCGCCGTCGAGCCTGCCCACGTCGTACCCCTCGGGCCCCTGCGTGACCACCTCGGAGGCGGTCATGGCGACGACCTGCCGCTCGCCCAGGCCCTTGATCCGGTGCGCCCAGGTCGGCGGAAGGCTGTCCAGCCTGTGCGCCCATACCCACTGCCCGGCCGCGTCGGTGCCCGCGATCACCAGGCCCTCGTTGGCACCGGCGATGCGGAACGGGTTGTCGCAGCACGAGGGAATCGCGGGGATCGCCCGCTCGACCGCGGAGCCGTCGACGAGATCGCGCACGACGACGACCGGAGTGCCCGTGGTCTCGCGCGAGTACGCCACGGCATGGCGGCCCGCCAGGGCGAACGTCTCCACCTTGTCCGCCACCGTGTGGACCTGTCCGGTCTCCACGTCGACGTGGTGCAGCGAGCGGTCGCCGTACTGGACCACGACGTCATCGGCCGAGACCAGGACGCGCGCCGGCGCCTGGGGGAGCGGCACGCTCCGGTCGCCGAGGTGGACGACCCGGCCGGACACGAAGGGGATGTCGGAGGGCTCGCCCTCGGGGAGATCGGCCAGGGACCGCACCGGCTCCTGGGTGGGCTCCTTGGCGGGCGTCGGCGAGCCGGCCTGCCGCGGCCACTCGGTGACGGCGGCGCCGGCCGCGATGGCGAGGACGACGGCGGCGACCACCGAGCCCAGCAGCAGCCGTCCGCGCCGCCGGTCCGCCCGGGCCCCGGCTGCCATGAGATCCACCAGCGGCGGCTCCGGGACGGCCACGTCCCGGGCACGCTCGGCGAGCAGGGTACGGAGCTCCTCCTCGGGCATCGGGTCAGTCATGGTGGCCTCCGGTGGTCTCGTGCAGCTCGGCGTCGGGCGCCTGCAGACGCAGGGTGCGCAGCGCGGCCGACGCGTGGGCCTTGACCGTGCCGGGGGCGCATCCGAGCGTCCGGGCGATCTCGGCCTCGGAGAGGTCCTCGTAGTAGCGCAGCACGATGACGGCGCGCTGCCGTGGTGGGAGACCGTTGATCCGGTCCCACATCGCCGAGCGCTCCACGACCGCGCTCTCATGCGAGCCGTGCGGCCGGTCGATGCCCTCGTCGGGGACCAGCCGGAGCCGGCGGCTGCGACCCCTGCCCTCCGAGAGGGCGGTGTTCACCAGGATCCTCCGGATGTAGGCCTCCGGCGACTCGGCCCGCTCGACGCGGTGCCAGGAGGTGTAGGCCTTGAGCAGCGCGGCCTGGGTGACGTCGTCGGCGCCCGACTCGCCCACGAAGAGGGTCGCCAGACGGTAGAGCGAGGCCCAGTGCGCGGCGACGTACTCCGCGAACGCCCGGTCCTTGCCCATCTCCACCTCCTGTCTCGTCTCCCACCCCTAGGACGCCCGAGCCGACCGTGAGGTCTAGGTAGTCTGGCGAAAACGCCGGGGCCTGTCGCGGACGTCGGAGGCCGGAGCGGCGTCCGAGCCGGTGGGAGCGCGCAGTGGGGAGCAGCACCGCATGGTCCCGCAGGGCGGTGCTGGTCGCCGGAGCGATGGGGCTCGCGGGATGCGGGGTGGCGGAGGGCTCCGGGGGAGCCGATCCGGAGCGCGTGGTCAGCGGCGGCTTCCGGTCGGATCTGATGGCGGGGCGCCGGGTCGGGTGGAGCATCGGCTACCCGCCGGGGCACCAGCCGGGGGACCGGCTGCCGGTGGTGGTGAGCCTGCACGGCCGGGGCGCCAGCCACACCACGACGTTCCGCACGCTGCGGCTGGGCTCGGTGCTCGACCAGGTCGTGGTGGCGGGGGCGGAGCCGTTCGCGCTGGCCTCGGTCGATGGCGGCGACCACGGCTACTGGCACGCGCGTGACGACGGCACCGACGCGGGCGCGATGGTGGTGCGCGAGCTCGTGCCGATGCTGGCCGACCGCGGTCTCGACACCGGGCGGATCGGGCTCTACGGCTGGTCGATGGGCGGGTACGGCGCGCTACTGCTCGCCTCGGAGCACGTCCTGCCGGTCAAGGCGCTGGCCGTCTCCAGCCCGGCGCTGTTCGCCTCCGCCGGAGCGACGGCGCCGGGGGCGTTCGACGACGCCGAGGACTTCGCCGAGCACGACGTGACGGCGTATCCCGAGCGGCTGAAGGGCATCCCGCTCCGGATCGACTGCGGGGACGACGACCCGTTCGCGGGCACGACCCGGGCCTTCCGGGCCAGTCTCACGCCCGAGCCGGCCGGCGGGATGGGCCCGGGCGGGCACGACTCGGCGTACTGGCGCGGCCGGGCGCCCGCGCAGCTGGAGTTCCTCGCCGAGCACCTGTAGGAGTGCGTGGGCGGTCTAGACTTTCGCGCTCAACCACGGCCTTTCTGTCGGTGCTGCCTGGTGGACTGAGGTCATGTCGATCAGCCAGCTCGCCGCTCCCCAGCATCCATTGTTGGGGCTGGTCGATGCGTTGGAGGAGTTGCGCGATCGGGTCGGCGAGGCCAATGCCTGGTCGCTGACCGACACCGAGTTGCGGGATGGTCTTCCTCGACTGACCCGAGCCCTGGCCGGGTTGGGTGAGGTCCAGGCGCGGTTGTTGGCCGAGGCCGACCGTCGTGACCTTGGTCAGGCGGGTGGGTACCACGATGCGGCGTCGTGGTTCGCGGTCATCACCCGCACGAGCCGTCCGGTGGCCAAGGGCCTGGTGCGGCTGGCGCGGTCGCTGGAGGACGGTGGGCACGAGGCGACCCGGCTCGCGTTGGCGGCCGGGCGGGTCTCAGCGGAGCAGGCCGGGGTGATCGTCGCGGCCGTCGAGGCGCTGCCCGCCGATCTGGATGCCGGGCTGGCGGTGTCGGCCGAGGAGCACCTGATCGAGCTCGCCGCCGACCACGACCCGCGGGAGCTGCGCGTCCTGGGCCGTCGCATCCTCGAGGTCGTCGACCCGGACGCGGCCGACGAGCACGAGCGGCGACTGCTGGAGGCCGCCGAGCGTCGCGCGGCCGCGAAGACCTCGTTCTCGATCCGCTCCGACGGACTTGGGATGATGCACGGCCGGTTCGCCATCCCCGAGCTGCACGGCGCGATGCTGAAGAAGCACCTCGACGCCCTGGCTGCGCCACGCCACCGCGCCGCGCTCGACGCCGGCGGGGCGCCCAGCACGACGCCCAGCACCACGCCCGGCGCGGACGGACAGGGCCAGAACGACACCGCCCAAGACGCCGGCCGGCAGCCGATCGGAACCGTCTCCCGACCGCTGCGCCTGGGCGAGGCCTTCTGCGAGTACATCGCCACCCGGCCCGCCACTGCCGACGGCACCCCCAGGGCCGGAGGGATGCCCGCGACGATCGTGGTGACCATGACCCACGAGTCCCTCACCGGACAGCTCGAGACCGCCGGACTGCTCGACACCGGAGAGCCGATCTCCGCCCGGACCGCACGGATGCTGGCCTGCGGCGCCGGGATCGTTCCCGCCGTCCTCGGCACCCGGTCCCAGGCACTCGACCTGGGCCGCAAGACCCGCTTCCACACCGAGCCCCAGCGCATCGCGATCGGCCTACGCGACCGCGGCTGCGCAGCAGCCCACTGCGACTGGCCGCCAGGGATGTGTCACATCCACCATCGCGATCAGTGGAGCCGAGGCGGCAAGACCGACGTGGCGACCGGGATCATGCTCTGCCCCCGACACCACACCCTCGCCCACGACGCCCGGTATCAGATGACCGACACCATGCACGGCAAGGTCAGATTCACCCGCCGGACGTGAGCCGTGATCGGCTCAGTCGTCGGCGGAGGCCTGAGAGGCCAGGCGGTCGCGGTAGGCGAGGCGCTCGGGCTTGTCGGGGCGCAGCGCGCGGTCGTCGCGGATCAGCCGGCGGACGGCGTGGAGCACGGGCTCGGGCGTGATCGCGGCAGTGGCGGCGAGCGTGCCGACGTAGCGGGGGACGGCGATCTCGCCCTGACGTGAGACCACGGAGTCCAGCACGGCGGCGGCAATCGCCTCGGGCTTGACCTTCGGGATCGGCCGCATGTCGAGCCCGCTCGCCAGCGCGGTGTCGACCGCGGAGGGGAGCACCGCGCTGACCGAGACGCCCGCGGGAGCCATCTCCAGGCGGGTGGCGGCGGTAAGGCCGACGACGGCGAACTTGCTGGCGTTGTAGACCGCCAGGCCCTTGACCGGGAACTTGCCGGCCAGCGAGGCGACGTTGACGACGTGACCACGCCCGCGCGAGACCATCCCGGGCAGCACCTCGCGCATCCCGTTGAGGACGCCGAAGACGTTGACCTCCATGGTCATCCGGTCGATCTCGGGGGTCAGCTCCAAGAAGGCGCCGTTGGGCATCACGCCGGCGTTGTTGACCAGTACGTCGGCCGGACCGTGGGCCGCCTCGGCCTCGGCGACGTACGCCGCGAAGGAGGCGGGATCGGTCACGTCGAGTCGCAGCCCGAGCGCGTCGACCTCCCGGGCGGCCTCACGGGTCCGGTCCGCGTCGAGGTCGCCGATCGCGACGCGGGCGCCGCGCTCGGCGAAGGCGCGCGCGGTGGCCAGGCCGATGCCCTGGGCGCCGCCGGTGATCAGCACCGAGGCGCCGTCGAGGTCGATGCGGGGGTACCTGCTCATGGCGGCGGCCCTTTCGGGTGGGGCTAGACGACCTGGTTCAGCAGCCCGGTGTCGACGTCGTAGATGAAGCCCCCGACAGCGGTGGACTCGGGGATCAGCGGGTGCGAGCGGACCTTGCGGACGTCGACCTCCAGGGCCGCGCGCTGGTCGGCGATCACCGAGAACGGGTGCCAGGTCGCGTCGTGGCCCATCGCCGTGCCGATCTTCTCCTGCAGCTCGGCCTCGGTGCTGGTCGTCATCGCGCAGCGGGTGTGCGGGACGACCAGGATCCGCTTCACGTTGAGCAGGTGCGTGCCCAGGACGAGCGCCTCGAGCGCCGCCTCGGTGACGCGGCCACCGGGATTGCGGAAGATCTTGGCGTCGCCGGGCTTGAGTCCGAGCATGCCGAGCGGGTCGATGCGGGAGTCCATGCAGGTGACCAGCGCGATGCCGGCATGGGCCACGCCATCGAAGCCGCTGAGCTTGAAGTCGGACGCGAAGGCCCGGTTGGCTGCCAGCAGGTCGTCGAATTCAGCGCTCACCCTCGCGACGTTAGCGCCTGCCGGAGACTGACCCGCGCTCCGGTCCGCAGAACGGAATTGGCGTACATCCGGCCCGCCAGCCAGACCAGCAGTGGCACCACGGCCAGGGAGAGCCCGACCGACAGGGCGATCTCCCAGCCGGGGACCTCGCCGGCGGCGATCCGCACGGGCATCACCAGCGGCGCGGCGAACGGGATGAACGAGAGCGTCACGACCAGGGTGTTGTCGGGATCCCAGGTGCCGATCGAGACCGCGATGACGTACGGCACGATCATCAGGGTGGTCACCGGCGCGATCACCGAGCCGACGTCTTCCTGACGGGAGACCAGGGAGGCCAGGGCGGCCATCACCAGGGCATAGGTCAGGTAGCCGATCACGAACCAGCCGATCGCTCCGGTGAAGGCCGAGGCGAGATTGAGCGACCCGGTGTCGACCAGATCGAAGGCCTTGGCGCTGCCGACGGCGGCGAGCAAGATCGCGCCGACCTGGATCAGCCCGATCACCCCGATCCCGAGGACCTTGCCGGCCATCAGCTGCCAGGGCCTCAGGGCCGCCAGGAGAAGCTCCACGACCCGGCTGGTCTTCTCCTCGACGACGCCCTGGGCGACGATCTGGCCGGTGAGCATCAGGCCCAGGAAGACCAGGATGCCGACCAGGTAGCCCGCCAGGACCTGCTCCCCGGAGACCTCGTTGGGCTCCAGTGCCTCGACCTGGGGCACGGCCTCGGCGATCGCTCCGGCGACGCTGGCCGGATCGCCGCCCAGTGAGCGGATCTGGCCCGAGAGCGTCTCCTGCTGCGCCACGGCGGTCAGGGTCGAGCGCAGCCCGGGGTCGAGCTGGTCCTTGACGACCACGACGATCCGCTGCGGTGTGCCGGTCACCAGCGCGTCGAGGTCTCCCTCGCGGACGGCGCGATCGCCGGCGGACCGGGTGGCGATGCTCTTGGCGCGTACGGCGTCCTCGCCGCTGAGCTGCTTCACCGGATCGGCGAGCGACTGCGTCGACGGGACGAACCCGACCACGGGAGGGCTGTCGTCGACGGCGATCTTGAGCAACAGGCCGCCCAGGAGCATCGCCACGATCAGCCCCGCGGTGGAGAGCAGGAACGCCTTCGACGTGGCCTTGGCCCGGATCTCGCGCTGGGCGACCAGCCAGACCGGCGCTCCTCCCGTCGCCCGGCTCATCGGACCGCCTCCACCGGGGAGGTCACCGCGTCGCGGTAGAGCTCGGTGAGCGAGGGACGCACCGGCGCGAACTCGCGGACGGCTCCGGCGGCCAGGGCGGCCGTGAGCACGGGCTGCTCGGCGCCGTGGTCGGTCGAGTCCAGTTCCAGGACGGTCCGCCCGTTGGCGCTCTCCACGACGCGTACGCCGGCCAAGCCGGACGTCCATCCGTCGCCGGGCGGGCCGTCCACGACCCAGCGCGGTCGCTCGTGCCGGCGCAGCTCGTCGATCGCGCCGACGGCGATCATGGTGCCGTCGCGGATGATACCGACCCGGTCGCAGAGCCGCTCGACGAGATCGAGCTGGTGGGAGGAGAAGAGGACCGGGACACCCGCGGCCGCGCGGTCGCGCAGGACCCCGGACATGACGTCGACCGCGACCGGGTCGAGGCCGGAGAACGGCTCGTCCAGGACCAGCAGCTCCGGGTCGTGCACCAGCGCGGCGGCCAGCTGCACCCGCTGCTGGTTGCCCAGTGAGAGGGTGCCGACCTCGTCGTCGCGGCGGCCATCCACGCCCAGCACCTCGGTCCACCGCTCCATCGCCGTACGGGCCTTGGCGGCGGGGTCGCCGTAGAGCCGGGACAGGTAGACCAGCTGGTCGGCGACCTTCATCTTCGGGTAAAGCCCGCGCTCCTCGGGCATGTAGCCGATCCGCCGCCGGATGTCGG
This sequence comes from Nocardioides sp., assembly GCA_044464665.1. Lineage (GTDB taxonomy): Bacteria > Actinomycetota > Actinomycetes > Propionibacteriales > Nocardioidaceae > Marmoricola. The sequence continues at coordinate 29,288 of JBIQLB010000020.1, forward strand.
CGTCGACGGGCTTGCCGGCCCAGCGGACCTCGCCGGCGTCGGCCGCGAGGACGCCCAGGACGATCCGCATGGTGGTGGTCTTGCCGGCGCCGTTGGAGCCGACGAAGCCGAAGATCTCGCCGGACCTCACCGAGAACGAGGTGTCCCGGAGCGCGGGGCGGTCCCCGAAGGACTTGGACAGGCGGTCGATCTCGAGAAGCGACATGGCCCCATCCTTGCCCATCGGCCGGATCGTCAATCCCCGAGGAAGCGGGCCCTGCGGTGGACGACAGGCTTGAGGGCCTTGCCGCAGGACTCGGCACGCTCGCCCTCGGTGTGCTCCTCGACGGCGACCAGCCAGGACCGGCCGTCGAGATGGACGACCCTCCAGCTCTCGCCGTCGGCGGCCACCGTGAGCTCGTCGAGGCCACGGATGCCGTGCGCGCGGCGTACCAGCTCCTCGGCGACCTGCGCGCCGGCCGGCCAGCAGGACCGCCCGCGCAGCCCCTCGATCGCCAGCTCGCCGAGGTCGGCAGCCGTCAGGACGCTCGTGGCGTCGAGGATCCGGCCGTGCAGGTAGCCCGAGGGCAGCAGCACCGTGGTCGGCGCGAAGCGGTGACCGGAGGTGTGGGTCACCTCCCAGACGCGGCCCGGGCACGCCGCCGCGGCGGAGGTCGCGACGGGACGGCCCAGGCGCGCGCAGCAGGTGTCGCGGGTGCCGTTGGTGCACACCAGCAGGTGCTGCCGCGGATCGGGGGCGAGCCAGGGAGCCGCGTCCAGCGTGGCCGCCAGGTCGCCCGCGCCGATGGCCGCCCAGGGGAGGTCGAGCAGCGTGGCGGGGTCATCGACGGAGCCGGCCAGCAGCCAGGGGCGCGACGGGTGGCTGCTGGCCACCAGGACGGTCCGGGAGCCGTCGACGTGGGCGTCGGCGTGGCGGCCGGGAGCGCGGATCAGCGAGGGCCGGACGCGGTGCTCGCCGGCGGCGGTCTCGATGGCCGCGCCGAGCGCGGGGTCGAGGTGGGAGGAGGTCCAGGCGGTCCGCCCCCAGGGGCCGTTCTGCTCCAGGCACAGCCAGGCGTCGGCGTCCGGCGCGCTGCCGATGAGCGGCTCGCCGGCGGCCAGCGAGGAGTCGGTGCAGATGGGCTCGAGCATCAGGGCGTGCCGATCCCGGCGAGGGCGGAGGTGGCGCCGCGGGTCGGCGCGCCGCGGAAGAGCAGCAGTGCGAGGACCCCGGCGACGACGGCGCAGGCCGATGCGCCCAGGAAGATCGCGTGCAGCTGCTCGACGCCGGCGCCCTGCAGCAGGTCGGAGTACGCCGCGCAGCGGGTCCGGCCGTCGCAGACCTCGCGCGGGCTCGGGAAGTCGGCCGACACGGCGTAGTAGCGGCGCAGCCCGATCGTGGTCAGCGCCGAGATGCCCACGAGCATGCCGACCATCCGGCCGACCACCAGCAGGGCGCTGGCGACGCCGTGGACGCTGGGTCCCGTCGTCGCCAGGAGAGCGGCGTTGACCGGCGCCAGGGCGAGGCCGAAGCCGAGTCCGGTCATCGCGAGGACGGCGCTGGAGGACAGGTGGCGCAGCGCGTCGACGTCCCAGCCGCTCATCGCCGCGAACCCGAGCGCGGCGAGCAGCATCCCGGCGGCGGTCACCGGGCCGGTCGCCAGCGTCCGGGTCAGGTAGCCGCCGACGAGAGCGCCGATGGGCAGGGCGACGAGGAACTCGACCAGCACCAGGGCGGCCTTGAGCTGCGAGTCGCCGTACACGCTCACCCGGGCGAAGACGGGGATATCGACCAGGGCGGCGATCAGCGCCGAGCCGACGAAGAAGCTGACCGCCAGCGAGCCCCAGGCCGGCCGCGCGCGCAGGGCGCCGTGGGGGATGAGCGGATCGGACGCGCGGCGCTGGTGCAACATGTTGAGCACGGTGGCGATGCCGGCCACGGCGAGGTACCAAGGTCCGGCCTCGGAGAAGACGTGCACCTCGGGGTCGGCGGTGGCGAAGGCCAGCACGACCCCGCCGAGCGCCACCGAGAGCAGCAGCGCGCCGGTCAGGTCGGCCTGCCGGACGGTGGCCCACCATGAGCGCAGGTCGGTGAAGCGGCCCGGGCCCCACCACAGCCACGCGACCAGCGCGAGGCCCAGGCCGATCGCGACCAGGCCCAGCGGCGACCACCACACCGACGCGCCCCGGCTGAACGGCACGAACGGTCCTCCCCAGGAGACCGAAGTGACCAGGGAGGATGGCTGGCGCATGACCAGCAGCAGGGCCGCCAGCCAGCAGGCGAGCAGCGCCCAGCCGACGAGGTCGGGCCGGCTCCGGGCCCGGGCCGGCCGGGAGCCGGCCGCGCGGGTGACCGCCGCGGCGAGCACGAGAGCGACGGCGAGGTTGATCCAGAAGATGTCCCGCCAGTCGCCGAAGACCAGCACCACGGCGCCGTACAGCGGGCCGAGGACGCTGCCCAGCTCCTGGACCGCGCCGACGACCCCGAGCGGCACGCCGCGCCGCTCGGCGGGGTAGATGTCGGCGACGAGCGCGAGTGTGACCGGCACCAGTCCGCCACCGCCCACGCCCTGGAGGAAGCGGCCGGCGACCAGGCTCGGCAGGTCGTACGCTGCCGCGGTGACCAGCGAGCCGAAGCCGAAGACCACCAGCGAGGCGACCAGCACCGGGAGCCTCCCGTGCAGGTCGGCGATCCGGCCGATCAGCGGCAGCATCGCCACGTAGCCGAGCAGGAAGCCGCTGACGATCGGCGCCGCGCGCTGCAGCTCCTCGACGCTGAGGCCGACCGACCCCATCATGTCCGGCAGCGCGAGCACCACGACATAGGTGTCCGCCGCCGCGAAGGCGACGGCCACCGCCGCGAGCGCCAGCAGGACGCGCGCGCCGCGCTCGCCCACCACCGCGGTGGTCACCGGATCCTCGGGTGCCCGCTCAGGGCGCCGTGATGGTCACGGCGTCGTCGTCGTAGTCGAAGGAGATGTCGTAGGTCACCGGCCCGTCGTGGGCGAAGAAGTCGCCGGTGACCGAGAGCGTCGCCATCTCGCCGTCCTCGTCGATGCCGACCTTGGCGGTGTAGCTGCCGCTCGCGTCGGCGCTCGGGATGATCGGCTTGACCAGGGAGCCGTCGAGAGTGCCGGTGTAGGTGGTCAGCACGTCGTCGCCGTCGCGCACCTTGTCACCGCGCTCGACGTCGTCCATCTGCAGCAGCAGCCCGGAGATGCCCTTGGCGGGGTCGGCGAAGTCGGCGGGGTTCGGCGCGCCGTACTCGGCCGGGTCGATCTCGGCGTAGACCGGCGTGAGCGGCAGCTTGGCGTGCACCGTGCCGTCGGCGGAGACCACCGGGATGTCGGCGGTGAGGCCGGAGAAGACGACCTTGACCGAGCCCTTGAACGCGGGCTGGTGGGTCAGCGTCCCGGTGGCGCCCAGGACGGCGTCGCCCGAGGTCGGCTTGGCGCCGGTCGACAGGTCGAGCTCGATCGCCGCGGCCTCGTCGAAGTGCCTCTTGGCGGTCTCGAGCACCTGGGTCGGGCTGTCGGCCTTCGTGTCGTCCGAGCCACCGCAGGCGGTGAGCGTCAGCGGGACGGCGAGGGCGAGGAGGGCGGCGACCAGGCGGGGACGGTACGTCGTCATGGCGCAAGCCTGCCAGAGGACGCCGACACCTCGACCGGCGAGCCGACCGCGGCGATGGGCTGGCTGGCCGGGACACCGGAGCCGTCCCGGCGGCCGTCGGCCTCGGGCAGGTCGACCGGCGCCCCGCTGGAGGCGGCCGCGCGGGCGGGGCCCGGCCCGGCCCAGGCCAGGGTGAGCGTGTCCTCGCCCTTGAGGAAGCGGTGGCAGCGCACGCCGCCCGTGGCCCGGCCCTTGCCGGGGTACTCCGCGAACGGCGTCACCTTGACCGCCCCTGCCTCGGTGCCCGGCAGCGCATCGCTCGATCCCGCCACCGTCACCACCACGGCGTCGGCGGGGTCGAAGGCGCCGAACCAGCGCACCGACGCGCCCGCGGACAGCTTGATGCCGGCGATGCCGCCACCGCCACGGCCCTGCGGCCGCACCTGCCCGGCGCCGAAGTGCAGCAGCTGGGCGTCGTCGGTCACGAAGCAGAGCTCCTCCTCGCCGGTGCGGAGCTGGACGGCCCCGACGACGCGGTCGTCGTCCTTGAGGGAGATGACCTCCCAGTCGTCGCGGTGGGAGAGGTACTCCGGGTTCACCCGCTTCACCACGCCCTGCGCCGTGCCGAGCGCGAGCCCGGGGGAGTCGGCGTCGAAGGTGGTCAGCCCGAGGACGGTCTCGCCGGCCTCCAGCGTCAGGAACTCGCCCACCGGCGCCCCGCCCTGCAGGTTGGGGTGGTTGGCGGTGTCCGGCAGGGCCGGGAGATCGAGGACTCCGAGCTTGATCACCCGGCCGGCCGAGGTGAGCACGCCCACCTCGCCGCGGGCCGTCGCGGACACCGCGGAGAGCACCACGTCGTGACGGGTGCGCGCGCCGTCGCCGCTGGGCGGCTCGGCCGAGGTGCTCCGGGCCAGCAGGCCGCTGGAGGAGAGGTAGACCCAGCACGGGTCGTCGGCGACCTCGAGCGGCGTCGCGGTCGCCGTGCTGGTCGCTCCGGACGCTTCCAGCAGCACGGTCCGTCGCGGCGTGCCGTACGTCTTGGCGACCTCGGCGAGCTCCTCGGAGACCACGGCGCGCAGCTTGCTCTCGTCGCCGAGGATCTCGTCCAGGCCGGCGATGGTCGCGACCAGCTCGTCGCGCTCCTTGTCCAGCTCGATCTTGGAGTACTTGGTCAGCCGGCGCAGCGGCATGTCGAGGATGTAGTTGGCCTGGATCTCGGTGAGGTCGAAGACGCTCATCAGCCGCTGACGCGCCTGCTCGGCGTCGTCGCTGCCGCGGATCAGCTGGATGACCTCGTCGATGTCCACGATCGCCAGCAGCAGGCCCTCGACCAGGTGCAGCCGGTCCGCGGCCTTGCCCCGGCGGTACGCCGAGCGTCGCCGCACCACGTCGTAGCGGTGGTCGAGGAAGACCTCGAGCATCTGCTTGAGGCCCATCGTGCGGGGCTGGCCGTCCACCAGAGCGACGGCGTTGATGCCGAAGGAGTCCTCCAGCGGGGTCAGCTTGTAGAGCTGCTCCAGCAGCGCCTCGGGATGGAAGCCGTTCTTGACCTCGATGACCAGGCGCAGGCCCTTCTCCCGGTCGGTGAGGTCCTTGACGTCGGAGATGCCCTGCAGCTTCTTGCTCTGCACCAGCTTCTTGATCGCCTCGATGACCCGCTCGGTGCCCACGCCGTACGGCAGCTCGGTCACCACGATGCCCTTGCGGCGCGCGGTCACCGACTCTATCCGCGCGGTGGCGCGCATCTTGAACGAGCCCTTGCCGCTCTCGTAGGCGTCGCGGATGCCGTCCAGGCCGACGATCTTGCCGCCGGTCGGCAGGTCGGGGCCGGGGATGAAGCGCATCAGGGTGTCGAGGTCCGCGCCCGGGTGCTTGACGAGGTGGCGCAGCGCCTGGACGACCTCGACCAGGTTGTGCGGGGCCAGGTTGGTCGCCATGCCGACCGCGATGCCCGCGGCGCCGTTGACCAGCAGGTGCGGGATGGCGGCGGGGAGGACCGTCGGCTCGGTCTCGCGGCCGTCGTAGTTGGGCCGGAAGTCGACGGTGTCCTCGTCGATCGTCCCGGTCATCGCCATCGCCGCCGGCGCCATCCGGCACTCGGTGTAGCGCATCGCGGCGGGCGGGTCGTCCGGCGAGCCGAAGTTGCCGTGCCCGTCCACGGTGGCGACCCGCATCGACCAGGGCTGGGCCATCCGCACCAGCGCGTCGTAGATCGCCGTGTCGCCGTGCGGGTGGAAGCGGCCCATGACCTCGCCGACCACGCGGGAGGACTTCACGTGCCCGCGGTCGGGCCGCAGGCCCATGTCGTGCATCGCGTAGAGGATGCGCCGCTGGACCGGCTTGAGCCCGTCGCGCGCGTCCGGCAGCGCCCTGGAGTAGATGACCGAGTAGGCGTACTCCAGGTAGCTGGCCCGCATCTCGTCGCCGACGTCGATGTCGACGATGTGTTCCTCGAAGTCTTCAGCGGGCGGGGGAGTACGTCGTGCCATGGGCCGCATTCTCCCCGGCGTACCGGGGTTTCATCGCGCGGGCACGCCGCCGTCACGTCCCACTCGCGTGAGGCCCGCTACATTTCAGGGTGTGACCGCGACCCCATCGGCTGACCGCGCCGGGGCCGACCGCGACTACCCGGCCCACTGGGAGGCCGATGTCGTGCTGCGCGACGGGCGGGTGGCGCACATCCGGCCGATCATGCCCGACGACGCGGACCGGCTGGTCGAGTTCTACGCGGAGGTCTCCGACCAGTCGAAGTACTACCGGTTCTTCGCGCCGATGCCGCGGCTCTCGGAGCGCGACCTCGAGCGGTTCACCCACGTCGACCACCACGAGCGGGTGGCCTTCGTGCTCACCGTCGCCGACCGGATCCTGGCGGTGGGGCGCTACGAGCCGGTCAAGCCGGGAGAGGCGGAGGTCGCCTTCCTGGTCCAGGACGCCCACCAGGGCCGGGGGATCGGGCAGCTGCTGCTCGAGCACCTCGCGCAGGCGGCCCGCGAGCGCGGCGTGCACCGGTTCGTCGCGGAGGTGCTGCCGGAGAACCAGCGGATGCTGCAGGTCTTCCAGGACCAGGGCTACCAGCTCCAGCGGGGCTGGGAGGAAGGCGTCATGCACCTGGAGTTCGAGATCGACCCGACCGACACCGCGCTGGGCGTGATGGCCTCCCGCGAGCACCGCGCCGAGGCGGCCTCGATCGCGGCGTTCCTGGGCGCTCGCAGCGTCGCGGTCATCGGCGCCTCGCGGCGCTCGGACACCATCGGCGCCGTGCTCGTGCGCAACCTCGTCCTCGGCGGGTACGCCGGCCGCGTCTATGTGGTCAACCCGGCGGCGGACGCGGTGGCCGGCATGCCGGCGTACGCGAGCGTCGCCGACATCCCCGGCGAGGTCGATGTGGCGATCGTCGCGGTGCCGGCCGACAAGGTGCAGGACGTCGTGCTCGACTGCGCGGCGAAGGGCGTGCGCGGCCTGATCGTCATCTCCTCCGGCTTCGCCGAGACCGGCGAGGACGGCCGGCAGCGGCAGCGCAGGCTGGTCGGCTTCGCCCGCTCCTACGGCCTGCGGCTGATCGGCCCCAACGCGCTCGGGGTGATCAACACCGCCGGCGACGTCTCCCTCAACGCCTCGCTCTCGCCGATCATGCCGGCGCGCGGCCGGGCGGGCTTCTTCTGCCAGTCCGGCGCCCTCGGCTCGGCGATCCTGGAGAAGGTGCAGGGCCGGGGCCTGGGCCTGTCGACCTTCGTCTCCGCGGGCAACCGTGCCGACGTCTCCGGCAACGACCTGCTGCAGTACTGGGAGGAGGACGACTCCACCGAGGTCATCCTGCTCTACCTCGAGTCGATCGGCAATCCGCGCAAGTTCTCCCGCATCGCCCGCCGCGTCTCCCGGGCCAAGCCGATCATCGCGGTCCGGTCGGGCCGCGCCACGCAGGGTGTGCCCATGGGCCACGCGGTCCGCTCGATCCAGGCGCCGGAGGCCGCCGTCGACGCGATGTTCCGCCAGGCCGGGGTCATCCAGGTCGACACCCTCGACGAGCTCTTCGACGTCGCCCAGCTGCTGGCCCACCAGCCGCTGCCCGACGGCAACCGGGTCGCCGTCGTGGGCAACTCCGACGCGATCGGCCTGCTCGCAGCCGACGCCGCGGTCGCCAGCGGCCTGGAGGTCACCCGGTCGGTGGCGCTCGGCGCGGACGCGACCGGCGAGGACTTCGAGGACGCCCTGGACGCGGTCATCGACGACCCGGCCGTGGACGGCGTGGTGGCGATCTACATCCCGCCGCTGGACTCCGAGGGCGCCGACGTCGCGCACGTCCTGGCGGCGGTGGCCGAGCAGGCGGACAAGCCGATGGTCTCCAGCTTCCTCGGCCGCGAGGGCGTCCCGGACCTCCTCCGGGTCCCTGACCTCGCCGGCAACACGGCCGGTCGCGGCTCCGTGCCGTCGTACCCCGCGGTCGAGCAGGCCGTGCGCGCGCTGGCGCGGGTGATCGAGTACGTCGCCTGGCTGGACCGCCAGGAGGGCGAGAGCGAGGAGCTCGACGGGATCGACGGCGACGCCGCGACCCGGATGATCCTGGGGATCCTGGCCGAGAGCCCCGAGGGACGCGACCTGACCTTCGCCGAGTGCGCCGCCCTGCTCGGCTGCTACGGCATCGAGCTGTGGGACCGGATCCCGGTGACCGACGCCGACCAGGCGGTGGCCGCGGCCGAGGAGCTGGGCTGGGACGTCGTCCTCAAGGTCACCGCGGAGGCGCTGCGGCAGCGGCCGGACATGGCGCACGTGTGGCGCAACATCTCCGACGCCGAGGAGATGCGGCACGCCTTCACCCAGCTGCGGCAGATGGCGGCCAGTCCCGAGGCGGCGGCGTTCGTGGTGCAGCGCACCGCGCCGCCCGGTGTGCCGTTGCGGCTGGAGGGCCTGGAGGACCCGCTCTTCGGTCCTACCGTCGCCTTCTCGATCTCCGGCGCGGTCACCGAGCTGGTCGGCGACAAGGCCTACCGGATCCCGCCGCTCTCCGCGCTGGACGCCGAGGAGATGGTCCGCGGCATCAAGGCGGCGCCGCTGCTCTTCGGGCATCGCGGCAGCGAGCCCGTCGACACCGCTGCCGTCGAGGAGCTGATCCGCCGCTTCGCCCAGCTCAAGAACGACCTGCAGCAGGTCTGCGCCCTCGAGCTGGACCTGGTGCACGCCACGCCCGAGGGCGTCCGGGTGCTCAGCGCGACGGCCCGGGTGGAGCCGGTCGCCGACCCGCGCTCGGACTGGTTCGTCCGCCGGCTGACCACCCCAGCGGGCGACACCCCGCCCATCTGAGGAACGCCGCACCGCAAATCCGTTTGGCGATCGGCCGGATCGCGACAAGACTGTTGCCCTGTGACCCAGCCCGCCGAGACTCCTCCCGAGGGTGCCGTCGGTGAGGCGGCCCCGGAGCCGCTGCACCCGCTGGTCAAGCGCATCTTCTTCGGCTTCGCGTTCTCCGCGCTGGGCAGCGGGCTGTCGATGCCGTTCCTCTACGTCTACCTCTCCGGCGTCCGCGACCTGCCCACCACGACGGTCGGCTTCCTCTTCGCCTGGATGGGCCTGCTCGGCTTCGTGCTCTCGCCCATCGGCGGCACCCTGATCGACACCTTCGGGCCACGCCGGGTGATGCTCGGCGGGCTGGTGATGGAGGCGCTGGCGGTCGCCGCGATCGGCCAGGTGGACGACGTCGGCAGCGCCTTCGTGGTGGCCAGCTTCATGACGGCCGGGACCGTGGCGCTGTGGCCCGCCTCCACCGCGATGCTCACCCGGCTGGTGCCCGAGGAGCGACGCGAGCACGTGTACGGCGTCCAGTTCATGCTGCTCAACGCCGGGCTCGGCGTCGGCGGGGTGATCTCGGCGCTGGTCATCGACACCGACTCGGTGGCGTCGTTCCAGCGGCTCTACCTACTCGACGCCGCCTCCTACACCGTCTACATCGCGGTGCTGCTCACCATCCCCGCCGCGACCGGCCGGCTCGTCCCCAGGTCCGTCGAGCTCGCGGCCGAGGCGGGGCCGCAGCCGGGGTGGCGGGTCGTGCTCCGCGACCGCACGCTGCTGCGGATCATCGCGCTCTCGATCCTGGCGATCACCTTCGGCTACGCGCAGTTCGAGGCCGGCTTCGCGGCGTACGCCGTGGACGTGGCGGAGATCGAGCCGCGCCTGCTGGGGCTCGCCTACGCCTTCAACACCGGCGCGATCGTGCTCGGCCAGCTGGTCACGCTGCGGCTGATCAAGGGCCGTCGGCGGAGCCGGCTGCTGGCCTTCTGCGCGGGCATCTGGGCGGTCTCCTGGGTGATGATCGCCTTCTCCGACGGCGCCCCGGCCTGGCTGGCCGTCGTCCTGGTCGTCGCCGGCCTGGGCGTCTTCGGGCTCGGCGAGACCATCTGGGCGCCGATCGCGCCGGCGCTGGTCAACGCGCTGGCCGTGGAGGAGATGCGCGGGCGCTACAACGCGCTGCAGGGGATGACCTGGACGGTCGCCACGATCATCGGGCCGGCCTTCGCCGGCATGATGATCGGGCACGGCCACGCGCATCTGTGGATCAGCGTCCTGGTGGTCGGCATGGTCGTGGTCGGGGTGCTCTTCCTGCGGCTGCGGACCCACCTCACGGATGCCCAGGACGGCGTGAGTGCCGACGGGATCGGCGTGACAGACTGACCTCCGTGCATGTGACCTCTGAGGATCAGACGGCGGAGCTGAGCGCCGCGATCGAGCAGACCGGCTACTACCCGCCGGTCGTGCGCGCCGGTGTCACCACCGCGCTGGCCGGCGAGCGGGTGGTCTCCTACCTGGTGCACCACGAGCCGACCATCGACCGCGACGAGGTACGCCGGCACATCACCGTGGTCGTGCTGACGCCGACCCGGCTGCTGCTCTGCCACACCGACGAGCACGCGCCCGACGACCTGCTCCCGCAGCCCTACACCTCCACCTCGACCGAGGCGATCGCGCTCTCCTCGGTGACCTCGGTGGTGGTCAACCGGATGGTGGCCAACCCCGAGACCGTGGTCAGCGGCGCGCCGGTGCCCTCGGAGGCGGTGCTCACCATCGGCTGGGGCGGCGTCAACCGGATCGACCTGGAGCCGGCCGGCTGCGCCGACCCCAACTGCGAGGCCGACCACGGCTACACCGGCGTGGTCTCCTCCGACGACTTCTCGCTGCGGCTCAGCTCGGCGGCCGACGGACAGGCCGCCGTGAACCGGCTGCTGGCCTTCGCCGAGAGTCTCTCGCGCGAGAGCCTGCCCTCGTCCTGATGGACGCCGAACTCGTCGAGCCGTCGTACGGCGGGCGCAGCCTGGGCGACGTGCTGCCCGCGGTCGCGACCGCCCTGGGCGCCGAGGTCGGCTTCCACGAGACCGAGCTGGTGCTGCCTCCCGCGCCGCGGTACGTCGTGCTGCTGGTGGACGGGCTGGGTCACGACCTGGTGGCCGCCCACGCCGAGCACGCGCCGTACCTCCACGCCCTCCTGCGCGAGCCCGGCGTGGCCGGCGTGCCCTCGACGACCGCCACGAGCCTGACCTCGCTGGGCACCGCGATGACGCCCGGCGAGCACGGCCTGGTCGGCTTCACCTCGCGCATCCCCGGCACCGACCGGCTGCTCAACGCGCTCTTCTGGGACAAGCGGGTCGACCCGCAGGAGTGGCAGCCGCACCCCACGGCGTTCGCGCGCCTGGAGGCCGCCGGGGTGAGGACGACCGTGGTCAGCAAGCGCGAGTTCGCCGACTCCGGCCTGACCGTGGCCAGCCTCCGCGGCGCCGGCTTCGTGGGGGCCGACCGGGTCGGCGAGCGGATCGCCGCGGTGGTCGAGTCCTCCGCCGAGGACTGCTCGCTGACCTACGCCTACGACGGCGATCTTGACTGGACGGGACACCGCTACGGCGTGGACTCTCCGCAGTGGCGGGCCCAGCTGGCCGCGATCGACGCGGCCGCCGAGCAGCTGCGCGAGGCGCTGGACCCGGCCGTGCGACTGGTTGTCGTGGCCGACCACGGGATGATCGACTCCCCGGAGGAGTCGCGGATCGACGTGGACCTCCACCCCGAGCTGCGCGCGGGCGTGCGGCTGCTGGGCGGCGAGGCCCGCTTCCGGCAGCTCTACTGCGACGCCGGCGCGGTCGACGACGTGGCCGCGGCCTGGCGCGAGACCCTGGGCGACCGGGCACTGGTGCTCACGCGCGACGCCGCCATCGAGCGGGGCTGGTTCGGCCCGGTCGCCGCGCAGGTCCGGCCCCGGCTCGGCGACGTCGTCGTGGCCGCGCTGGGCGATCACGCGGTGATGAGCTCGCAGGACTTCGCCTACGAGACCACGCTGGTCGGCCTGCACGGCTCGCTCACCGGCGTCGAGATGCGGATCCCCATCCTGATCGCCTGACGCCTCGTAGGCCGACGGACCAAACGACTCCCGGTGCGCCGGGCTCACGCTCCGACGCACCGGGAGATTCGCCGTTGGGTCCGTGCTCCTACGAGCCGCTCAGGCGCTTCCGGCGTGCTCCCTGAGCGCCGGCACCCGTCGGATCACCAGCTGGTCCAGCAGCAGCACGGCGAGCAGGGTGATCCCGAAGAGCGGCAGCGCCACGCCGAGCACGACCAGGATCGCGGCGAGCCACCAGGTCGACCGGATCGGCATGCGACCGCGGGGCGCGCCGAGAGACCCGCGCGGGCGGCGTCGCCACCACATCAGCGGGCCGGTGACGCACATGAAGAGCACCGCCACGCAGAACGCCGCCGCCGTCCAGAAGCTCAGCAACCCCAGGCTGCGGCCCTCGTGCAGGCCGATGCCCTGGGAGACCACCTTGGCCGGCAGGGGATAGTCGGCGAAGCCGTACGTCGCCCGCACCTGGCCGGAGAACCGGTCGACGTGGACCGTCCGCTCCCGGCTCGGATCGTGGAAGGCATCGGCCATCACCGAGTAGACCCCGCGGGAGTCGCCTGGCATCACGACGGCGACGGGGCGCTCGATGCCGGCCCGCTCGGCGGCGGCGACGGCGGTGTCGAGGTTCGCGACCGAGACCCGGCCCTCCTTCGGGTCGCTCTCCGGCACCGGGCTCTTCTGCTGGGCCCACGGCACCTGGACGGCGTGGCTGTGCGGCAGCGACTCGTCCAGCGTGGAGCCCGGCTTGGACGCGGCGCCGGGGTCCATCGACCACAGCGAGGTGCCCTGGGAGGTCGCCAGGCGCTGGACCTGCGCGCCCCACACGCCCGTCCACGGCAGGCCGGTGATCAGCATGGTGAGCAGCCCGACGCCGGCCACCGCGCCGACCAGTCCGTGGCGATGGCGCAGCAGCGCGCCCTTCGCGCGCTTGGCGACCCGTCGCAGCCGGGCGCGACGGCCCACCACGAACAGGTAGTAGCCGGTCACCGCCATCACCAGCCCCCAGCAGACGGCGACCTCGATGAGCCGGTCGCCGAAGCGACCCGCCATCAGGTCGGCGTGGAGCCGGACAGCGTAGCCGCTCAGCGTGGTGTCCGGATCGACGGCGCCGAGGACCTTCGAGCGCCAGGGGTCGACGAAGACGTCCACGCTGGAGCCGTCGGCCCGGGTGACGGTGAAGGCGGTGCTGTCCTCCAGGCCGCGGCCCTCGCGGACCAGGGTCACCTCGGCGTCGGGGTAGCGGCGCTCGACCGCGTCGAGCTGGGCGCCCAGCGGCTGCTGCTGACTCACCCCGGTCGGCTTGGGCGCGTGCATCTCCGGGTGCATGAGCGGCTCGAGCTGGAAGCGGAACAGATAGATCAGCCCGGTCACGGCCAGGAGCGTGAACACGGGGATCACCACGAAGCTCGCGTAGAAGTGCCAGCGCCAGAAGGCCCGGAAGAGGCCGTGGGACCGGGACGGGGGAGCGGTGCGTGCTCCGGGTGGGGACGGATCGATGACAGGGGTGCTCAAGAGGTCTCCTCAGGTAGGACTGCCCCGCGCCCGCACGGGCGCAGGGGTGATCGACGTCCTGAGGGACCGCTGGGCGGTGGTCAGGACGTGAGGAGACGTGCCGGTGGTCCCCGGCGTACCGGGCCGCGGGCCCAGAGACGATCCAGCGGTGGGTCGGCGACCGGGACGGACGCGACGTTGACGAGGGACAGGTGCACCGGCCCGATCCGCTGGCCGATCGCCAGCCGGCCGTGCAGCGCCCGGACCAGGCTCGTGGCCGCGGAGCCACCGATCCGGAGCAGTGCCCAGACGGCGCGCTCGCCGTAGGCCAGCCAGAGGCCGAGCGCGGCGGCGGCCAGCAGGTGGGCGAGCGCCATGACCGGGTGGGCGAGCAGGTCGGTGACGGAGTGGACCAGCCACGCGGGCGCGGCGGGGCCGTGGTCCGCGGCGTGCGGCACCGAGGCGGCCCACTGGTCGAAGTAGGAGGCACCGCGCGGCGCCGGAGCGGGCGGTGGCGTGACCACGTGCGTCGTAGTGACCGGTACGTCGCCGCGGTGGCCGGCCATGGCCGCCAGGCCGGTGTGCACGGCGCTCTGGCCGCCGACCAGCAGGCCGACCAGCCCGGTGCGGCCGATCTCCCGGCCGAGGAAGGCGGCGGAGCCGACCGTGGTCGCGGCGAGCAGCACCAGCAGCCCGACCGGCCCGGGCAGGAGCCCCTCCGCGGAGACGTGCGCGACGACACCCGCCCCCAGGGCGACCACCGCGACGAGAAGGGCGCGGGACCACCGCAGCACTCCCGACGCGCGACCTGGCATGGCCCCTAGTATCCCTGGTGCCGCCGCGGCGCCGCCGCTCAGGTGCTCTGCGTCGACGCTCAGGTGAAGGGGAGCGGCTCGCTGACCATCGAGACCGCGCGGGCCCGGGCCGCCGTGAGCCGCCGGCGGTGGTGCTGGCGGCAGAGCACCTCGTAGGCCACCTCGGGTGGGGCATCGGGGACCGCGACGGCGTCGTCGACGTCGCCGACCACGATGACCTCGCCCTCGGTGACCATCGCGCCGTTCTCGGTGCGGGCGTTGTGGGTGGCCCGCTTGCCGCACCAGCACAGCGCCTCGACCTGCAGGACGTGCATCCGGTCGGCCAGCTCCACCAGCCGCTGCGAGCCCGCGAACAGCTCGGTCCGGAAGTCGGTGAGGATACCGAAGGCGAAGACGTCGATCTGCAGCTCGTCGACCACCCGGGCGAGCTGGTCGACCTGGACGGGCGCGTAGAACTGCGCCTCGTCGCAGATCAGGTAGTCGATCCGCGCGCCGTGGGTGAGCGCGTCGACCACATAGCGCCAGAAGTCGAACCCCTGGCTCACCTCCAGCGCGGCGTGCTCCAGGCCGAGGCGCGAGGACAGGATCGCCTCGCCGGCGCGGTCGTGGGTGGTGAAGATCCGGCCGATCCGTCCCCGCGCGGCGTGGTTGTGATTGGTCTGCAGCGCGAGCGTGCTCTTGCCAGAGTCCATCGTCCCGGTGAAGAAGTGGAGTTCAGCCATCGTCGGAGGATCATGCCACGCGGCCGGGCGCCGGTCAGCGGCGGCGGCGCAGCACCAGGACCATCAGGGTGAGACCCACGGCCAGGCCGAGGAGGGCGCCGGCGAAGGCGCCCCACTCGCCGGTGTCGCGCAGCAGCCGGGAGCCGCCGAAGGCGAGCAGCATGGCGAGGACGGCCAGGCCGATGCGGACCGCCATCTCACCCAGGAAGGCGCGGGTGAACGAGCCGGGACGCTGCTCGGGATCGCTCACCAGTGCACGCCGGGCAGCGTCTTGGCCAGCAGGGCCTGCTCGCCGCTGCGGTCCCGGTGGTCCGGGGCGGCCGTCGCCTCGGCGCCGCGCACGGCCGAGGAGTCGGGGAAGACCTGATAGGCCAGGTGCAGCACCCGGAAGGTCGTCCGCGGCGCCAGGGTGTGGGCGAGGGCGCCCAGGTTGCCGGTCTTGGTGTTGATCTCGTGCGGCCGGTCGACCAGCGCCCGGACGACCTTGCCGGCGGCCTGCGCGGGGCTGATCGTCGGGAAGCGGTCGTAGAGCTTGGTCGGCGCGATCATCGGCGTGCGCACCAGCGGCATGTGGATGCTGGTGAAGGTCACGCCGTCGCCGACCAGCTCGCTGGAGACCACGTTGCTCCACGCGTCCAGGGCGGCCTTGGAGGCGACGTACGCGCTGAACCGGGGCGGATTGGTCAGCACGCCGATGGAGGAGACGTTCACGATGTGGCCCGATCCCTGCTCGCGCATGGCCGGCAGCAGTCCCATGACCAGGCGGATCGCGCCGAAGTAGTTGAGTTGCATGGTCCGCTCGAAGTCGTGGAAGCGGTCCTCGCTCAGCTTCAGCGAGCGGCGGATCGACCGGCCGGCGTTGTTGACCACGAAGTCGATGTGGTCGAAGTCGGTGGTCAGCGTCTTGGTGAGCGCGTCGATGGCGTCGAGGTCGGAGAGGTCGCAGGCATAGGCGTACGCCGTGCCGCCCTGGCTCTGGATCAGCGCGCGGGTCCGCTCCAGCTTCTCCTTGCCGCGGGCCACCAGGATCGGGATGGCGCCGGCCTTGGCCACCTGCACGGCGGTGACCAGCCCGATGCCCGACGAGGCGCCGGTGATTACGACCGTCTTGCCCTTCAGCGCCGCGACGGCCGCCCGGTCGTGGCGGATCGAGTTGTCGAGGTAGTCCTCCCAGTAGGACCACAGCGTGCCGGCGTACGACTCCAGGTCGGGCACGGCGATGCCGGACCCGGCCAGGGCCCGCTGGGTCGCGGTGGAGACGTACGTCGAGGCGAACGACGCGTGCTCGACGACCTCGGGCGGGATGCCCAGCCGGCCGACGGTCTGGGCGAGCGCGAGGCGTGCCGGGGCGCTGCGCAGCGCGGCGTTGAGCAGCGTGCCCGGACGCCAGGAGCGGGGGAGCATCGCCGTGGGCAGCCGGCCGGTCACCGAGCGGTCGACCGGCACCGCGAACTGCGGCGCGTGGGCGGCGGCCGCGAAGGTGTTGACCATCTCGATGGTCCGCTGCGGCTCGGGGTTGACCAGGTGGAAGGCCTCGCCGTCGTGGCCGGGCAGGTGGGCGAGGTGGTCCATCGCCTTGGCGACGTAGTCGACGGGGACCACGTTGGTGTCGCCGAGATCGACCCCGACCAGCGGCAGCCACGAGGGCAGGTCGCGCATCCGCTTGAGCAGGGAGAAGAAGTAGTAGGGCCCGTCGACCTTGTCCATCTCGCCGGTCTCGGAGTGGCCGACCACGATCGCCGGGCGGTAGACCCGCCACGGGACCGGGCACTCCTCGCGGACGATCCGCTCGGACTCGAACTTGGTGCGGTGGTACGGCGAGGGCAGCCGCTGGCCCTCGTCGAACATCGTCTCGTCGTACAGCCCGGGGTAGTCGCCTGAGGCGGCCACCGAGGAGACCTGGTGGAAGAGGCCGGCGTCGAGCGCGCCGGCCAGCTCGATCGCCGCGCGGGTGCCGCCGACGTTGAGGGCCTCGTTCATCTCCTCCGAGGCGGTCATGTCGTAGATCGCGGCGAGGTGGAAGAAGTGGTCGATCTCGCCGCGGTGCTCCTCGATCCAGGAGGCGTCCACGCCCAGCCGGTCGGCCCGCAGGTCGCCCTCGACCGGGACCAGCCGGGAGTCGGAGCCCCAGGTGGTCTCGATCATCGCGTCCAGCCGCCCGCGTGAGCTCTCCCGGCAGAGCAGGTAGATCGGGCCGGTGCGGTTCTCCAGCAGCTCGGAGACCAGGAAGCGTCCGATGAAGCCGGTCGCGCCGGTGACGAAGTACGACATGCCGGGAGGCTACTCCCAGGTCGTGTTGCGAGGCACCAGCAGGCCGAGTGCTTCGCAACGCGGCCTACGTCACTCCGATGTCCCCCCGCCGAACATGATCTCGTCCCAGCTGGGCACCGAGGAGCGGCCCTTGCGGCGGGGCTTCTGCTCCCGCTCGGCCACCTCCTCGGCCGTCGGCTCGGGCACGGGCGCGGCGCCGTCGACGGGCTCGTCGGCGGGGACCGGCGGTGCGTGCGGCGCCGCGGGGGCAATCCAGTCCGCGTCGGCATGGTCGGCGACGGGGTCGCCGGCCTCGGGCGGATGGATGCCTGCCACGGTCTCGCGCAGGTCGGCGGTGTGCTCCAGGAGATCTTCCACGGGTTCCTTCGGGAGGGTGTCGGAGTCGCCCGCCCGATCGGCCGCTCGGTCTTCTAGTGCGTCATCTACGGAGGGTGGTGCGGTGTCTTCCAGAGGCTCCGGCCGCACCAGCCGGATGGCGTCGTCGCCCAGCTCGGGCCCGTCGCCGAGGGGAAGCTCGTCGTCGGCCGGCACGCTGGAGAGGCGCCGGGCCGGTGTGGGGTCGGAGGCGGCCCCGGGGATCTCGCCGGTGAGCAGGCGGGCGTCGTCGTTGTCCGCGACGACGTACCGCCCGGGCTGGTCGTAGGTGAACTCCGCGCGCTTGCCGGCGGCGTACTCCGCGACGACCGTCCAGCGGCCGTCCTCGCGGCGCCAGGCGTCCCACTGCACGTCGTCGGCACGGACCCCGAGGTCGGAGAAGGCGGTGAGCGAGGACTGCTCCAGGGTGCGGGCGGCGGCCGCGTCGGCCGAGCGCCGGCGGATGGAGGCCTTCAGCGCGGTCGAGGCCACGTGGGCGCGCTCGGCCAGCACCGGCATCGCGAAGCCCATGATCGCGTCGACCGTCGTCTGCGCGGCGGCCGCGACCTCCTCGGCGGTCTCGCCGGCACGGATCCGCGCCTGGATGTCACGGGGGCGGAGCGCGCTCTCCATCTTCATCTCCAACTGGCCGAATCGGGCGGTGCTGGCGGGGTCGCCCCGCAGGGCTGCCCGGAACCGGTGGTCCACGACGACCGCGAACTCCTCCCCGGCGTCGCTGAGCAGGACAAGCCGTGTGCCGTCCTTGCTCAGCCCCACCGGGGTGAGGTCCTGCATCCTCGCCGACTCCTGATCTCCTGGTGCTGTCTTCTGCCTGTCCGCGAGCCTACCCGCGCCGGACGCCGGGGGTACGGCGACGCGGCGGGGGCGCTCGCCGGGACCTGGACCGGGTCCTACTGTCGTGCCATGTACGACAACGCGCCGGTGCTGCCCGTCCTGGAGCTCGCCGGGATCTTCGTGTTCGCGATCTCCGGAGCCCTGGTGGCCGTGCGCAAGCGGCTGGACATCTTCGGCGTCCTCGTCCTGGCCGGGGCGACCGGTCTCGGCGGCGGGTTCCTGCGCGACGTGCTCATCGACGCCACCCCGCCGGCCTCGCTCTCGGACTGGCGCTATCTGACCGTGCCGGTGGCCGCCGGGCTGGTCGTCTTCGCCTTCCACCCGGTCGTGGGACGGATGGAGCCGGTGGTCAACATCTTCGACGCCGCCGGGCTCGGGCTCTTCTGCGTGACCAGCGCGGTCAAGGCGGTGGAGTACGGCCTGGAGCCCGTGGCCGCCGCGCTGATGGGCATGGTCGGCGGCGTGGGAGGCGGCATCGTCCGCGATCTCCTCGCCGGCCGCGTGCCGGTGATCTTCGCCAGCGAGCTCTACGCCACCCCGGCGCTGGCCGGCGCCACCTGGGCGGTCGTGGCGCACCAGCTGGACTGGCCGATGTGGCTGGTCACGCTGCCGGGCATCGCGCTCTGCTTCGGCTGGCGCGTGCTGGCGATCCTGCGCGGCTGGCGAGCCCCGATCGCCACCGGATCGGCAAGCGTCTGACCTGTCAGTCGCCGAGGACGCGACGCAGGTAGTCGTTGGCGAAGACCCGGTCGGGGTCGAGGCGGTCGCGGATCGCCAGGAACTCCTCGAAGCGCGGGTACGCCGGAGCGAGGTCGGCCGCCGTGCGGGTGTGCAGCTTGCCCCAGTGGGGGCGCCCGTCGTACCCGCGCAGGATGTCCTCGACGCCGGCGAAGTAGCGGGCGTGGTCGGTGGCCTGGTTGACGTGGAAGGCCAGGTAGACGCTGTCGCGGTCCGAGGCCGTCGACAGGGCGATGTCGTCGGCGGGGGCGACCCGGACCTCGACGGGGAAGCTGATCCGCAGGTCGGTCGACTCCAGCCAGGCGCGGACGTCGCGCAGCGCCTGGACGCCGGCCTCGCGGGGCACGGCGTACTCCATCTCCCGGAAGACCACCCGGCGCTCGGTGACGAACACCTTGTGCGGCACGTCGGAGAAGGTGCGCGCGGAGAGCAGCTGGCCGGCGATGTTGTTGATCCCGGGGATCCAGCCGGGGCGCATGTTGCCGATCCTGTTGGTCAGCCCGAAGACGGTGTTGGAGAGGAAGTCGTCGTCCATCCAGCGGCGGAAGCCGCTCAACGGCCCGGGGAGATAGTCCGCGTCGTCCAGGACGCGGTTGTTCTCCTTGACCAGGCAGCGATCGGTGTGCGGGAACCAGTAGAACTCGAAGTGGTGGTTGTCGGTGGCCAGCCGGTCGAAGTCGTCGAGCACCTCGTCCCAGAGCATCGGGTGCTCGTGTGCCTCCAGGGTGAAGACCGGCTCCACCTGGAAGGTCAGCGAGGTGATGATGCCCAGGGCGCCGAGGCCGACCCGGGAGACGGCGAAGACGTCGGGGTTGACGCTCTCCGAGGCGGTGAGCACCTCGCCGGTGCCGGTGACCAGCTCCATCCCGGCGATCTGCGCGCTGATCGAGGCGACCACGCCGCCGGTGCCGTGGGTGCCGGTCGAGGTGGCGCCGGCGATGGTCTGCTCGGCGATGTCGCCCATGTTGTGCAGCGAGAGCCCGAGCCCCTCCAGGCCGGCGTTGAGAGCCTTGAGCTGGGTGCCGGCCCGCGCCGTGACGGTCATGGCGTCGCGGTCGACCTCGGTGATCCCGCGCAGCCCCGATGGGTCGAGCATGATCCCCTCGGGCGCGGCGATCGAGGTGAAGGAGTGGCCGGTGCCCGGCATCTTCACCGTGGTGCCCGACTCCCGGGCCTGGGCGATCGCGGCGGCGATGTCCTCGGCGCCGGTGGGCGTCAGCACCTCCGTCGGACGGGTGGTGGACAGGCCGGACCAGTTGCGCCAGGTCGTCACGCTGCTGCTCATGGCTGCAGGGTACGGCGCTCCGGGTCGGCGTCGGGCGGCCGGCTCTCGGAGTCCGTCTCGGTGGCCGCGGCGGGCTGCCGGCAGGCGAGCGAGGCCGCGGTGGTGAGCACGCCGCAGGCGACGCAGAGCCAGTACGCCGCCGGGCCGTCGGTGTGGTCGGCCACGACGCCGGCCAGCCATGCGCCGGGGGCGAGCCCGGCCGAGAGGCCGGTCTGGAAGACCGCCATCGCCTCGGTCAGCCGGCTGCGCGGCGTGGTCGCCTCCAGCAGCGAGACCACCGCGATCAGCGTGGGCGCCAGCGCGAGGCCGACGAGGAAGAGCACGATGCCGAGCAGCAGCAGCCGGTCGAGGAACGGCAGCACCACGACCGCGGCGGCCAGGATCGCGACGCCCACCTGGAAGCGGCGCAGGTGGGACATCCGCCAGTGGATCGCCCCGGCGACCACGCCGGCGACCAGGCTGCCGGCGGAGAAGACCGCGAGCAGCACCCCGGACGCGGTCTTGTGCCCGGCGTCCTCGGCCACGGCGACGGTGATCAGCTCCATGCTGGCGAAGAAGGCGCCGAGGGCCACGGCGGCGATCCCGATCGGGACCAGCCGGAGCCAGGGCATCGGGTCGAGGCCGCCGGTGCGGTGTGCCGGGTGCGCCGGCGGCGCCGTACGCCGCTGGAGGGCGAGCAGGAGCGTGCCGAGGGTGCCGCAGGCCAGCGCCACCAGGAGCCCGGTCTGCGGGGCGTGCAGGGTGGAGAGGAAGGTGACCAGCGCTGGGCCGGTGACGAAGACCAGCTCGTCGACCACGGCCTCCACCGCGAACGCCGTGTGCCGCTGCTCCTCGGGGACCAGGGCGGTCCAGCGGGCCCGGACCATCGAGCCGATCTGCGGCATCGAGGCGCCGGTGAGCGCCGCCAGGACGATCGGCCACGGCATCGCCCACTCGGACATCACCGAGCTGATCAGCAGGCCGGTGAAGAGGGCGAAGAGCACCATGTCGACGTACAGGACGACGGTCTGCCCGAAGCGGTCGGCCAGCCGGCCCTGGAGGATCGCCACGATCGCGTTGCCGATGACGTACGCCGCGGAGATCTGCCCGGCCAGCGAGTAGGACCCGGTCGTGCCGCTGACCAGCAGCACGATGCCCAGGGTCATCATCGCGATCGGCAGCCGGGCCAGCAGGCCGGACGCCGAGAACGCCATCGCCCCCCGATGGGCGAAGACGCGACGGTAGGACTCAAGCATGGGCGGCGGCTTCCGTGACGCCACCGGCCGTCCTGGATTGGGCGAAGACGCGACGGTAGGACTCGAGCATGGCCCGGCGAGCCTACGACCTCGTGGTCGTTCGTAGGATCGGGGGCATGCCCGCCGGTGCCGCGCCGTACGACGCCCTGCTCCTGGTCTCCTTCGGCGGACCGGAGCGGCCCGAGGACGTGGTCCCGTTCCTCCGCAACGTCACCGCCGGCAAGGACATCCCCGACGACCGGCTGGTCGAGGTCGGCGCGCACTACTCGCTCTTCGGCGGGCGCAGCCCGATCAACGACCAGAACCGCGCTCTGCTGCAGGCGATCCGGGCCGATCTGGCTGCCGCCGGCCTCGACATCCCGGTCTACTGGGGCAACCGCAACTGGGACCCCTACCTCACCGACGCGCTGGCCCGGATGCGCGAGGACGGGGTGCGGCGGGCGGCCTGCCTGGTCACCTCGGCGTACTCCTCCTACTCGGGCTGCCGGCAGTACCGCGAGGACCTCTACGAGGCGTCCGCGCGGGTGCCGGGGTCGCCGCGCCTGGACCGGCTGCGCGCCTACTTCAACCACCCCGGGTTCGTGGAGCCGAACGTCGACGCGACGCTGACCGCGCTGGCCGCCCTCCCCGAGCAGGTACGCCGCGACGCGCACCTGGTCTTCGTCACCCACTCGATCCCGGTCGCCATGAACGCCAGCAGCGGCCCCGACGGCGACGCCTACGTCCGCCAGCACCGCAGCGTGGTCGCGGAGATCGCCGATCGGGTGCGCGAGGAGACCGGCCATCGGTACCCCGCCGACCTGGTCTACTGCTCGCGCTCGGGACCGCCGTCGATGCCGTGGCTGGAGCCGGACGTCAACGACCATCTGACCGCGCTGCACCGGGCGGGCGTCCCGTCGGCGGTGCTGATCCCGGTCGGCTTCGTCTCCGACCACATGGAGGTCATCTACGACCTCGACACCGAGGCGCTGGCGACCGCCCGCGACCTCGGCATGGCCTGCGAGCGGGCCGACACCGCCGGGGTGGACCCGCGGTTCGTCGCGATGGTGCGCGACCTGCTGCTGGAGCGGGCCGCCGCCGAGCGGGGCGAGGACCCGGAGCGGGCGGCCGTCGGCTCGCTGGCGCCCGCCTGGGACGTCTGCTCGGCGGGCTGCTGCCCCAACCTGCGCGGCGCGAAGCCGGCCCTGTGCGGCGTCGACTCGCCCGAGGTCGTCTGATGGAGCAGGTGAGCGGGCTCGACGCCGAGCTGCTCGCCCTGGCGACCTCGGTCGCCCGCGAGGCCGGCGACCTGGTCCTCCGGCTGCGCCGCGAGGGCGTCGATATCGCCGACACCAAGAGCAGCGCCACCGACATCGTGACCGCGGCCGACCGGGCCAGCGAGGAGCTGATCCGCGGGCGCATCCTCGACGCCCGTCCCGGTGACGGCCTCCTCGGGGAGGAGGGCTCGGACGCCGCCGGCACGACCGGCGTGCGCTGGGTCGTCGACCCGATCGACGGGACCGTCAACTACGCCCACGACCTGCCCAACTACGCGGTCTCGGTCGGCGTCGAGGTCGACGGCGAGACCCGGGTCGGGGTGGTGGTCAATCCCGCCGCCGGGGTCGAGTACGTCGCCGTGCGCGGTCGCGGCGCGATCCGGGACGGCCGGCCCCTCCGGGTGGCCGATCCGGTGCCGTGGGAGCGGGCCCTGGTCGGCACCGGCTTCTCCTACGACAGCGAGCTGCGGGCCGTCCAGACGACCACCTTCGCCCGGCTGCTCCCGGCCATCGCGGACATCCGGCGCCTGGGCTCGTGCGCCCTGGATCTGTGCGCCGTGGCGGACGGCCGGCTCGACGCCTACGTCGAGGACGACATCGGCGGGCTGTGGGACTACTCGGCCGGCCGGCTGGTCGCCGAGGAGGCGGGCGCAAGGGTCGAGGTGCTGCGCGGGATCGCCGGCGGGACGCTGCTCGTGGCGGCTCCGGCGCCGGCGTACGACGGCTTCCGCAGGCTCGTGGCGGAGTGCGGCTTCGTCGCCGGCTGAGGCCCGTCGCGAGCTCGTGGTTTGCGAAGGCTCGTCCTCGGGAACAAACCCCGCCTGGCCCTCGTTGGGGGACATGCCGATGCCAGGCGTGCACTTTCGATCCGCGTAGTGCACAATCTGGGCCGCTACCGCTGCACAGCGGTGGAGGGTGAGCAGCACCGCCGGCGGAACGCGGGCGGCAGGGAGAGGACGATGGCAACCGACTACGACGCACCACGCAAGACCGAGGAAGAGCAGAACGAGGACAGCCTCGAAGAGCTCAAGGCGCGGCGTCACGACAAGAACTCGGGCAAGGTCGACGAGGACGAGGCCGAAGCCGCCGAGTCCTTCGAGCTGCCGGGCGCGGACCTGTCCCACGAGGAGCTGGCCGTCGAGGTCAAGCCCCGTCAGGACGACGAGTTCACGTGCATGAGCTGTTTCCTGGTCCACCACCGGAGCCAGCTCGTCGACGAGAAGAAGCTCATCTGCCGGGATTGCGCCTAAGCGGTCGCGCAGACGACAGCGGCCGCCGCTCCCGAAGGAGCGGCGGCCGCTTCACGTCTCAGGCGTTGCCGCCGTGCGGGGGCAGGTGCCCCGTCGAGCGGGTGTAGTACCGCGCCGCCCGCCGGCTCGCCAGCATCCGGGCGATCGCCACGATGGCGCCGCTGGCGACGGCCCAGGCGACCGCCTCGCGCAGGTCCACCTCGGGGTCGGCCGGGTTGGACGGCGGCTCCTTGCCGGTCGCCGCGCGCCAGAAGGCGTTGAGCCCCTTGCGGGCGATCACCGCGGCCAGGAGCGTGGCGACCACCGAGAAGACGCTCCACACCTTGGAGGACTCGGGGGCCTCGACCGTCTCGAGATCCGCCGTCTCCGGTTCCTGCGTGCGTGTGCGGGCCATCGTCGCCTCTCGGTCGGGTCGGTCGTCGCCGACAGCCTACGGCCGGCGCTCGCCGTTGGGCAGCCCGGACAGGGCCTGGGCCAGGGTCACCGGATGCCGCGAGGAGACCAGCCAGTACGGCGTCGGGTCGGCCGGGTCGGTGATCCGGATGCGGACCGACCGCTTGAGGTAGGGGCGGGTCAGCAGGTACGCCCGGGCATCGGCCTCCACGCCGAGCGCCCGCCGGGTCTCCTCGACGTCGAGCGCCTCGACCGCGCCGACGTGCTCCACGGGGATGTGCGCCGCTCCGGCGTACAGGACGCCGTCGCGCACCTCGATGGTGGCGCCGCCGATCCAGCTGAAGAGCCCGTAGACGATGACCAGCATGACCCCGGTCGCCGTCCAGGCCAGCCACTCCGGCGTCGCCACGACGAACGTGAGCCAGATCACGGCCAGGCCCATGGTGCCCTGCACCCACCAACGCAGCGGCACGTGCAGCCGCTCCCGGTAGCTGACAGGCATCTGGGTCCTCCTTCGGGAGGACAGCCTGTCACCCGGGGCCAGAGACCCCGCAGGTAGGGTCGCTCCGTGCTCGAGATCCCGATCGTCCGGCTGGACCCGGAGCTCCCGCTTCCCTCCTACGCACATCCCGGCGACGCGGGCGCGGACCTGCACACCAGCGTGGACGTCACGCTGGCGCCGGGGGAGCGCCGGCTGGTGCCGACGGGCGTCGCGCTGGCCCTGCCCGAGGGGTACGTCGGCCTGGTGCATCCGCGCTCCGGCCTGGCCCATCGCGCCGGGCTGTCGATCGTCAACGCACCCGGCACGATCGACGCCGGGTACCGTGGCGAGATCCAGGTCTGCCTGGTCAACCTGGACGGAAGCACGCCGATCGAGCTGCGCCGTGGCGACCGGATCGCCCAGCTGGTGATCCAGCGTCACGAGACCGCCCGGTTCACCGAGGTGGACACGCTGGACGACACCGCCCGTGGCTCGGGCGGTTACGGATCGACAGGAGGCTTCCGATGAGGTTCGGCAAGCGGGGCGAGCCCGCACCCGACGAGACGGCGGAGGCGCCGGCCGAGGAGACGGGGCCCGCGGGTCCTGTGGACGTCAGCGAGCTCGACCCCGAGACGACGTACGTCGACCTCGGCAGCCTGCTGATCCCACCGGCCGAGGGCCTGGACCTGCGGCTGCAGGTGGACGAGGACAGCGGCACGGTGATGACCGTGCTGATGGTGGCCGAGGACGGCGTGCTGGAGACGCGCGCCTTCGCCTCCTCGCGCGGCGGCGATCTGTGGACCGACGCCCGGCGCGAGATCGCCGCCGACACCGCCCGCCGCGGCGGGACGGCCACCGAGCAGGAGGGTCCCTTCGGGCCCGAGCTCTACTGCGAGGTCCCGGTCACCGGGCCGCAGGGCGAGTCGCTGATGCAGCCCTCGCGGGTGATCGGCTGCACGGGACCGCGGTGGTTCCTGCGGGCCACCATCGCCGGCCGGCCGGCCCAGGATCCCGAGTACGCCGCGCGCTTCGAGGATGCCCTGCGTGCCATCGGCGTACGTCGCGGCAACGAGGCGATGCCCCCCGGAGAGGCGCTGCCGCTCCGGCTGCCGCCCGAGGCCCGGCCCCAGGAGTGAGCGCCGTCGCCGGGCCCGGGGAAGCGTCCTCGGGCCTCGGGACCCGCCGATACGATCTGTCCTATGTCACCGAGCCAAGGGCGCCTGCGCGCCGGACTGCGCCGCTGGGCGAGCCAGTCCCACGCGGAGGCGGTCGATCTGCAGCGGGAGGCCGTCAAGGCCGGCGCGCTGCCGATCGGTGACGCCCCCGACCGGGAGAAGGTCTGCGTCCACGGCACGCTGCGCACCGTCACCCTCCGCCCGCGCGGCGGCGTGCCGGCCCTGGAGGCCGAGCTCTACGACGGCACCGGCACGCTCACCATCCTCTGGCTCGGCCGGCGCCAGATCGCCGGGATCTTCCCCGGCCGCGCCATCCGCGTGACCGGCCGGATCGGCGTGCACGACGGCGAGCGGATCATGTACAACCCGCGCTACGAGCTGCGCTACTGAGCCCGCGATGACCTCGTCCACCCACCACATCGGCACCCGCACGGTCGAGGAGGTCGTGCGCCGCGAGCTGGCCAAGGCCCTCGGGGGCGTCCGGGGCATGGCCGAGGCGGCCGTCCCGACGATCGCCTTCACCGTCGTCTTCCTCACCCAGCACGAGCTGAAGCCGGCCCTGTGGGCCTCGCTGGGCTGCGCGGGCGTCCTGCTGCTGATCCGCGTCGTGCAGCGGTCCAACCCGCAGTTCGTCCTCAACAGCGTGGTCGGCATCGGCATCGGCGCGCTCTTCGCGTGGCGCGCGGCGCGCGGCGGCGGCGACGCGGGGGACCAGGCGCTGGCCTACTTCCTGCCCGGCATCCTCTACAACGCCGGCTACGCCGTGGTGATGATGCTGAGCATCGTCACCCGGTGGCCGATCGTCGGCTTCCTGGTCGGCAGCGTGACCGGCGACCCGACCGGCTGGCGGGCCGACCCGGCCGTGGTCCGGCTGTGCAGCCGGCTGACCTGGCTGCTGGTGCTGCCCTGCCTGGTGCGAGTCGTCGTCCAGGCCCCGATCTACCTCGCCGGCCGCAACGGCTGGTGGCACGAGGACTCCGCCGTCGCCGCTCTCGGCGCGATGAAGCTGGCGATGGGCTGGCCGCTCCAGGTCGCCGCGCTCGCCGCGATGGTCTGGCTGCTGGCCCGCGGCCGCACGCCGTACGACGGCTCGATGGCTCCCGCGGAGACCGCACCCGAACAGGGCTGATCACGGACCATCCCTATCTGCTCTCGGGCCGGCAGTCGGCGGGTGGCGGTCCTGGGTGCGGGCAGTTCGCGTCGTCGGGCGCCGTTTGGCGGCTCGGATGGTCGAACTGCCTGCGTGGAGGGACACCGAGCCGCACCCGGCCACCGAGCCGCGTCGCCACCAGCACCACCAGGCCGGCGGGGCCAGAGCCATGCCCAGCGGCTCAGTGCCTGCGGTTCTGCAGCAGCACGATGACCAGCGCGAGGCCGAAGCCGGCCAGCAGCGGGCCGGCGAAGGCCTGGGAGCCGTTCTCGGCGTCGTCGCCGATGATGCCGAGGCCGTCGAGGGTCCACAGCCCTCCGGCCACCAGCAGGAGAGCGGCCAGGATCCAGGCGAGCACGCGCATGGCCGAAGCCTAGAGGTCCAGCCAGCGGCCGCGGCGCATCACCCGGACGACCTCGAGGTCGCCGTCGAGCGCGACAAGATCGGCGCGACGGCCCGGGGCGAGGACGCCCACGTCGTCGAGCCCGAGCATCGCGGCCGGCGTCGAGGTGGCCGACCGGAGGACCTCGGCCAGGGGGAGGCCGGTGGTGCGCACGGCGTACCGGACGGCGGCGGCCATCGTCAGGGTGGAGCCGGCGATGGTCTCGGTGCCGGCCACCCGGGCCACGCCGTCGCGGACCTCGACCGACAGCGGCCCCAGGGCGTAGTCGCCGTCGCCGCGGCAGGAGGCGGACATCGCGTCGGTGACCAGGACGAAGCGCCCGGGGGCGGCCTCGGCCGCCAGCCGGAGCACGGCGGGATGGAGGTGGACGCCGTCCGCGATCAGCTCGACGTAGGCCGGCGACCCCAGCAGCGCCGCGACCGGGCCCGGCGCGCGGTGGTGCAGCGGCGGCATCGCGTTGAAGAGATGCGTGCCGGCGCGGGCGCCCGCGGCCAGCGCCTCGCGTGCCGTCTCGTAGTCGGCGTCGGTGTGGCCGATCGCCGCGGTGACCCCGGCATCCGCCAGGAGCCCGATGGCGTCGAGGGCGCCGGGCAGCTCGGGGGCGAGGGTGACCATCCGCAGCGTCCCGCGCGCGGCGTCGAGCAGCGCCTCGACCGCGGCCGGCTCGGGAGCGGTCAGCAGCGCCGGGTCGTGGGCGCCCGGGTGGGCCGGGCTCAGCCACGGACCCTCCAGGTGGAGGCCGGCGAGCGTGCCGTCCTCCACCAGGCCGGCCAGGTCACGGCAGGAGGCGAGCAGGGTCTCGTGCGACTCGGTCACCAGGCTGGCGACCAGCGTCGTGGTGCCGTGCCGCAGGTGCGCGGCCGCCGCGGTCCGTGCCGCCTCGGGTCCGTCGCCGTACGCCGCGCCGCCACCGCCGTGGTTGTGCGCGTCCACGAACCCCGGCGCCAGCGTCACCGCGCCGAGATCGTGGTCGGGCGCGCGCGGGGGAGCGCCGGCGCCGACCTCGGCGATCCGGTCGCCGTCGATCCTCAGCCAGCCGGGCTCGTGCGTCTCGGAGGGACCGAGCACGCGGTCGGCGGCGATCAGGTCGTGCTCGGCGGTGTTCATCGCACGACACTGTAGTCAGCGCAGGGCGTCGCGGCGCGCGGCGAGGAAGCGTCGCTCGGCGGCGTTCTCGGTGGCCGCGATGGCGGCGTCGTAGGCCCCGATCGCCTCGGTGCGGCGGCCGAGGCGGCGCAGCAGGTCGGCACGGGTCGCGTGCCAGGCGTCGTACGAGGTGAGGGCCAGCCGGTCGACGATCGCCAGCGCCACCTCGGGCCCGTCCAGCTCGGCCACCGCCACGGCCCGGTTGAGCTCGACCACCGGCGACGGGCGGATCGCCATCCACTGGTCGTAGAGCTGGACGATCTGGCCCCAGTCGGTCATCGAGGCGTCCAGGGCGTCGGTGTGGACCGCGTTGACGGCCGCCTGGATCTGGAACGGGCCCGGCCGGTTGGCCCGCAGACAGCCGCGCACCAGGTCGTGGCCCTCGTCGACGAGGGCGGCGTCCCAGCGGGTCCGGTCCTGCTCGTCGAGCGGGACCAGCGTCCCGTCGGCGAAGCGTGCGGGCCGGCGGGCCTCGCTGAGCAGCATCAGCGCGAGCAGCCCGTCGACCTCCGGGGCGGCGCACTCCGCGCGCAGCTGGCGGGTCAGCCGGATCGCCTCCTCGCAGAGGTCCACCCGGGCGTCCTTGCCGGCCGAGACGAGGTAGCCCTCGTTGAAGATCAGGTAGAGCACCGCCAGCACGCCGTCGAGGCGCTCGGCCAGGTCGGTCTCGCGCGGGACCCGGTAGGGGATCCTGGCGGCCTTGATCTTCGCCTTGGCGCGGGTGATGCGCTGGGCCATCGTCGTCTCCGGCACCAGGAAGGCCCGGGCGATCTCGGCGACGGTGAGCCCGCCGAGCAGGCGGAGGGTGAGCGCGACCCGGTTCTCCAGTGCCAGCGCGGGATGGGCGCAGGTGAAGACCAGCCGGAGCCGGTCGTCGCGGACCGCGCCGAGCTCGGGAGGCGGCTCGTCGTCCTGCAGCATGGTGGCCTCCGCGTGCTTGGCGTCGCGCTTGCCCTCGCGGCGGATGCGGTCGATGGCCCGGTTGCCCGCCGTACGGGTCAGCCAGCCGCCGGGGTTGGGCGGCACGCCGTCCGCCGGCCAGCGCTCCAGCGCGATCACCAGGGCGTCGGCCAGGCAGTCCTCGGCCAGGTCGATGTCGCCGAAGCGGCGGATCAGGCCGGCCATGATGCGGCCGTGCTCGGCCCGGACGACACGGGTGATCTCCTCGTGGAGATCGGTGTCCGGACCGAGCGGCGGCGTGGTCACTCCGACTGGAAGGGCCGGACCTCGACCCGGCCGGCGCACGCGGCGGACCCGCGGTGGGCCAGCTCGAGCGCCTCGTCGAGGTCGGCGGCCTCGATGATCCAGAAGCCGCCGAGGTACTCCTTGGACTCCGAGAACGGCCCGTCGGTCACCAGGCGCTGCCCGGCCGTGTTGTCGACCGTGGTGGCGCTCTCGATGCCCTCGAGGCCGCCGGCGAAGACCCACTTGCCGGACTGCTGGAGCTCCTCGTTGAAGACGTTCACCGCGTCGAAGATCGGCTGCATCTCCTCCGGGGTCATCTGGTCGAAGTCCTCGGTGCCGTCGTGGTGGACTGATAGCAGGTACTGGGTCATGGTTCTCATCCTTGTCGATGTGTGGGGCGATGCCCAAGGGGCTTGTCTCGATGACTCCACGAACGCGACCCGGCCGATACGACACCTGGACCAAAGAATTTCTCGACGAGCCGGTTCTCCCTCAGAATCTCCCCGTGAGCCTGGTGATCTCCGTCAACGTCGGCCAGCCCCGCGAGCGCGTCTGGGCCGGCCTGGGACGCACCTCGATCGAGAAGGTCCCGGTCGCCGGGCCGGTCCTCGTGCGGACGCTGGGCCTGGCGGGTGACTCGGTCTCCGACACCAAGCACCACGGCGGCGTCGACAAGGCCGTCTACGCCTTCGCCCGCGAGGACCTCGACTGGTGGGCCGCGGAGCTGGGTCAGGAGATCCGCGACGGCCAGTTCGGCGAGAACCTCACCACCAGTGGGTACGACGTCAACGAGGCGATCGTGGGGGAGCGCTGGCGCATCGGCGCCGCGCTGCTGGAGGTCGCCGAGGTGCGCATCCCGTGCAACGACTTCAAGGGCTGGATGCGGGAGAGCGGCTACGACGACGCCTCATGGGTGAAGCGGTTCGCCCGGGTCCAGCGGCCCGGCCCCTACCTGCGGGTGATCGAGGAGGGACCGATCGAGGCGGGCGAGGCGATCGAGGTGGTCAGCAGGCCAGATCACGGCATCACCGTCTCGACGATGTTCCGCGCCCTGACCACCGAGTCCTCGCTGCTCCCGGAGCTGCTGGCGATCGAGAACCTGGCATCGTCGCCGCGCGCAAAGGTCGAACGGTCCTTCCCGCAGTTGGCCGGGTGATCTAGGTTACGTGCCATCATCCCTAGCCCCGGATAAGGAACGTGCGGACATGTCGCCCATCAATCTTGATACGTCCTTCATCGAGAACAGGTCGCCGAACGTCGCCGCGCAGTTCGTGGAGCGGGTCCGGCTGACCCCCGGCAACGAGGCCTACCGCTACCCGGCGGCCGACGGCCAGCCGTGGAAGTCGCTGACCTGGAAGCAGACCGGCGAGCGGGTCGACCGGCTCGCGGCCGGGCTCCTGGCCCTGGGGATCGAGTCCGAGCAGCGCGTGGGCATCGCCTCGGGCACCCGGGTGGAGTGGATCCTGGCCGACCTGGCGATCATGTGCGCGGGCGGCGCCACGACGACTGTCTACCCGACCACGATGGCCGGCGACGTCGCCTACATCCTGGCCGACTCCGAGTGCCGGGTCGTCTTCGCCGAGGACGACGAGCAGATCGCCAAGCTGCGCGAGCACAAGTCCGAGCTGCCGCACCTGGGCAAGGTCGTCACCTTCGACGGCACCCCCGACGGCGACTGGGTGATCGGCCTGGACGACCTGGAGAAGCTGGGCACGGACCTGCTGGCCGGCAACCCGGACGCGGTCAAGAACGCGATCGCCGCGATCGAGCCCGAGCACCTCGCCACCTTGATCTACACCTCCGGCACCACCGGCCGCCCCAAGGGCGTGCGGCTGCGCCACTCCTCGTGGACCTACGAGGGCGCGGCGATCCAGGCCCAGGGGATCATCGGCGTCGACGACGTGCAGTTCCTCTGGCTGCCGATGGCCCACTCCTTCGGCAAGGTGCTGCTCTCCACCCAGCTCGCCTGCGGCTTCGCCACCGCCGTGGACGGCCGGGTCGAGCGGATCATCGACAACCTGGCCATCGTGAAGCCGACCTTCATGGGCGCGGCCCCGCGCATCTTCGAGAAGGCCCACGGCCGCATCGTCACCATGCAGGCGGCCGAGGGCGGCCTGAAGGAGAAGATCTTCAACCAGGCGTTCAAGGTCGGCCTCGAGGTGGACCGGCTCAAGCGCGAGGGCCGTCCGGTGCCGTTCCTGCTCAACCTGCAGCACGGCCTCTTCGACAAGCTCGTCTTCAGCAAGATCCGCGACCGCTTCGGCGGACGCGTGCGCTTCTTCATCTCCGGCGCCGCGGCGCTCAACCGGGACATCGCCGAGTGGTTCCACGCCGCCGGCATCCTGATCCTCGAGGGCTACGGGCTCACCGAGTCCTCGGCCGGCTCCTTCGTCAACCACCCCGACCAGTACAAGTTCGGCACCGTCGGCCCGGTCGTCCCGGGCAGCGAGGTCCGGCTCGGCGAGGGCGACGAGATCCAGATCAAGGGCCCGGGCATCATGGACGGCTACCACAACCTGCCCGAGGAGACCGCGAACGCGCTCACCGAGGACGGCTGGCTGCGCACCGGTGACAAGGGATCGATCGACGCCGACGGGTTCCTCACCATCACCGGCCGCATCAAGGAGCTCTTCAAGACCTCCGGCGGCAAGTACATCGCCCCGCCGGCCATCGAGGCCAAGTTCAAGGCGATCTGCCCCTACGCCAGCCAGTTCGTGGTCTTCGGCAACGAGCGCAACTACTGCGTCGCGCTGATCACCCTGGACCCCGACGCGATGGCCGCCTGGGCCGAGGAGAACCACCGGGCCGGCGCGTCGTACGCCGATCTGGTGGGCAGCGACGAGGTGCAGAAGATGGTCGGCGACTACGTCGAGGAGCTCAACGGCCAGCTCAACCGCTGGGAGACCATCAAGAAGTGGCGCCTGCTCGACTACGACCTCTCGGTGGAGTCCGGCGAGATGACCCCCTCGATGAAGGTCAAGCGCAACGTGGTCGAGGAGAAGCACAAGGACCTCATCGACTCGATGTACGCCTGAGGCCGCCGCCGGGGCCGGACTAGAGTCGGGCGGGTGCCTGCCAGCCTTCCCGACGGAATCGCGGCCCCGGGCGACGGCTCGCTGCCACCGGCGGCGCTGGCGGAGCTGCCCGGGCGCGAGCTCGGCGTCTACCTGCACGTGCCGTTCTGCGCGGTGCGCTGCGGCTACTGCGACTTCAACACCTACACGGCCGCCGAGCTCGGCGGCGGCGCCTCCCAGGAGTCGTACGCCGCCACCGCGATCGCCGAGATCGAGCTGCTGGCCGGCGTGCTGCCCGGTGCTCCCGCCGTCTCGACCGTCTTCGTCGGAGGCGGCACCCCGACGCTGCTGCCCAGCGCCGACCTGGCGCGGATGCTCGCGGCGGTGCGGGACCGCTTCGGGCTGACGCCGGCCGCCGAGGTGACCACCGAGGCCAACCCGGACAGCGTCACGCCCGAGAGCCTGGCCGAGCTGCGCGAGGGCGGCTTCACCCGGATCTCCTTCGGGATGCAGTCGGCCGTGCCCGGCGTGCTCGCCGTCCTCGACCGCACCCACGACCCCGAGGGAGTGCCCAGGGCCGTGGAGTGGGCCCGGGCGGCCGGCTTCGAGCAGATCAGCCTCGACCTCATCTACGGCGCGCCGGGGGAGTCGATGGCCGACTGGCGGCGCTCCCTGGAGGCGGCCCTGGCCTGCGAGCCCGACCATCTCTCGGCGTACTCGCTGATCGTCGAGGACGGCACCGCGCTGGCCCGGCAGGTGCGCTCGGGCGCGCTGCCGATGCCCGACGAGGACGACCTGGCCGACAAGTACCTGCTGGCCGACGAGCTGCTGGAGGCCGCCGGCCTGGGCTGGTACGAGGTGTCGAACTGGGCCCGCGAGGGCGCCCGCTGCCGGCACAACGAGCTCTACTGGACCTCCGCGCACTGGCTCGGCGTCGGGCCCGGCGCCCATGCGCACGCGGGCGGCGTGCGCTGGTGGAACGTCAAGCACCCGCGGGCGTACGCCGCCCGGCTCGCCGAGGGCCTCTCGCCCGCGGCGGCGCGCGAGCTCCTGGACGACGACACCCGCCGGGTCGAGCGGGTGCTGCTGGAGATCCGCCTGCGCGAGGGCCTGCCGGTGTCACTCGTGCCGGCGGAGCGGGTGGAGCGGGTCGTGGCCGAGGGGCTGGGGACGGTCGCGGGCGAGCGGCTGACGCTCACCCTGCGCGGCCGGCTGCTCGCCGACGCCGTCGTACGGACGCTGCTGGACTGACGCACGAGCCGTCGGTGTTAGCGGACGGTTAGCGGTCCTCGCGAGAATCGGCGGATGCGCCCCTTGTCGCGTCGTCTGCTGAGTCCTGCCCTCGCCCTGGCGATCCTGCTGACGACCGTGCCGGCGGTCCTGCTGGCGAGCGCGGGGACGGCCCGCGCGGTCGGCCCGGGAGAGCAGAACATCCCGGTGAGCAGCGTGCAGATCCCCTACCACGCCGAGTTCGGCGAGATCGAGCGCGGCGAGATCGTGCTCAACTTCTTCAGGTACAAGACCTGCCACATCGACGCCTGGTCGAGCGCCCCGGTCGACCAACTCGGCCGCTACAACCCCTCGGACAACACCTACAGCATCATCCGGCACGACGGCTGGGGCAACGACGCCTACGAGGAGCGGGTCCCCGCCGGCGAGCGGGTCAAGCTCGGCTCCTACGGCGCCTACTACTTCAATCCCGAGGGCGGCAACGAGCCGCTGGACCCCAGTGACCCCCGGTGCCGTGCCACGACCATCGACGCCTGGAAGGCGGAGATGGAGTCGGGGCGGATCACGCTGTGGACGATGGGGGAGCGCTCGCTAGTCGCCGACTTCACGCACGAGGTCTCCACCGAGACCCAGGGTCAGGTCGCCTTCACCTCCACCACCGAGGCCGACTTCTCCCTGGACCAGGTCGAGCACAGCTGGGACTTCGGCGACGAGACCGCCTCCACCGAGCGCGATCCGGTGCACCGGTACGCCGAGCCCGGGGTGTACCAGGTGCGGCTCACCGTGGAGGTCAACGGCGAGCAGGACACCATCGTCCACGAGGTCAAGGTGCTGCCGCCGGAGCTCAAGGTCGCGGTGCGCGAGGCGGGCACGGCCGAGGAGCCGGATGCGCCCGTGGCCACCGAGATCGAGCTTCGTCCGGGCGAGGAGACCGAGCTGGAGGTCGAGGTCTGGACGACGTACGGCTTCGGGCCGCTGACCGAGGTGAGACCGGACGTCGCCGACCTGATCGACGTACCCGACGGCGTGGAGATCGTCGAGGCCGAGGACGTGCCCGCCGAGGGGATCAGCCTGGACCCGGGGAGCAGCCGCACCTTCGAGGTCCTCGTGAA
Organism: Nocardioides sp.; assembly: GCA_044464665.1. Classification (GTDB taxonomy): domain Bacteria; phylum Actinomycetota; class Actinomycetes; order Propionibacteriales; family Nocardioidaceae; genus Marmoricola. Next base: position 64,811 of record JBIQLB010000020.1, read on the forward strand.
GGCGACGACGGACGGCGAGGGCACGCTCACCTCGGCCTGGGCCGGCAAGGACGTCTCCGAGGACGAGGTGCGAGCGACCGGAGAGCTCGGCTACCGAGCACCGGCGCTGGTGGTGACGATGACGGCGACCCCGGATCCGCTGCTGCTGGGCGTCGATCTCAACGGCGACGACGAGGTGGACGAGGACGACCAGGTGCTGAGCATCGCGGTCGAGGTGGAGAACACCGCCACCGTGCCGGTCACCGGGATCACTGCTCCCGGTCCTGGGGACAGCCCGATCGGATTCACGCTGATGGACGGTCAGGAGGGATCGGCCCCGACCCGTCGAGGCACGCATCCGCGTGACTTCGGCGATCTGCAGCCCGGAGAGTCCACGACGATCACCTATGAGTTCGACACCGCCCACCAGATCCGGACGACAGGCAGCATCCGGCTCTCCGGGACGAAGGCCGGCGGGCCGGAGGTCGCCGCCGAGGCCTCCGTGCGGGTGCGGGTCGTGTCCGGCAAGGCGCTTGCCATGGAGCTCACCGACGAGCGGGAGGGCACCGCGAACTACCGCGCCGGCCAGACGATCCGGATGCGCGGCACGCTGGAGAACCTCACCAGGATCGAGATAGACGGTGAGGTGCTCGACGAGGGCCACCCCATCGGGGTGATGGTCTACCCGGTGCTCGGTGGCAACGTCGGCAACGGGTTCGTCGTCCCGGAGAGCTACGGAGGGAAGACCCCGACCGAGCCGACGCCGATCATGCTGGACCCCGGGGAGAAGATCGACATCCGGGCGGTCGTCCCGACGCACAGCCTGCCCACCGAGAGCCAGGCGGAGATCTCCTTCCAGGTGGCCGCCTGGCTGCACGACCAGGAGACGCCCGAGGAGCACCCCAGCCGGCTGCCGGCCAGGCGGATCGACCTGGACGGACCGGAGAGCTCCGACACCACCTCGGTCCAGACGATCCCGCTACTGGCCGACCCGCCGATCAACGATCCCTGGCTGACCTGCTCCAAGACCGCGCTCGGCTTCCTGTCCTACGCCTCGTGCATGTTCACCGATGGCCTGCACAACGCCGCGGTTGGCTTCTGGGGCCTGGCCAAGATGGTCGGTCAGGGGCTGTACCAGATCGGGTACGCGACCCTGCGGACCGCGACATACACCCTGTGGGTGCTGCAGAAGCTCGCCGAGGCGGTGCGCGACGACCCCACCGCGCTCGACGAGCTCGCCGCCGACATCGCCATCAACCTGCAGGCGATGGAGCAGGTCGGGGTGGAGAGCGTCCGCGGGATCGGTGGGATGATCCTGACCATCCCGCAGGAGATCCTGCGCGCCATCGCCGACATCCTGACGATGCTGGGCAAGGGCGACATCAAGGGCGCCTTCGGCGAGCTGGCCAAGATCGCCGGTGAGAACGCCGACATGGCCTTCGAGGCCCTGGTCAAGGCGCGTACGGCGGCCAAGCTGATCGAGGCTGCCAGCGATGCCACCAGCCCCGCGGCCAAGGCATTCCAGCACTCCCTGGACGAGCAGGCGGCCAGTCTGGGCGCCCGGGTCGAGGACGCTCTCAACACCGGGGGCGTCAACCGGCTGGTCAAGGAGGGCGTGCTGAAGTCGGGGGACCGGTTGACCGCGATCAGCGCGGCCTGGAAGGCGATGGGCCTGTCCCAGACCGACCTGGACATCCTCTTGGACATCGCCCAGCGCCACAACGTGATGCTGGCCTTCCGGGCGCGCAGCGCCAGGGCCAGCGAGCTGTTGGCAACCAACCGGGCCTGGCAGAAGCCGGGCGACGTGCCGTTCAAGACCGTCAACGACCTGGACCAGATCTACCTGGACTACAAGCCCGACTGGGAGGGCAAGGTCGTCCTGGTCGAGCCGCCCGTCGACTGGACGCTGACCGGGCAGGCGCGGGAGAGCGCGATCAACGCCTACCTGGACCGGTTCGGACAGCTCACCTCGCCCAGCGACTTCTCCCGGGACCTGCGAGCGCGGGTCCGCGATCGCCTGGAGCTGCGGATGAAGGAGTACCCCAAGGGGGTGCAGAGCTTCGTGAAGTACCGCGATCGTGGCATCGACACCAACTTCCACATCGAGAAGCAGGGTCTGCCCGCCGACCTGCTCGCCAACTCCTCCGAGCCGTGGCGGGCCCGCGCGGTGGTCGACGACATCGCCGCCGGGTCGGCCGGCAACGCCCGCCGCCGGGCGACGATCCTGGAGATGGCGCCGCCGGGATCCGACGACTTCCGCGCGATCACCGGCGACATCGACTTCCTCGGCATCTTCAAGCTCGACGGCAGCCTGCTCGACGACGTGCCGAGCCGGGTGCAGGTCTACGAGGCACTGCGCAACGCCCTGGGCATGCAGCACGGCGAGTCGTTCAGCTACAGCCCCGATGTGGTCGCGCGAGACGGATGGCTCGGCGCGCACAAGGTGGGCGGCGAGACGATGCTGGTCGCCAACGCCGACCGCAACCTCTACGCCACGCACATCCGCGACGACCTCTCCGCGATGGACTTCAATCCGAACCACCAGTACATGGAGGAGGCCGGCCGGCCGTTCACCTTCATGGAGGGGATGATCGTGGAGACCTCCAGCGAGGTCCGTCTGCCTGCTCCGGCCTACACCGGTCCCACCTGGGAGAGCCGGATGGAGGAGATCTACGCGGCGTACAAGAAGTACGACCCCAAGGAGCTGATGAAGAAGGTCCAGGAGGCGGACAAGAACAAGGACGAGGAGACCTTCGACCGGCTCATGGGCCGGCTGTGGCGGATCAACGAGAAGGGCGTGCTCGAGGAGTACCTCCGCTCAGGTGGCGCTCCCGGCCCCAAGCGCGCCGCGCCCTCGGCCGGCGTGCCGACCTGGGCGCGGCTGGTGGCAGTCGCCGCCGGCAGTGCGGAAGGCGACGAGGCGTGGGAGCTGCTGGAGGACGACCTGGACGGGATCAGCCGGGCCGGTGGGGCGTTCCCCGATGCCAGCCGGCTCGGGGGCAGCTGGGTCCCCCGTGGCACCGCCGAGGCGCTGGGGTCCGACGGCCGACTGCCGGTGACGCCGATGAGCTACCTGGCCGAGGACGCCGCCGCCGGCACGGTGGAGCTGAACCTGATGTCGCTCAGGGATCTCCGGATGGATCCGGCCACCGGCTCCTTCGCCGTGGGCGACACCGTGATCCTCGACCCGGGTGGTCCCCACGAGCAGGAGGCGCGGGTCGCCTCGGTCGCGCCGTTCCGGCTGACCGAGGCGTTGGAGCTGCCGCTGCGCGCGGGCACGACGGTGGCGGTGCTCAGTCCGGTGATGCTCGGCCTGGGCGCTCGCAACACCGCGGCCCCGAAGGTCCTCGGCCAGGCGGTCGTCGGGAGCACCCTGCGGGCAGGCAGTGGCTCGTGGTCGCCGGCGCCGGCGGGCTTGAGCTACCAGTGGCTGCGCAACGGCGTGCCGATCGCCGGAGCCCGCGCGGTGACGTATCGGCCGGTGCTCGCGGACCTCGGCAAGCGCCTGAGCGTCCGCGTGACAGCGGCCGCGACGGGCTATCGGTCGGCCGTGGCGGCATCGGCGCAGACGCCCGTCGTCCGCCAGCGCTCCACGCTCAAGGTCGCCGCCAAGCGTGCCGGGACCAAGGTGCGGGTGAGAGTGCGGATCGCTGGCGCCGGTGTGGCCAAGGCACAGTGCGTCGGCCGGGTGATCGTCCGCAGGGGTGCCAAGGTGGTGGCCCGGCTCACCGTGACCAAGGGCAAGGCGAACGTGGTGCTGCGCAGGCAGCCGGCCAAGCGCACCGCCTACGCGGTGACCTACGAAGGCGCCGCGCTGCTGACCCCGGCGACCGTCACCACGAAGGTCAGGGCCCGCTGAGCGGGGTCAGGAGACCATCCGGATGGTCAGCGGGTAGCGGTAGTCCTCGCCGTTGCTGGCCTTGACCGCGCCGATGATGGTGAAGACCAGCCAGCAGACGCCGACCACGACGATCAGCACCAGGCCGATCAGCGCCAGGATCAGGATCGCCGAGACGATGGCGTAGATGAGCATGGAGAGCTGGAAGTTCAGCGACTCCACGGCCTGGCGGCGGACCCACGGCGACTCGTTGCCCTTGACCAGCATCACCAGCAGCGGGCCGAGGAAGGGGAAGCCGACCGCGCTGGCGACCAGCGCGCTCCAGTGGGCCGCGCCGCCCCAGGTGCGCTCCTGCTCGGGCGTCATGGCGACCGGGTACGGCGGGGGCGCCGCGGCGTACGGCGCCGTCGGAGGGGGAGGCGCCGCGCCCGGCGGGGGAGGCGGGGGTGCGGGGCTCGGCGGGGGAGGAGGCGGGACGGACCCGTCGGGCTGCTGCGGACCGTCGGCCGGTGGCTGCTGCTCACTCATGGCCGTCCTCCTGGGTGACGAAGTCGATGAGCTCCTCCACCCTACCCAGTAGGGCGGGCTCCAGGTCGGCGTAGGAGCCCACCTTGGCGAGGATCTGCTTCCAGGCGCGGGCGATGTCGGCCTGGTCGCGGTGCGGCCAGCCGAGCTGCTGGCAGACGCCCTTCTTCCACTCGATGCCGCGCGGCACCTCGGGCCAGGCGTCCCGGCCGATGCGGGCCGGCTTCACCGCGGCCCAGATGTCGATGAAGGGATGCCCCACGATCAGCACGTGCCGGCCGAGCGGGGAGCGGGCCACGGACTCGGCGATCCGGCTCTCCTTGGAGCCTGGCACCAGGTGGTCGACCAGGACGCCGACGCGCCGGCCGGGTCCGGGTCCGAGCTCGCGCAGCTGCTCGGCCAGGTCGTCGACGCCGTCGAGGTACTCGACCACCACGCCCTCGACGCGCAGGTCGGCGCCCCAGACCCTCTCGACCAGCTCGGCGTCGTGACGGCCCTCGACGAAGATCCGGCTGGCCCGGGCCACCCGGGCGGGCGCGTCGTGGACGGACACCGATCCCGACGCGGTTCGGGTGGGACGTGCCGGACCCGAGCGCGGGGGAGCGACCAGGACGACCGGGCGGCCCTCCAGCAGGAAGCCGGGGCCGAGCGGGAAGACCTTCCGGCGGCGGCGCCGGTCCTCCAGCGTCACGGTCCCCAGGTCGCGCTCGACCTTGACCACCTCGCCGCACCAGTCCGTGGTGACCTCCTCCACCACGAGCCCGAGCTCGGCGGGGTGCTCGGTGGCCCGACCGCCCTTCGGCGCGCGCCAGTCGCCGGCGAGGACGTCGGTGCCGTAGCGGTCGTTGCTCACCCCGGGGACAGTAGTCGCGAGGTAGCGTCCAGCGGGTGAGTCACACGCCGCGCATCCTCGTCACCGTCCTGCTGGTCGCGCTCGCCCAGGTGGTGGCCGTCGCGCCCAGGGCCGGTGCGGCCGCCGGGGAGGACCCGCCCGCTCCGGCCGAGCTGACCCTGGTCACGGCGCCGACGGTCAAGGGCGTCAAGCGGTGGGGACGCACGCTCACCGCGAAGCCGGGTGCGTGGAGCCCGGGGCCCGCGTCGGTGCGCTACCGCTGGCTGCGCGACGGCGTGCCCATCCCCAAGGCCAACGACCGCCGCTACACCCTCCAGGTCGCCGACGTCGGCGCCCGGGTGAGCGTGCGCGTCGTCGTCGCCAGGCCCGGGTACGCCGACACGGTGGCCGAGTCGGCGCGGACCAAGCGGATCAAGCACCGGGTGAAGGTGCGGCGTACCTTCACCTACAGCATCGCCACCCGCGGCGCGATCTCCGCGAACAAGGCCGACTTCGCCAGGCTCGCCCAGCAGACGTACGACGACCCGCGCGGCTGGCGCTCGGCGGGGTACCGCTTCAAGCGGGTCGCCCGCGGGGGGCAGTTCACCCTCTACCTGGCCAACGCCGGCACCCTGCCGAGCTTCGGGTACCCCTGCAGCTCGACGTGGAGCTGCCGGGTGGGCCGCAACGTGATCATCAACCAGACCCGGTGGCAGCACGCCTCGCCGGCCTGGAACGCCGCCCGCCTCTCGCTGCGCGACTACCGGCACATGGTGATCAACCACGAGACCGGCCACTGGCTCGGCCACCGCCATCGCGGCTGCGCCGGCAAGGGCAGGCTCGCCCCGGTGATGGCGCAGCAGTCCAAGGGGCTCGGCGGCTGCCGGTTCAACCCGTTCCCGCTCCCCTCGGAGCGCTGGACCTCCCGCTAGCCGCTCCCCGCGTCGGACCCGCGGACTTGTCTTTTGCTAGATCACGATATATCGTGAGTGCATCGAGAAGGATCGGCACCATATCGAGATGCCGCCCTCGACCAGATTCCAGGAGGAACAGATGAAGAACCGACACGAGAGCCGATTCGAGGCATGGAACGAGTTCGAGCCGGTCCGCCGGCAGCGACGGCACGGCCACCGGCACGGTGAGCGCGGCGACTTCGGCGGCGACTTCGGCCCCATGGGCGCGCCGCCGTGGGTGACCCAGATGTTCGGTCCCCAGTGGGGCCGTCCGGGCGGTGGCCGCGGCCGCCGGCCCCGGGTCCGCCGCGGCGACGTCCGGGCCGCGATCCTCGACGTGCTGGCCGCCAGCGAGGAGCCGATCAACGGCTACCAAGTCATCCAGCACATCGCCGAGCGCACCGGTGGCGCGTGGAAGCCGAGCCCCGGCTCGGTCTACCCGACGATCGCGCAGCTGCAGGACGAGGGGCTCGTCGAGGACGCGCCCGAGGGCCGCAAGACGCTGCGGATCACCGACGAGGGCCGCCGCCACGTCGAGGAGCACGCCGAGGGGATCGCCCGCATGTGGGCGGTCTTCGAGGAGGCCGACGCCGAGGACGGCTCCGCCGACCTGCGCCGGGTGATCTCCCAGACCGTCGGCGCGATCATCCAGGTCGCCTCGACCGGGACGCCCGACCAGCGCGACAAGGCGGTGGCCATCCTGGCCGACACCCGGCGCGCGCTCTACGGCCTGCTGGCCGAGGGCCCCGACGAGACCGGAGCGGCCGAGGACGACTAGGGCGTGTCTCCTAAAGATCGGGGTGTGGGGTCGGGATTGTTGACCTATGT
>JBIQLB010000021.1:0-10755 GCA_044464665.1 Nocardioides sp.
CCGCGGAAGATCCCCGGGAAGGCCAGCACGTTGTTGATCTGGTTGGGGAAGTCCGAGCGACCGGTGGCCACGACGCGGGCGTACCTGTGCGCCAGATCGGGGTGCACCTCGGGCGTCGGGTTCGCCAGGCCGAAGATGATCGAGTCCTCGGCCATCGAGGCGACGACCTCCTCGGGCACCGAGCCGCCGGAGACGCCGATGTAGCAGTCGGCGCCCTCCATCACCGCGGCCAGGGAGCCCCAGCGGCCGGTGGTGTCGGCGGTGTCGGCGGCCAGCGCGCGCTTCACCACGTTGAGGTCGTCGCGGTCGCGGTGCAGCACGCCGGTCCGGTCGACCACGGCGATGTCGCGGATGCCGGCGGCCAGGAGGATGCGGGTCACCGCGACACCGGCGGCGCCGGCTCCGGAGACGACGACGCGGAGGGTGTCGTGGTACTTGCCGGTCAGCTTGATCGCGTTCTCCAGCGCGGCCAGCACGACGACCGCCGTACCGTGCTGGTCGTCGTGGAAGACCGGGATGTCGAGCGCCTGCTTGAGCCGGTCCTCGATCTCGAAGCAGCGCGGCGCGGAGATGTCCTCCAGGTTGATCCCGCCGAAGCTGGGTGCCAGGCGCACGACGGTCTCGACGATCTCGTCGACGTCCTTGGTCTCCAGGCAGATGGGGATGGCGTCGATGTCGCCGAACTGCTTGAAGAGCACGGCCTTGCCCTCCATCACCGGCATCGCCGCCTTGGGGCCGATGTCGCCCAGGCCGAGCACGGCGGTGCCGTCGGTGACGACCGCGACCGTGTTGGAGGTCCACGTGTAGTCGCCGTAGATGCCGGGCTCGGCGGCGATCGCCTCGCAGACGCGGGCTACGCCGGGGGTGTAGGCCAGCGAGAGCTCGGCGGCGCCGTTGAGGGCCACGGTACTGGCGATCTCCATCTTGCCGCCGCGGTGCAGCTCGAAGACGGGGTCACCGGCTCGGGAATCGTCCTGGTCAAACGTCGGAACCACAGGTTCAGGACTCCATGAGGGGTCGGGCCGGCACTGCGAGGAGCAGCCGGCAACGGCTACGTGATGACGATGGGGCTGCTCGTCACGGGCCCAAGCGTGAAGTCCGCGGAACTGCTCAGATCATCGGGGGTCACCCGGAGGCGTCATCATCGCACACGGCCGGGGTGCGGCCACAGCCGGATCCTGATACTCCCCAGTACGTCGGAGTGCGGGATCGCCACCCCGCCGAGGGTCCACGAGTCCCGCCCCTCGGCCGGGTTGTCGCGGGTCACCATCACCCCGTCCGGCTCGACCAGCTCGACCCGCTTCACCGAGACCTCGCCGTCGGGGAAGCGGAGCAGCACCAGGTCGCCGATCGCGGCGGCGGCGCCGTACCGCACCAGGAGGCGGTCGCCGTCGCGCAGGGTCGGCGTCATCGACCGGCCGCGCAGCAGCACCATCCCCCAACGCATTCTCCGGGCCACCTGTTCTGCCGTGCGGACCCCGGGAATCATGGGGGCCGCCTGCGGGTAATGTCGCAGTACGCGAACGTAACGCAACGTATCGAGCCGGAAGAAGAATGGAGAGGGACCTCATGCTGTTCAAGCTCTTCGCCCCCACGGTCGAGGCCACCGCGCACTGCGACCTGCCCTGTGGCGTCTACGACCCCGCCCAGGCCCGGATCGAGGCCGAGTCGATCAAGGCGGTCATCGCCAAGGTCGCCGACAACGACGACCCGGACTTCCGCACCCGGGCGCTGATCATCAAGGAGCAGCGCTCCGAGCTGGTCAAGCACCACCTCTGGGTGCTGTGGACCGACTACTTCAAGCCTCCGCACTTCGAGAAGTACCCGCAGCTGCACACGCTGGTGAACGAGGCGACCAAGCTCGCCGGCGCCACCGGCACCAAGGGCAGCCTCGACGCCTCCGTCGCCGACCAGCTGCTCGCCAAGATCGACGAGATCGCGGAGATCTTCTGGGAGACGAAGAAGGCCTGACCTTCCTCTCCTTCGGGCCTGTCGACACCCCCGGGTGCCGGCAGGCCCGATCTCATAGGGTGCGGATATGCACCCTGAGCCCGAGGACTCCGCCGACGTCACCCTCCGGGTGCCCGCGGATCTGGCCTATGTCGCGACCCTGCGGGCGACCGCGGCGGCCATCGCCGCCCGGCTGGACTTCACCATCGAGGACATCGACGACCTGAAGATGGCCGTCAGCGAGGCGTGCTCCCTGGTCCTCGACGGCAACCACGCCGGTCACCTCACCGCCGACTTCCGCCTCGGCAACGGCTCGATCGAGATCGACATCTCCGCCGACGGGGCGGCGCACCCCTCCTTCCCCGACACCGACGGCTTCGCCTGGCAGGTGCTCAGCACCCTGACCGACAGCGTGGAGGCCGGACCGGCGAGCGGCGACCGCCGCGCCGTCGTCCTGCGACTCTCCTCGAGCACGCTGATCTGATGGATCGAATGGGGGAGACAGCGGATCTGCCCGAGCCCGATCCGCGCGAGCTGAGCCGGGCGCTCTTCGGGGTGCTCGGCGACGACGGCACCGACGCCGAGACGGCGACGGCCACCCGCGAGCGCCTGATCGCCCTGCACCTGCCCCTGGTCGGCCACTGCGCGCGCCGGTTCCAGGGTCGCGGCGAGCCGCTGGACGACCTGGTGCAGGTCGGCACGGTGGGGCTGATCAAGGCGGTGGACCGGTTCGATCCCGCGCGCGGCGTGGAGTTCTCGACGTACGCCACCCCGACGATCCTCGGCGAGATCAAGCGCTACTTCCGCGACAAGGGCTGGGCGATCCGGGTCCCCCGGCGGCTGCAGGAGATGCGGCTGGCCATCGGCACCGCCACCAGCGACCTCTCCCAGGAGCTGGGCCGCTCCCCCACGCCCCGCGAGGTCGCCGAGCGGATCGGCTCCTCGATCGAGGAGGTGCTGGAGGGCCTGGAGAGCGCCAACGCCTACTCCACGATCTCCCTGGACGCCGGCGACGGGGACGACGGCGACGGCTCGGTGCTGGGCAGCCTCGGCGAGCACGACGAGGCCCTGGAGCACATCGAGATCCGCGAGTCGATCCGGCCGCTGCTCGAGCAGTTGCCGCCGCGCGAGCGGAGCATCCTGACGATGCGCTTCTTCGGCAACATGACCCAGTCGCAGATCGCCGCCGAGATCGGCATCTCCCAGATGCACGTCTCCCGGCTGCTGGCCCGCACGCTGGAGCAGCTGCGGACCTCGATGCGCCAGGGCTGAGTCAGCGCTCCAGGGCGTCGATCGAGCGCGGGTGCAGCATCCCGGCCAGTACGACGATCGCGGGCACCGCCAGCACCAGGGCGATCACCAGCGTGTCGCCGTGCCGGAACCCCCAGGCCAGGCCCAGCCAGATCAGCTGCGCCAGCAGGACCGGCCCACGGGCCCAGGTCCGCGTCCGCCGCAGCCCCCAGGCGCACGCGATCAGCCCGCCGCCGTAGGCCAGGAAGAACGCGGCGGTGGTGATCCCCATGACCAGCCGGTCGGAGGTGAGGTGCACCAGCTCCCCGGCTCCGTAGATCGCCGTGCCGATCCCCTGGACCAGGACCAGCCCCGCCGCGGTCAGCAGCGGCGCGGGAACAGACTCGTCGGTCGGCGCGTTCACATCTGCAGACCCTAGGCGACGCCCGAGGGTCGCTTCCGGGCCCGTCTCTGTGACGAACCTGACCAGCGCGGGGTCTTGTGCAGGACACCCCTTTGTTGGAACGATCGATCGGGTTGCCCCGCGACACCCTCGGGCAGCCACCCAATCCCACCGACTCTCCCGACCGGGGCGGCGGTGGGCCCGACCTAGTGAATGCGTTCACACACGACAGAACTGGAGTTCCACGCCATGGATTGGCGCCACCGCTCCGCGTGCCTCGACGAGGACCCGGAGCTGTTCTTCCCGATCGGCAACACCGGTCCGGCCATCCTCCAGATCGAGGAGGCCAAGCAGGTGTGCCGACGATGCGAGGTCCGCGAGCAGTGCCTCGCCTGGGCCCTCGAGGTCGGGCAGGACCACGGCGTCTGGGGTGGACTCAGCGAGGACGAGCGGCGCGCGCTCAAGCGGCGCAACGCCCGCGCCCGCGTCCGCACGGCCTGACCGCGCTCCTCAGCGCGCCAGTCTGACCGGTACGACGAGCTCGGCGATCGTCCCGTCCCCGCGCTCCTGCGGCGCCGGCCCGATCGAGAACCGCCCGCCCAGCTCCCCCACGAGCGTCCGCACGATGGAGAGCCCGAGGCTGGCCGACTCCCCGGCGTCGAAGCCGGCCGGCACGCCGATCCCGTCGTCGAGGATCTCCACCCGGACCTCGGTCTCCGACCGGGCCGCGGTGACCTGCACCAGGCCCGGCCCGCCGGAGGGGAAGCCGTGCTCCAGCGCGTTCTGGAGCAGCTCGGTGAGCACCATGGCCAGCGGGGTGGCGACCTCCGAGCCGACCGTGCCGAAGCTGCCCTTGCGCAGGATCGTCACCGGCTCCTCCCGCGAGCCGACCTCCGCGACCAGCCCGATCAGCTGATCGGCGACCGCGTCGAAGTCGACCGACTCGTCGAAGGTCTGGCTCAGCGTGTCGTGCACGACGGCGATCGCGCCCACGCGGCGTACGGCCTCCTCCAGGCCCTCGCGTCCCGAGGGCGAGTCGATGCGACGCGCCTGCAGCCGCAGCAGCGCGGCCACGGTCTGCAGGTTGTTCTTCACCCGGTGGTGGATCTCCCGGATGGTGGCGTCCTTGGTGACCAGCTCGCGGTCGCGCCGGCGCAGGTCGGTGACATCGCGCAGCAGGATCAGCCCGCCGGTGTGCACGCCCTCGGGCCGCAGCGGGATCGCCCGCAGGATCACGGTCACCACGCCGGTGTCGATCTCGGTGTCGCGCGGCATCCGGGCCGAGAGCACGCTGCTCAGCGTCTCCTCGTCGAGGCGGCGGCGGGGCGGCACCAGGGACCGGGTGATCGCGGCGAGATCCTGGCCGGCCAGGTCGCCGGTGAGCCCGAGGCGGCGGAAGAGCGAGAGCGCGTTCGGGCTGGCGTAGTCGACCCGGCCGAAGGAGTCGACCCGGATGAAGCCGTCGCCCACGCGCGGTGAGTCCGCGTGGTCGGAGCGCTGGCCGGGGAAGGGGAAGCCTCCGCGGGCGATCATCTGGGTCAGCTCGCCGGCGGTCTGGAGATAGGCGAGCTCCAGCTGACTGGGGGTGCGTACGCCGCGCAGGTTGGTGTTGCGGGCCACGACGGCGATCACCCGCTCGCCGCGGCGTACCGGGAACGCCTCCACCCGCACCGGCACGTCCTCGCGCCACTCCGGGTCGCCCTCGCGCGCGATCCGGCCGTCGAAGGCCGCGTCGAGCAGCGGCCGGACGCCCCGCTCGACGAACGTGCCGACCACGTCGTCGACCAGCGCCGTGGGGCCGGTCGTGGGCCGCATCTGGCTCACCGCCCAGTACCCGCTGCCGTCGCGGTCGGCGACCCAGAGCACCAGGTCGGCGAAGGAGAGGTCGGCGATGATCTGCCAGTCCGCCTGCAGCAGGGCGAGCCAGTCCAGGTCCACCTCCGCGAGCCCGGCATGGGCCCACACACGCTCCAGCGGCGACGACATGACGACAGGGTAGGGCCCGCTCCCAGGCTGGACGGTTTCGGACCGGGCGCCCCGCCCGGATGAGAGAATCGATGCCATGTCCGCGCGGGGGATCGCTTTCTGGGAGCAGGTGGTGGCCGACGGCCTCCGCGTGCCCGAGGGGCGCTCGCTGGTGGAGCTGACCGAGGATCTCACCCGGATGCTCGGCGACCCCGATCCGGCCGTGCGCGACGCGATCGCCTTCCCGACCATGGCCACCTGGGTCGACGAGGGCGTGTACGACGACCTGCTGGTCGGCCTCGGCGACGGGATGTGCCACGGCCTGGACATCGGGCTGGGCGAGACCGGCACCGACACCGTCTTCCGGCGCAGCTTCTCCGCGCTGATCCTCACCGAGTGCGTCGACCGGGACACCCAGGCCGGCCTCACCACGACCGAGGTGGTGCTGCGCTGGGGCGACCGGCTGATGGGCTGGCTGGGCCGCGAGCGGGATCTGCGCGGCTTCGTGCCGGGCAAGGGCTGGGCCCATGCGGTGGCCCACGGCGCCGACGCCCTGGGCGCGCTGGCCCGCTCCCCGCACCTGGGCCGGATGGAGCTGACCGTCGTGCTCGACGTGATCGCCGACCGGCTGCTGGCGCCGACCGAGGAGTTCTTCGTCTGTGGCGAGGTCGACCGGCTCGCGCTGGCGACGATGCATCTGCTGCGGCGCGACGTACTCGGCCTGGACGTGCTGGAGCCGTGGATCGCCCGGCTCGCCGCGGGCGCCCGACCCGCGGGCGACGTCGACCACAATCCCTTCCACGTCGCCGGCAACGTGCAGAACTACCTGCGCAGCCTCCACCTGCAGCTCGGCCTGGGCACCCAGCGGCCGGCCGTCCGCACGGACCTGCTGCTGGTGCTCATCGACCAGCTCAAGGCGACCAACAGCGCCTACTTCGTCACACCCCGTCACCATTGAGGTGACCGACCAGTAGCCTCGGCTCCATGACCCAGGAGCCCAGCACCCCGGAGCACGGCGAGGCCGTCGAGGCCCACGCCGGAGAGCACGCCGTCGCCGTCGCCCGCGCCCATGGCGTGGAGACGATGTTCACCCTGTCCGGCGCCCACGTCTTCCCGATGTACGACGGCGCGGTCAAGGCCGATCCGCCGATGCGGATCCTCGACGTGCGCCACGAGCAGACCGCGGCGTTCGCGGCCGAGGCGATGGGCAAGCTGACCCGCACGCCCGGCCTGGCCGTGCTCACCGCCGGTCCCGGCGTCACCAACGGCGTGAGCGCGATCGCGCAGGCCCAGTTCTCCGGTGCCCCGATGGTCGTCGTCGGCGGCCGCGCGCCGGCCAACCGCTGGGGCACCGGCGCGCTGCAGGAGCTGGACCAGCCGCCGATCATCGCGCCGGTCGCCAAGCTCGCCCGCACCATCCCCACCGCCGCCGAGATGGCGACCGGCCTGCACGAGGCCTTCGAGGTCGCCGGCGCGCCGCACCGCGGCCCGGTCTTCGTCGACGTGCCGATGGACGAGTTCTTCAACAGCGCCTCCTCGGTGCGCCCGGCCGTGACCGAGCGTCCTCGCGTGGAGCCCGACGGCGACGCCATCGCCGCGATCGCCCGGCTGCTCGGCGAGGCCTCCCGGCCGGTCGTCGTGCTCAGCACCGACGTGTGGGCCGACGGCGCCGAGGACGCCGCCCTGCGCCTCGTCGAGGGCCTGGGCCTCCCGGCGATCACCAACGGCATGGGCCGCGGGCTCATCCCCGGCGGCCACCCGATGCTGGTCACTAAGGCTCGTGGGCAGGCGCTGGGCGGTGCCGACCTGGTGATCGTGGCCGGCACACCGCTGGACTTCCGGCTGGGCTACGGGGTGTTCGGGGGCAAGGACGGGGCCGCTCCCGCACGCGTCGTCCATCTCGCCGACTCCCCCGGCCAGATCTCCGGCCACGCCGAGCTGGCCGGGTCCGCCTCCGGCGACCTGACCCTGGTGCTCGACGGCCTGCGCACCGCGGTCGAGGGTCTGTCCGCCAAGCCCGACTGGAGCGCCTGGGTCGACCAGCTCCAGCAGACGGTGGCAGCGGCGACCGCTCGCGACGCCGAGCTGCTCACCGCGACCGCCGACCCGATCCACCCGGCGCGGATCTACGGCGAGCTGCTGCCCCGCCTGGCCGAGGACGCCATCGTCATCGGCGACGGCGGCGACTTCGTCTCCTTCGCCGGCAAGTTCGTCGAGCCCAAGCGGCCCGGCGGCTGGCTCGACCCCGGCCCGTACGGCTGCCTCGGCGCCGGCATGGGCGCGGCCATCGCGGCCCGCCTGCACCGGCCCTCCGCGCAGGTCGTCCTGCTCTACGGCGACGGCGCCGCGGGCATGTCGCTGATGGACGTCGACACCCTGGTCCGGCACAACCTGCCGGTCGTGATGATCTGCGGCAACAACTCCGCCTGGGGGCTGGAGAAGCAGCCGATGCAGATGCTCTACGGGTACGACGTCGCCGCGGACCTGAACCAGCAGACCCGGTACGACGAGGTGGTCAAGGCGCTCGGCGGGGCCGGCGAGACGGTCACCGACCCGACCCGGATCGGCGCGGCGCTCGACCGGGCCTTCGCCTCGAACGTCCCCTACCTGGTCAACGTGATCACCGACGTGAACGCGCCGTACCCGCGCAACACGTTCGGGATCTGAGCCGCGCCCCGGCGGGGGCCTACTCGCCGGCGGCGGGCTCCCAGACGAACCCGTCGGGGTCGGTGGCGGCGGCGCTGCCTCCGACGAGCACCACGCGGTGCGACCCGCTGCCCTCGGTCGGGACGCCGGCGTCCTTGGCCAGCGCCTTGCGGCCGAGCAGGCCGAGGGTCACGGCGCCGGAGCCGGGCTCGAACTCGACGTACTTGCTGCCCATGGAGCGGGCGACGCCGAAACCCCGGTCGGCGTAGAACCTCTTGCTGGCGGCCACGTCGTCCGCGCCGATGAGCAGCACGATGCTCTCGATCGCCCTGCTGGCGGCGCCGGTGTTCTTCTTCTTGGAGCTGACGACCTTCCAGATCGAGCCGTCCGGCGTCCGCAGCACGCCGCCGTAACCCCACAGGGACTTCCGCACCGGCTTGATCTCGCTCGCGCCGGCGGCCAGCGCGGTCTCGACGAGACCGTCGACGTCGGCGGGCTGGGCCATGGTGATCGAGATGTGGAAGCCGCGGAAGCCCTCGGTCGGGGGCTCGGCGGCCCGGAAGTCCAGGGGCAGGCCAGGACCGAAGGCGCGGGCGTAGAAGTCACGGGCGGCCGTCGGATCGGCCACCTCGAGGGCGATGGTCTCCAGAGAGTTCATGCGCCCGACCCTAGGCGCTCGGCCCGGGGTGACTCTTCTCGATTCCTGACCGGTCCCAGAGGCCTTGCAGGCCACGACCGCGCACAGCGCCGGTCGAGCTCGCCCGCGCCGAGATTCCTCGATCAACCTCTTGATTCGTACATATGTTCGATCTATCATCGACGCATGACCCTCTCCCTGCTCGAGCCTCCAGCCGCACCGCCGGCGGCCGCTGCGCTGGGTGAGCTGCATCGAGTCATCGACGGGCTGGCTCCACGGTTGGCGGGGGCCGACCCGGATGCGACGCTGGTGGAGCTGGACCGGGCCGTCCGACGGCTCGAAGCAGTCCGGCTCTCGGTGGTCGCGGCCGCCGATGGTGCCCGAGTCGCGGATCGGACCGGGTTGGCCGACACCTCCTCGTGGCTGGCGCGGCGCACGCACACCGGCGCCGCTCGAGCGGCATCGGACGTCCGCCTGGCGACCGCGCTCAACGCGTCGGAGACCCCGAGCCGGCCGGCCAGCCAGGCGCTCAGCGACGGCATGCTGTCACCCGAGCACGCGCGGGTGATCGTGCGGGCCACCGACCAACTGCCGGCCGGCCTGACGCCCGAGCAAGTCACGCGGGTCGAGCAGGACCTCGTCCAGAAGGCCCAGACGCTGGCACCGGACCAACTACGCCGTGCCGCTCGCCGCGCTCTGACCACGGTCGAGCCCGACCAGAGCGTGGTGGATGCCCACGAGGACGGTCTGCTGCGCGAGGAGGAGACCGACGCCTACGCACGTGCCCGGCTCAGCCTGCATGACAACGCCGATGGGACCGTGACCGGACACTTCACCGTCCCCACCGCCCAAGGGCACCTGCTGCGCAAGCTGCTCCACTCGATGACGGCACCCCGTCGGGCCCGCCTCGGCGCCACCCAGACCCAGGCCGGGCCCCGCGAGGCGTGTGCCGACTGGGACCGCGCCCGTGGAGAGGCGTTCTGCGAGCTCCTCGACCACCTGCCCACCGACCGGCTCCATGGCAAGGTCGCCGCCACCGTGATCGTCACCATCACCGAGGACACCCTGCGCGGCGCGTTGAAGGCCGCCCACCTCGACACCGGCACGGACCTCTCCTCCGGTGAGGCCCGCCGACTGGCGTGTGGAGCCGGCATCCTCCCCGCCGTCCTCGGCGGAGCCTCACAACCACTGGACCTGGGCCGGACCTCTCGCCTCTTCACCGAAGCCCAGCGCACCGCCCTGGCCACCATCCACGACACCTGTGCCGCCGACGGCTGCCAACGACCGTTCTCCTGGTGCGAGCTTCATCATCGACAACCCTGGAGCCATGGCGGCTCAACCGACTTCGCCGATGCCGTCCCGCTCTGCGGCTTCCACCACCGCCGCATCCACGACCCCCACTACCAACATCACTACGGTCCCGAAGGGGTCGCCTTCCACCGCCGGACCTGAGCGACGCGCGCACCTAGCTGTCAGATGGTCCACACCTTGGAAGAAGCATGTCTCTAGCTCAGCCGGGAGAGGAAGCGCTCGGCGTCGACGATCACGCGGGTGACCTCGCCGGAGCCGAGCAGCTTGCCGGCGGGGTCACGGGCCTCGACGGCGAAGCGGAGGAGGCGGCCGTCGACGTGGACGACGGTCGCGGTGACGATGACGCCCGCGCCGACCGGGGAGGCGGCGAGATGCTCCAGGGCGACCCGGGTGCCCACCGAGGTCGAGCCCTCGGGGAGGTCGATCGCGGCGCAGGTGGTCGCCTCGCACCAGGCGAGGAGCACCGGCGTGCCGAGCACCGAGAGGCTGCCCGAGCCGACCGCGATCGCGGTGTCGGCGTCGGAGACGACGAGCTCCCGGGTCGCCGTACGACCCAGGAGCTCGGACGTGTCAGTCACGGGAGCCTGCGCTCAGGCGTTGGGGCGCTTCCCGT